>NZ_DAOOUM010000008.1:0-43607 GCF_035369645.1 Thermomonas sp. | reverse complement strand
GTGCTGGCCGCGCCGACACACACCGCCAGCCATGCCGACGCATCGCCACGATGCTCCAGCAGGAAGATGCCGTAATCCACACCCATGCCCAGCAGCAGTAACAGCGCCAGCACATTGAACAACTGCAAGGGCATCCCCAGCCAGCCCAGCATGGCCACGCACAAGCCACCTGCCAATAAGGTGGGCAATAAGGTGCGCCACGCATCACCACGATAACGCCACCACAACGCCAGTATCACCAAGAGTGTACCGGCCAGCAGTAGCCACAACATCATCTGTCGATAGTGGCCAAGCAATGCGGAAAATTCAGCGGTGCGGTTGACCCAGCGCACACCTGCCAGCCCTTCAGCCGTGTGATGCAGCGTGTCCAAGATGGCGTAATTGCCCGCCACATCCACCAACACCACGCTGCCCACGCCATTCCCCAGCTTGCCTAGCCATAACTGTCGCAACGGGCGCGATGCCGGCGCGGCCAACCACGCCTGCAACCGCAGCGGCTGTGTTGAAAATGCTGGGCGTTGCAGCTGCTCACCAGTAGCGACAGATAGGCGCGCAAGCACCGCTGTTTCGACATGCGCGGTGCGTGCCGCATCGGCCGCTTGTTGCTGCGGTGACGGCAACCAATCACTGATGGCGCGATAGCCCTTGATCTTGCCCTGCGTCGTCAAGACTGCCAGCCGTGCGGTCAGTGCCTGTTCGCGTTGCAGCAAGGTGTCTGGGTCGGGCGCGCGCACCAAGTAGAACTGCGCCGGGCTGGGCAAACCCAGCAAACGGCCCACTTCGATTTGCTGCGCGATCAAGGCTTTGGGAGATGCCTGCAAGCTGCGCAAATCATCCTGGGCCCGTACTTGCCACAGACCACTGACGATGACCACGGCCGTTACTGCTGCCAGTGCCGCCCATGTTTTGTTGGTGCGCACCCGTGGCCAGCGTTGCAACCAACCATGCATCGCACGTGACAGCGAGGTTGCCGGTGGTGCGCCGCGCTCCAGCCACGGAAACCAGCAAATCACGGTGAGAAACGCGCCCGCCAGACCCACCACCGAGAACACCGCCATTTGCCGCAGCCCCGGGAACGGAGCCAGCCCCAATGCAAGGTAGGCGAGGGCACTGGTTAGCCATGCCAGTGACATGCCCGGCAGCAGCGCACGCAACAACGTGAAGCGTTCTTGCTGCGGATGCCCCTGTCGCGAGGCGAACCAATGAATGCCGTAGTCCTCGGCCACGCCCACCAAACTGGCACCAAACACCATCGTGAGCAAATGCACTTTGCCAAACACCATTGCGGTGACCGATAGCGCAGCCGCCACACCAATCAGCAATGACAAGGCCACCAGCAAAATCGGACGTAGTGATCGAAATGCCCACCACACCAGCAACAACACCGCCGCCAACGAGCCCCAGCCAATCACATTGACTTCGTAGCTAGCCTGCACCGCAGCGGCTTCGGCGTGCAAGGGGACGCCTGCACGCAATTCACGCACGTCGGGCACTGCGTGGCGGGCCGCATTGGCAGCGGCGTCCAAGGCATCATCGATGACCCGCTGCCCATCCAAACGAAACGCCGAGCCACGGGTTTGTAGTTGCAGCACCGCCCACACCCGGTCATCGGCGTGCAGCAAACCATCGGCATCAAACCGCAGGCCTGCGCCCGCTGCGCGCGCCTGCCACCAGCCGGCCCACAGATTGAGTGGATCTGCACGCCAGTCGGTCAGGCGTGGCGCACCCATCGGGCCGTACAGGGCAGACAACGCATCATTGGCCAAGCTGTCAGCAGATTGCTGTTGCAGGCGCTCACGCTGCTCGCCCGTCAATAATCGGTCGCGCCACGGCAGATAAAATGTGCGTGCTTCGGCAAACCAGCCGCGCATCGTCTGGTCTTCTGCAAACGGCAATGCCTGCTGCTGCTCGGCCTGTTGCAAGCGGGCGCGATAAGCCTGTGCGGCGGCTTGCGCTTTGCTGGCGTCCCGTGCGCCCAGCAGCACCACCATCTGCCGCGCGCCAGCATCGGCGATCTTGCGTGTGGCCTCGGCCAGTACCGGGTCATGTGCGTCTTGCGGCAGTAGCGCCATAATGTCGCTTTCCAAGCGCGACTCGCTCCAAAACCGCAGTTGATGCACGCCTAGTGCCAACACCACGGCCAGCCATAACCACGCCAGCCAGCGCCAACCACGGGTGCTTGCATGCTTAGTCAAAACGGCGCGCCTCATCGGCACTCAACTGCGCGGGGGATTCGGCCAGTGCAGTGAATTGCAAGCGCGTGCGGTCACCATTGCGCTCTTCGATCAGCACGCTGCGCACATAGCGATCCCCTTCCAGGGTAATTTGAGCAAATGCCTGCGCCAACGCGCCGGGTTTGGGCGTGAGCAACAACGTCCAGCCGTTGTCCGCACGCAAACTGGGGCGCGCATCAAAACGTGCGGTCAGTGCCTGCACATCGCCGCTCATCAATGCAAACAACATCGCATTGACCGAGCGCAATGCCGGTTGCGTGCGCGCATCCACCTCGACCCGCGAACGGCCATCGGCTTGCCGCGACAAAATACGGTCACGGGTCAGTACCAATTCGGAAGGAAACGGCTTCAGCGTGGTCCAGATCACCCCGTGTGTGCGCGCCACCAACAGGCGGCCTTCTGATTTCAGCGGATGTTTGAAGCCTTGCAGTTGTTTTTCCTGCACAAACTCGCCCCGCAGCAGCGGCACCTGTGCGATGCGCTGTTGCAACTGCGTCAGTGCATCGCCTTGCCGCACGCTGGTGACCGGCGCGGCGATGGCCGGTTTTGCCAAGGGTTTGACCGGCGACTGCGCAAAGGCCAGTGCACCACTCAACAGCAGGCCCAGTGCGCCACCAACGCGCACGCTGAGCATCAACATATTCATGCGGGGGTCACTCCCAAGCGTTGCCACAATACCGGCGGACACAGGTACAGCATCTCGCCGGAATCCACCGCCACCGCCGCTTGAATGGTGTGCGCGCGGGTCAATAATTCATTGCTGCTGGCGTCGCGGATTTCGTAGTCGATTTTCAAGCGGTTTTCCCATTCACTAATTTGCGCATGCACGCGCAGCGGCTGTGCAAAATGCAGTGAGCGCAGGTACTTCACCCGCGTGTCCACGATCGGGAACAAATAACCCGACGCCTGCATCTGCGGGTAGTCGTAGTCGAAGCGGCGCAGCAAGGTGCAACGCGCGATTTCAAAATATTTGAAGTAGTGCCCATGCCACACCACCCGCATGGGGTCGCAGTCGTGGAAGGCCGGCTCCAGATCGATGACGATCTGTAAGCGCTCGGCCGCAGATTTTTCGGCATCAGTGGCCATACACACTCCAGCGCTGCGCGCGGATGTCATCGAGCAGGCGCAACAGATCCGCATCCAGCGCACGGTCTTCTTGCACCAGCGGAATGCGCGCGCACAAGTCCTCTAACATCGCCAGCGGTGCGCCTTGCACCACCGTGTCGGGTGCAATCTGCTGGCGCAAGGTCACACCTTGACGGGCCGCGATCAACATCGCCGCCACCACTTGTTCGGTCAGCTCTAACACCCGCAAGCAGTCGCGCGCGGCAATCGTGCCCATGCTGACTTTGTCTTGGTTGTGGCATTCGGTGGAGCGCGAAAATACTGAGGCCGGCATGGTCTGTTTGAGTGCCTCGGCAGTCCACGCTGACACGCTGATTTGTAGCGCTTTCAAACCATGATTGATCGCCGCGCGCGGGCCACTGGCGGCCGACAGATTTGATGGCAGGCCGTGATTGAAACGGGTGTCCACCAGCAAAGCCAGTTGCCGGTCCAGCAGGTCGGCCAGATTGGCCACCGCGTTTTTCAGGGTGTCCATCGCCAAGGCGATATGGCCGCCGTAAAAATGGCCGCCGTGCAAAATCTGGCCGTTCTCGGCATCCACTAAGGGGTTGTCGTTGGCGCTATTGAGCTCGGTTTCGATCAGCTGGCGCAAAAAGGGCAGTGCATCTTCCAGCACCCCGATCACATGCGGTGCGCAGCGCAGCGAGTAGCGATCTTGCAGGCGTTGCTCGTTGCGCGATGGACGCGCGTTATGCAGGTCGTCGCGCAGGCGCGCCGCCACCCGGGTCTGCCCCGGATGCGGCTTGGCGGCAAACAGAGTGGCGTCAAAATGGTGTGCATTGCCGGCGCTGGCGATCACATTGAAAGCGGTCAGACGGGTTGCAAGGCGGCACAGATAATCGGCGCGCGCAAATGCAAGGCAGGCCAGTGCGGTCATCACCGCGGTGCCGTTCATGATCGCCAAGCCTTCTTTCGGGCGCAGCCGCAGCGGCGTGATGCCGGCCGCTGCCAGCGCCTCGGCCGCCGGCTTGCGCTGCCCGTGGTGCATCACTTCGCGCTCGCCGCACAGCACGGCGGCCACATACGACAGCGGGGTGAGATCGCCGCTGGCCCCCACCGAGCCTTCGGCCGGGATCAACGGCAGGATGTCGTGTTGCAACAAACCCACCAAGCCTTCCAACAAGGGCAGGCTGACCCCGGACATACCCACGCACAACGAGGCCAAACGTGCGGCCAGCACCGCGCGGGTTTCCTGTGCATCCAAAAACCGCCCCAGCCCACAGCCGTGGTAGGTGTACAGATGGTGCGGCAGCTCATGCAGCAACTCGGGTGGGATGACCACCGTGCAGGAGTCGCCGTAGCCGGTGGTGACGCCGTACACCACGCCGTCTTCGCGTAATAGACGGTCCAGAAAATCGGCACCAGCGCTGATACGGGCACGAAAAGCGGGGTCGGGTGACAGCACCGCCGCCCGTTGGCCACGCGCAAGCGCGACCACGTCTTCGATCGTCAAAGGCGCAGCACCCAAGGTCAGTGCAGGAAGGTCATCGGTGGAAGCGGTCATCGGGTACCTGATCCCAAAATGGGAAAAAATTGAACCAGTCCAACGGTGCGTTGCGCAACTGCGCTTGCAGCCAGTCAGCGTAGCGGGTGGCGTGTGCGATCAAGGCCGCCTCGCGCTGCGCGCGCGGTAGCAGCACGCGTTCGCACAGTCGTGCAAAACATATCCGGTAGCCGCGTCCTGCGTGGGTGCAAGCCAACGTAAACAACGGGCAGCCCAGTGCTGCGGCCAGCACATACGGGCCAATCGGGAAGGCGGCAGGCCGGCCCAAAAATGGCGCAAACACACTCCGCCCACCGTGCACCGGCACACGGTCACCGGCAATCGCCACAAATTCGCCGGCGGCAACACGTTGGCCCAATTGATAGGCCGTTGCAGCATCGAGTGTGGTGACTTGCTGCAAGCGAACCTGCGCATCCGGGTTGAGCTTTTTCAACAGGCGATTGAAGTCCTCGGCATGTGCGGTGTGCACCAATGCCGTCAATCGAAACCCCGGCACGTGTTTGGCCAAGGCTTGGCACAACTCCAGGCACCCGATGTGTGCGGTGATGATGACCCCACCCTCGCCACGCGCCATCTGCTGCAACATGACCTCACGTTCCACCTGCACGCGGGTGGCCGGGTAGCGGTCATGGCTGGCCAATAATTTATCCAGCATGGTTTCGGCAAAGCTGAAAAAATGCCGCAGGCTCAACCAGTGCCCCGGCGTGTGCGCAAACACCGCGTGCGTGGCCTGCATTCGCGCCAGATAGTCGCGCGAGGCGTGGCGCGCAGTCCGGTTGCCCAGCCAATGCGCCACGACCACGGGTGCCAGGCACAGTCGAAACGGCCAGCGCCCCAGCCAATGTTCGATCGCGCATAAAAACCGAATGCCGGCAACGAAGGTGGTTTCACCGAGCTCCGCCCAATGGGTTGGCGTGGCCGTACTCATCGCAACTTGCGCCACAACAGGTGCGGCAGCCGCCGCAACATGCCGAAAAACAGCCGCGCGTGCATGCGGCTGATCCGCACATTGTCGCGCCACACATCAAAATGCGAGACGCCATCGGTGGGGTAGCGCACGTGGGTTTCCACGCTTTGAATTTGCACGCCACGCCAATGCAGGCGCACCAGGATTTCAGGATCGAAATCCATACGTAAGCCTAGTGTTTCCTCATTGATGAGTGATAACACCGGTGCTAGTGGATACACCCGAAACCCGCACATCGCGTCGTGGATTTGCAATGACAACGTATTGATCCACACCCAGACATGGGTGAGGTAACGGCCATACAAACGGCCCTTGGGAACGCTTGCGTCGTACACCGGTGTGCCATTGATGATGGCGTCTGGCGTGGCCTGCGCTGCGGCGATAAAACGCGGAATATCGGCGCAGGTGTGCTGACCATCGGCATCGATTTGCAAGACATGCGTGGCCCCGCGTTGTGCGGCGTTGCGAAAGCCGGCCAGCATCGCACCACCTTTGCCTTGGTTGTGTGGCAGCCGCAGCAGGTGTACGCCTTCACGTTGCGCCAGGGCGTCCAACACGGCCGCGCAAGACGCGCGCGAACCGTCATCCACCAGCAAGCACTCCAGCGCGTGCATGCGCACGCCATCCACCATCGCGCCGATCGCCTGTTCGTGGTTATAGACCGGGATCACTACCAACGGCTTGAACACCGCATGGCTCGCTGCATTGTTCATGGCGCGGCCTCGGCGAACACTACACGGCCGCTGGCATGGGCGCCAAGTGCAGAGACATAGCGAAACTGCAGCGTGGTTTTGTCTGGCCGCCATTCCAAATGCAATTGCAGTTGCAACCCTGGGCGCGCCACCTGCTGGAACTTCAGCGCCTCCATCCGTGAAAATGCGGTGTTGATCGCAAACGCCTCGCGCCCCAAGCGCACTGCCCAGTCCAACTGTGCCACGCCGGGCAGGATAGGAAACTGCGGAAAGTGACCATCGAACACGAGCAGGGCCGGATCCAGCACAAGCGTCAGCTGCGCCTGCGTGGCGGTACGCAACTGCCAGATGGGCTGTGGGCGCTCCGGACGGAACAACGCGGCCAATGCTGCATCGGTGGTCTTGCCTTGTACGTTCATCGGCATGGCCTCGACAAAGCGCCAACGCCGCGGCCGGGTGACGGCCTCCTGCACTTGCGCCAATGCGAGGCTCAAGCGCTGCGCAAGGGCGCGTGCGCCATGTGCCTGCAAGCAGGCTGCACCTGTGCTGGTCAGGCAGATCACCGCCGCCAGCTGCGCACGCGCGCCATCCAGCAAGATCACGCGCGCCTCGGCGACGTCGGTCAACGCCAGCAACTGGCGCTCCAGCGCGGTCAATGACACGCGCCGTTCTTCCACTTTGACGATGCGATCGGCGCGGCCCAGCAAGCGAAACCCGCCCCCTGCATCGGACTCCACACAGTCTTGTGTGCGCCACCAATCGGCATTGGGAAGATGTGGCGAAGTCACTTCCAATTGTGCATCCCGCATGCGCCATTGCACACCCGGCAACGGTGTCCACGCAGTGGCCGCAGCCGCGTGTTGTCGCCACGCGATGCCGCCGGTTTCACTGCTGCCAAATATTTCGATAACCGCTTGCCCGAATTGTTCGTGTACATCGGCAGCGGCCTCTACCGGCAATGCGCCACCGGAGCTGAACACTGCGCGCAACTGACAACGTATGGCATGCCAATCCATGCTGGCGGGAATCCGTTTGAGATGCGCAGGACTGCTCACCAACACTGCGGGCGCATCCATCGCGGCATTCAAATCTTCAAGAAAAAACACCCGTGGCAGCAGCGCGCGCCCGGCCGCCAATGGCCACAGCACGCGGAACAACAAGCCGTAGATGTGCTGGTGTGACACTGTGCCATGCACCTGTGCATCGCCCAAGCGGGCACCAAACACGCGCTCTTGCGCTTCCACTTCGCGCGCCAGTTGCGCCAGTGTCTTGTCGATCACCTCCGGCGCACCGGTAGAGCCGGAGGTCAGTACTTGCAGCCGTGTTGTGTGTTCATCCAGGACAGGCCACACGTCACCATCCTCGGACAGATGCCACTGCGGCGCGATGCGCACACACGTGGCAGGCACGTCGCCCGCCCAGCCATCCACCTCGGCAGCCAACCGCACCAGTGTTTGTGGCAACACATCAGCACACAGCAATACAGTCTTGCCGGCATGCCACGCGCCGAACAGTGCTGCCGCAAAGGGCACGGCGTCATCGAAATACAATGCATAGCGTGCCCCCGCGTGCGCAGAAAATGCCGCGCGCCATGCCGCCACTTGCGCTCGGAACGCGGCGTGATCCAGTACGTCTTGTGCGTGCTGCGCATTGCACCAGCGCGCCACCACGCGTCCGCTGCGCGGCTGACAGGCCACTGCATTCAGCGCGATCCACTCAGCCATGCGCGCGCGCCTTCACCCGCTGCCGCACCAGCCATTCCACGGCAAACAAGGTACCGATCAACAGATAAGCAATCAGGCCGTTATACAGTGCCCACACCCGCTCGCTGGCCCACAACGCGGTGGCCAGCGCCACGCTGCCGTTGAGTAAAAAGAATCCGCACCAGACCTGGGTGACACGGCGCACATACACCACCGCGTGCGGTGGCAAATCGGGTTCGCGCAGGCGCGCCAAGCGCTCGATCACGGGCGGGCCGAACCGCAAGCTGAGACTGAACACCAGCAACAACACGCCATTGATCACGACCGGATACAACTTCAACGGCAATGCGCTATTGGTCCAACTGGTCCAGCCGGCCAATAGACCCGTTGCCGCTGCCGCCCACAACCACATTGGCTCGCGCGTGGTGAATGCACGCAGCAAGGCCAGCGCGCACAGCAGCAGTGCCAACCAACGTGGCTCGAACCGGCCCAGCAGCAGATACACCGCCAGTGGATAGGCCAGCGAGAGCAGCGCAAATAACAGTAGTCGTGCGTGTTTCACGGTATACGCCACGGCAATGTGCCGCCGACAACTCAGGCAGCGCCGCGGAGCAGTCCATGCAGCACGTCAACCACGTCCTGCACCGTGCGTACCGCTTTGAACGCATCCGGCTGCAACTTGCCACCCAATAGCGGCTTGAGTTGCACGATCAGATCCACCGCATCGATACTGTCGATATCCAGATCGGTGTACAGATTGGCCGCAGGCGTGATCCGTGCGGGGTCGATTTCGAACGTGTCCTGCAAGATGCTACTGATGCGGGTGAACAGCTCGTCCCTGGTCATGATGGCCGTCATTGGTTTACACCCGTTGTCCGGCAACGAGATGAGCCAGTGCATTGACGCTGGAAAAATGCTGACGGGTTTCCTGCGAGTCGGCCGACAGTGTCACGCCATAGCGTTTCTGCAGAGCCAATCCCAATTCCAACGCGTCGATCGAGTCCAGGCCCAAGCCTTCGCCAAACAACGGTGCGGTGGCATCAATGGCATCGGGCGTCAAATCTTCCAATGCCAATGCGGAAATGATTAGTTGTTTGATCTCAAGTTCGAGTGATTGCACGCAGGCTCTCCCGCCGCGAAATAATGGGTCAAATAGTCCGTCAGTTGACGCGCAGCCATCGCTTCACTGGTTGCCCCGCCCAGCAGCGATGCGATCTCAATGTCTGGCTGAATGTCTACTACGACATGGAAGGGGTACGCCGGGACACGATACCATTTCTCGCCTTTTCCCAGCGTCATCGGGCGGCAACTCAGGCGCACGGGTGTGATGTTCAAACCGCCACGCACCGCGATATTGGCGGCGCCGCGCTGCAGTCGCAATGGCGCATCGCGGCGGCTGCGTGTCCCTTCCGGAAACATTACCAGATTGCCGCCACGGTGTACCGCGGCGATGCAATCATCGATCAACCCTGCGCCATCGTCATTGCAGACATAGCCCGCAGCCCGCACCGGGCCACGCGTGAAGGGGTTGCGTGCCAATGAAGATTTGACCACACAATCGGCATTGGGCAGCAGCGCAATCAGAAACACCACGTCGATTAGGGTGGGATGATTGGCCAGAATCAACAAGCCGTCCCGCCGCAAGCACTCGCGGCCACGAATCTCGTAGGTCAGCACCCCCAACACACGCATCAGCTCGATATGCAAGGCAAAGCTACGCTGCACCAACCGCCGTGCCAAGGTTTGTCGGCGCGCAGGGTTGCGCACCAGCAGCGCCAGCATGGGAAACGCCAGCGTCGACAGCAGCACACCGCCGATTCCAAACGCGAAAAAGCTTAAACCTGTCGCCACGATGCGCCAGCCGTGATTAAGCCGGCTGGATCGCAACGCGGTGGGCAAACCCACCTCAGTCATGTCGTAGCCAGTGCCAGCGCAGACCATCGGCCAGTTGCGTACATGCAGCGTCGCCGGCCAATACAAAGCGCAGCACCTCCAAACTCGCCGGCAGCGCTGGCGTTATCGCGGCATCGTCCTCAGCCATCTGCCAATCCAACGACAACCGCTGCCCTTCACCATCTGCACGCACGCGCCAGCACCACGCATGGTCAGCCTGCACCTCATCCACAAAGGCCGCATAGGCTTCGGGCAAGCAAGCGTCATACACCACTACCAACACCTCCGGCGCACCATCGGCGAGCAAACCTGCCGCTTCGATCATGGCCGTCGCTGCGGTGGCTTTGCCCGCCGCCAATGCCAAATAGTTGCCGTGCTGGCCACGCACGATGGAGTACAACGCCGCAATCGCGTTATGCACCGACAGTCCAAACTGGGTAGGCGACATTGGCTCGCCACGCGCCTGCTGTTGCAACAACTCCAATGAGCGCCGCACATCACCGTGCCGCGAGGCAAACACCAACGGCACACCGGTGCCCTCCGCCTGCGCGCACCAATACGCCACCTGCACGGCCATCCGCCCCAGCCGGTCAATGCGGCGACGCTGAATGGCCGGCACCTCCGGCAAGGCCGGCATCCCGTCACCCACCGGCATGGCCGGCGCCAACGCCCACGCCTGCCATGCCTCCCGCGTCTCCACACCGGGCGCCCATGCGGCCCATTCCGTCACGCAAAATTCGATCATGTTCCCGCCAATTGCAGTGTTGCGTGATGGCAATGCATGCATCACGCCGGACTCAAATTCGCATAGGCCAGCACCAGCCATTTGCTGCCCACATCCTCGAAATTGACTTGCACGCGGGCATGCGCGCCGTTGCCTTCGACGTCGGTCACGAAGCCGGTGCCGAACTTGGGGTGACGCACGTTCGCGCCCAACCGGATGGGCGGCGCGTCCAGTGCGGCGTGACCATAGTTGCGTGCAGGGATCTGCGCTGCGCCACGGGCAAACGGCTGCGGCTTGGGTTTTGGACGTATCTCGCGCAGCAGCGCTTGCGGAATTTCGCGCAGGAAGCACGAGGGTGCGTTGAGCACATCGCTGCCGTAGATGCGCCGTGATTCGGCGTGACACAACACCAATTGCTGGCGGGCACGGGTGATGCCGACATAGGCCAGCCGGCGCTCTTCGGCCATGCGGCCGGGTTCTTCCTTGCTGCGTGCATTCGGAAACAAACCGTCTTCCAACCCGACCAGAAACACCAGCGGGAACTCCAAGCCCTTGGCGCTATGCAGGGTCATCAGCTGCACGCTGTCTTCGTCGGCCTGCGCTTGGCCTTCGCCGGCCTCCAGTGCGGCATAGCTGAGGAAGGCGACCAGCTCCGGCATGGCGGCCGCATCGTCTTCATCACTGCGGATAAACCGGCTGGCCACACTGATCAGTTCGTCGAGGTTGTCGGTGCGTGAATCCAACTGTCCTTGCGATTCTTTTTCGTAATGCGCACGCAGACCGGAACGCAACAGTGCATGGTCGATTTTTTCTGCCAGCGGCAGTTCGGTGGTTGCCTGCCCCAGCCCGTCGATCAACTGCGCGAACGCGGCCAGCGCATTGCGTGCGCGGGCGCTGAGGGTGGACATCCGGCACAGGCGTTGCGCGGCCTGCCATAGCGATTGCCCATACTCTCGCGCGGTGCGGCGCACTTCATCCAGAGTGCGCTCGCCAATGCCGCGTGGTGGCGTGTTCACGGCGCGCTCGAATGCCGCGTCGTCATCGCGGTTGGCCTGCAAACGCAGATACGCCAGTGCGTCCTTGATTTCGGCGCGCTCGAAAAAGCGCATGCCGCCATACACGCGATACGGCATTTGCCGCTTCAACAATTCTTCTTCAAAGGCACGCGACTGCGCGTTGCTGCGATACAAGATCGCCGCATCGCTACGGCTGCCACCCTCGCGCACCCATTGGTGGATGCGATCGACCACATAAGCGGCCTCGTCCATCTCGGTGTAGGCCGCATACAGGTCGATGCGCTCACCTTCGCCGGCATCGGTCCACAGCTTCTTGCCCAGCCGGTCGCTGTTATGCGCGATCACCGCATTGGCGGCATCCAGGATGGTGCTGGTGGAACGGTAATTTTGTTCAAGGCGAATGGTGTGCGCACCTGGAAAATCACCCAAGAACCGCTGCACGTTCTCCACCTTCGCACCGCGCCAACCATAGATGGCCTGGTCGTCATCACCCACCACAAAGACGTGCCCGGAGCTGCCTGCCAACAACCGGATAAATCCGTACTGGATGGCATTGGTGTCTTGAAACTCGTCCACCAGAATCTGCCCGAAACGATGCCGGTAATGCGCCAGCAACGCCGGGGTATCGCGCAGCAATTCATGCGCACGCAGCAGCAGTTCGGCAAAGTCCACCAAGCCTGCGCGCTGGCAGCGCTCTTCATAGGCGGTGTACACACGCAACTGCACATCCCCCCATGGGTCATGCGGGGTGGGCTGGATATGCTGCGGGCGGCGACCTTCGTCCTTTTGCGCGTTGATCCACCAGGTCAGCTGGCGCGGCGGAAATTGGCCATCGTCCAATTCCAATTGCTGCACCACGCGCTTGACCAGCCGCAGCTGGTCGTCGCTGTCCAACACCTGAAACCCTTCCGGCAACTTCGCCTCCTGCCAGTGCAGGCGCAGCAGGCGATGGGCCAGGCCGTGGAAGGTGCCGATCCACGCGCCGCGCGGCTCGCCACCCAGTTGCGCGGCAATGCGTCCGCGCATCTCGCCGGCGGCCTTGTTGGTGAAGGTGACCGCCAGGATGCCGTGCAGCGGCACCCCGAACACCTCATGCAGCCATGCGATGCGATGGGTCAACACACGGGTTTTGCCGGAACCGGCCCCGGCCAACACCAAATAGTGGCCGGGTGCGGCAGAAACGGCTTCGCGTTGGGCCGGGTTCAGCCCATCAAGCAAGTGGGAAACATCCATCCGCCGGATTTTACCGGGATGGGCGGCCTCAATGGCCCGCGTGTTCGCGCTTGCTGGCGTTGCCGGTCATCAACTTGTCGGTCCATGCGATGCCGATGGCCGACAGGATGAATACGATATGGATGATGGTCTGCCACATCACACCCTGTGCGGTGGCTTTGGTACAGAGCGCTTTGGCCGCCAGCAGGTCAACGGTGCACAGCGGCAAACCCAATTGGCCGGCTTCGATGAAGGACTTGAGCAGGTGGATCGAGGAAATGCCGATGATCGCCATCGCCAATTTGACCTTCAACACGCTGGCATTGACGTGTGACAGCCATTCCGGCTGGTCGGGATGGCCTTCCAGATTGAGCCTTGAGACGAAGGTTTCGTAGCCACCGACGATCACCATCACCAGCAGGTTGGAGATCATCACCACGTCGATCAGGCCCAGCACGATCAGCATGATGCCCTGCTCGTTCAGGCTGGCGGCATCGTGGATCAGGTGCCAGAGTTCCTTGACGAACAGGAACACATACACGCCTTGGGCCACGATCAAGCCCAGATACAGCGGCAACTGCAGCCAGCGCGAGGAAAATATCAGCGCGGACATCGGCGACAGGCGGGAAGTGGATTCAGGCAACATCGGCAACCGTTCGGATCGAGGATGCTGCATTGCAACGTGCAAGCAGGGGTGACGTCAACCCACCTTCGCAATCGTTTGCAATGCCGCAACGCTGTACATGCCGGATAGGCACTGGTGTACTGCCGCTGGGGAAACGCCTACCGGCCCGATGGATCCCCGGCCACAGGCACTCAAATCGCAGCGGGGCACCATGAGTCATCAACCAACCCGATGGGCGCAGTTCGGCGTCCTGATCACCGTGTTCTTTTTCTGGGGCTTTGTTGCCGCCAGCAATGACATCCTGATCCCTGTCTTCAAAAAAGCGTTCAACCTCAGTCAGTCGCAAAGCCAGCTGGTGGCCGTGGCGTTTTACGTCGCCTATACCGTGGGCTCGTTGATTTATTTCGGCATTTCCAAATGGGTTGGGCAGGACCTGCTGAACAAGATCGGTTACAAGAACGGCATTTGCGTGGGGCTATTGATCTCGGCGTTGGGCACCTTGCTGTTTTATCCGGCAGCCAATAACAGTTCATTCCCGCTGATGCTGTCGGGCTTGTTTATCGTCGGGCTTGGATTTGCGCTGCAACAGATCGCGGCCAATCCCCTGGCCATCGTGATGGGCAACCCGGCCACCGGTGCACAGCGGTTGACCATGGCGGGCGGGGTCAATAATTTTGGTACCACGATTGGCCCGCTGCTGGTCAGTCTGGCGATTTTTGGCAGCGTGACCTCCGGCAATACCGAGGCCAGCATCGAAAGCGTGAAACTGCCCTACCTCGTGCTGGGCGCCGCCTTTGTGTTGGTGGCGTTGTTTATCAAGTTTTCCTCCGTGCCAAACCAGATTGATCTGGACACACTGGCCAGCGACGAGGCGCAAGATACCGGCAAGCTGGTGCACAAGTCCTCCGCATTTGCCTATCCACAGCTGGTATTGGGGATGCTGGCAATCTTTGTGTATGTGGGCGTGGAAGTGTCCACGGTCAGTAATTTACCGGCGTATTTGCATGAAGGCCTGGGTATCGAAACCCAGCACTTGGCGCCGTATGTTTCGTTGTACTGGGCCAGCTTGATGATTGGCCGCTGGACTGGCGCAGCGGGGGCATTTGACGTTGGCCGCAGCACCAAATCGATGTTGCTGTTGCTGCTGCCGTTTCTTGCGTTTGGCGTGTATCTGGCGGTCAATGCCATCGCCCAGCATGATGTGTCGCAGTTCTACGGCTATGCCGGCGTGATCGTGGTGATGATTGCCGCCACCTGGCTGAGCCATGGCAACCCGGCGCGGATGCTGCTGTATTTCGCCGTGTGCGGCATTGTGGCGCTGCTGATCGGGATGTTCAGCAGCGGCATGACCAGCACCATTGCCTTTATCAGTGTGGGCCTGTTTTGCAGCACGATGTGGCCGTGCATTTTTGCATTGGCGATTACTGGCCTGGGCCGCAATACCAATCAGGGCAGCAGCCTGCTGATCATGATGATCATGGGCGGCGGCCTGGTGAGCTGGGCACAAGGCGCACTGGCCGATGTGGTGGGCGTGCACATGAGCTTCTGGGTGGGTGTGGTCTGCTTTGCTTATCTGGCGTTCTATGCACTGCGCGCATCCAGTTTGCTGCACAAACAAGGGATTGACCTCGACCAGCTGGCGGCACAAAACGGGCATTGAGTGGTATCGCCCTGCCTGCGCTCACAACAACGGCAGCCTGCGCTGCCGTTGTCGTCTCAAGGGGTACCGCGGTCAGTACTGCGGCTTGAGCTCAAATTCCTTTGGCGGCTCTGCGCCCAGCAGATTTTTCACGAAATAATCCCAGCGCCGACGCATCACGTAATAGCTATCCGCACCGTAGCCGTGACGCGCCTTGGGCAACAGCAACAGGTCGAAATCCTTGTTGGCCTTGATCAATGCATCCACCACCAATAGCGTGGTTTGCGGCGGCACGTTGTCATCCATCAGGCCGTGCAGCAGGAACAATTTGCCTTTCAGGTTTTTCGCGATCGAGGCGTTGTCTTGCCCGCTGTAATTGGTCTTGCCGTCGCCTTTGTCTTCCAGCAAACCGTGGTAGCGCTCACCCCAATCGTCTTCATAACTCAGATTGTCGTGATTACCCGATTCGGCAATCCCCACTTTGTACACATCGGGATAGGTGAACATCGCCGTCGCGGTGGCATTGCCGCCACCGGAATGCCCCCAGATGCCAGCGCGACTGGTGTCCACCCACGGGTAACGCTCGCCCAATTGCTTCAGCGCGGCCACTTGGTCGGGCAGGGTGTTGTCGATCATGTTGCCGTAATAGGCATCCTGGAACGCCTTGCTGCGCAGGGGCGTGCCCATGCCATCCACCGCAATCACGATGAAGCCCAGCTCGGCCAATGCCTGGTGGTCACCGTGGGCCGGCACGAAGCTGCGCGAACGAATCGAACCCACCTGCGGACCTGGATAGATGTAGGTGATGATCGGATACTTCTTTTTGGCATCGAAATGCGAGGGCTTGAACAGTTGCCCATAGATGTCGGTTTTGCCGTCGCGAGCTTTTACCGTGAACGATTCCGGTGCCACCCAGCCGGCGGCTTTCAAACGAGTGAGATCGGCATGCGCCAATTCTTTCACTTGCTTGCCATTGCCATCGCGCACAACGGCTATCGGCGCCGTGTCGATCTTCGAATACACATCGACAAAATACTTGCCATCTTCCGAAGGCGTGATGCTGTGATTGGCATCCTCAGGCGTCAGCAACTGCACTGCACCGGCATCCAATCCGACCTTGTAGTAATGCACGAAGTACGGGTCACCCGGCTCGCGACCCACGCCACTGAACCACAGCGTGCGTGAGGCTTGATCCAGATAGCCGATTTTGGTGGCATTCCAATCACCGCTGGTGAGCTGGCGCTTTTCTTTGCCCGTGCTCAAGTCATGCAAGTACAGATGGCCCCAATTGCTTTTTTGCGAGAACCACAAAAACTCGTTGCTCTCGGGCAAGTACCGCCATGCCACATTGCCCAAGGCCGGCGCGCTCTGGTACTGGGTGGCCACGGTTTCGGTATACACGTCGCGTACCTTGCCGCTGGCAGCATCGGCCACCCGCAAGGTGGCGGATTTATGGCCACGATCGGTGCTGATGAAGGCCAGCGTCTTGCCATCCTTGGCCCACTGCACATCGTCCCAACCGCCATCACACACCACGTCATCGGCGCAGGTGGAGCGGTGCTGATCGGCCGGCATTTGCAGACGGATGACCTTGGGTGCAGCACCGGACACATCGATGATGACGCGCTCGATCATGGTCACGTCCTTGTCGCCCACGAACGGGTATTTCCACTGCTCCACCTTCGGCGCACCCACATTGGTGCCGACCAAGGTCATGCTGCTGGTCTTGCGCTGGTCTTGCTGGAAGGTGGCAATCTTGTTGCCGTCCGGCGACCACACCAACACGGCGTCATCCGAATGCTGCCAACCGGCATTGCTGGTGGCATAGCCGTAGTCGGGCTGGGCATCGGTGGTGAGTTGGGTTTCTTTGCCGCTGGCCACATCGCGCAGCCACAAATTACCACCACGGATGAAGGCCTCGCGGCTGCCATCGGGCGCGGCCGCACCCGGCTCGTCGCCAGATTTCGCCTTGCTGATCGCGCTGCAGCCGGCTTTATCGCAGCGGAAATCACCGCCACCAAACAGGCTGCTGAGTTTCAGCGAACCATCGGCATTGCGGGTGATTTTCAGCGGTGGCAATTTGTCGGCGCGTGCCGGCATCCCCTTGCCTCCGGCGGCCAAGTTCATGGCATCGGCCAAGGCTTGTGTATTGAACGCGGGCGTGGTCTTGCCACTGCCGGGATCAAATCGCAACGCCTGCGTTTTGCCTTGCGTGCTTTCGTTGTAAATCAGCGTGCCGTCGCTCAACCAATTGGCACCGCTGATGGCGTGATCGACCAATGGCCCGGTGCGGTCTGCCAGCATGCTGGCGGCGCGTGCGTAATCGGCAGCGGTGACCGGTGTTGCAGGCCCTTGTGCCAAGGGTGCCTGTGCTTGTGCATGGCCAATTGCCGCGCCACTCATCAGCACCGCCCCCAGCAAAATATGTTTTGCATCCATCCCGATCCTCATCGTGGTTCGCCCCTCGGCATTCGCCAATCTTAGCGATGCTAACGCGGGCCGCTATCGCCTGCCCGTGCCGATGGTGGGGGGCATGCAGTGCAGTGGGGGTAGCAAGGCGGCGCGGTATCATGTGCCCCCTGATGCCCGTACTCCCACTTGCCCCCGCTACCCCGGCCACCCCTTTGCATATCGAATTTCGCGATGTGCCGCTGACCGACGCCCTCGCCACCCCGGGCACCTTGGCGGTGTTCGGCTTTGGTGATCGTGCAGCCCCACGTCACGATGACCCGCGCTACCTGCACGTTGCCCTGCCCAGCCACGGCTGCGCAGCGTTGGAGTGCTGGCAGGTTGCCACCGAGGTCGTGCATGGCCGGGCAGGCGACATCGCCTGGGCGCAAGGCGGCGGCCTGCAATTTGGCGCGCTGGAAGTGACCGACACCGGCGATATTGAAACCGCCGCCGCGCAGGCCTATGCCCGCCTGCATGACTGGCTGTCCACCTGCGCCTACCCGCATCCACTCCGGATTTGGAATTACCTGGATGCCATTACCTTCGGCACGGGGGACGCCGAACGCTACCGGCGCTTCTGCGTGGGCCGCGCGCGCGGAATCGGCCGCGCGCTGGCCCCCGGCGACCTGCCGGCCGCCACCGCGATTGGCCACCCCGCGCCCAGCGGTCGTTTTCAGTTGTATTGGCTGGCGGGCCAGCACGCTGGCACCGCGCTGGAAAACCCCCGACAAGTGCAAGCCTGGCGCTACCCACGCCAGTACGGCCCACAGCCGCCCGGGTTTGCCCGCGCGCTGCTGCCGGCCAGCGCCCAGATGCCATTGCTACTCTCGGGCACGGCGGCGGTGGTGGGCCATGCCTCGCAACACGGTGAAGCATTGGATGCACAACTGGACGAAGTGCTGCGCAACCTGCACAGCCTGATCGACACCGCCCGCAGCCAGCGCCCGGCACTGCCGCCCCGGCTGGGCGCAGGTTCACGCTTGAAGGTGTATGTGCGCGATGCCGATGCGATGGCCCACATCGACGCCCTGCTGGCGCAACACCTACCCGAGGTGCCACGCATCGTGCTGCATGGCCATGTGTGCCGACAAGAATTGCGGGTCGAGATCGACGGCAGCCACGGCTGAACGCATTCCGAAAAATGCTGCGTTGCATCAATCTTGCGGTGTGACTGCCGTCCAGTTTTGCTTGCTTGAGCTTTTGCTCAAGCACGGGCACACTCGCCCGGTCAGGGGGAATTCTGACAAACGCAGAATCCGTCGGCTGCGGGCCACATCGTCCGCTTTTCGACTCCATGCTCTCGTCAAGGACATCAAATCCAAATGAATACCAAGCTTCTGCTCCTCGCGGCAGGGCTCGCAATGACCGGCACCGCGCTGGCTGGCGATCCCACTCCACAAGCCGCAGCTTCCGCCCCGTCCGTCAAGGTCGGCATCGACAAGACTACTGGCAAGCTGCGCCCGCTGACCGACGCAGAAAGTGCCGCACTGGACACACAAGCCGCTCAGCAAGGTAACGACAACAATAGCCTGCGCGCCGGCACCCGCGCGCAGCTGTCGTCACGTGCTCAACGCCTGTTCCGCCTGCCGACCACCAAGAAAGAAGTGCTAGCCACCGAAACCACCTACAACGGCTATTCCGTGATCAAGCCACCGGCTGAAAGCCTGAGTGAAATGACCGTGCAGAAAAATGCCGACGGTAGCCTGACGATCCTCGAAAACGGCGATGTCATGTCCTCGAAGGCCCAGAAAACTCCGGAGGCTGGCAATGAATAAGACCCTACTGGCACTTGCCACCACGGCCCTGTTGGCCGCCGGCTCCGCCAATGCGGCGGACATCGTACTGCTCAACCTCGATAGTCCAGGTGTGGGTCTGAATAGCACCGTTCCTGCCACTCCGGTCGGCGGCAACCCGGGCACCACCAAGGGTGCGCAAGCCACCTTTGTGTACGAGTTCGCCATGAAAATGTGGGGCTCGGTGCTGGAAAGCAAAGTGCCGATCAAGGTGTATGCCTCGTTTGCTCCGCTGACCTGCACCTCCACCTCGGGCGTGCTGGGCTCGGCCGGTACCAACTGGCTGATTCGGCTCACTGACGGCGTGCGTGTCCGCTATTACGGTTCGGCGCTGGCCGATTCGATCGTCGGTTACGACATCGTTCCCGATCCGAACGATCCGGGCGACATCGCTTCGCGCTTCAATGGCAATCTTGGCAATCCCGGGTGCCTGGATGGTTCGGGTTGGTATTTCGGTATTGACGGTAATACCCCCGCCGGCAAAATCAACTTCCTGAATGTGGTGATGCATGAAATCGGCCACGGCCTGGGTGCGCAGGGGTTCATCAATAAATCCACCGGCGCGCTCTACAACGGCTATTCCGATGCCTACACCAAATACGCTTACGACAATGAGCTGAACAAGAGCTTCGAAGACGCCAGCATGACCGATGCGCTGCGCGCCAAGGCCATGCGCACACCGGGTCGCACGGTGTGGGTGGGGCCGAAGGTCAATGCCGTTGCCAATGTCATCTTGAACAACAACTTCCACGAAAGCGTGCTGCGGGTCACTGCACCGACAGCGTTGGTGGGTAACTACGGCTTCTACGGTGCCGCATTTGGCCCGGCCGCAGCTGCCGCCAATTTCAATGGCCAATGGGTGGTGGCACTCGACGCCGCCGACGCCGCCGGCCCGCTGACGACCGATGGTTGCTCGGCCATCACCAATGCGGCGGCCGTGGCCGGCAAGATTGCCATCATCGACCGTGGCACCTGTGGTTTTGCGGTGAAGGTGAAGAACGCGCAAAACGCCGGTGCCATCGGTGTGGTCATTGCCAACTCGTCGACCGGCACTTGGGGCTCGATGGGTGGCGCTGATCCCACCATCACCATCCCCTCGGTCATCGTGCAATACGCCGATGGTGTGACGTTCAAGGCCAATACACCCGTCACCGGCGGCATGGTGGATCTGCCCGCCACCAAGGCCGGCATGGACAGCGCAGGTCATACCCGTCTGTACTCGCCGTGGGTGGTTGCTACCGGTTCAACCTTCTCGCACTTCGATACCACGCTAACACCAGATGCCCTGATGGAGCCGTTCGATTCCCCAACGGTGCAGGCACAGTACAACGTTGATCTGACCCCGGCGCTGTTTGCTGATATTGGCTGGAAGCTGCATCAAGGTGGTGCGACTTTTGCCAATTGCGATACCGGTACTGCTGCTGCCGACGCCTACGGCATTGTGATCGGCTCCAACATGGCCGCCACCAGCGAAGCGTGCAAGTCCACGAATGTGCTGCGCAACGAGTACGTGTCGTGCATGTACAAGTACCGCGATGGGTTGCTGGCCGATGGCCTGATCACCCAGCAACAGGCACTCAAGTTGAACACCTGCATCAAGCGCCAGTCGGATCAATACCGCCGCTAATCCGTGCTTGACTCGGTGATTCATCACTCCAACCGGCGCCTTCGGGCGCCGGTTTTTTATGTTCGTCGCATTATTTGCTTGCCGCGGCCCAATCGCGCTTATTCTTGATCTTCGCCAATCTAGGAAATCTGTGCATGGGCATCATCAGTCTGTTGTGGGGCATCGTGGCATTGTTGTGGATGCTGCTGGCGTTTATCCCGATGCTTGGCTGGGGCAACTGGTTCATGATCCCGTTTGCGGTGGTCGGCGCGATCATCGCCGCCATTGGCATTGCCATCACCTCGGCACCGCATCGCAGCCGCGCCAAGACCGGCCTGATTTTGAACGTGGTGGCGATCTTGATTGGCGGCTTGCGTTTGCTGCTGGGCGGCGGCCTGTTTTGAAAGACCGGATTGGAATCACCTGATCTGCATCACAGCGGCTTGCTGCGGCGGGGGTAAAATGCCGGCATGAGCAATCACTTCCCCGTTCGCCCACGGCGCATGCGTCATGACGATTTTTCGCGCCGCATGATGCGCGAAACCACGTTCACCGCCAATGATCTGATCTACCCGGTCTTCGTCCACGAGGAGCAAGGCCGCGCACCGGTGCCGTCGATGCCCGGGGTTGAACGGCTGTCGATTGACGAATTACTGCGCGTGGGCGAACAGGCGCTGGAGCTGGGCGTACCGGTGCTGGACCTGTTCGGTGTGCCCGATCCTGCCGCCAAGACCGCCGATGGCCGCATTGCATGGGACGCAAACGGCATCATCCCGCGTGCCATCCGCGCGCTGAAATCGCGCTTCCCAGAACTCGGTGTGATGAGCGACCAAGCGCTGGACCCGTACACCACGCATGGGCAGGATGGGCTGATCGACGACACCGGCTACATCCTCAATGATGAGACCATCGAAGCCTTGATCCAGCAATCACTGGCGCATGCCGCCGCCGGCGCGGACATTCTTTCGCCCAGCGACATGATGGACGGCCGCATCGGCGCGATCCGCAACGCGCTGGAGGCCAATGGCTTCATCCACACCCGCATCATGGCCTACAGCGCCAAATACGCCAGCGCGTTCTATGGCCCGTTTCGCAGCGCGGTGGGCAGCGCTGGCAACTTGGGCAAAGGCAATAAGTACACCTATCAGATGGATCCGGCCAATAGCGATGAAGCGCTGCACGAAGTCGCGCTGGACTTGGCCGAGGGCGCGGACATGGTGATGGTGAAACCCGGCCTGCCGTATCTGGACGTGCTGTATCGGGTGAAACAACACTTCAAGCGGCCCACCTATGCGTATCAGGTCAGTGGCGAGTACGCGATGATCAAGGCCGCCGCCGCCAATGGTTGGGTGGATGAAAAAATGGTGGCGATGGAAGCGTTGACTGCATTCAAGCGCGCCGGTGCCGATGGCGTATTGACCTATTACGCACTGGATGCGGCAAGATGGTTGCGTGGATGAGTGACACTCATGGGTGGCGACGAGAGCATCGGGTGAATCGCGTAGCGGCATTTGAGCCGCGTAGCGAGCACCCGGCGCTAGGCGTCGCCGTCGATATCAAGGAGCGTGCACGATGATGAGCAAGCATTACGCGGTGCTAGGTTCCCCCATCACCCATTCGCAATCCCCGCGCATCCATGCCGCGTTTGCCAAACAAACCGGCATCGCGATGGACTACTTGGCGATTGAAGCCAATCACGATGACTTCCGCGCCAAGCTCGATGCCAGCAACTTGGCGGGCGCCAATATCACCCTGCCGCTGAAAGAAGCCGCCTTTGCGCTCTGCCGCACCAGCAGCACCCGCGCGCTGCGTGCCGGCGCGGCCAATACCTTGGTGCGTGAAGGGGAGCATTGGCACGGCGACAATACCGATGGTGTCGGGTTGGTGCGTGACCTGACCGAGCGCCACGGGCTGGACTTGCGCCAGCGGCGGGTGCTCTTGCTGGGAGCAGGTGGTGCCGCACGCGGTGTCGCGCCGGCGTTGCTAGATGCCGGTATCGGTGCGTTGTTTGTGGTCAATCGCAATCCCGACCGCGCCGACGCCCTCGCCGATGCGATGGGTGAACCCGGCCGCGTGCATGCCCGCACATGGGAAACCTTGCCCAAATTGGGCGAGTTTGATTTGTTGCTCAATGCCACCTCGGCCAGCCGGGGCGGCAGCCTGCCCAGCCTGCCGATGGCATTGGCCGCCCCGCGCAGTGCGGCGGTGGATTTGAGCTATGGCGAAGCGGCGATCCCGTTCTTGGCCTGGGCCCGCGCCGCCGGCTGCACCCATGCCATCGACGGCCTGGGCATGCTGGTGGAACAGGCCGCCGAAAGCTTTTTACTCTGGCACGGCGTGCGCCCAAGCACCGACAGCATCTTCGCCCAACTCAGCGGCCGCGCAGATGCTTTAGTGACGGCGGATTAGCGCGGCCTTCAAAGCGCCCGGTTCAACACGCTGCGGTCAATCAGCTGGAACGGTGAACTGCCAGACACCTGTTCACCGTTGTTCAGGTCAGACACCCCCACGACCTGCTCGCCGGGCTTGCCCAGCAACCACGGGATCGGCAGATTGGGACCACGGAATTCTTGTCGCCACACGGCGGTGTTGTCATCACCCTGTTTGCCGGGGCTATCCATTCTGAATTCAATCGGCACACACACCGTAAGGTCATCCGCCGTCAACAGCTCCGGATGCGCGGCATCCACATGCCAAGACCAACTCCGTGCGGCACGAATGGACTCTTTCTCCAATAAGCCACGCGCCTTGTCCAAGATGCCGCTAGCGCCTTTGATATCAAACAGACTGGATTGTGACGCCACCACATCCGCCACCGTACCATCGGGGTTCAGGCGCAGATGCAGCAAGACCGCCCCACTTACCCCGGCACGCATCAGACCCACGGGATAACGCGGTGGTGACAACATCCGCTTGGAATCGAACACCACCGGTTGCGACGGCGGCGCATCGCCTACCGTAATCGCTTCACCGCCTTCGCGGATTGCACGGGCGGCGGCAATCTTGGCCTCATAGTCTTCTTTGCTGATCGGCGTAAACACCACATTGTCGATCCGAACTTCATAGCCTTGCGGGATTTGGGTCGCCGCCAAAGTGATACGCATCGGGGTTTTTGCATTGACCGGCTTGCCGCCTTGCCGTACCGGCGTTAACTGCCAGCGCGGAATCGATTTATCCAGCATCGCTTGTAGTGTCGGGGCAAGCTTGCTGCGGATTTTGTAGCTCAACACCTGACCCTCGGTGCCGATGGTCAACTCACCATCCACGCGCATCGTCAACACACTTTCACCGACCACGGGTGTGGCCGCGATCGCAGGCGTGACCTGCCCACTGGAAATAGCCAGCAAAAGCCCCAAAAGAACGTGTTTCACGTTATTGCTCCCCATGCAGCATGGTGTTGGTCAATCCCCTAATAGATAGTGTGGCATGCCACATCCGGCTAGGCCAACGCCAGCCACATAGCGCCCTACAACAGCCCCTCGCGCTTGATCGCCAGATAGCGTTCCACCAGCGCGCCGGGCAGTTGTGCGCAGGTGACGTCGAGCACGCTGACGCGCTGCGCGCGCAGGGCGTCGTGGGTGCGGCTGCGTTGTTGCAGGTAGCGGGCGGTGGCGGCTGCGCGCAGGGCAGCCCGCAGGTTCTGCACGTCGTCATCCAGCACCGCGTCCAGTGCTTCTTCACGCAGGCTGGCCACCACCACGTGGTGCCGTTGTTGCAACATGCGCACCGCCACCAGCAGGTCGTCGATATCCTCATCGCGCAGGTTGGTGACCAGCATCACCAAGCTGCGCCGGCGCTGGCGCAGCGACAGCTCGGTGGCGGCGGCCAGATAATCGGTGGCCACCGGCTGCGGCTGCACGTCGTAGCTGGCGCGTAGCAAGACATCGAGTGCGCCCGCACCGCGCTGCGGGGCCACCCAGCGGCGTTCTCCACCGCTGGCCAACAGGCCAACTGCATCGCCCTCGCGCAGGGCCAGATACGACACCACCAGTGCGGCATCCAGCACATGGTCGAAGTGGGTCAACTCTCCATCGCGCGCCAGCATCCGCAGCCCGGTGTCGATCAACAGCACCACCTGCTGGTTGCGCTCGTCTTGATACTCGCGCGAGATCAGCCGGCGCACCCGCGCGGTGGCTTTCCAGTCGATTTGGCGCAGGCTGTCGCCCACCCGGTAGTCGCGCATTTGGTGGAAGTCGGTGCCTTCACCGCGACGGCGACGGAGATGCGCTCCCACCGTGCGCGACGCCTGCTCGGAACCCAGCATCGCCAGCTTGGCCAGCGGCGCAAAATTGGGATACACCCGCACCCGCTGCGGCGCACCCACCACGCAGGCGCGCCGCCACAGCCGCCACGGGGAATGCAGGCGCAGGTGCACGCCGTCAAAGTGGGCATCGCCACGGCTAGTAGGGCGCAGCGTATAGCTGACGCGGGTGCTGGCTTCGGCCACCAAATGCAGCGTGCGCGGCAGGCCGCTGGCCACCCAGTCGCTGGGGTGCACATCGTGCACATCCACCCGCAGCGCGCGTGGGCCGTTGTCCAATACCAGCACAACCTCGCGCGCAACGCCTACCGGCAGCGCATCCGGCAATTCACGCAGCACCTCGGGCAGGGCATAGCGGCGCAGCCGCCAGCCATCCAGCAACGCCACCGACAACAACACGCCGCCGGTGGCCCACCACGCCAGCGCCGGCAGCCAAGCCGCGCTGGCCGCGACGCCCAGCAGCGCCCAGCCCACGCACAACAACGGCAGCAGCAGCGACGGCCTCACTGGCGTGGCGCGTCCACCTTGGCCAGTAAGGCATGCAGCACAGCATCGGCGTTTTGGCCCTCGATGTGCAGCTCCGGTGCCAGCGCGATGCGGTGGCGCAGGGCGGGTTTGGCAATGCTGCGCACATCGTCGGGGGTGACGAAATCACGCCCGGCCAACACCGCCTGCGCGCGCGCGGCACGCACCAAGGCAATACTGCCGCGCGGGCCTGCGCCCAGTGCGATGCCCGGCCATTTGCGGGTGGCGCTGGCAATGCGCACCGCGTAATCCAGCACCGCCGCATCCACCCGCAAGCTGGCGGTGGCCTGTTGCAGGGCCAGCACGTCGTCACGGCTGGCCACTTGCTGCACTTGGCTAAGGTCAAAATCGGCCGCCATCCGCCCATCGCACACGGCTGCCACCATGCGTTTTTCATCGGCCAGTGCCGGGTAGCCAATCAATACTTTGAATAAAAACCGGTCGAGCTGGGCTTCGGGCAGGGGGTAGGTGCCTTCCAGTTCCAATGGGTTTTGCGTGGCCAGACACAAAAACGGCGGCGGCAGTGGGAAGCTTTTGCCTTCGATGGTGACTTGCTGTTCTTGCATCGCTTCAAGCAGGGCCGATTGGGTTTTGGCCGGCGCGCGGTTGATCTCGTCGGCCAGCAGCACATGCGTGAACACGGGGCCTTTGCGCACCTCGAAACGTTCTTGTTTGGGGTCGTACACGGCATGCCCACTGATGTCGCTGGGCATCAAATCAGGGGTGAATTGCACGCGCGCATGGGTGCAGCCCAGTGCCTGCGACAGTGCTCGCACCAGCAGGGTTTTGCCCAGCCCCGGCACGCCTTCCAGCAGCACATGGCCACCGGCCAACAACGCCAGCATCACCTGATCCAAGACCTCCTCTTGGCCGATAAACGCCTTGGCGACTTCATCGCGAATGGCTTGGGCCTGCGTACCCAAGGCGCTGCTGGCTGGAGTGGGTTGCAGTGGCGGCGGGGTGTCGGTGGTCATAAGCGTTTCCTCAGGGCGATCAGCCCGGCGATGCGTTGTCGAAATTCGTGAGGGGTGGCGGGCGGACGTGTGTCCAAGGCCGCGCGAAGGCTTGCCGCAGGCAAGCCCGTGCGTGCTGCCAGCAGTGCCGCTTGGGTGTCGCCTTCCATCGCTGCCGCCAGTGGGTCGCGGCGGCGCAGCAGCAGCAACACGTTGTCGCGCATCGCGTGTTGCAAATGGGCTTGCTTGCCGTAACGCAGCAGGTGCTCGCCGCTGGCTTCCACATGTTCCAGCAGTGCGCGGCGTGCTTGCAGCGGCGATGGCAGCCATGGGCCAAACCGCTGCGCGCGCCGCCACAACCACAGCAGCAAGCCCAGTAGCAGTGGCAACAGCGCCATCCAGCCGTGATCAAGCAGCCAATGCCACAGCGGTGGCATGTCGGCGGCATACACCAGGTGCATGGTGCCAGCGCCCCAGTTGGGGGCCAGCAATTGGCGGGCGAACAGGTTATGTGGCCGCTCGGTCAGTTCATCGTTATTCAGCAGTTCCAAGCTTGAAACCACATCCACCTGACCATCGCCCTGCGCGAAACGGGCAAACACATACCGGCCATCCTGCGTGCGCCAAGCGGCGCGGGGGTCGGCATCCGGACTTAGGCGAAATTGTGCGCTCTGGCAAAACTCGACATGCGGTTTTTGCCCGGGCACGTCCAGCGCCATGCAGGCCGGCTTCAGCAGGGTTGGCTGGATGGGCAACCAATCGGCAAGCGCCACATCGGTCTTGTCCGATTGCCACGGCGGCAGGCGCAAAACCAGGTGGCCGCCGGCATCGGCAAAATCAAACAGCGCGTCTAGCTCACTGTCGCTCAGCGTGCGCGGGTCGCTGTAGATCACCACGGTATCGCGCGGGCCCAGCGGCACCGTATCCAATTGCAGGCGCTGCCGCGAATTCACCCGCTGGCCCAGCGCCAGCAGGCTCAGCTTCAGGGCATACAGCGGGTTGTAGCTGGCTTCGCCGCGCGGTGGCAGCGGCAGGGTTTGTTGTTCGCGCCGGTGTGTGCTTACAAACCACGCCACCAACACGGCCAGCAAGGCCAGCCCCAACGCCCACGGCAGCAGGCTGCGTGCGCGGTGCATGTCGCGGCTCATGCGGCCCACCCAAAGCGCGCTGCCAGCCGTTGCAGCAGGGTGTCCAGTGTCTCGGTATCGGGCAGACGTTCGGCATAGGCGGCGTACTGCCAGACCCGCACCATGCCGGCAAAGGCGTCGCGGTCGGCCGGATCCGGCAACCCGCGCGCCGCACGCAGACAGTCGGCCTCGGTGGCACCGGGCACCAACACCGCGCCGGTGCGTTGCACCATTGCCTCCACACTGGCGCGATACAGCAAGGCCAGCGCGCGGCGACGGCGGCCGTCCTGCCACAGCGCGCGCACGCTGCCCACGATATCGGCGGGCAGCACCTCGACCTCGCTATGCACCTGAGAACTGGCCGCAGCAAGTGGGGCCGGCAGCGGCCGCGCCACCCCTTGCAACCACGGCCACCAATACCGATGGGTCTTCAGCAACAGGCCCAGCAACAAGGCCAGCGCGATCCACAGACCCCATTCGCCGATCAGGCCAAAGCCTTTGGCAATCGCGGCCAACACCGGGTTTTGTGCGGGCTTGGGTTTGGGTTTGTCTTTCTGGATGGGCACCCATGCGGTTTGCTTGCGCACCGGGTGCAACAGCGGGTCTTGCTCGGTGTGCTGCACCGCTTGCGCGAATGCGGGGTCTTGCTCGATATGGGGGAAGACGTTGACCAAGGTATTGGCTTGCGTCGCCGGGGCGGCCGGAGCCGCCGCGCGGGCAGGCGCGGGCGTGGCCATGGCCAGCACGCCGGCGCAGACCAGCGCGGCCAGCGTTGCCACTGTGGTGCGCAGGCGGGTGCGCAGGCGACGCAGGCCAATTTCCACATCCCAAGCTTCCAAGCGTGTGCGCCGGTCCAGATACATGCCAAACCCGGCCCCCACATAGAACGGCTCGATCACACTGCTGGCCAACCAGATCACCGCATTGATCACGACCCACAACCACGGCGGCGGGTCTTGCGACAGCAGCGTCCATGCCGCTTTGGCCGATTCAGACAGGTAGTCCACCGGCACAAACAGCAAGGCCAGTGCGAAGGTGCCGACGGTCAGCACCAGCTCAAAATTGACGCAGACCAAGGTCAGCAGTGCTGCGGTACCGCGCACCGAACCGCCAATCACCCGCCGCCGTGGCCCGGCGGCGCCGCCCTCCAACACATCCACCGGCAGATACAAGGCACGCGCTGGGCCCAGCCGCCGCCACAGCAGATACGCCGGCATCGCCCGCCAGCCCCAATGCCACTGCGCGGCCAAGGTGTCGCGCACGCGCGGCGCTTCGCCAAATACCGCCCGCGACAACACAAATAGCGGGATGCGGTCGAACACCGGTTTCAGCCACCACAGCAGCAGCGAGGCCGCGCCCGCCATCCCCAGCCACACGCCCAGCGCATTGAGCAGCACGAACATTGGCACGCTGAGCGTCAGCCACGGCAGCCAGATTGCGCGCGCATGCCGACGCACCAATGCGCCGCCCAACTCCATCGCCTCCCATGGCGAGCGCGGATACAACTCGACTTGCAGGTGTTCAGCACGCATCGCGATCACGCCCGCCGCGCCATAGCCACAGCCCCACCACGCTCCACAACACCGCCGCAACCGTGTATTTCACCGCCGCCGGCATCCACCCCATCGAGGACCAAAACGCTTCGATAAACGCCGCCAGCAGCAGCATCGCAAAAATGCCCAGACACAGCTTGGCCCCGCGCTGACCGTCTTCGACCAAGGCATCCACCCGCCGCCGCCGCCCCGGAGCCAGCAGCGCCAACCCCAGCCGCAACCCGGCCCCGCCGGCAATCACAATCGCGGTGAGCTCGAACGCCGCATGCCCCACCACAAAGCGCCAAAACGGGTCACCCAAGCCCACATCCTGCAAATGCCCGGCCACCGCGCCCATCATCAAACCGTTGAAGACGATTGCCAGCACCGGGCCGACACCCGCCAGCAGGCCGCTGGCATAGGTGCGCAGGCCGATGCTGATGTTATTGAAGATGTAGTAGCCAAACATTGCCAAATCGCTGCCCGAATCGCGCCCCAATTTGCCCGCCGACTTGGCGTACATGGCGTCAAAATCGGCCACTTGCTGCGGGCTTAGCAAGGTGTGGATCAATTCCGGCTTGAGTTGCACGGCGATAAAGCTAAGCAGCAGCGGCAGCACAAACAGCAGTAGCGAGGCCAGCATCACGCCGCGTTCGGCGCGCACCAGACACGGGAAGTCGGCCAGCAAAAACTCCACCGCCCGCTGCCAGCGGGGCAATGGCGGCCGGTACAAGGCGTTGTGGCCGCGCTGCATCAACACCTGCAAGCGCGTCACCAATTGCGGGCTATAGCCGCGCCGGCGCGCCAAGCCCAAATGCTGGCACACGCGCCGATACGCCGCCGGCATATTTTCGTCAGGCAGCCCGCGCCAACGGGGGTCGGCCCGTGCGCGGCGCGGTTTGGCGGCACGTGCGTCTAACCACTGCGCAAAGTCGGCCCATTCTTGTTGGTGGCGCTGGATGAAATGTTCCTGACGCATGCGTGCTAGCTCTTGCCCAGCAGCCAATGCGCAATCCCGGCCAGCCGCTGCACGCCGATCTCGCCGTATGCATCGGTGACCACGCTGGCAATGTCGGCCAGCTCGATGCGGCGCTCCGGAGTGAGTTGCCCGGCACGCTCGGCAAATGCCACGACCGCAGCTTGCTCGGCCGGCAACAGTGGCTGCAACGGCGGCAATGCCGGTGCGTTGGCTGCCAGCATGGCGCTGTCCCGCAGCTTGGGCACGTGTACCACCATGGTGCCGGCCACCAGATCGCCCAGCCGCCGCCCCCATGGGTCCAACAACCCCGACACCAGCCCGCAGGCATAGCCAAACGGCAGCATGTCCACCGTGCGCATCAAATTGCGCACACACGCGGCCAGCCAACCCACCGGCGCACCGTCGCTGGACACCACACGCAAATCCAGCGCGCGCTTGCCCGGTGTCTGCCCATCAAACAAGCCTTCGCACACGATTGGATACAGCCAGAACACCGCAAACAAGCAGATCAAATAGGCCCCCATGCCCGCCGAGCCCAGCAAGCCAAACACCATCGAGCACGCCGATAGCAGCACCATGCGGATGCCAAAATCTATCGCCCACGCCAATGCTCGCGGCACTGGCCCTGCCGCCGGCAACCGCAGGGCCACCCCCTCGGGGGTGTACACCTCACGCACGGTGTCCAGCATCAGGCAGTGACGACGATGGTGTCTGCGATCAGGTCATGCAGGCAGCGTTTTTCTTCGCCAAAAATAAACAGCGGGTCGATCAAGCCAAATAGCCCACCGACAAGCGGGATCGCCCCGACCAAGCCCGGCACAAACATGCGCAGCCAGAAAATCCGGCCCAGCCCGGCGCGGCTGCCGTCATTGCGCACAATCTTGATTCCCAGCATTTTTTTGCCGAAGGTCTGGCCAGTACGATGCAACTGCACCAGCTGATAGATGCCATAGGCCAGGGCCAGCAGCAGCACGATGGTAAGAACCGCAACCCCGACCGGGGAAATTTTGCCATTGCTACCCACCCCAACCGTCGGTAGCACGATAGCTGCAATGATGGCGATGACCGCAATCGGCACCCCATCCAGCAGCACCGCGCCCAAGCGCACCCCGCGTGCGGCCTTTTCCGGCGTGCCATCTTGCAATGCTTCGGCCAACCGCGCCGCCGGTGCGGCGTAGGGGTTGTCCTGCGGTTTTTTGATGTCCAATGCATCAGCGCTGTTATACGGATCCATGCGTCCCCTTCTCCCTTGATGGTTGAAACCTGTGCGAAACATCCCCGAGCCACTACTGTAACGGCCAGAATGCGCACGGGAAACAGGGGGTTGGCTGGCGTCAGCGTCCGTCTGCCAGTGCTGCCAAGTATTCGTCTTTCAGCCGCACATAGTGGCCGGCGCTGTAGTACAACGCTTCGATTTCGGCATCACGCAAAACTCGCACTTTTTTGGCGGGGTTGCCCAGCCACAGCTCGGCTTCACCCACCTCCTTGCCCGGCGCAATCAGTGCGCCCGCACCCACAAACCCATGTTTGCGTATCACCGCGCCATCCAGCACCACCGCGCCCATCCCAATCAACACGGCATCCTCGATCGTGCAGGCGTGGATGATGGCTTTGTGGCCAATGGTCACATCGCTGCCGATGTGGGTGGCAAAGCCGCCGCGTTTGGCGTGCGGGCCATCGTGGCTAACATGGATGACGCTGCCGTCTTGCACATTGGTGCGGTCACCAATACGGATGAAGTTGACATCGCCGCGCACGACAGTGAACGGCCAGATCGACACATCCTGGCCCAGCACCACATCACCAATCACACAGGCTTGGGGGTCGATGAACACGCGTGGGCCAAGCGTGGGCAGAACATTGCGATAGGATCGGATCGTCATGGCTAGATTCTACCTTGCACATGACTATACTTTGGCGTATGGAAAATTCCGCTGACACCACCATCGCCGATCTGGCCCCCACCTTGCACCGCTTGCGCAGCAACTGGCAGGCGCATAAGCCCGACTATGCCCAGCGCATGGACGATCTTGGGCGGCTGCGGCATGCACTGAAGCTGCGGCTGGATGAAATGGCCGACGCGATTGCGCGCGATTTTGGTCATCGCGCAAAAACCGAAACCCGCATCGCCGACGGCATGACCGTGCTCAACGACATCGACCACCTGCGCAAGCATTTGCGTGGCTGGATGAAGCCGCAGCGGGTGGGCGTGGGTTGGCGCTTCCTGCCTGGCCGCGCGCAGGTACGGCCACAGCCATTAGGCGTGGTGGGGGTGATTGCACCATGGAATTATCCCGTCAATCTGGCCTTGATCCCGCTAGCCACCGCGCTTGCCGCCGGCAACCATGCATACCTGAAGCCCTCCGAGCACACCCCGCACAGCGCACAGTTTTTGCGCAGCCTGCTCAATGAAGCCATCGGCCCCGGGCGGGTGGCGGTGGCCACCGGCGGTGCCGACATCGGTGCCGCCTTTGCCGGCCTGCCGTTTGACCATTTGGTGTTCACCGGCTCCACTGCGGTGGGGCGTAAGGTGATGGCCGCCGCCGCCGCCAACTTGACCCCGTTGACCTTGGAACTGGGCGGCAAATCACCAGCACTGATTGCCGATGATTACCCCATCGCACAGGCCGCCGCACGGATTGCCACCGGCAAATGGTTCAACGGCGGTCAGACCTGTATCGCCCCCGATTACGTGCTGGTGCCCAAAGGCAAGCGCGATGCCTTGGTCAAGGCACTACGCGAGGAGATCATCGCCCGCTATGGCGAGCAATTCACCAATGTGGCGGACTACACCCGCATCATCAATGATGGCCAATACGCCCGTCTGAAAGGCTATTTGGACGATGCCAAGACGCGCGGGATCGAGCGCATCACCTTGGCCGGCCACGCCGACCCGGTGCAACGCCTGCTGCCGCCTACCTTGCTGTTGGAGCCTGGCGATGATGCGCTGGTGATGCAGGACGAAATTTTTGGCCCACTGCTGCCGATCAAGAGTTACAGCCACTTGGACGAGGCGATTGCCTATATCAATGCGCACCCGCGCCCGTTGGCGCTGTACCCGTTCAGTCATGACCGTGGCGTGATCGAACACATCCTGCACCACACCCTGTCCGGTGGCGTTTCGGTCAATGACACCTTGTTCCATTTCGCCATCGGCAGCCTGCCGTTTGGCGGGGTGGGGGCCAGCGGCATGGGCGCCTACCACGGGCGCGCCGGGTTTGATGCCATGAGCAAGCAACTGCCGGTGTTTTGGCAGACCCGTCGCAGTGGCGGCGACCTGCTGCGGCCGCCGTATTCAAAAGCAAAATGGTTGATCGATTTGATCGTGCGCTGAGGCCTGGTGTTTATCTCTAGTCGCCGCGCAGCGACAAGCCCTGCGCGCGCTTGACCGTGCGCAGCACAAAGCTGGAATTGACATCGGCCACCTCGGCCTGTGCCAGTAGCTGATCCAGCAGAAACCGCGAAAAATCCTCCAGCCCCGCCACCACCACATGCAGCAGATAGTCCATGTCGCCAGTCAGCGCATGGCAGGCCACCACTTCTGGCCAGGCGTTGACCTGCCGCGCAAAGGTGTCGATGCGCGCGGCGTCATGGCTTTTCAATTGCACCCGCACAAACGCCTGCAAACCTAGCCCCAAGCGCTCCGGGTCCACCTCTGCACGGTAGCCGGTGATTACCCCTTCACGCTCCAGCCGCTGCACCCGGCGCAAACAGGCCGATGGCGATAGATGCACACGCTCGGCTAATTCGGCATGGGTCTGGCGGCCGGCACGTTGCAACTGCGCCAACAGCATCAGGTCGATACGATCCAAATCCGCCACGCCCATTTCATTCGCCATAATTCAGTTTTACGCACTCATCGTGCATCAAGCATGTGATTTCATGCAATAACGCCGCCATATTGCGCGGCACCACACTTATGCTGAAGTCTGCAATCACCACCTTGGATCGTGCCGCATGCTCGCCCAGCCCCGCCGCCTTGAAAGTGTCCAAACCGAGCGCGGCTCGATCCCGGTGTACGCCACCGGCACCGTCGAGCAACCATGGGCGCAGTACACTGCCACCGACCACATGGTCTGGCAACAACTCTACGCACGCCAGCAACAGTTGCTGGTCGGCCGCGCCTGCGATGCGTTTTTGCACGCCCAAGCACGGATGCGGATGTCGCCATCGCAGATCCCCAAGTTTTCCGACCTCAACCAGATTTTGGGTACGGCTACCGGTTGGCAGATCGTTGGCGTTGAAGGTCTGCTTCCGGAGTTGGATTTTTTCACCCATCTGGCCAACCGCCGCTTCCCGGTGAGCTGGTGGATTCGCCGCCCCGAACAAGTGGACTACCTGGAAGAGCCCGACTTATTCCACGACCTGTTTGGGCATGTGCCACTGCTGATGGAACCGCGCTTTGCCAACTACCTGCAAGCCTACGGCCAAGGCGGCATCAAGGCCCACGCCATCGGCCCCGACGCCTTGATGCAACTGGCGCGGCTGTATTGGTACACGGTCGAATTTGGCCTGATCCGGCAAGCCGACGGCCTGCGTATCTACGGCGCTGGCATCGTCAGCTCCAAGGGCGAGTCCATCTACAGCTTGGAAAGCGCCGCCCCCAACCGCCTGGGCTTTGACCTAGAGCGCATCATGCGCACCCGCTACCAGATCGACAGCTTTCAGCAGACATATTTTGTGATCGACAGCTTCGAGCAATTGATCGAGGCCACACTGGCCGACTTCACCCCACTGTATGCCCGCCTTGCCGGGCAAGACCCCATCCCCGCCGATGCAGTTTTGGACGGGGATGCGGTGTTGTAACCGCGGAACCGCTGCAAACTGCGCTGTTGCGGCGGCATTTAAAATCCAGTTGCTGATGCACTGAGTTTCCTTGCCGCATCATAAACGCTTGGTGCATATACCCTGCGCCATATGGAATTTGCCGTTGCACCTGGAGCACAAGTAGATTGCTCGCTACATATCTTCATGGTTAGTAGCTGATTGGTGCCGCAGCCACCGAAATTCGTGCATGATTTCATTTGAACACTAAGGAGCTTCACTTGCGCTAGTTCTTCAGCGGACAGTTGCCAGCCATTCTTCCTCGCTCATCAACCGCCAGTCACCACCCGTGCGGTGTGCAGGATAGTCCTGCCACCTGATCGGGACGTTGGTCTGCGAGCCTCAATCAAACGCTACTTCACCTCGCCCTCACTCCGTAAACAACCGCGACGGATTCGCGCCTTCCGCACCCACATCGGCGACAATACCCACACCCTCGCCCATGTCTGGCCTGCCGATGACGTCTTCCAATATTTCCCTCACCCAATTTTTGATCGAAGAACAACGCGCCGGGCGCGTCAACCCGCAGCTGCGCTTGCTGATTGAGGTGGTGTCGCGTGCTTGCAAGCGCATTTCCATCGCGGTGGGCAAGGGCGCATTGGGGGGGGTGCTAGGCGATGCTGGCAGTGCCGGCGAGGCCAGCATCAATGTGCAGGGTGAGGCGCAAAAGAAGCTGGACGTTCTGAGCAATGAAATTCTGCTGGAAGCCAATGCCTGGGGCGGCCATTTAGCGGGACTGGCTTCGGAAGAAATGGACACCTCGCAGCCCATCCCGGACAAGTATCCACGCGGCAACTATCTGCTGATGTTCGACCCGCTGGATGGCAGCTCCAATATCGATGTGAACATCTCCGTGGGCACCATTTTCTCGGTGCTGCGCTGCCCCGATGGTGTCGAGCAACCCCGCGATGAACATTATTTGCAGCCGGGCACCGAACAAGTGGCCGCCGGCTACTGCACTTACGGGCCCAGCACCATGTTGGTGCTCACCGTGGGCCACGGCACCCATGCGTTTACCTTGGATCGTGAAGTGGGCAGCTTTGTGCTGACCACACGCGGCATGCGCATCCCCGAAGACACCAAAGAATTTGCGGTGAACATGTCCAACCAGCGCTTTTGGGAAGCGCCGATGCAGGCCTATGTGGGCGATCTACTGAAAGGCAGCGAAGGCCCGCGCGGCAAGGACTTCAATATGCGCTGGGTGGCCAGCATGGTCGCCGACGTGCACCGCATCCTGACCCGTGGCGGCATATTCAGCTATCCGCTGGACAGCAAATGCGCGGCCAAGGGCGGCAAACTGCGCTTGATGTACGAGGCCAACCCAATGAGCTTGTTGGTCGAACAAGCCGGCGGTGCCGCCAGTACCGGGCGCATGCGCATGCTGGAGGTGCAACCCACTGGCCTGCATATGCGGGTGCCGGTTTTTATGGGCAGCAAGGGTGAGGTGGAAGCCGCGGTGCGGTATCACCAAGCGCATGATGCAAATGCGGCAAACTGAACCTCTCTGGCTCACGTTGGACACCTGATATTTGCCATGCAATAGGGTTTCTGCCCACAACTTGGGCAGAATGAGCGCATGCACATCGACCCGCATCTGTGGCCACAACTCGCCTTTGGCTTGATCCTGCTGAGCGGGCTATATTTGTTCATCAGTGAGAAGCTGCGCGTCGATGTGACCGCCATGCTGATCCTGCTGGCCTTGGTGCTGACCCGGCTGCTGGATGACAAACAAGCGCTGTCGGGGTTTTCCAGCGAGCCGGCGATCATCGTGGCCGCGGTGTTTGTGATCTCCGGCGCGCTGGGGGCTACCGGCATCAGTGAACGCCTGGGCAGCTGGATGGAACGCGCTTCGGGCAATCACGAATGGCGCACCATTGCGGTGGTGATGCCATTGGTGGCGCTACTGGCCTCGTTCACCCACCATGTGATGGTGACCGCGATGATGCTGCCGCTGCTGCTACGGCACGCGCGCAACCGCCGGTTGCCGGCCTCGCGCTTGCTGATGCCGATGTCACTGGCAGCTTCGCTGGGCACCACCTTGACCTTGTTCAGTGCGCCTGCCTTTCTGCTGGCCAACGACATGCTGGAGCGTGCGGGTGCCGAAGGTTTAGGGATTTTTTCGATCACCCCGATTGGCCTTGCCTTAGTGTTGGTGGGCACCGCCTACATGCTGCTGACCCGCTGGCTGCTGCCCAAGCGCAGCGGCGAGCAAAACGACGATGACTACCTGCGGCTGGACCGTTACCGCACCGAATTGGTCATCGTAAAAGAAGGCCATTGGTGTACGCGCCCGCAGGCTGAATTGCAAAAAGCCTTGGGTGAGCGCTTGCGCTTACTCGGCTGGTTGCGCGATGGCCAGCGCCGGGATGACTTGGGCAGCAGCAGCCCATTACTGGCCGGCGACGTGTTGTTGGTGGAAGCCGCCGCCGACGAATTGATGTCGCTGCACGATGACGTGGGCTTGGATCTCAATGCCATCACCCGCTTTGGCAAACTTGCCACTGGTGAGGGCACGCCACAACTGGTGCAGGCGGTGGTGGCACCGGGGTCGGAATTCATCGGCCGCAGCATTCGCGAACTTGATTTCGCCCGCCAATTTCATGCGGTGATCGCCGGCCTGTGGCGGCGTGGTGACGCCATGGCCGACCGCCTGTCCGACGCGCGCCTGCGTGAGGGGGATCTGCTGGTGTTATGGGGGCGGCCGGCGCGGTTTGCCGAACTGGCCGCGCATCATGGTTTTCTGATGCTGGTGCCGTTTGCTGGCGAGGCCAAACGCCGTCTGCGCGCACCGATGGCGCTGGCCATCCTCGGCCTGACCGTACTGGCAGCCGCTACCGAATGGCTCTCTGCCCCCTTGGCCTTCCTGTTCGGCGCCGTCGCCATGGTCGCCACCCGCTGCATCGATGTGGAACAAGCCTACCGCAGCGTCGATTTGCGCATTTACGTGATGATCGCCGGTGTCATTCCGTTAGGCATTGCGATGGAAACCACCGGCACCGCCGCACTCTTAGCGCAAGGATTGGCCCACGTCATCGCGCACTGGCCACCACTGGCCATCTTGCTGGTGATGTTCTCGCTGGCGGCACTGTTGACCCAGGTGATGAGCGATGCTGCCACCACCGCTTTGCTGGGCCCCATTTCCATTGCCACTGCACAAGTCTTGGGCCTACCCCCCGCGCCGTTTGTGGTGTGCACCGCGCTGGGCGCGGTGGTGGCCTTCCTCACCCCCATCGGTCATCACGGCAATCTTTTGATCCTGCGCCCCGGGCAATACAGTTTTGGTGATTTTTTACGCATCGGCCTGCCATTGACCGCGTTGGTTGCACTTGTCAGCGCGTGGATGGCACGCTGGTTGTGGATGGGTGGCCCCTTGCTGCCACACTTCGGCTAGCCTGTTTGAACGGCAGGCCTGAGGAGAACCGGTTCTGGAAACGCTGCTGCATGCCTGGAACACGTTTTGGGCGATCCCCCATATTCGCCTTTGGCTGACCGTTGGCTGGGCGCTTTATTTGCTCGGCCTAGGCGGCTGGATCGTCCTGCAAAAACGCGAGCCTGCCGCTACCTTGAGCTGGTTGGTCAGTCTGGCGGCGCTGCCCTACATCGGCTTTGCCATCTATTACGTGCTGGGCCCGCAGCGCATCGTACGCCATCGTGCACGTCGACGCCGCCATCATGTCCACCTCCCGCTCGGCCCGCAGGGTCGCGGCAATGAAAGTGTGGAACTGCGCACACTGGCGCACGCCACCACCGGGTTGGCCCCCAGCACCGCTCGTGACGTGCGCCTGCTGGTGGATGGTGGCAACAAATACCCGGCACTTCTGGATGCCATCGCGCAAGCCCGTGACCACATCCACCTTGAGTACTACATCTACAACCCAGATCGTACCGGTGGTGCCCTGCTGGATGCCTTGGTCCTGCGCGCGCGCGCCGGTGTCAAAGTGCGCTTGCTGGTGGACGCCATGGGCTCGAAGTTGGCCAAACAACGTTTTTTTGCCCCGTTGATCGCCGTCGGCGGTGAAGTGGCGTGGTTTCATCCTGCGCGTCTATGGCTGCCTTGGCGGCGGCCATGGTTGAACTTACGCACCCACCGCAAACTGGTGATCATCGACGGCAAGATTGGCTTTTTGGGTGGCATCAATATCACCGACGAAGAAGACGAGCGCCTGCGCGATGACGCTTACCGCGACCTGCATTTACGCGTCGAAGGCGATATCGTGCGCGCCTTGCAGGAAGTGTTCGTCGAAGACTGGGCCTACGCCACCGAACGCAGCGATGTCGTGGGCGATGTGATGCGCACGCTGCCACCTGCGCAGACCGGGGTGATTCGCGCCCAATTGTTGGTGTCTGGGCCGGACTCCGCATGGGAGGCCATCCACCGCATGCACGTCAGTGCAATTTATGCCGCCACCCGCCGGGTGTGGCTAACCACGCCGTACTTCGTCCCCGGCGAGGCGGCAATGATGGCGCTGACCTCGGCGGCACTGGGCGGGCTGGATGTGCGCCTGCTGGTTCCCAAAATGAGTGATAGCCAGCTGGTGACTTGGTGTGTGCGTTCTTTTTATGACGACCTCCTGGCGGCGGGTGTCAAAGTGTACGAATACGGCCCACGCATGCTGCACAGCAAGACCCTGCTGGTGGACGACGCGCTGGCTATCATTGGTAGCGCCAATTTCGATAACCGCAGCTTTCGGCTGAACTTCGAGTCTTCCTTGTTGTTTGAAGATGCCCACGTCGCCAGTGCCTTGTCGCAGTTGATCGAACGCGAATTCGCCTCGGCCCCACGGGTTCGCACCGATCGCCCTCGCCCGCTGTTTTCTGCCCGCTTGCCCGAAGCCCTAGCGCGATTACTCGCCCCCCTGCTGTAAGCCCAGCTGCTGGCGTTACACTGCGCGCGTCCCAACCGGAGTTGCATGCATGCATTGGTTGTTTTTGCTGCTGGCCTTGGCCGCCATGGCGTTTGGCTTTTTGACCACATCGATGCCGGTGTTGCTGGGTTGTCTGCTGGCCGCCTTGGTACTGTTTGTATTGTGGGTTCTGGGCCTATATCAAGCACGTGTTGCCGGTAGTGGCCGCGACACCAGCATGATGATCGACCCCACCGAAATGCGCCGGCTCCGCGATCAAGTGCAGGCACGCAAAGTGGACGACAACGAGTTGCCACCCGCGCAATGACCGCACTCAGCGTCAACCTCAATAAAATTGCGGTGCTGCGTAATTCGCGCGGCGGTGCCGAGCCCAACGTGCTGCGCGCGGGCATCACCTGTCTGGATGCCGGCGCGCAGGGCCTGACCGTGCATCCACGCCCGGATGCCCGCCATATCCGCGCCGACGACGTGCTGGCGCTGGGCCAGCTGTGTACACAACGCGGGGTGGAATTCAATATCGAAGGCAACCCCTTCGCGCCCGCGCGTGCCGGTTATCCCGGCCTATTGGCGCTGTGTGAAGCCACCCGCCCGGCCCAAGTGACCTTGGTGCCCGATAGCGATGGCCAGCTCACCTCCGATCATGGGTTTGATTTCAATCGCGAGGGCGCAGCCTTGCAGTCCTTGATTGCCAGCTTCAAACCCTTGGGCTGCCGCATCGCCGTGTTCGTCGATGTGGGCGATACCCACGTGGCACAGGCCGCCGCCGTAGGTGCCGACCGGGTTGAACTCTACACCGGCCCGTTTGCCGAAGCGTTTGCAGCCGGTCAGCCCAGCCTGGCTTTGCAAGAAGCCGCAGATACCGCGCGCCGCGCGCAGCACGCAGGTTTAGGCGTCAATGCCGGGCATGACCTCAGCCAAGCCAATTTGGCTGCGTTTTTGGGGCATGTCCCCAATGTGCTGGAAGTGTCCATCGGCCACGCCTTGATCGGTGAGGCGCTATACACCGGCCTAGAAGCCACTGTCCGTGCGTATCGCCAGATCATCGACCAGCACCCCTGACACTACATCCGCCGTAAGCGTCGCAGCGTGCATGCGCAGACACCTGGCAGCATAAAAAAACGCCACCCGATGGGTGGCGTTTCGTCATCCACGACGTGCTCCGGAACCGGAGCCTGTAGCAGTGTTTCAGTTTTGCACAAACCCGATTTTGGCCATTTCGGCATTCTTGGCCGAAGCCAAGACCTTGGCCAACACGCCGTATTCGGCTTGATCGTTGGTCTCGATCTGCAATTCCGGCTGATTGCTGGGATCGCGCGCCACTTCTTCGAGCATGCGCTTTTGCAAAGCATTCACATCGGCCGGGGAGTCATTCCAGAACACCGCACCCGAAGCGTCGATACGCAGACGAATCGGTTCCGGAGGTTCTTTCGGGTTCTCCGGCGGCTTGTCAGTCTTTTGCGGTAGATCCACATCCACCGGCACCGACTGAATCGGCATGGTCACCATAAAGATGATCAGCAGCACCAACATCACATCCACCAACGGAGTGACGTTGATATCGGCCATCGCACCTTGGCTAGATTTGGCTGAAAAGGCCATTCTCGTTCTCCTCAGCCTTTCTTCGGCGGCGTGGTGATGAAGCCGACCTTGGCCATACCTTGTGCCTGCGCGATCTTCACGATATCGCTGACCAAATGGTAGGCCGTGGTCTTGTCACCACGGATCTGCAATGGCGGTTGCGGGGTCTTTTGTGCCTCCACCGACAGGCGACTTTCGATCGCCTGTTTGGTGGTGGGTTCGTCATTCAAGAACAGCTCGCCGGTTTCGGTCACCGAAATGGTGATCGGCGGGACTTGCTGCTTCTTGTCTTCCTTCTTGACGACCGTCGCTTCCGGCAAAGCCACCTTGACCTTATGGTTCATCAACGGCGTGGTGATCATGAAGATGATCAACAGCACCAACATCACGTCCACCAAAGGCGTGACATTGATTTCCGCCATCGGGGCGCCGTCTTCTTTATTACCAACACTCGCACCCATGGTCAGGGGCCTCCGTCAGGATCTGTTCGCTTCGATCAACGCTTGCCGGCCGCTTCGCCGACACGCGAGCCGGTGGCGAAGAAGTCGTGCAGGTCGTGCGCGAAGGTGTCGAACTGGTTGTTGGTGATGCGGTTGAAGCGCACGTAGGCGTTGTATGCCAACAGCGCCGGGATCGCGGCGAACAGACCAATCGCGGTCATGATCAGCGCTTCACCCACCGGACCTGCCACTGCCGAGATCGAGGCGTCACCCGACGAGCCGATCTTGATCAGCGCGTGGTAGATACCCCACACGGTACCCAGCAGACCGACGAACGGTGCTGCCGAACCCACGGTGGCCAGCACGGTCAAACCGTCTTCCAGACCCAGCGATTCGCGGGTCACGGCCTGACGCAGGGCGCGATCGACGAACTCCGAGCGGTTCAGCGACTCGGCCAGACGCGAACCATCGTGACGCTGATGGTGGGCGGCAGCCTGGGCGGCATCCAAAGCGATCTTGGAGAACGGCTCGGACTTCGGCTGTTCTTCCATGAAGCGGATGGCGTCCTGCGCGTTCGGGGTTTCCCAGAACGTGCTGACCACGCGGTCAGCACGGCCACGCATACGCATGTTTTTGATGAAGTTGATGATGATCCAGTACCAGGACATCACCGACATGATGGAAAGGGTCAAAAACACGACCCAACCAACCGCATCGAAGCCCTGGATCAGATGGTCGAAGCCCATCTGCTGCAGCGCGGCGGCGTTGTTGCCTCCGGCGGCGGCAGGTGCGGCGGCAGCAGTTTCTTGCAACATACGCTTACCTTTGAATGTCGTGGATGGGGTGTTTCAAAACGAATGACACAGGGTGGAACAGGGGAAAGCAAACAACCTTACAGCTTGAACTCGACCGGAACACGAACACGGCTGGCAACTTTTTGTCCGTTCTTAATTTCTGGATTGAAGCGCCATTTACGTGCGGCAGTTTGCGCCGCGCGATCCAGGTTGCGATTGCCGCTGGACTTCTCAACTTCAACATCCAGCACACCACCGCTTGCATCGATACTCACGATCAACACCGTGGTGCCGGTGACTTGACGACGCATTTCTTCCGGTGGGTACTTCGGCGGGTTCATCCCGCGCGAAGACGCGTCCACGCTAGAGCCCACGTCCGAGATTGCCGCTGGCGGCGACGGTGGCGACGGTGGCGGGGCCGGACGATCCACTGCACGCGGGGTATCCAGCACAACCGGCGGGTCTTCCGGCGGCGGCGGGGTTGGCGTCTTGATGGTCGGCGGCGCCAAGGTCTTGATCGGCGGCGGCGGCTTATCCGTCGGCGG
>NZ_DAOOUM010000007.1:0-58849 GCF_035369645.1 Thermomonas sp. | reverse complement strand
CATGATTGGTCAGGCGTTGCAACATGTCGCCAATGTTGACCACGATGGTGTCGGCATCGGCGGTGAACGGTACCCACTCGCCCTTGCGTGACAACACTTCCAACCCCTCCGCGCTGGCACCCACCAAGAGGGTGATCAGGTTGATGTCTTCGTGCGCGCCAGCGCGGACATTGGGCACATCATCGGTGGTGATCGGCGGGTAGTGGATCGGGCGCAGGATCGAATTGCCGGAATTGGTTTTGTCGGAAAAATAATCTGCTGCCAAACCGATGTGCAATGCCAGCGCCGACAGCACCTGCGAGCCTAGTGCATCCAGCGATTCGTACAAGCCGTAACCAACGCGCCGAAAGCCGTCGATCTCGGCCGGCCATTGGTTCTCTGGCATGTCGGCGGCGTATTTGGAATCACGCGAAATTTCGCGGCCGATGTGCCAGAACTCTTTGAGGTCAAAGTGTTTGGAACCCTTCGCCGTCTCCACTCCAAATGGTGTATAGCCGCGCGCGCCCCCGCCACCGGCCACGTGATAGTGCTTTTTCACATCATCGGGCAGCGCGAAGAAGGCTTTGAAGGTGGCGTAGGCCTCATCGATCTGCGCCTGCGGGATGCCGTGATGACGAATGCCGGCAAACCCCCATTCGCGGTAGGCCGCACCGAGTGCGTCAATGAAGGCCTGGCGGTCTTCCAGCGACGTTGGATGGGTGAAGCGGCGGATATCGAGGGTCGGGATGTGCGTCGTCATGTGCGTACCTTTTACTCTCTTGCCGTTATCCACGCGCAAGGGGAAATACCAGATTTAGCTTGCCGCAAACCTGACCGCATCGGCCAACTTGGCAAGTGTGGATTCGACCAGCGCGGCGTCATCGGCTTCCACCGTCACCCGCACCACCGGTTCGGTGCCAGACGCGCGCAAGAATGCGCGCCCCCTACCTTCGACCGCTTGCTGCGCCTGCACCAGCGCAGCGTTGACGCTTTCGGCCTCGGCCGGTTTACGACCAGCATCAAAACGTACATTGATGGTTTTTTGCGGCACTTTATGCAGGTCTTTCAAAGCCTCGGCCAGCCCAATACCGCGCCGCTGCAAGACTTCCAACACTTGCAGTGCGCTGACGATGCCATCGCCGGTACTGGCGCGATCTAGACACAAAATATGCCCAGAGGCTTCGCCGCCCAGCACCGCATCATGCGCCAGCAATTGCTGATGCACATACCGGTCGCCCACTTTGGCGCGGACAAACCCAATTCCGCGTTCGGCCAGCGCACGTTCAAACCCGTAATTGGTCATCAAGGTGCCCACCACGGGGCCGCGTAAACGACCGCTGTCCTGCCAATCGCAGGCCAACACATACAACAGGTCATCGCCATCGCAGATGCGGCCCTGTGCATCGACAAACAACACGCGATCACCATCGCCATCAAATGCAATGCCTAACTCGGCTCCGCTTGCAACGACCTGTGCCGCCAGTGTCTGCGGGTGCGTGGAACCCACACCTTCGTTGATATTCAGGCCATTGGGCGTGACCCCGATGGCGTCTACCTGCGCATCCAATTCGCCCAACACCAGCGGTGCCAGTTGATAGGTGGCACCGTTTGCGCAATCAACCACGATGCGCATACCGCCCAGATGAAAGCCCTTGGGTACCGAATTTTTGCACGCTTCGACATAACGCCCGATGGTGTCACGGGTGCGTACCGCCTTGCCCAGGTGCTCGGATGGCACGGTCGAAAACGGCCGTTCCAGTGCGGCTTCGATGGCCAGCTCGGTGGCATCGTCAAGTTTTTCACCCTGTGCGGAAAAAAACTTGATCCCGTTGTCATGATGCGGATTGTGCGAGGCGGAAATCACGATGCCGCCATCGGCACGCATTGAATGGGTGAGATGCGCCACCGCCGGGGTGGGCATGGGCCCCATCAACTGCACATCCACACCCGCGGCCACCAGGCCTGCTTCCAGCGCGGCTTCGAACATGTAATTGGAAATGCGGGTGTCTTTGCCAATGACGACCAGGGGCTTGCGCCATTCTTGTCCGGCGCGTGCGGCGGCGGTCAGCGCGTGGCCGTAAGCATTACCCAGACGCAACACGAAATCGGCCGAAATCGGGCCATCCCCCACGCGACCACGGATGCCGTCGGTGCCAAAATACTTGCGTGTGTTCACGCGGCCTCCGTGCCTGCTGTGCTGCCGGCATCCGGTGCAGGTTGTCGCATCAACATTGCCAACAATTGCGCCAAGCGCTCGCGCATGTCGCGGCGATCTACGATTTGATCAACCGTGCCGTGTTGCAATAAAAATTCGCTGCGCTGGAAGCCTTCCGGCAATTTTTCGCGTACGGTCTGTTCGATCACACGCTGGCCGGCAAACCCGATCAACGCGCCCGGCTCGGCAATATTGAGATCGCCCAACATCGCAAAACTGGCGGATACCCCACCGGTGGTGGGGTGCGTGAGCACGGCGATATACGGGAGTCCTGCTGCGCGCAAACGGCCCAGTGCCGCCGATGTTTTCGCCATCTGCATCAATGAGAACAGACTTTCTTGCATGCGTGCGCCGCCACTGGCGGTGAAGCAGACAAACGGGCAACCCAGCGCCAATGCGCGTTCGGCCGCCAAGGTGAAACGCTCACCCACCACCGAGCCCATCGAGCCGCCCATGAATGCAAAATCAAACGAGGCGGCCACCACATCGCGCCCCATCAACTTGCCTGCCATGGCCACCAGTGCATCACGCTCACCGGTGCTTTTCTGTGCAGCCTTGATGCGATCCGCGTATTTTTTTTGATCCTTGAACTTGAGCACATCGGTAGGCCCCAAGTTGGCCCCCAACTCACTGCCCACACCGCCATCGAGGAGCGATGCCAGCCGCGCGCGTGCGCGAATCGGCATGTGAAAATTACATTTGGGGCAGACTTCGAGGTTGGCTTCCAACTCGGGGCGATATAACGCGGCGCCGCAGTTGTCGCACTTTTCCCACAATCCTTCGGGCACGCTACGTTTGCGTTCACTGCCTGCATCGGTGCGGATGCCTGCACCGGGCATCATTTTTTTTAGCCAGCTCATTTGCTTTCAATCACCGCTATTGCGCCATGCGCATTAAGCCATTACCCGCTACGGCGACCGCCGCAGCGTGGCGTGTCAGTCTAGCTCAGGCCGGAACAGCTAGACCGTTCAATGCATCACGAAGCGGGCGCAAAAACGCGCCAGCACGCGCGGCTGCTTCTGTGGCGTCCACGCTGCCATCCATCGCTGCAACCAAGGCACTGCCCACCACCACGCCATCGGCATGGATGGCCATTGCGGCTGCGCTTTCGGCATCACGAATCCCAAACCCGGCCAACACCGGCACCCGCGCTATTGCCCGCACCTGTGCCAAATGCCTGCTGGCGTCGCTCACATCCAGATGCGCCGCACCGGTCACACCGGCATAGCTGACGTAGTACAGATACCCTTGTGCCTGTGCGCATAAGCGTTCCAGCCGGGCCTGTGGGGTGGTGGGTGATGCCAGTGAAATCAGCGCCAAGCCATGCTCTTCAAAGACGGCTTGATACAGGCCTGCTTCTTCAGGCGGCAAGTCCACCAACAACATGCCATCCACACCCGCTTGCGCTGCATGCTGCGCAAAGTTGCCAGCACCGCGAATCTCGACCGGATTCAAATACCCCATCAACACCACCGGTGTCTGCGTGTCGTGTTGACGGAATGCACGCACGCAGTCGAGCACATAGGTCAGCCCCGCGCCACGCGCCAGCGCACGCTCGGAGCTGCGCTGGATCACCGGGCCATCGGCCATCGGGTCCGAAAACGGCACGCCCAATTCGAGCACATCCGCGCCGGCCTGCGCCAGCGCGTGCATGACCGGCACCGTAGCCGCAAGCGACGGGTCGCCTGCGGTGATGAACGGGACCAGTGCCTTGCGCCCGGCCGAACGCAGCACGTCCAGCCGTTGCTGCAAGCGGATCATGCGGTGGTCGTTGCCGCAGCGTCGGCCTGCTTCAGGCGGCCGATCTGCACGCCTGCGGCTTTGTATTCATCGGCCAGCTCGGAATCACCGACATCAATACCGCGCTCTTCGCCCATGCCATCCAGATGCTCGTTGAGCATGCGGCGGTACATGGTGCTCATGTAGTCCAAAAACGCGACGCGCTCTTCGGCGGCGGCGATCGGCTTGACGTTGGCCAAGAACACGTGGGCATTGAAGCGGGCACTGGCAAACAGGGCGGCTAGGCTGATGTTCTTGTCGCCGTACTGCTGCGACTGCTTGTTGGTCAGCTCCAGATATTCGTTGACACAGTCAAAGAATTGCGGCGGAAACTGGGTGCCACCTTGCTGGGCGTTTTGCTGATCTTGTTGCACTTGCTCGTCGGCCATGGCCAGACTCCTGGATGGTTGGGGGTGAAGTTGACCGCGTATTGTCGCCGAAAGCGGCGCGCGGGCCAAATGGCGATCTCCGGCACGCTTTACAGGGCGATGCCTTCGCGTGCGGCAATCGTGTGCACATCCTTGTCGCCGCGGCCGGACAGGTTGCACAGCACTATCGCGTCCTTTGGCATGTCTGCGGCCAATTTGATCGCCTGCGCCACGGCGTGACTGGATTCCAGCGCCGGCAGGATACCTTCGGTGCGGGTCAGCCGGTGGAAGGCGGCCATCGCTTCGGCATCGGTGACACCCACGTACTCGGCGCGCCCCATGTCCTTCAGGAAGGCGTGTTCGGGACCCACGCCGGGGTAATCCAAACCAGCGGAAATCGAATGGGTTTCGGTGATCTGACCGTCGTCATCGCAAATCACGTAGGTGCGGTTGCCGTGCAGCACCCCCACCCGGCCCGCGGATAACGACGCCGCATGGCGACCCGTAGCGATGCCATCGCCAGCGGCTTCCGCGCCCACAATGCGCACCGCAGGGTCATTGAGGAAGGCATGGAAGATGCCAATCGCATTGCTGCCACCACCGACGCAGGCGGTGACGGCATCGGGCAGGCGGCCGTATTCGGTGAGCATTTGCTGGCGCGCTTCGCGCCCCACCACCGAGTTGAAATCACGCACCATGCGCGGGTACGGGTCGGGGCCGGCCACGGTGCCGATGATGTAGAAGGTGTCTTGCACATTGGTCACCCAATCGCGCATGGCTTCATTCAGCGCGTCTTTCAAGGTGGCACTGCCACTGGTGACCGGCACCACCGTGGCTCCTAGCAACTTCATCCGATACACATTGATTTTTTGTCGCTCGATATCGGTAGCGCCCATGTACACCACGCATTCCAAACCCAGCCGGGTGGCCACGGTGGCACTGGCCACACCATGCTGGCCGGCACCGGTTTCAGCAATGATGCGCTTTTTACCCATGCGGCTGGCCAGCAACGCTTGGCCGATGGTGTTGTTGATCTTGTGTGCGCCGGTGTGGTTCAAATCCTCGCGCTTGAACAAGATGCGCGCGCCGCCGACTTCGCGGCTGAGGCGTTCGGCGTGGTAAATCGGGCTGGGTCGGCCCACGTAATGGGTCAGATCTTTGTAGAAGGCGGCGATAAAAGAAGGGTCCACCCGCGCGGCGTCATATGCCGCGGCCAGTTCCTGTAAGGGGCCGATCAGGGTTTCTGCGACGAAGCGGCCACCGTGGCGGCCAAAATGCCCTTCGGCATCGGGATAGGCATGAAAATCGATGGCGGCGTCGATGGTGGCCGGGGCTTGAGGCATGGTCACGTGGATGTCTCCGGAAATCGGCTGCGCGCAATGCGCATACCTCAGGTGCAAACGTCGGAATATGAAGAAGAACGCAGGATGCCCACGCACGGCGCTGGGCAACACGCAAGCGGGTTTATCTCACCGCTGCCGCAGGCACGCGCCGCCAGCGCCGCAATGAGCGGCCAAACGGGGCGGTTGGGCAAAAAAACGTCTTCATCATGCGGCCATAGCCTAACCGATTGCCGCCCGCGCGGCATCGCTGGCGCGCACCGCCGCAACGAAGTGCTGCATGGCGGCGGCATCTTTCACCCCCGGGCTGGCTTCGATCCCGCTGGCCACGTCCACCCCCCAAGGCTGCGCGATTGCAAGGGCTTGCGCCACGTTGTCTGCATTCAAGCCCCCCGCCAGCAAGACAGGCGTTGCGTGCTGGCGCGGCAACCGCGACCAGTCAAAGCGTTGACCGCTGCCACCTTGTTCACCTGCGCCGTGACCATCCAGCACCAAGCCGGCAGCGGCGGCAAACCTTGCCATCGCCGGGCGTGGATCGGCACCATCGCCCATCGCGATGGCCTTGAAAAACGGCAACCCGAACGCCGCGCAAAATGCGGGGTCTTCGTCGCCATGGAATTGCAGGATATCGGGCCGCAAAGTGGCGATGATGGCCGCGATATCCGCACGCGGGTTACCCATCAACAACGCCACCACTTGAGTGGTTGCTGGCACCTCTGCACGCAGCACCAGCGCCTGCTCCAGCGACAATTTGCGTGGACTGTGCGCAGCGAAAATCAGCCCGATGTAATCCACGCCAAGCGCCACCGCCTGCTGCACATCCTCGCGCCGGGTCATGCCACACAGCTTGATGCGGGTATGTGCTTGCATCACAGCGTGACTTCGGGCGGCAAGCCGCATTCGGCGGGATAGCGTGGGCCAAGGAAGAGCAGCCCGGCGGAAGCGGCGGTGGGCCCGGCAACCGTGCGATCGCGCCCTTCCAGCAGTTGCGCAATCCATGCCTGCGAGCGCTCACCACGGCCCACCAGCAACAGTGACCCCACGATATTGCGCACCATGTGATGCAAGAACGCATTGGCCTGCACTTCAACCACCACTTCATCCCCTTGCCGCTGCACCTGAATGTCATGCAGGTTGCGCCGTGCGTGGCTGGCTTGGCATTGCACGCTGCGGAAGGCAGAGAAATCGCGCTCGCCCCGCAATGCTTGCGCTGCTGCGTGCATGGCCTGCGCATCCAAGGGCATGCGCTCCCAGCTCAGGTATTGGCGCTGCAACCCTGGGCGCACATTGCGATTGAGTATGCGATAGCGATAGCGGCGGGCGCGTGCAGAAAAGCGCGCACTGAAATTTTCAGCCACCGGCACACACCAACGCACCGCCATCGTTGGCGGCAAATTGGCCGATGTCCCCAACACCCAGCCGCGCACATCACGCACGACTTCGGTATCGAAATGCACCACTTGGCACTGGCCATGCACGCCGGCATCGGTACGCCCGGCGCACACGGTGCTGATGGGGGCATCGGCCACTTTCGACAGCGCGATTTCCAATGCGGTTTGCAGGCTGCCATCGGCCTGCTGGCTGCCAGCAGCACTCAAGCGCTGCCAGCCAGAAAAGCCGCCGCCGTCGTATTCAATTCCCAGTGCAAAGCGCATTGCGTCTGGCTAACCTCAGCCCATCAACTTGCTCAGCATGCGCCCGGCTTTGGCGCTGGCCTCATCATCCTCGTCGTTCAACAACTCGGCCAGAATCTGTTGTGCCGAATGCTTGTCACCCATATCGAGAAAAGCATCCACCAACTTGAAGCGCTGTTCGATGCTGGCGTGCGCAGGCGCGCTCTCAGTGGGTGCGGGTACTGGTGCGGGTACTGGTGCGGGTACTGGTGTGGGTGCGGGGGTTGCCGCAGGAACGACAGGATCGGTTTTTACCCAGCCGGAGTGCCACGCCGGGGTCTCCTGACGGGCCGGGCGGGACTGCACGACTGCGTCCTCGATGGCGGCAACTTGCTCTGGCTCGGCGGCCGCAGCATCGGCTACCGAGAGATCGGCTTCGGATTCTGCTTCGGCGACGACATCGGCTTGCGTGGGTGCCACCATGCTGGCGGCCAAGGCCTCGCTATCGAACACGCTGCGGCGCACCGGCGGGGCCGGTTTGCGGCGACCCGCCAGCAACCACGCCAGCAAGGCCAGTGCGGCAAACCCTACCCCACCCCAAACATAGGGCATGGCCTTGTGCTTGGGCGCGTCGGGCGCGGGGGCGGCCTGCTGGCTGCTGGTGGTAGCCGCAGCCACCGGTGCTACCGGCTGCGCTTTAGGTTGCGCCTGCGCTTGGTTGGCCTGGGCCAAATGTGCCTGCGCCGTGGCCAGTTCGGTGTCCTTCATCGCGATCAGCTTTTGCTGTTCGTCTTTGAGTTTTTCCAAGGCGGCAACGCGCTCTTTCAACTCACCGATTTCGGCCGATTTTGCCGCGATGTCTTCATCACGCTGACGCAGTTCTTGTTGCAACATGCTGCCCTTCCCGCCGGCGTCGGTGCCGGATTTCATTCCTGTGGCCTTACCCGGCCCCGTGGGTGGCACGATCTGCAACCTTGCCTCGGTTTGTTGCTTGGCTTGCGCTGGCTGCTGCGTGGGCTTGCGCGTTGCGTCCGCATCCGCCTTGGCAACAGGTTTGGCTAAAGGTTTGGATAGCGGCTTTGCAACCGGCTTCACACTTGGTTTCGCATTTGATGCTGCTTCCGATTTGCCGGCAGCGTTGTCGCTGCGCGCGTCGGTCGCAACCGGTGCGGGGGCTGGCTTGGGTGCCGCCGCCGCATCGGGTTGGCGCACCGCGTGTCGAGCCTGCTGCCATTGCTGCATCTGCTGGCGCACCACTTGCGAAGCTTCGCTGGCATCGATCTTGGCCACATCGTCATGCCCGGGCACGCGCAAAATGGCGCCACTACGCAAGCGATTGATGTCATCGCCCAAAAACGCATCCGGGTTGGCGCGCAGCAGCGCCAGCATCGACTGATCAAGGCTGAAGGCATTCCGCAAGCCCACCGCGTTGGCGATTTTCGATAAGGTTTCACCACGCTTGATGGGGCCGTATTGCGCCGGTGCCGCAGTATTGGTGTTGGTTGGTGATGCAGCTGCTATCGCAACCGGAGCCGGCAGTGGCTCCGGCGCGCTCACCGCGGGCGCGGGCTCGGGTGCCGCGGCATTGTTGCTCGTGGCCGCCACCGGCGCGGGCGTGGGTGCTGGTGGCGGTACCGCTGGGATGGCCGCAGGCATGGGCAGTGCCGGCTGCGGGCGCTGCACGACGTTTGCCTCGGGTGCTTGCGGCAATTGCAGGGAAGGCTGCACGCCTGCCGCTGCGGTGTCGGGGGTATCCACCAAGGCGGAATACTCGCGCACCAGCCGGCCACTGCCCCAATCGACTTCGATCAGGAAATTCAGTGCCCCTTGGTCGACCGGCTTGAGGGTAGTGACACGAATCACCGGACGCCCCTTGCCATCACTGCCTAGGCTGAACTGCAAATCGGCTGCAATCCCGCTGGGTGGCGACAGGCCAATGCGGCGAAATGTCTCCGGCGAAGCCAGCCGCGCTTGCAGCGCGGCCAGCTCCCCGGGGGTGGTAGAGATGATGGGGATTTCCGCCACCAGCGGCTGATTGCGCTTGCTTTTGACTTGGATTTGCCCAAGGCCAAGCGCCCAGCTATTTCCCGCTGCCAGCAACAACGCGGCCATCACCGCTGTCCGCAATGTTCGATTCACACGCTCTCCATCCCCAACTTAGGCGCTGCGACTCTAGCCCCCAGTGGCCTTCGACGGCAAGCCTTCCGCAACAAGTAATTCCGCAATCTGCACTGCATTTAACGCTGCGCCCTTGCGAATGTTGTCGGCGACCACCCACAAATTGAGCCCGCGCGGGTGCGAAAAGTCTTCGCGGATGCGGCCCACAAACACCGGATCCTTACCCGAGGCATGGGTCACCGGGGTTGGATACCCGCCGGCTTTGTGCTCATCCACCACTTCCACGCCCGGCGCTTCGCGCAACAACTCACGCGCCTGCTCGGGGCTGATTTTTTGCTTGGTTTCGATATTGACCGCTTCAGAATGGCCATAGAACACCGGCACCCGTACCGCCGTGGGGTTCACTTGGATGCTGCTATCCCCAAGGATTTTTTGGGTTTCCCAGACCAGCTTCATTTCTTCCTTGGTGTAACCATTGGGCTGAAATTCGTCGATGTGCGGAATCAGGTTGAAAGCGATCTGCACCGGGAATTTTGTTGGCTGGATGTCCTGGAAACTCAGCAATTCTGCAGTTTGCCGGCCCAGTTCTTCCATCGCACTACGGCCCCCACCGGACACCGACTGGTAAGTCGCCACATTGACGCGCTCGATGCCATAGCGTTTGTGGATGGGGCCAAGCACCGGCATCAGCTGCATGGTGGAACAGTTGGGGTTGGCAATGATCCCGCGCGGGCGGTTGCGCACCGCTTCCGGATTGACTTCCGACACAACCAGCGGCACGTCATCGTCGTAGCGGAAGGTGGAGGAGTTGTCGATCACCACTGCGCCGGCAGCAGCAAACTTTGGTGCGTATTCTTTGCTGGTGCCACCACCGGCAGAAAACAGTGCAATGTCCACGCCGGACGGGTCAAATGTCGCCAAATCCTGCACAAGAATTTCATCATCCAAAAAATCGACATAACTACCGGCGGAACGCGCACTGGCCAGCGCCACCAGCTCACTGATCGGAAACCTGCGCTCGGCCAGGATCGACAGCATCACCTCGCCCACCGCGCCAGTAGCGCCGACCACGGCGACCTTGTACTTCTTGCTCATGAATATTTGCCCTGAAAGATTGAAATGCGGCGTTGTTTTGCGCCGACACATGAAAACGATGGTTTGACGTTAGCAGTCTGGTCTGCGGCGCGTCGCTGCCCGTGGGGGGCAAAGCTGGCGGCGCGCCGCTATCGTTTCGCGTCGGTAATGCTGGTGTTGCCGGCAATGCGCGGATGGACTTCGCCCACATCGCCGCACTGCGCGCGATGGCGCAAAGCTTGATCCATCAACACCAGCGCCAGCATCGCCTCACAAATGGGCGTGGCGCGAATGCCTACACAGGGGTCATGCCGGCCGGTAGTGATCACGTCCACCACATTACCATCCACATCCAGGCCTTGCACCGGCAAGCGCAAGCTGGAAGTGGGTTTGAACGCCACCGACACGCGGATTTGCTGGCCACTGGAAATGCCACCCAGGATGCCGCCGGCATGATTGCTGAGAAAGCCTTCCGGCGTCATCACATCACGGTGTTGGCTACCGGTATGCGCCACCGAGGCAAAGCCGTCGCCAATTTCCACACCTTTGACCGCATTGATCGACATCATCGCCGCCGCCAATTCGCCATCCAGCTTGCCGTAGATCGGCTCACCCCAGCCTGGTGGCACACCATCGGCCACCGCCACGACTTTGGCGCCCACCGAATCACCGGACTTGCGCAGTGCATCCATATAGGCTTCCAACTCGGGCACCTGCGCGGCGTCCGGCCAGAAGAACGGATTGGTTTCGATGGCGGCCACATCCAACGCATTCGGCGTGATCTGGCCAATTTGCGCCAGATAGCCGTACACCCGAACACCGCGCTGGGCCAGCCATTTCTTGGCGATCACCGCCGCCGCCACCCGCATCGTGGTTTCCCGCGCACTGCTGCGCCCGCCGCCGCGTGGGTCGCGGATGCCGTACTTCTGCCAATAGGTGTAATCGGCATGACCGGGGCGAAACTGCGCGGCGATCTTGGCGTAGTCCTTGCTGCGCTGATCGGTATTGCGGATCAACAACGCAATCGGCGTGCCCGTGGTGATGCCTTCATAGACACCACTGAGAATTTCGACCACATCGGCCTCATGCCGCGCCGAGGTGTGCCGGCTCTTGCCGGTGGCCCGCCGCGCCAAATCGTGGATGAAATCTTCTGGCGCAATGGCAATCCCCGGCGGGCAACCATCCAACACGCAGCCAATCGCCGGCCCATGCGACTCGCCGAAGGTGGTGACGCGCAGCAACTGGCCAAAGGTATTCAAGATTGCAACGACTCGCACATCGCGCCACTCGTTACCGGAGCGGCGCAAAAATTAAAAGGAATCTGGTCAAGCCGCAGATGACCTAGCCCACCAGCATACCGGCATAGAGTAGCGCACACCTCTTGCAGCGACGATGCGCTTGCAAACGAAACCATCGACTTGCGCCGGTGGCAGTGGTTCTACAAGTAACACCGCACCGGTTTGAACCAAGCCGGCGTAAGCCCCCACGTCACTCCTCCAAGCCCAATGCCACAACGATGCGATTGGCCAGCACAATCGGCTCGGCGGTGTCGGTACGCAGATGCAATTCAGGTGCAACCGGCGCTTCATAGGGTGAATCGATCCCGGTGAAGTTGCGTAGCTCGCCACGCCGCGCCTTGGCGTACAGGCCTTTGACATCGCGACGTTCGGCCTCAGCCAAGGGCGTGTCCACAAAGACTTCTAAAAACTCCCCGTCAGCAAACAGGCTGCGTGCCATGTCGCGTTCGGCGCGGAATGGGCTGATGAAGCTGACCAGCACGATCAAGCCTGCATCCACCATCAATTTGGCCACTTCGGCCACGCGGCGAATGTTCTCCACGCGGTCTTCGTCGGTGAAGCCCAAATCTTTGTTCAAACCATGCCGCACATTGTCGCCATCCAACACATAGGCGTGCCGCCCCATCGCCAGCAGTTTTTTGTCCACCAAGTTGGCAATCGTGGATTTACCCGCACCCGACAGCCCGGTAAACCATAGACAGCGCGGTGTTTGGTGTTTGCTACGTGCGCGCGCGGCCTTATCCACATCCAAGTGTTGCCAGTGAATATTGGCAGCGCGGCGCAAGGCGAAATCGAGCGTACCGGCGGCCACCGTGGCATTGCTTTGGCGGTCGATCAGGATGAATCCGCCCAGCGTGCGGTTGTCGGCATACGCCTCGAAGGGAATCGGCGAATCCAAATGCAGGTTGCAGACGCCCACTTCATTCAACTCCAGATGTTTGGCCGCCAGCGCCTCCTGCGAGTTCACATCCACCTTGTGCTTGATCTCGGTGATCGAAACCCCCACCGTGCGACTGCCAATTTTCAGCAGATAGGGACGCCCCGGCAGCAGCGGCGCATCGCCCATCCACAACAGATGCGCGGCAAATTGGTCGGCCACTTCCGGCGGCGCATCGGTGCTGACGATGATGTCGCCGCGGCTGGCGTCGATTTCATCATTCAAGGTCAGAGTAATGGCTTGACCTTCGCTGGCTTGGGCTAAATCCCCTTTCGCAGTCACGATGCGCGCCACGGTGGAACGCCGGCCCGAGGGCAAAACAATGATCGCATCGCCCGCTGTCACGGTGCCTGCGGCCACGGTGCCAGCAAAGCCACGGAAATCCTGATTCGGCCGGCACACCCATTGCACCGGCATGCGCAAGCCCAGCGACTGTGCGTCGCGCTGCACGTGCACGGTTTCCAGATGTTCCAGCAACGCCGGGCCGTGGTACCACGGCATGGCTGCCGAGCGCGCAATCATGTTGTCGCCACGCAGTGCCGAAAGCGGAATCGCCTGCACATGCGGGATGCCCAACTGCTGTGCAAGTTCACGATAGCCATCAACAATCTGCTCAAACACCGCTTGGCTGTAATCGACCAAGTCCATTTTGTTGACCGCCAGCAACACATGGCGAATGCCCAGCAAATTGACGATGTAACTATGCCTGCGTGTTTGCGTGAGCAAGCCTTTGCGTGCATCCACCAATACCACCGCCACATCGGCGGTTGAAGCGCCGGTGGCCATGTTGCGGGTGTACTGCTCGTGACCGGGGCAATCGGCGACGATGAATTTGCGGCGTTCTGTACCGAAGAAACGATACGCCACATCAATCGTGATGCCCTGCTCGCGCTCGGCTGCCAGCCCATCGACCAAGAGCGCGAAGTCGATCTCGCCGTTCTGGGTGCCGTGCTTGCGGCTGTCGGCTTCCAGCGCGCTGACTTGATCGTCCAGCAGCAATTTGGTGTCGTGCAGCAGGCGACCAATCAAGGTGCTTTTGCCATCGTCCACGCTGCCGCAGGTGATGAAGCGCAGCAAGCCTTTGGTTTCGTGCTGTTGCAGGTAGGCGGCCACCTGCGCGTTGGCATCATCCATGCGCATCAGAAATAGCCCTCCTGCTTTTTCTTTTCCATCGAGGCCGTGGGGTCGTGGTCGATCACCCGCCCCTGCCGCTCCGAGGTGGTGGCCACCAGCATTTCGGCAATGATTTTTTCCAGCGTGTCGGCCTGCGATTCAATCGCGCCGGTCAGTGGGTAGCAGCCCAGCGTGCGAAAGCGCACTTGCTTGCGCATCGGCACTTCACCCGCACGCAGCGGCAAGCGATCGTCATCGACCATGATCAATGCGCCATCGCGTTCCACCACCGGGCGCTGCGCGGCCAAATACAGCGAAGGCACTGGGATGTTTTCGCGATAGATGTACAACCAGATATCGAGCTCGGTCCAGTTGGACAATGGAAAGGCACGCACCGATTCGCCCTTGTGGATGCGTGCGTTGTACAGATTCCACAACTCCGGGCGCTGGCTCTTCGGGTCCCAGCGGTGCTGGGCGTTGCGGAAGCTGAAGATGCGTTCCTTGGCGCGCGATTTTTCTTCATCGCGGCGGGCACCGCCAATGGCCGCATCGAAACCGTACTTGTCCAAGGCCTGCTTCAAGCCTTGGGTTTTCATCACATCGGTATGCACGGTGGCACCGTGGCTGATCGGGCCAATGCCTTGCGCCACGCCGTCGGGGTTCATGTGCACGCGCAATTCGACGCCGGTTTCGACAGCGCGCTGGTCGCGGAAGGCGATCATTTCACGGAACTTCCAGCCGGTGTCCACATGCAGCAGTGGGATCGGCGGGCGCGCCGGATAAAACGCTTTCAGCAAAAGATGCAACAGCACCGAACTGTCTTTGCCCACGGAGTACAGCAACACCGGGTTTTGAAACTCGGCGGCGACTTCGCGCAGGATATGCAGGCTTTCGGCTTCTAACCGATCGAGATGGGACAGTGAGCTATTCAAGGCAGCAGCAACGCAATTTCGATGCTGCAAAGAGTATCAGCTGGACTTGCTGCCTCGGAGCTGTAAGACATTCGCAGGTGGCATAAAGGCATCACTGCGCGCGCCATTCCAGAAATCCCGAAACACTGCATGTCCGGGGTCTTCGTCACCGAGCAGTACCCCCGGCGCAAGGTAGCGGTAGCGCGCTGCCAGCGAGCGCACCTCGGTGGGCGACACCCGGCGCAGGATGTGTTCCGGCCCCAATTGGTCGGGGTGGCTCAACCCCGCCGCGCACAGCAAGTCACGTAGCGCACGTAGGGTGTTGTCGTGAAACTCATACACGCGGGTGGTTTTGTCGGGCACATCCAGATGCTTCCAGCGCGATGGGTCTTGGGTGGCAATCCCGGTGGGGCAGCGGTTGGTATGGCAACTGAGGGATTGAATGCAGCCCAATGCAAACATGTAGCCACGCGCAGCGTTGCACCAATCGGCCCCCATCGCCAAGGTGCGCGCAATATCAAACGCACTGGTGATTTTGCCGGCGGCACCCAGCTTGATGCTGTCGCGCAAATTGATGCCCACCAAGGTGTTATGCACCAGCATCAAACCTTCGTGCATGGGCACACCGACGTGATCGACAAACTCTGCCGGTGCTGCGCCAGTGCCGCCTTCTGCGCCATCGACCACGATGAAATCGGGCAGGATGCCGCTTTCGTGCATGGCTTTGGCGATCCCAAACCATTCCCACGGGTGACCAATGGCCAGTTTGAAGCCGGTGGGCTTGCCTCCCGACAACTCACGCAAATGGGCGACAAATTGCAGCAGCTCAAGCGGCGTGGAGAATGCCGAATGACGCGCCGGCGAGACGCAATCCTGGCCCATCGGGACATCGCGGGTGGCGGCAATTTCGGCGCTGAGTTTGGCCGCCGGCAACACCCCGCCATGGCCAGGCTTTGCGCCCTGCGACAGCTTGACCTCGATCATTTTCACCTGCGCATCACGCGCCTGTTCGGTGAAGCGCTGGGCATTGAAACTGCCGTCATGATTGCGGCAACCAAAATAGCCCGAACCCAATTCCCACACCAAATCCCCGCCGGCTTCGCGGTGATACGGCGAAATCGAGCCTTCGCCGGTGTCGTGATAGAACCCGCCCCGTTTGGCACCGCCATTGAGTGCGCGAATGGCCGCTGCCGACAATGCACCGAAACTCATCGCGGAAATATTGAAGACACTGGCCGAGTACGGCTGTGCGCAACCTTCGCCAATGGTGATGCGAAAATCGTGATTGGCCATCTCGGCCGGTGCCATCGAATGGTTGATCCATTCGTAATCCACGCCGTACACGTCCTGCAAGGTGCCAAACGGGCGCACATCGTTGACGTGTTTGGCGCGTTGGTAGATCAGCGCGCGTTGCTCGCGGGAAAACGGCACGCGCTCGGTATCGGACTGGATGAAGTACTGCCGCATCTCCGGGCCGATGGTTTCCAGCCCATAACGAAAATGTGCCAACAGCGGATAATTGCGGCGCAGCGTGCTCTTGTGCTGCAACAGATCCACGCTGCCCAGCAGCGCCAGACCACCAAAGATGCCCACCCCCCACCACCAATGCGGGTGCCACGTCGCCAGCAACAAAGCCAGCAAGGTCAACACGATACTTGCGATATAAGCGGTGTAGCGCGACATGGCAGCTCCGGCATGAGCGGTGGTGCCTGGGGAGGGAATCGAACCCTCATGGTCTTGCGACCGACGGATTTTAAGTCCGGTGCGTCTACCGATTTCGCCACCCAGGCATGCGCGCAAGCTTACTGCATGGCAGTCATTGCCTGCCGAAAAAAACGAAGCCCCGCAGTGGCGAGGCTTCGAACACACTGGAGCGGGAAAAGGGACTCGAACCCTCGACCCCGACCTTGGCAAGGTCGTGCTCTACCAACTGAGCTATTCCCGCATAAATTTTGGAGGCCGAGGTCGGAATTGAACCGGCGTACGCGGATTTGCAGTCCGCTGCATAACCACTCTGCCACCCGGCCGGATGACGCAATACAACCAAACACTTAAACAATAAAGCCCCACGAATGGGGCTTCGCTGAAACTGGAGCGGGAAAAGGGACTCGAACCCTCGACCCCGACCTTGGCAAGGTCGTGCTCTACCAACTGAGCTATTCCCGCGTTGAGCCCGCTATTGTACGGAAAGTTTCGATTGAGTCAACGCCTGTATTTCAACTTTTTTCATCGCCGGCAATCAGTGAAGGCCAAGCCGCGCGCAGGTACTCAAACCCTGACCACAACGTCAGCAGCGCGGATGCCGCCAGTAGCCATTCGCCAATCAAGAAAATCGGAAAGCCCAGCAAGGGCTCGCGGTACAGCAAAAAACCCAGCGCGATCATCTGTACCGTGGTCTTGACCTTGCCCACCATCGCCACCGCAACTTTGGCCCGCAGCCCCAATTCGGCCATCCACTCGCGCAATGCGGAAACCGCGATCTCGCGGCCAATGATCACGCTGGCCCACAGCGCCATCCACACGGTGTGATGGTGTTGCACGGTGATGACCAGCGCGGTGGACACCATCAGCTTGTCGGCCACCGGATCCAAAAATGCGCCGAACCGGGAAAACTGCTGGTAGCGGCGCGCGATCCAGCCATCCAGCCAATCGGTGATGGACGCTAAGGCAAAAATCGCGGTGGCGGCGATATTGGTCCAGCGGTAATCGAGGTAGTACACCACCACCAATACCGGAATCAGCGCGATGCGCGCCAAGGTCAACCACGTTGGGATGGTGAAGGTCATGCAGGCATTCTACTGGTCACTCGCATGCACTGCGGCATCGACCATGCCATGCAAGCTATTCCAGATGCGTTCGGCCAATGCGCGATTGACGCCATCGACACGCGCGATGTCATCCACCGCCGCCGCGCGCAACGCTGGCAGGCCACCAAAATGCTTGAGCAAGGCCGCGCGCCGACGTGGGCCGATGCCGGCGATATCTTCCAACCGGCTGGTGCTGCGCGCCTTTTGGCGCTTGCCACGATGCCCGGTGATGGCAAAGCGATGCGCCTCGTCGCGCACTTGTTGCACCAGTTGCAACGCTGGTGAAGCCGCGCCCGGCTGCACTTCGCGCGCATCTGGCAGCAGCAGGGTTTCATCACCGGCTTTGCGCGCCGGGCCCTTGGCCACGCCCACCAGGACCACGCCAAACAGACCGGCTTCGCGCAACACATCGCGGGCCTGCGCCACCTGCCCGGCCCCGCCATCAATCAACAGCACATCAGGCAGCACGATCTCGGGCTGACCTTCCGCCGCTGGGCGAAAGCGCCGTTGCAAGGCTTGGTGCATGGCCGCGTAGTCATCGCCCGGCTCGATCCCGCTGATGTTGTAGCGCCGGTATTGCTTGCGCAGTGGGCCTTGCGCATCAAACACCACGCACGAGGCCACGGTGGCCTCGCCCATGGTGTGGCTGATGTCGAAACACTCGATTCGCGCCGGCGACTCTTGCATCCCCAGCAACACGCGCAACGCCTCCACGCGCGCCTGCTGCGCGCTACTGCTGGTCAACTCGGTGGCCAGCGCCAGTTGCGCGTTGCGCCGCGCCATCTCCACATGCGCGGCGCGTTCGCCACGCACATTGCTGCGCAGTTCAATTTTGCGGCCGGCGTGCTCGCCCAGCGCGTGTTCGATCAACGCACGCTCTGGGATGTCGTGCTCCAACACGATCTCGCTGGGCGGCGGTTGCTCGGCGTAGTACTGCGATACGAACGCGGCCAGTACTTCCGGTGCGCTGTCCTCGCCATTGGTTTTCGGGAAAAACGCGCGGGTGCCCAAGTTGCGGCCATCGCGAAACGCCAGCAACAGCACGCAGGCGGCGGCACCCTGCATGGCCACCGCAAGCACGTCGAGGTCGGCGCTGCGGCCATCCACAAACTGACGCACCTGCAATTTACGAATGCCGGCAATCAAATCGCGCAGGCGTGCGGCCTCTTCAAACGCCAATGCTTCGCTGGCAGCGGCCATTGCGTGCTCCAGCTCGCCGGTCAGTGCGTCGCTGCGGCCTTCCAAAAACAACGTGGCGCGGCGAACCGATTCGGCGTAGTCGCCAGCTTCGATCAAACCCACGCAAGGCGCACTGCAACGGCCAATCTGGTATTGCAGGCAAGGCCGGCTGCGATTGTTGAACACACTGTCTTCGCAGCTACGCAGGCGAAACAGTTTTTGCATCATGTTCAAGGTGTCGCGCACCGCACCCGTGCTGGGGTAAGGGCCAAAATAACGCCCTGGCAGCGAGCGCGGGCCACGATGCAGGCCCAGCCGTGGCGTGGCCTCCTTGGTTAGTAAAATGTAGGGGTAGCTTTTGTCGTCGCGCAGCAACACGTTGTAGCGCGGCTTCAGCGATTTGATCAGCTGGTTTTCCAGCAACAAGGCATCCGCTTCGCTACGGGTGACGGTAACCTCCATCCGCACCACCTGCGCCAGCATCGCCATGATCCGCGCGACTTTGGGGGTGGCGTTGAAGTAGCTGCTGACGCGATTGCGCAATGCACGCGCCTTGCCGACGTACAGCACACCATCGGCGGCATCAAACATCCGATACACACCCGGCACCAACGGCAACGCGGCGGCGAATGCGCGGCCGTCGAATACCGGCGGGGTTGGTGTGGGCGTGCTCATGGCCGGTTGCCGCGCCTGCTCAGAAGCGCCGCTGGCGTACCCGCTCCACAATCTCGGCGGCGGCGTTGTCGATCAATTTATAGGCATGCTCAAAATCGCGCGCGCTGCCGTAGTACGGGTCGGGCACGTCTTTTTTGCCCAGCCCGGCCCAGTCCAGCAACAGCTCCACTTGTGCATGCGAGGTGCGCGGCTTGCGTATGCGCGCATCGTGCAAGATGGTGCGGTCAGCGCACAGCAACACATCGAAGGCGTCGAAATCTTCCAGCGTCAGTCGACGCGCGCGCAACATGGAAATATCCACACCGTGCTTGTTCGCACAGGCAATCGCGCGCGAATCCGGCGGCTGCCCCACATGCGAATCGCCGGTGCCTACCGAGTCCACCCGCGCTTGCGCGCTTAGCCCGGCTTGTTCCAGTTGCACACGCAGCACACCTTCGGCGGTGGGGGATCGGCAGATATTGCCCAGGCACACCATCAGGATGGAAAACGGTCTTGTCACAGTCGCCACGTGGCTATTGCTCCATAAAAATCTGCTGCGCGCGGGCCAAGTCGTCCGGCGTATCCACCCCGGGTGGAAATGGCGAGGGTGCCAAGGCCACCGCGATGCGCCAGCCGGCAGCGAGTGCGCGCAATTGTTCCAATGCTTCGGTGCGCTCAAGCGCGCTCACCGGCAAAGCCGCAAACGCACGCAATGCCGCCACGCGATAGCCATAGATGCCGATATGCCGCAGCCATTGGCCTTGTGGCATCACGCTGCGGTCGCGCGCAAAGGCGTCGCGCGGATACGGAATGGGTGCGCGGCTAAAATACAGCGCATCGCCACTGCCGGCACGCACCACCTTCACGGCATTGGGGTCTAGCAAGGTGGCGATTTCGGTGATGGGGGCCGCGAGCGTGGCGATCCCTGCGCCACTGCTGGCCACGGTATGAGCCACGCAGGCAATCCCATCGGCGGGTGCGAAGGGTTCATCGCCTTGCAGATTGACCACGATGGCATCATCCCCCCAGCCCGCCAGTTGCGCGCACTCGGCCAGGCGATCGGTGCCGGAGGCATGTTCGGGCGAGGTCATCGCCACGTTCACACCGCTGCCGTGCAGCGCCTCGGCAATGCGCGCATCGTCGGTGGCCACCCACACCGCGCTTGCGCCGGCGGCCAAGGCGCGCCTGGCAACGTGCAGCACCATCGGTTCGCCACCGATAAGGCGCAAGGGTTTGCCGGGCAGGCGCGAGGCCGCGTAGCGGGCGGGAATGGCAACGATGAAATCAGCGGGCGTCATGGCTTGCATTATCGCCTGCCACCGCAGCCGCGGGGATACGCTGCAACAGCGCTGCCCAAAACGCTTCCGGCAACTGCGCCTGAACCGGCACCGCCCATGCTTGCGGCAGCGCAAATGCAGTGCACTTCACTGCATCTTTTTCGGTCATCAAGATGGGTAAGGGACTGCCAAAATCGATGTCTTGTTCGGTGTAGGCGTGATGGTCGGGGAAGGCATGCGGCACCACCGCCAACCCGGCATCGCGCAGCATCGAAAAAAATCGCTCGGGCTCACCAATCCCGGCCACGGCATGCACGCGCTGGCCGCTGAAGGCGCGCAGTGACAATGCGCGGCCACCGGCCAAGGGACGTAGCTCGCCAATGCCCAGCGCCATCGGCCATTCGTTGGCTGTGCTAGCGGCTGGTGTCGCGGCCACCCCTAGATTCAGCACGCGAAATTGACAGTCCGCGGCGCGCTCGATGGGTTCGCGTAGAGGGCCGGCCGGCAGCAGCCGACCATTGCCGTAGCGGCGGCGTACGTCCAAAACTTCGATTTCGATATCGCGCGCCAAACGATAGTGCTGCAACCCATCATCGCAGACGATGATGTTGCAACCCGCCTGGCGCAAGGCCTGCGCTGCGGCGACGCGATTACGATCCACCCGCACCTTGACGCCACACGCTTGCGCGATCAGCAAGGGCTCATCGCCACAATCTGCCGCATCCATGCCGGGGACAACCCAACGCGGTGTGTTGGCGTGGCGCCGGCCATAACCACGGCTGGCCACGCCGGGCGTCCAGCCCGCCGCCTGCAAGCGCGCCACAAGTGCCAGTACCAACGGCGTTTTACCGCTGCCGCCAGCCACAAGATTACCCACCACGATCACCGGCACGCCCGGGTGTTGTTTGCGCAACAGCCCATGCCGAAATGCAGCGCGGCGCAGCGCCGTGATGCCGGCGTACACCACCGACAACAGCCGCGCAGACAGCGGTGGCGCGCTGCCATCAAACCACCACGATGGCGCTTGCTGCGGCAGCCGCGAACGCCTCAAACGGCAGCCTCGCGAAATTGCATTGCGTGCAGATGCGCGTACAAACCGCCGCGTGCCAGCAACGCCACGTGGGTGCCCTGCTCGACCAACCGGCCCTCGTCCAAGACCAGCACCTGGTCGGCGTGCTCGATGGTGGACAAGCGATGCGCGATGACCAAGGTGGTGCGGTCGGGAATAAGCTTGGCCAGCGCCTCTTGCACCAGCCGTTCGGATTCGTTGTCGAGCGCGGCGGTGGCCTCGTCCAAAATCAGAATCGGCGCGTCTTTCAGGATGGCGCGGGCGATGGCCAAACGCTGGCGCTGGCCGCCGGACAATTTGCCGCCTTTGGCACCAATGGCTGTATCCACCCCATCCGGCAACTGGGCCACAAACTCCATAGCATTGGCAGCACGCAATGCCTCTGCAACCGCTGCGGCATCGGCCTGCTGCAACTCGCCGTAGGCCACATTACGGGCCACGCTGGCATCAAACAACATCACCTGTTGGCCCACCATCGCCACCTGCCGGCGTAAATCGGCCAATGCATACGCACTCAGCGGATGGCCATCCAGCAAAATCTGGCCACTTTCCGGCTCATAAAAACGCGGGATCAATTTGACCAAGGTCGATTTGCCACTGCCTGAGCGTCCGACAATCGCGGTGACGGTGCCGGGCCGCGCGGTAAAGCTGATGTCAGCCAAAGCCGCCTGCCCCTGCCCGGGGTAGCGCGCCTGCACCCCGCAAAACGTCAACACACCCTGCGTGCGTTGCAGCGGGCGGGTGCCGGTATCGACCTCGTCGGCGGCGTCCAGCACGCTGAATAAACGCTCGGCCGACACAATCCCGCGTTGCAACATGCCCTGCACATTGGTCAGTTGTTTCAATGCCGGGATGATTGCCATCATCGCCAACATCAGCTGCACAAACCCGCCTGCGGTCAGCCGCCCGTCGATGGCCTCGCGGCCGGCAAAAAACAGCATCAAGGCCAAGCCCACCGCACCGGTCAATTGCACCACTGCCGATGAAATACTGCGGGTGGCTTCCACTTTCAAATTCAGCCGCAGGTATTCATTGGCGAGGCTGGAATAGCGCGCCATTTCAACTGCCTGCGCGCCATATACCTTCACTTCCTGTTGATTGGACAGGGCTTGGTCGGCGGCCAGCATGAGCTCGGTTGAGCTTTCTTGTACGCGATGACCAAAGCGGCGATAACGCTTGCCGACTTTATCCATCAACCAAGCAATCGCCGGTGCCAGCAACAGCACCACCAAGGTCACCCGCCAACTGGCATACAGCATGACCGCCAGCATTGACACCACCTGCAACGACTGTTGCAGCATGACCTTGGCCGAATCAATCGCGGCCTGCGCCACTTGATCGCTGTCTGAGCCCAACCGCACCAGCATCGATGGCACCGGTTCGGAATCAAACCGCAGGCCCGGCAGGCGCAGGTATTTGGCCATCGCACCCACCCGCATATCGCGTGCGATGCCACGCCCGGCCTTGGCCATGAACACGTCGCTTAGATACCCAGACAAGCCACGCACTACGAAGATACCAACGATGGCCAGTGGCAGCAGTAGGCTAAATTCCTGATTGCGGGCGACGAAGGTTTCATCGACCATGGGCTTGGTCAGCAGGCCAAATGCAGCGGCCGCGGCACCTTCCAGCAGCATGCCTAACGCCGCCACCAGCAGCACACCACGGTAAAGCCGGGTAAACCCCATCAATCGGCGATAGATCACCCACGGGGTACTGCTGTCGGTCACGGGTTGGCCCCTGCCGTGGCCGCCGACGGCGCAGTGGCATTGGCAATTTTATGGAAGCCCAATTGGCCCAAGGCCTCGTAGGTGGTCACCACCGCCTGCCACGGGGTGCGTGCATCGGCGCGAATCAGCACGGTGCGGCTGCGATCTTCGCCAGCCACGGCACGTAGGGCTTGCTTGAGGGCATCCACATCCGTGCGCAGCACCTCGCGATCACCCACGAAGTAGCGCCCTTGCGCATTGATCAAAATTGACAATGGCTGCGCCTGCGCTGTGGCCGGCTGCCCATCGGCGCGCGGCAGTTCCAGTTTCAATACCGAGCGTGTGTCGAATGTGGTGGTCACCACGAAAAAAATCAGCAGGCACAGCAATACGTCGATCAGCGGGATCAAATTGATCTCAGGCGTGTCGTCGTCGCGGTAATCACGTATGCGCATGCGGACTCGCCTTATGGCTTTTTACGGGCATTGCCCGCCGTTGCCGCTGCGGTGTCTTCCAATACATCGCCCAGGCGCATCGCCTCGTGCTCCATATCAACGATATAGCTGGCGATGCGGCCACGAAAATAGCGATGGAAGGCCAAGGCCGGGATCGCCACGATCATGCCGGTGGCGGTGCAGACCAAGGCCTTGCCGATACCGCCGGCCAGTTGATTGGCATCACCAATACCATGATCGAGGATGCCAAGGAACATCTGGATCATGCCCACCACAGTGCCGAACAGGCCCAACAAGGGGCCGGCAGCGGCAATCGTGCCCAGCGAGTTCAAAAAGCGCTCCATCTTGTGCACTAGATGCCGGCCAACGTCTTCGACCCGCTCGCGCATGACCTCGCGACCGCGTTGGCGCACGTCTAACTGCGCCGCCAGCAAAGCCCCCAGCGGGGAATTGGAGCGTAACGAGTCGATATGTGCCTGCTCCAGCGGCTTGCCCTTGGCTACCCACACGCGCACTTCGTCGCCCAATCCGGGTGGCAGCACGCGCTCGCGACGCAAGCTCCAAAAACGCTCGACCACAATAGCCAATGCTGCCACGGTCAACAGCAATAGCGGGATCATGGGCCAGCCACCGGCCTTGATCAGTTCCAGCACGTCGTCATCCTTCGACCCTCATGGCCGCAAAAATTCAGGTGCGTAGCATAGCCCAGCCGCCTGCCCGCGCCGCTGTACCGCATCCCACAACCGCGGCAGATCGGCCCGGCGTTCGCGCATTTGCAGGCCACGCGCGCTCAGCCAGACGCGCATTGCGCCTGAGCGCGCGGTGTCCAGCACTTCTGCCCCGGCATCGCACCAACGGCGTACCACGCCCGCACGCGGGTGTTGAAACCGGTTGTCCGCGCCGGAAGACACCAATGCCAGCCGCGCGCCGGTTGCCGCTATAAAACCGGCATCCGAGGACCCCGCACTGCCGTGATGCGGCACAATCACCACCTCGTTATGCAACATGTCAGCTTGCTGGCCCAGCAGTTTGCGTTCGACATACTGGCCGATATCGCCCGCCAGCAAAGCACTGCCGTGCGCGGTTTCGACACGCAGCACGCAACTGGATTCATTATCCAAATACGGAATGCCCTCGGCGGGATGCAGGATGCGAAACCGCACGCCATCCCATTGCCAGCTCTGCCCGGCCAGGCAATGCGCCGTCCCGCGCGTGGGGCTGCCGGTGGGAACCAACACACGCGGCATCGGGAAAGCAGCAGAGACCGCTTGCAAACCACCGGCGTGGTCGTTGTCGCCATGACTGACGATGGCCGCATCCAACCGCGCCACGCCCAGTGCATGCAAGGCCGGAATCACCGCACGCTCGCCGGCGTCATAGCCATCGCGCACCGCTGGACCCATGTCGTATAGCAGGCTGTGATGTGCGGTGCGTACCAGCACCGACAAGCCCTGCCCCACATCGATGACCGTGAGCTCGACTTCGCCGGCGGCGGGTAACTCCCGTGCCGGCAGCAGCAGCGGCAACCACAACAGAAGTGCCAGTGGCTTGCCCGGCAAGCCGCGCGGCAGCAACAGCCAAAATGCCGAAAATATTGCCAATGGCAGTGCAAACCAGCGCGCTTCGGGCAGCCACGTCATCGCCAACGGACTGTCGGCAATCCACGCCAGTGGCGGCCACAACAGATCAAAACACCACGCTGCGGCTTGCCAGCACACTGCGCCGCTCCCCGCATGCAAGGTATCCAGCAATACCCCTAGCAGGCTCAGTGGCACCACCACCAGACTCCACCACGGCACCGCCGCCAAATTGGCCAATGGCCCTGCAAACGAAGCCTGCCCAAACAGCAGCACGGTCAGCGGCAACAACCCAATGCTGGCCACCGCTTGTGCGGCAAAAAATCCGCGCAACATTGGCCACACGCCCTTGTCCGGTTGCCCCGGCAAGCACCACAGCAACCACGCCACACCGGCAAAGCTCAACCAAAACCCTGCCCCCAGCACGGCCAGCGGATCGAGTAATAGCAACACGATGCAGCCCAGCGCCAAGGTGTCGGCCATGCGCTGACGACGCCGCAGGCAACGGGCCAGCACCAACACCGCGATCATCACCACAGTGCGCAAGGTGGGCACCGCCATTCCGGTGAGCAAGGCATAGCCCATCGCGCCCAGCACGGCACCGGCACCCGCCGCGAATGGCCGTGGCAGCACCCGGCATAACGCTGGCAGCAACCACCAAAATACCCCCGTCAGCAGGGCGCAAAAGCCCGCCACCAAGCCGACGTGAAAACCGGAAATCGCGATCAGGTGGGTCAATCCAGCCGCACGCAAACGCGCCCAGTCGGCATCGTCCAGTGCGCGGGTATCGCCCAATGCCAGCGCCCGCACATAGCGTGAGGATGTGGCCGGCACGGCCTTGGCAATCCGCGCGCTCATGGCTTCGCGCCACGCATCGATCCCCGCCGGCCCGGCTAAACGCCGCGCACGTGCCGGCTTTTGCACAAACCCCGTCGCCACAATGCGTGCGGCCAATGCGTATTTTTCGGCATCGCTGCCACCGGGGTTGCGCAGGCCACGCGGGGCGCGCAGCTTGACCGGGAACTCCCAGCGGCTGCCGGCTTGCAAGCGCGCGCGTGGGCGCGGGTCATCGTCATACCATGCCAGCCGCAGCCGCTGTCCACGCAGCACGGCAGGTTGTGTGCTGGCCGCATCGACCACGAATTCAAAACTGCTGCTGCGCACTTCGTGTATCGGCAATTCGACGATTTGCCCACGGATCAGTTGCGGCATGCCCTGCATCGCCGGAGGCAGTTGCGCATGCAACACCTGCGCTGCCTGCAAACCCGCAAAGGACAGCCCCAACAGCAACACCCCAAGTGGCCGCAGATGCCCGCTGCGCCAGCTAAGCCACGCCCCACCCAACAAGCCCAGCCACAACAGCCAGTCCGGCGGCAGTGCTGGCAACAGCAGGCCAAGGGTGACCCCAGCCAGCAATGCCGCTGCGCACAGGGGGCCAAACAGAGGCAGCGTTGCGCGATGGCCGATGCTGCCGGCCTGCGCCCAGTGCGCCCAGTGCGCCCATTGAGAAACCGGAAAATTCGCTGCCATGCGTGCAGCATCCGCGACCGCTGCATGTCTGTCCGTCGGCGCTACGCGCAACGACGGGTCAGAGTTTTCTGGTTTAGACCTCGGCGGCGGTCAGCGCGTGCAGCCGGCCTTCGCGCAATTCCAAAACCCGATCCAACTTACGCGCCAAGCGGCGGTCGTGGGTCACCAGCACCAAACTGGTGGCCTGTGCGCGGTTGAGTTCCAGCATTTGCGCGAACACGGTGGCGGCGGTTTTTTCGTCAAGATTGCCGGTGGGCTCGTCGCCCAGCACGCAGGCGGGTTGGTTGACCAAGGCCCGTGCCACTGCGGCACGCTGGCGCTCACCGCCGGATAGCTCACCGGGCTTGTGGTGCAGACGATGCGCCAGCCCCACTGACTCCAACAAGGTGCGGGCGCGCTGCGCTGCGTCGGCAGTGGCCAGACCTGCCAGCAGCACCGGCATCATCACGTTTTCCAGTGCGGTGAATTCGGGCAGCAAATGATGAAATTGATAGATGAAACCAAGTGCGCGGTTACGCAGCCGCCCGCGTGCCGCATCCGACAAGTCACTCATTTTTTGACCGGCCACAAACACTTCGCCGGTGGTGGGCACATCCAGCCCGCCCAACAGATGCAGCAAGGTGCTTTTACCGGCCCCGGACGCCCCCAAGATGGCCACGGTTTCGCCGGCGTCTACGCGAATATCCAGCCCATCAAACACTTCGGTATGCAGCTTGCCTTCGGCATAGGTTTTGCCAAGGCCTTCGGCGCGAATGACCTCACCCGTGGTGCTGTTCATGGTGTCACTCATAGCGCAGGGCCTCCGCCGGTGCGGTACGTGCCGCGCGCCATGCGGGGTACAAGGTGGCAACAAACGCCATCATCAGCGCCACGCAGGCAATCGTGAGCACATCGCTGGCTTGCAGATCGGTGGGCAGGCCGGTGATGTAGTACACATCTTCGGGCAGTAATTGCACGCCAAATATTTTTTCGATGCCCTGCAAAATGGCATCCAAATTGAGGGTCAAGCCGATGCCGCCCAGCACACCGGTCAGCGTGCCGATGATGCCAATCAAACTGCCCTGCACCATAAAGACCTGCATGACTTGCGCGGGGGTTAGCCCCAAGGTGCGCAAGATGGCAATATCGGCCTGCTTGTCGGTCACCAGCATCACTTGCGAAGACACCAGATTGAACGCGCCCATCGCGATGATCAACGACAGCAAGATCGCCATCACGGTCTTTTCCATCTTCAGGGCACGAAACAGATTGGCGTTTTCTTCACTCCAATCGCTGACCCGATACGGACCTTTGAGTTTCAGCGCCAATGCGCGCGCCACCGCAAAGGCTTGATCCATATCGTGCAGGCGCAGGCGCACGCCGGTCACACCCTCGCCCATCCGCAACACGCGCTGCAAATCGGACAGGTTGACCACCGCCAGACCTTTATCAAACTCGTTGTAGCCAGCTTCAAAAATGCCGCTGACTTTGAAGCGTTTCATGGTTTGCACACCGCCCACGGGCGTACTGCGAAAATCCGCCAAGGTGACGATGACATCATCGCCCACGCCCACGCCCAACCACAGCGCCAATTCGCGGCCCAGCACGATATTGAAGCTGCCCGGCGTCAGTTCGCTCAGTTTCCCTTGCACCATTTTTTGCGGCAGCACCGAAACCTTGCCTTCTTCGGCAGGAATGACCGCGCGCACCATCGCCGGCTGATTATTGGCCGCTGAAATCAAGGCTTCTTTTTCGATATAGGGCGCGGCCCCGGCCACGCGCGGGTCACCCATCGCCACTTGCACCGCACGTTGCCAGTCCTGCAACGGCTCGCCATAGCCACTCACGGTAGCGTGCGCGGCCATCCCCAACATGCGGTCACGGATTTCTTTTTGAAACCCACTCATCACCGCCAAGGTGGTGATCAATGCGGTCACCCCCAGCGCGATGCCGAGGATCGATGCCAGTGAAATGAACGAAATGAAACCATTGCGCCGTTTGGCGCGCAGATAGCGCAGACCGATGGCAACGGGGACGGGTTTAAACATCGTGGGGCCTTGAATGGTGCGCGCTATCTTGCCACCGATGCTGCAATGGCGACAGATTCACGGCGCTGCATGGCCAGCCGCAGTTCACGTCGTTGCGCGGCATCCAAGGTGTCTGGCGCAAACACGCGCCGTTGCTGGCGGCCTTGCGGGTCACGCCAGCACAGAAACGCGATGGGGCCACGCCAATCCACACGCAGGGCGTGCACCGGCTGGCCGTCAATACTGGCCATGCTGCGCCGGCTGGGAATACACACGCGCTGCGTGGGCTGCCGCCAATAGCGATGCGCATCGCGCAGGCCCACACCGCAAGCCAGCACCGCCAGTGGCCACGCCATGCGTGCGGGGAGTTCTGCCTGGAGGATGGCGAACGCCGCCAACAATGCCAGCATCAGCAAACCGATGGCGCAGTGCCGCGATGCCCGCCACTCACACTGGAAGGGCGCGGATGCGTTGGATGAGCGCGTCGATTTCGACATCGGCAGCCACCTCGTGACCTAGGAACCAGCGCCAGAGTGTGTCGTCTTCACAATCCAAAAGTCGTAGGAATACCGCGCGCTCGGCGCTAGGACTTTGCCGCCACGCGGCTTCTAGCCAGCGGCCCAGCAATTGATCCAGCTCGCGCATGCCGCGCCGGCAGCGCCAACGCAATTTTTTGAATTCGGCGTCGTCATCCATGCGCCACCCCGGCACGTGATCTGCAAATACAGATTTTAGCGCACCGGCAGTCGCGCTGGCTCAGGCCTGCGCGGCGTCTTGCCGCTTCCAGCGCATGTGTACTGCCAATGCGATCAAGGTGCCCAGCGCACCCGACAGCAGATAAGCGCCCAGATAGGCCAGACCAAAATTGGCGCACAGGCTCAGCGCCACCAAGGGCGCAAACGCGGCGCCGATCAGCCACGCCAAGTCCGAGGTCAAGGCGGCGCCGGTGTAGCGGTAGCGCGGGCCAAAATTACGGGTCAACGCGCCCGATGCCTGGCCGTAGCACAGCCCCAACAAGACGAAACCCACCAAGATGAACACGTCCTGCGCGACTGCGCCGCCGCCCAGCAAGGTGGGTGCAAAGCCGCTGAACATCGCGATGGCCAGCGCCACCCCACCCAGCGTGGGCACCCGCCCGAAGCGGTCGGCAATCACGCCCGAGGCCAGCACGCCGCCGATGGCCAAAAATCCGCCAATGACTTGCACCCACAAGAACCCGGCAATCGGCTGCTCGGCATACAGCTCGATCCACGACAGCGGAAAAATAGTGACGATGTGGAACATCGCATAGCTGGCCAACGCCGAAAATGCGCCCACCACGATGTGCTTGCCCTTCACTGCCACCAACTCGCGCACCGGCACTGGTTCAAGCTCACGTTCGCCCAGTTCGCGCTCGTACTCGTGCGTCATCACCAAGCGCAGGCGTGCAAACAAGGCCACCACATTGATTGCGAAGGCGGCAAAAAACGGATAACGCCAGCCCCAATCATAAAAATCTTTGGCGCTCAGGTTAGAAATCAAAAACGCGAACAACGCCGCCGCCACGATAAAACCCACCGGTGCACCCAGCTGACCCAACATGGCATACCAGCCACGGCGTTGCTTAGGCGCATTCAAGGCCAGCAACGACGGCAGACCGTCCCACGAGCCGCCCAGCGCAAAGCCCTGCAACAACCGAAACAGCGCCAGCAACACGATGGACGCACTACCCAGCGTGGCGTAGCTGGGCAAAAAAGCGATCCCGGCGGTGGCGGTGCCCAGCAAGAACAAGGCCACGGTGAGCTTGGTGCCACGGCTCCAGCGCGTCTGGATTTTGAACGAAATCACCGAGCCCAGCGGCCGCACCAAAAATGCCAACGCAAAAACTGCGAAGGCATACAACGTGCCCTGCAAGGGTTCGGCGAAGGGGAAAAACACCTTCGGGAACACCAGCGCCGAGGCGATGCCATACACAAAGAAATCGAAATACTCGGACGCGCGCCCAATCACCACGCCCACCGCAAGCTCGCCGGGTGCCACTTCTTGATGGCCCTTGCTGCCGTGATCGTGCAAAGAAGTCATGGCATCGGAATGAACGGACATCGACATCAAACCTGTTGTGCGGGGGGATGAATCGGGATGAATCGGCAAGCATCTTGCCTAACGGGCAAGCCCGCAGACCGGCATAGCTTGGCACTGCGCGCGCCGCGCCGCGATAGGACAAAACGTCCAATCGCGGTCGCGCGGGTGCGTGGCTAGACTGGCGGCCCCCGCATTCACCCCCCATCGTGTCCATGCTCAGGTTCACGCGCAAACCGTGGCTATTGCCGTTGCTATTGCCACTTGCCGGCTGTGCCCGCACCGTCGTCCTTGACCCTGCCGGCGACGTTGCCCGCCAACAGGCCGATTTGATTGTGATCGCCACCGTGCTGATGCTGATTGTGATCGTGCCGGTGATCGCGCTGACGTTGTTTTTTGCCTGGCGCTATCGCGCATCCAATACCAAGGCCAGTTACAAGCCAGACTGGGACCACTCCACCCAATTGGAATTGGTGATCTGGGCGGTGCCGCTGTTGATCATCATTGCCTTAGGTGCCATCACCTGGATCAGCACTCACACTCTGGACCCGTACCGCCCACTGGACCGCATCGGCAAACATCGCCCGCTGCCAGAAGGCAGCAAGCCACTGGAGGTAGAAGTGGTGGCACTGGACTGGAAATGGTTGTTCATCTACCCCGAACAAGGCATCGCCACGGTCAATGAAATGGCCGCGCCGGTGGACCGCCCGATCCATTTCAAACTCACGGCATCCTCGGTGATGAATGCCTTCTACGTGCCCGAGCTGGCCGGCATGATCTACACCATGCCCGGCATGCGCACCGAATTGCACGCGGTCATCAACCAACCCGGCACATTTGAAGGGTTTTCATCCAACTACAGCGGCGCGGGTTTCTCGCATATGCGCTTTGGCTTTCACGCCACCAGTGATGCCGAATTTGCGGCGTGGGTAGCCAAGGTCAAAAGCAATGGCGGCACATTAGACCGGATGGCGTATTTGAATCTGGAAAAACCCAGCGAGCGCGATCCGGTGCGGCATTACGCCACGGTCGATACGGGTTTGTTTGACGCCGTCCTCAACCGTTGCGTGGACCCTGCGCATATGTGCACACACGCGATGATGGCGATTGACGCGGCCGGCGGTCGCCCCGCCCAGGGTGCCGGTGCGATTGCGCTGTTGCCGCGCAGCCGTGGTGACCTGCGCGGCAGCCCATTTGTCCCGGCGGCCATGTGCAGCCTTCCCACTCGCCGCATCCCTGCAATCAGTTTGACCGCGCGCGCCGCCCCCTGATCCACCAGCACCTTGCTTGGAATCGAAATGTTCAATCCTGTCACCTCCCCCGAGGCCGTCTCACCGCTGTTTGGCAAACTGAGCTTAGCCGCGATCCCGTATCACGAGCCCATCTTGCTGGCCACCTTCGCCGGCGTCGTGGTGGGCGGCTTGGCGGTGCTGGGTCTGCTGACCAAGTTCCGCCTGTGGGGCCCGTTGTGGCGCGACTGGGTGACCAGCATCGACCATAAAAAGATCGGCATCATGTACATGGTGCTGGGCCTGATCATGTTGCTGCGCGGCTTTGCCGATGCGCTGATGATGCGCGCGCAACAAGCCATGGCGTTTGGCGACAACCCCGGCTTTTTGCCGCCGCATCACTACGACCAAGTGTTCACTGCGCACGGCGTGATCATGATTTTCTTCGTAGCGATGCCGTTTATCACCGGCTTGATGAACTACGTGGTGCCGCTGCAAATCGGCGCGCGCGATGTCGCCTTCCCCTTCCTCAATAATTTTAGTTTTTGGATGACCACCGCCGGCGCGGTGCTGGTGATGATCTCGCTGTTTGTGGGTGAGTTTGCCAAGACCGGTTGGCTGGCGTATCCACCCTTGTCCGGGTTGGCCTTCAGCCCCGATGTGGGGGTGGACTACTACATCTGGGCATTGCAGATCGCCGGTGTTGGCACCACGTTATCGGGCATCAACTTGGTGGTGACCATCATCAAGATGCGCGCGCCGGGCATGCTGCTGATGAAGATGCCGGTGTTCACCTGGACCTCGCTGTGCGCCAACGTACTGATCGTGGCCACCTTCCCCATTCTGACTGCCGCGCTGGCCATGCTGGCGCTGGACCGCTACGTGGGCAGCAACTTCTTCACCAATGATCTTGGCGGCAACGCCATGATGTATGTGAATTTGATCTGGATCTGGGGTCACCCGGAGGTCTATATCCTGATCCTGCCGCTGTTTGGTGTGTATTCGGAAGTGGTGTCCACCTATAGCGGCAAGCGTCTGTTTGGTTATAGCTCGATGGTGTATGCCACCGTGTGTATCACCATCCTGTCGTATTTGGTGTGGTTGCATCACTTCTTCACCATGGGCTCGGGTGCCAGCGTGAACTCGTTCTTCGGGATCACCACCATGATCATTTCGATCCCGACCGGCGCCAAGATTTTCAACTGGTTGTTCACCATGTATCGCGGGCGTATTCGCTTTGATGTACCGATGTTGTGGGTGATGGGCTTTATGGTCACCTTCACTGTGGGCGGTATGACCGGCGTACTACTGGCGGTGCCACCGGCAGATTTTGTGCTGCACAACAGCCTGTTTTTGATCGCGCACTTCCACAACGTGATCATTGGCGGCGTGGTGTTTGGCGTGTTTGCGGCTATGGTGTATTGGTTCCCGAAAGCGTTTGGCTACACGCTGGACACCTTCTGGGGCAAGTTGTCGTTCTGGTTCTGGTTGTCGGGGTATTGGCTCGCGTTCACCCCGCTGTATGTGCTGGGTTTGATGGGCGTGACCCGCCGCATGAATCACTTCGATGACAGCACCTTGCAGCCGTGGTTCATCGTTGCGGCGTTGGGTGCGGTGTTGATCGCGCTGGGCATTGGTTCGTTCCTGATGTGCCTGTTCGTCAGCTATCGCAAGCGCGAGCAATTGCGCGATGTCAGCGGCGACCCGTGGAATGGCCGCACCCTGGAATGGTCCACCTCCTCGCCGCCGCCGGAATACAACTTTGCGTTCACCCCGGTGGTGCGTGATACCGATGCATGGTGGGACATGAAGCAACACGGCTTCACCCGCCCCGAGGCTGGTTTTTTGCCCATTCACATGCCCAAAAACACCGCCGCCGGCGTGGTGTTGGCGGGGATCAGCCTGGTACTGGGCTTTGCCTTGATCTGGCATATCTGGTGGCTGGTGGTGGCATCGTTTGTAAGCCTGATTGCCACCGTCATCGTGCATACCTTCAATTACCAGCGTGATTACCACATCGCTGCGGACACCGTCGCCGCCACCGAAGCGATGCGCACGCAACAACTGAGCGCCGCCCATGTCTGATGCCATCACCATGCCCGGCGCAGCCGCGTCATCCAACACCCCGGTGTTCTTAGACCTTGCCGGCAAGCACCATCCGGAGAACGGCACCCTGCTGGGGTTCTGGATCTACCTGATGAGCGACTGCCTGATCTTCGCCTGCCTTTTTGCCGCCTACGGCGTGTTGGGCCGCAGCTATGCCGCGGGCCCATCGGGCGCGGAGTTGTTCGACTTGCCGCTGGTGGCCGTCAATACCGGCCTGCTGCTGTTTTCATCGATCACCTATGGCATCGCCATGATCGCGATGCAAGCACGCAGCAAGCGCGGCGTGCTGGTGTGGCTGGCCATCACCGGCTTGCTGGGGGCGGGCTTTATCGGGCTGGAGTTGTACGAGTTCAGCCACCTTATCCACGAAGGTGCCGGCCCACAGCGCAGCGCGTTCTTGACAGCATTCTTTGCCTTGGTGGGCACGCACGGCTTGCATGTGAGCTTCGGCATCATCTGGTTGCTGGTGTTGATGAGCCAAGTGGGCCGCCACGGCCTGACCGCCGCCAACCAGCGCCGGTTGTTTTGCTTGTCGATGTTTTGGCATTTCTTGGATGTCGTGTGGATCGGCGTCTTCACCTTTGTTTACCTGATGGGCGTGCTGCCATGAGCGACCTCCACCCGCACGGCACCGACGCTGGGCATCCTCACCCGTCGTCTGTGCACGACGCGCACGACGCGCACGACGCACCACACCTGCATGTCAGCTTGCGCGGCTATGCCACCGGGTTCTTGCTCTCGGTGTTGCTGACCGCCATTCCATTTTGGCTGGTGATGGCCAAGGTGCTACCCAATTCCAATACCACCGCGCTGGTGGTGCTGGGCTTTGCGGTGGTGCAGATCGTGGTGCACATGGTGTATTTCCTGCATTTGGATGCCAAGTCCGAAGGCGGCTGGAACATGCTGGCGCTGATCTTTACGGTGATCTTGGTGGTCATCATGTTGGCCGGCTCGCTGTGGGTGATGCACCACCTCAACAGCAATATGATGCCGATGTCACCGCACGAGATCCGTAATCTGCCGTGACCGCCGCTGCGGTCACCCGGCCTATAGCCATGCGCAGCAACCGCACCCTTTGGCTGGCGCTGTGCGTGCTGGGCCTGGCGTTTGCCGGCTTCTGCGCGCTGGGCCTGTGGCAGGTGCAGCGGCTGCACTGGAAACACGCACTGATCGCCCGCGTCGATAGCCGCATCCACGCCCCACCGCGTGCGGCCCCCACACCGGCGCAGTGGCCGCAGGTCACCGTGGACGGCGACGAATACCGGCATGTGTCGGTGCGTGGGCACTATATGCCGCTGCCCGATACCCGCGTGCAAGCCTTGACCGAACTCGGCCCCGGCGACTGGCTGCTGTCGCCTTTCCAAACCGATGCGGCGGGCATCGTGATGATCAATCGCGGGTTTGTACCCACCGATGCGCTGACCGCCGCCAGCGCGCCGCCTGCCGGCACCCTCACGCTTACCGGCCTGCTGCGCATGAACGAGCCCGGCGGTCGCGTCCTGCGTCGCAATGATCCGGCGCAACAGCGTTGGTATTCGCGGGATGTTCGCGCCATCGCACAGGCACGCGGCCTGCACGCCACCGACATTGCACCGTATTTCATCGACATCGATGCGGATGCAGACACCACCGCGCACACCGGTTGGCCACGCGCCGGAATGACCGTGGTGCGGTTTCGCGACCCGCATCTGCAATACGCATTGACGTGGTTTGCCTTGGCCTTGATGACGCTACTGGCCGGCTACACCCTGCTGACGAGCGAACGCCGTTTGCGGCACCATGCACCCGATGCCGATGCAAACCCACACCCGCCTACGTCCCCCTGACGGCCTGCGCCGCCGTTTGCGCGCGGCGGCCGGCTTGCTGACCGACAACCGCAGCATGCAGCAATTGATTTTGCTGCGCTGGATCGCAGTGTTCGGCCAGTTGCTGGTGATCGGCATGATCCATGTGTGGGCCGGGATTTCATTGCCGCTGCACACCATGTTGTCGATCGCCGGCGGGCAAGCGCTGTTCAATGTGTTCAGCGTGTACTACTGGCGGCAACACAGCGATGTCAGCGAACGCGCCCTGCTGTTGTCGTTCTTGACCGACGTTGCCGCGCTGACCGCGCAGTTGTACCTGAGTGGCGGCTTGGCTAACCCGTTCATGCTGCTGTATCTGCTACAGATCGTGCTGGCGGCGGTGCTGCTGCAACCGCGCTCAGGCTGGCTGGTGACTTTGGTCAGCTTTGCCTGCATGGCCGCGTTGGCGGTCTGGCATGGCCCTATAGAATTACCCGCCAACCCGGCCGCTGGCCTTGCCAACCCGTATGTGCAAGGTTTGCTGCTGTGTTTCGTGTTGGTGGCCGGCTTGTTGGTGGTGTTCATCGGCCGCATCGGCAGCATCCTGCGCGAGCGCGATGCGCGCCTGGCTGGCTTGCGCCAACGCGCCGCCGAAGAAGAACACATCGTCCGCATGGGCCTGTTGGCCAGTGGTGCCGCGCACGAGCTGGGCACTCCGCTGTCCACCCTGGCGGTGATTCTGGGCGACTGGCAACACTTGCCGCACTTCACCTCGGACCCGGAGCTGCTGCATGACGTGAGCGAAATGCAGACGCAGGTGTTGCGTTGTAAAGCCATCGTCACCGGCATCTTGCACTCGGCCGGTGAAACCCGCGCCGAATCGCCGCATGAAATGTCCTTGAGCGAATGTATCGATGAGATGGTGGACATCTGGCGGCGCAGCCGTCTGCCACACCTGTTGAGTTTCGATAATCGCATCAATACCGACTTGGCCATCATCGCCGATACCGGCTTGCAGCAAATGCTGTTCAACGTCATGGACAACGCCATGGAAGCATCGCCGCGTTGGCTATCGCTGGAAGCCGAGTGCGTGGAAGACATGCTGGTCTTGCAGGTCTCCGATAATGGCCCCGGTTTTCGCGCCGATATGCTGGAGCGTCTGGGCAAGCCGTTCCAGTCCAGCAAGGATGTCCCCGGCCGTGGGCTGGGCTTGTTTCTATCGTTCAACGTGGCACGCGCATTTGGCGGTAGCATCCACGCCAGCAACAAGCCCGCCGGCGGTGCCCGCGTGACCATCACCCTGCCCCTGCACGCATTGACAGCCGACGCAGACCCATACGATGACTGACGCCAAAACAAACCCAGTGCGCCGGCTATTGGTGGTGGAAGACGACGCCGCATTTGCCCGCACCTTGGCGCGGTCATTTGAACGCCGTGGCTACGCCGTGCGCAGCACCAGCGGGCTGGATGAACTAGATGAGCTGTTGCGCGCGTTCCCCCCCACGCATGCGGTGGTCGATCTAAAACTGGCCCACGGTGCCACCGGCCTGGCCTGCGTCAAAGCCCTGCACGCCCATGACCCCGACATGCTGATCGTGGTGCTGACCGGTTACGCCAGTATTGCCACCGCAGTGGAGGCAATCAAACTGGGGGCCTGCCACTACCTGGCCAAACCATCCAACAGTGACGACATCGAAGCTGCGTTCAGTAGCGCCGATGGCAATGTGGATATCGCCCTGACCCAGCGCCAGACATCGATCAAAACGCTGGAGTGGGAACACATCCACGAGGCCTTGGCCGCCGCCGACTTCAATATTTCAGAAGCCGCCCGCCAATTAGGCATGCACCGCCGCACCTTGGCCCGCAAGCTGGAAAAACAGCGGGTGAAGTGAGCCCTAACCCACCAACGCGTCTGCCGAACCCATCGTCTTTCGCACCATCGGCATGACCCGACGGCTGACCGGGACAGATTCCCCGGTGGTGATACGCAGGCGGCCCACCCCGGATGGCTCACGTTGCAGTGATGCAACAAACGCGGTGTTGACGATGTGGGAGCGATGCACGCGAATGAACGCCGGCGGCAACTCGGTTTCCAGTTCACTCAAGCTGCCGCTGTGCAGGCGCTTGCCGCCATCGGAAAAATTGAGCTCCACATAATCGCCGGCCCCATTGCAGTGGGTGATCTGATCCACCGGCACCAGTTCTATTTTGCCCGTATCAATAATCCTGATTTTCCGTGCTTGCGGTGCCGGCTGACTGCGCTCCTGCGCTTGCTCCAGTGCTGCCTGGAGTTGCTGCGCGCGGCCAGATAGGGCGATCCGAAGCTGCTGTTCGCGGGCAAGCATCACCGCCTGCTGGGCGAACAAAAACAACAGCAGGGCCGCGACTAGATAGTAGAACGTGGCATCTAAAAAATACCCGCCCAAAAGAAAACTCAGCGCGGCGAATGCAACCAGCGAGATGCAATACACCAATGCCCCCCGCTCGCGCCGCCATGCCTTCCACCCGGTGGCAAGTGCGCACAATAGAACCGGGTAAAGCATTGCCACCATCGCCTTGCCGTCGTAACTGTGAGTCAACACCACCGCTACCAACGTCAACAACGCCATCAGCCCCCATGCCGGCAGCGGACGGGCCGGCCTGAATCTGCGCAGCACATGCGCCGCAAGACATAGCCCAAATCCATACGCACACAGCACAATCATCAGCAGCCGCACATCATGCATGGGGTATGGATAGGGCCATAGCCCGCGCAACACTTCGGCAAACAATTGCCCCGCCGCGCACAAGGACATCAACGAAAGTACCGCCGACCCGCCCCGGTCGCGGCCCCGCAACGCGCTGATACCGAAGTAAAGCAAGCCCAGCAAAAACACCCCAGCGGTCATCAGGCTGGGCCAATACGAACGCAGCAGCCGATCCGCCGGATCGGCATGCACACCCACCGCCAACAGATGCATCGGGCTGTCGAGACGAAGAAAGCCATGATGCCCGGATAGAAGCAGCACTATCTCGTTGCTACCCGCTTTGAACACACCGAGTGGAATTGGGATGGCGGCATCCATCCGGCCGGGCGTTTCACTGCCGGCATCAAAACCGGGCTGGCCATTGCTGCCCATGCGCTGGCCATTGATCCAAAGTGTACTGGCGGCCTTGCCCGACACATAGACCGACAACGGCACGGCTTGCTCCAGCATGACACGCGGCATCGTGATGGAAGCCTTGAGCCAGAGTGAAGCGTTTTGTGGATTTGCTGCAAGGAAGGCTATGACGCGGCAGTCACTGCCGGAAAAATCAGGCGGCGTGGTATCAGCGGCACGCGCCGGACACACCACCACATGTTGCATGTCGATCCATTGCAATGCCTGCGGCTGCGCCGCTGCCGGGAAGATCGCCAACAGGAACAGGGCAAACAGCAGTGATGTGAGGCGATGAAGAATGTGCATACCGTGCGGCGAATATACCGCACCGCCACGACTGGCCTCAGCACCGTTCACCGAATCACCGCTACCGCTCGCAGATTGGCTATCCAAGGCCACTGCTCAAGTCCTTATGGTGGCTCCATTCCCGCAACAACATGGAGCTGTGTCGATGAAACCCAGATGCCTTGCACTTGCCGCCGCCTGCCTGCTTTTTGGGCCCATCGCGGCGCACGCCGGTGTCACCGAAGAGCCATTTATCTTCAAGAGTGCCGACGGCCAAACCACCCATGCCATGCGCGGCTCGTTCCAGGTGCCGGAAAACCGCAGCGTTCCCGGCAGCCGCATCCTGACCTTGCGCTATGTCCGCTTCCCCGCCACCAGTGCCAAACCGGGCGCACCCATCGTCTATCTGTCCGGCGGCCCCGGCGGTTCCGGCATCGAGACGGCAAAGCGCAACCGCTACCCACTGTTCATGGCCATGCGCCAGTTCGGTGATGTCATCGCCCTGGATCAACGCGGCACCGGCGCATCGGATGACACCCCAGTGTGCGAGCCGAAGACCGCACCATCGGACACCAAGCAACTGAGCGATGACGCATTCGCAGCGGCCTACCGCACCGCTGCCCTCGAATGCGCCGCGTTCTGGAAAGCCAAAGGAATTGATTTACGCGGTTACACCACCGTTGAAAGCGCCCACGACCTTGACGCGCTGCGCCGTCATCTGGGTGCCAAGAAAATCAGCCTGTGGGGTATTTCGTATGGCACCCACCTCGCACTGGCCGCTCTCAAACAAATGGATGACCGGCTAGATCGCGTGGTGCTGGCCAGTGTGGAAGGTCTGGAGCAGACGGTCAAACTGCCGGCGCTCACCGATGCCTATTTCGATCGCATGCAAGCCGCGCTGGATAGCGACCCGCGTGCGCATGCGGCGTATCCCGACATCAAAGCAATGATTGCCCGCGTACACCGCAAGCTGGAGCAACACCCGGTGTTGCTGCACCTCAAAGACCCCAACGGCAAGAACACCGACATTCTGTTGCAGCGCCGCAGCTTGCAGATGATCGCGGCGGGGCCCATCGCCGACCCGGATGGTTCGGCCATGATGCTGGCGGTCTATCGCGCTGCCGATGCGGGCGATTACCAACCGCTGATGCAACTCATGCAGCGCTTTTTTGCGCCCGGCGAGCCCCTGAAGATGCAAGCGATGCCATTGGTGATGGATGTTGCTTCGGGCATCAGTGACAAGCTGCTGGCCGTGGTCAACACGCAGGCGAAGACCGCGCTGCTGGGCGACACCCTCAACTTTCCGATGCCGCAATTGCGCGATGCGTTCCCCGAGCTCGACCTTGGCGACGGCTTCCGCAAAGCACCGGTCAGCCATGTCCCAACACTCCTACTCAGCGGAACCTTGGATGGCCGCACCTACCCGGAAAGCCAACTTGAGGCCGTTGCGGGGCTGGATCAGTTGCAGGCCATCATCGTGGTCAATGCCGGGCACAACCTGTTTATGACCTCCAAAGAGGTCACCGCCGCCATTGAACGCTTCATGCGCGGCGAACCAATGCAGTCGGCGCGGATCATCGTTCCGCTGCCAGACTTCACCCCAGCGCTGCCAGCACCACCGCAAGCCGCTGCTGCATCCAAGCCCTGACGCCGGGCTAGTGTCAGAGTGAGCCGCATCCACTTGCCTACGGTGGATGCTTGGCATCGGCAAGCACAAAAAAAGGGGTGTCCGGATTTGAATATAGGAGACGGCTTCTAGCTGCTCTTGTCTCTTGAGCTTGGGTCTGTAGGTTTGCCTGCCCTTGGCTACTTCCCAAGGTCAGCCTTCGATGTGGAATTTGGCATTCCTAGATTGGACAGTCAGCACTTGGCCGGACTAGAGTTCCGAAAATTTGGTCGGACGCATGGGAAATCCGGTTCGCCGCTTCTGGCTTTTCTTGCTGACAGGATTGCTGCTTACGGCAGCAATGCCTCCGGCTGTTGCCTCTGACCCTCTGGCCGACTTGAAGGCGCAGTTTGCCTTGCCAGATGACCGGGTGAACTTCGCCGAAGCCAAGCTGGCTGTGGACCGGCTGATCGATCCAAGCACCGACACGGCGGCTCTTCGGCGAGAGCTGGATCACTGGGAACGCGCGATCCGCTCGAACATGCCGGCAGGTGCCAATGGTCGCCAAACGGTTGATGCGCTGCTCAAGACCATGTACGAGCCTGGGCCTTGGAACGATGGCAGGCCCTTCAGCTATGACCTGGATGACCCGCTAGGCAAGGATCTCTTCAACAAGCGGTTGGCAACCTATCTGGCGACCCGCAAGGGCAATTGCGTGTCGATGCCCATTTTGGTCGCGATTCTGGGCCAGAGGCTCGGCCTGACCATCACACTGTCCACGGCACCGCATCACGTCATGGCGATGTTCGCGGACGACTCTCAGCAGGCTTGGGTATACATCGAGGCAACCGGCGGCGGCTTCAAGCGATATGAGAGCTACGTCCGCGACACCGGAATCAGTCAGACCGCCTTGGACAACGAGATCTACCTGCGGCCGCTGTATCCACACGAGAGCGTCGGTGTCATCGTCAGCACTCTGATGGAGCATTACGGGCGGCAGGATGATGGAGACGCCCTGATGGTAGTAGCCGATTTGGCTTTGGCGGCCAATTCCAAGGACACCGTGGCGATGATCTGGAAGGGCAATGCCCACTTCCTGCAACTGCGAGATCGCTACCTGCGTAAGTACCAGAAGGTCGCGGAAATTCCGGCGGACAAGGTAGCGGAGTTCCAGCGCCTTGACCGGGAAAACCTGGCTTGGTTTGAGAAGGCCAAGGCGTTAGGCTGGGAGCAGAAGTCACCCGAGCAGGATACGGCTTACCTGCAATCGATCCAGCGCGAGAAGGCAAAGAGGGAGCAGTGATGCGGAACATTGTTCATGCGTTTCTTGTGGCGATGCTGGTTCTAATCTCCGGAACTAGCGAAGCGCGGTGGCTGTCCGTTGACCCGGTGAAGGCTGAAGCCAATCAGCCCGTGACCTTCAATCGCTATCACTATGCCACCAATAACCCCTACAAGTTCACCGATCCAGATGGTCGTGAAATACGGGCGACTAATCCAGCAGATCGGGCACGTGTCGAGCGCATGATCAATTCCATGGCCGTTGGTGTTTACCGCTTCAATCGCGAAGGGACACTACAGCAGACGCAAAGTTCGGGTGATACGTCTCGTTTCTCTTCCTACTACTCGGGCCGCTTGAATCAAGCAATTGCTAGCGAGAACACTATCAATGTCTCGATCGGCAACACCTATACCAACGCACACACAGGTGAATCCGTGCAGGTCAATGGGGGCCTCACCCAAGCCTTGGGCAATGGCCTGTCCGATCAGAACGTCATGATCACTGGGCAGAGCTATACAGGCGATATTCAGACCTCGACAGGTGCTTCACTTACGGAAACCGCAGCCAGTACGCTCATGCACGAACTCGTAGGCCACGCCATTCCTGGTGCCGTGGGCCAGGACACAGGCAATGCGGTCAATAACGAGAATAAGGTGCGGATCGAAATCCCCGACGCAGATCTACGCAAGCGTGAGCCCGACCATGTTGAGTAGATGGTCGCTTCTGTTGACGGTAGTTATCGCTGGCAATGCCTGCGCCGTCGAACGGCCCAACCCTTCAATTGAAGATCGCGTGGCGAAGGCCGAACTGATTGTCGTGGTAGATGGCGTTAAACCGCTTCCACATTCAGTCAAGGAATTCGACAAGTTTTACCGTGTGGAAGCCCGTGTGGCTGGTGTGCTCAAGGGCAAAGCTGACATCGGCAAACGCATTGAGATTGTAGTGGACGATACGATCGCCGAGCATCGCAACAAGTGCTGCACCGCCGGGCAATCCTATGTCCTCTTCCTTCGTCAACTCCAAGGGAAGTACGTCTTTGTGGGGAGTCCGAATGGGGCTATTCCCCTGGAGCTGTCTGCGCACTGATAGCGGAATAGGCATAGGTGATCATGGCCCGGTACGCACCGATGACCTTGACCTCATCGATCCCCAGCATGCGAGGCGTCTCGAAGCGAACCTTCGCCGTCAGAGACAGACGTCCACGGCAACGGTTTTGAGGCTACGGAGCTGCAGGAAATCGGTCACTTGGCACCTTGAGCGAACCCACAGTGAAATCCGATTCTCACAGTAGTACACACACCCTCGGCTCCAACATCTAGAATCCGATTTATAACTTAAACGTCAACAAGAGCCGAAAAGCCCAAAACCCACACTGGATTCCGGAGCCCTCAATAAAGCCGCTACCTTCACCCGTAGCGGCTTTTTTATTGCATCCACACAAGAATCAAACCTTGCGCGCCACCATCAGCTTCTTGATTTCGGCAATCGCCTTGGCCGGGTTCAAACCCTTCGGGCAGGTGCGGGCGCAGTTCATGATGGTGTGGCAGCGGTACAACTTGAATGGGTCTTCCAATTCATCCAAGCGCGCGCCGGTGTCTTCATCGCGGCTATCCACGATCCAGCGGTAGGCTTGCAGCAAAATCGCCGGGCCCAAATAACGGTCACCATTCCACCAATAACTGGGGCAGGAGGTGGAGCAGCAGGCGCACAAAATGCATTCGTACAGGCCATCCAACTTCTTGCGGTCGGCGGGCGATTGCAGGCGCTCACGGTCTGGCGGTGCCGGCGTTTGCGTACGCAACCACGGTTTGATGCTGGCGTGCTGGGCGTAGAAATGGGTCAGGTCTGGCACCAAATCCTTGACCACCGGCAAATGCGGCAGCGGGTAGATGGGCACTTCGTCCTTGCCGTTGCAGCTTTCGATGGCGCAAATACAGGCCAGCGTATTGGTGCCGTCGATATTCATCGCGCACGACCCGCAAATCCCTTCGCGGCAGGAACGGCGGAAGGTCAGGCTGGGATCAATTTCATTTTTGATCTTGATCAGCGCATCCAGCACCATCGGCCCGCAGGTATCCAGATCCACCTCGTAGGTGTCGGTGCGCGGGTTTTGGTCGTCGTCCGGGCTCCAACGATAGATTTTGAAGATGCGCGTGTGCTTTGCGTCTTTCGCCGCAAAATGCTTGCCCTTCTGGATCTGGGAGTTCTTCGGGAGGGTAAATTCAGCCATGTTCTTGGAGTCCCCGGATCAGTAAACGCGCGGCTTGGGCGGCACGACCGCCACTTCGTCGCTCAGGGTGTACATGTGCACCGGGCGGAAGTCGAAGCTGCAAGCGCCCTTCTCATCCACGTTGACCAGCGTGTGCTTCTGCCAGTTGGTGTCATCGCGGTCGGGGAAGTCCTCGTGCGCATGCGCGCCACGGCTTTCCTTGCGCTGCTCGGCCGAATTGATCGTGGCCACGGCATTGATCAGCAGGTTGTTCAATTCGTAGGTTTCGATCAGGTCCGAGTTCCACACCAGAGAGCGGTCGGACACTTTCACGTCCTGGAACGAATCAAACACCCGCGCCATTTTCTGGCAGCCTTCTTTCAGGGTTTGACTGGTGCGGAAGACGGCCGCATCGGCCTGCATGGTGCGCTGCATATTGTCGCGAATCACCGCCGTTGGGGTGCCGCCGTTGGCGTGGCGCAACTTGTCCAGCAGGCCCAGCGCCTTGTCGCAGGCATCGGCGGCCAGCGGCTTGTGCGCTGCGCCGGGCGTGATGGTTTCAGCGCAGCGGTTGGCCACCGCGCGGCCAAACACCACCAAATCCAGCAGCGAGTTGGAACCCAAACGGTTGCCGCCGTGTACCGACACGCAAGCGGCCTCGCCGATGGCGTACAGGCCCGGCACCACCGCGTCATTGTTGTCGCCCACTTTGCGCACCACTTCGCCGTGGTAGTTGGTGGGGATGCCGCCCATGTTGTAGTGCACGGTGGGGATCACCGGGATCGGTTGCTTATGCACGTCCACGCCGGCAAAAATCTTGGCGCTTTCGGCAATCCCGGGCAGGCGCTCGTCGATCACGCCGGGGCCCAGATGGGTCAAGTCCAGCAGGATGTGGTCCTTGTGCGCGCCCACGCCGCGGCCTTCGCGGATTTCGATCGTCATCGAACGCGACACCACATCGCGCGAGGCTAAATCTTTGTAATGCGGGGCGTAGCGTTCCATGAACCGCTCGCCATTGCTGTTGCGCAAGATCCCGCCTTCGCCGCGCACGCCTTCGGTGATCAGGCAGCCCGCACCGTAAATGCCGGTGGGGTGGAACTGCACAAATTCCATGTCTTGCAGCGGCAGGCCGGCGCGCGCCACCAAGCCACCACCATCGCCGGTGCAGGTGTGTGCCGAGGTGGCACTGAAATACGCGCGGCCGTAACCGCCAGTGGCCAGCACCACGCCTTGCGCACGGAACAGGTGCAAGGTGCCTTCGGCCATATCCAGCGCCAACACGCCGCGGCACACGCCTTCGTCATCAAAAATCAGATCCAGCGCAAAGTACTCGATCATGAATCGCGCATCGTGCGCCAGCGCTTGCTGGTACAGGGTGTGCAGCATGGCGTGGCCGGTGCGGTCGGCCGCCGCGCAAGTACGCTGCGCCGACGGGCCTTCGCCATACTTGGTGGTCATGCCACCAAACGGGCGCTGATAAATCTTGCCATCGTCGGTGCGCGAAAACGGCACCCCGTAGTGCTCCAGCTCGATCACTGCCGGAATTGCTTCACGGCACATGTATTCGATGGCGTCCTGGTCACCCAACCAGTCACCGCCCTTGACGGTGTCATAGAAGTGATAGCGCCAGTCGTCCTCGCCCATATTGGCCAGCGCGGCGGCAATGCCGCCTTGCGCGGCCACGGTATGGCTACGGGTGGGGAACACCTTGGTGATGCAGGCCGTTTGCAAGCCTTTCGCGGCCAGACCAAAGGTGGCACGCAAGCCCGCACCGCCGGCCCCGACCACGATCATGTCGAATTTATGTTCTTGAATCTTGTAGGCAGACATCGTGAATCAGCTCCCCAGCGCGATGCGCAGCACCGCGAACACACCGGCGATGGACGCCAGCGCGCAAACGAAAATATTGGCGAAATGTGCAACTCCGGCGGTCAGCGGCGTGTGCACGTAGTCCTCGATGATCACCTGCACACCCAAGCGGGCATGCCAGAACGCACTCAGCAAAAACACTACCAGCACGGTGGCATTGATCGGGTCCACCACCAAGTCACGAATGAACTGATAGTGCGCGGTGCGCAGCGATAACAACACACCCAGCAACCACAGGCCCGACAGCGCCACTGCAATCGCGGTGACCCGCTGCCAAATGAAATGCCCGGTGCCGTCTTTGGCCGAGCCCAGCCCGCGTGCGCGCTTCAAGGGCGTGCGCAAATCATTGCTGCTACTGCTCATACCTGCCCCCAACGCATCAGCACAAAAGCCCAGCCCAGCACCACCAGCAGGATGCTGCCAAATACTGAAATCCAACTACTGCGGATAAAATCCGGGATCGCAAACCCTGCGCCGGTGTCTTGCAGCAAATGCCGCACCCCATTGATGAAGTGATAGGCCAGCGCCCACGTAAAGCCAAAGATTACCAACAGGCCCAGCGGTGAGCCTGCGCAAGCGGTGAAAGCGGCCCAGCGTTGCGGGCCGGCGGCCAAGGCCAACAAGGCCCCAACCAAACCAAGGATACCCACCGCCAGCATGACGCCGGTGATGCGGTGGGTGATCGAAGTCATCATCTGCACCTGTTTGCGATAAACCTGCAAATGGGGTGACAGCGGACGTTCGCGGGTCGCCATGCGGGGGCTCTCCGGTTGGGCGGCAGTGCCGCGTGGATAAAATCAAAAGTCGATGCAACGGCCGTTCTTTTCCCAATCCCCATAACGGGTTGGCTCCGGGCCATCGCGCCCGCCGTGTTCAACGGCAGGCACTGGTGGCGAAACCGGCGGCGGTGCGGGCTCCAAAATAGGAACCGCAGCGTTACCAGACGCGGGGTTGGGGGCGGATTGGCCTATGATCGACGCATTCACGATTCCCCAAGTTTACGCCTCGCAGACGATGCACGACAACCCAAAAGCCGCACCAGCCCACGAGTTCCGCCTACAAACCCATACCGTGCTTGCCATTTGCGGGCGCGATGCCATTGCATTTGCGCAGGCGCAATTCATGAACGACGTGGCCGCCATCGCCCCCGGCCAGTGGCAATGGAACGGCTGGCTGACCGCCAAAGGCCGCGTGGTTGCGCTGTTTGCATTGCTGAAACTGGATGCCGAAACGCTGTGGCTGCTGCTGCCCGACATCGCCGCCGACACCTTTGCCGAACAACTGCGGCGCTATGTGTTTCGCAGCAAACTGACCCTCATGCCGCGCGCAGATTTGCATGTTGCCGGCAGCTTTAGTCCGCCGGCGCAAGCCTGCGGCAATACCTACTCCAGCAGTGAAGATGGCATCCACTTGGATCTATCCGCCAACGCTGGCCCGCGCACGCTACGCATTGTCAGCGTGGCCGCTGCCGATGATGCCAGCGCGCTTGCTCGCTGGAATGCCGCTGACCTCGCCCATGGCTTACCGCGCTTGCCCCCCACGCAAACCGAGCAGTGGACCCCACAACAACTCTCGCTGGAACGACTGGCCGCTTTCAGTGTGAAAAAAGGCTGTTACCCGGGGCAAGAAATCGTCGCCCGCACGCATTTTTTGGGCCAGGCCAAACGCGGACTGGCGTTGTTCGAGGCCGATGCACCCGTCCTTGCCGGCAGCGACATCCATGCGGATGCGCGTGTGCTTGGCAGCGTGGTCTGCGCGCAAGACACCCTTGTACTGGCCGTGCTGCCGCTTGATCACCCCGCAACCGGCCTGACCACGACCAACGGCACGCCCTTGCAGGCGCGCCCACTGCACGATGGCTTGGCGCGTTAGGCGGGGGTCCTCATCATCCATCCAGATCATGCCTTTTCTTGCGTCATGCTCCGGGTCATGATGCACAGACATTTGGAGACAACGCATGGCGACACTGCAATCGGATGTGCTGGTCATCGGCGGCGGATTGGCCGGTATTGTGACTGCGCTGGAATGCCTCCGCGCGGGTCGTGATGTCATTTTGGTTGATCGCGATACCCCCGAACGTCTTGGCGGGCTGGCGCTGTGGGCATTTGGCGGGATGGCGCTGGTCGGCACCCCCCTGCAAGCACGCAAACGCATTCTCGATACTCCCGAAATCGCCCTGCGCGACTGGCTGCGTTTTGGCGAGCTAGACCCCAACGACCCGCTGCCGATCCAATGGGCAAGCTACTACGTCGAGCATTCCCGCACCCACGTGTATGACTGGTTGCAACAGCTGGGGCTGGGGTTTTTACCTGCGGTTAATTGGGTAGAACGCGGCCTGCATGGTGAAGGCAATAGCCTGCCGCGCTATCACGTGCTTTGGGGAGGCGCGACCACCTTGGTACGCCGGCTCATCTCGGCATTACACGAAGTCAACAGCGGCGCGAAGCTCACATTGCTACATCGGCACCGCGCCATCGGTTTGGACTATGGTGCCGGCGGGGTTACCGGCGCCTTGGTGGTCAACGAAGATACGCGCGAAGAAACCCGCATCGATGCCGACCATGTAGTGCTGGCCATGGGTGGCATCAATGGCAGTCTGGACGAAGTGCGCAAACACTGGCCACGCAACCGGCCGCAACCCATGACCATGCTCAATGGCGCGCACCCGTTTGCGGATGGTCGCCTGCATTACTTGGCCGCCGGCTTGGGTGCACAACTCACTCACGCCGGTGAAATGTGGAACTACGCCGCCGGGATTGCCCATCCCAAACCACATTTCGAGGGGCATGGTTTATCCACCATCCCCTGCAAGTCGGCCTTGTGGCTCAATCATCGGGGCGAGCGCATCGGCCCGGTGCCACTGACGACCGGGTTCGATACCCATTGGCTATGCCAACAAGTTGCACAGCAAGAGCGCCCGTGGACGTGGCACCTGCTCAATCGGCGCATTGCGCTGAAAGAATTCGCCATCTCCGGCGCCGAGCACAACCCCAGCATCCGGGATCAAAAAAAACTGCAATTTCTCTCCGAAATCTTGTTGGGCAATCGCCAGCTCGTGCATCAGATGCAAACCGAAAGCCGCGACGTTCTTACCGACGCCAGCCTTGCCGGGTTAGCCGCACAGATGAATGCACTGACCGGCACCGAGGATATCGACGCGCAAACCCTGCAAGCCAGCGCCGATGCCTTCGACGCCAATTTCAGCCGGGGTAACAGCCTGCATAACGACGACCAGATTCGCCGCATTCTGCACGCCCGCCAATGGGGCCCCGATCGCTTGCGCACATGCAAACCGGCGCCACTACAAAAACCCGGTGCCGGTCCTTTTATTGCCATTCGCATGCAATTGATTACCCGCAAGAGCTTGGGCGGGCTACGCACCAACCTGCAAAGCCGCGCACTGGATGCCAATGGTCAACCCATCCCCGGTTTGTATTGCGTGGGTGAGGCTGCTGGGTTTGGCGGCGGCGGTGCCTGCGGCAAGCGATCGCTGGAAGGTACCTTTCTGCCCGGCTGTATCCTCACTGCGCGCGCAGCCGCGCACGCCATCACCACCGGACTTTGAACAGGGCTTTATGATGAACGGCGCGCAAGCCTTGATGAAAACGCTGGCCGATGCTGGCATCACTGTCTGTTTCTCCAACCCCGGTACCAGCGAAATGCACTTTGTCGCCGCGCTGGATTCCGAACCCCGCATGCGCGCGGTGTTGACTTTGTTTGAAGGTGTGGCCACGGGTGCCGCCGACGGCTACGCGCGGATGACCGGCAAACCCGCCGCCACCTTGTTGCACTTGGGCTGCGGGCTAGGCAATGGGCTGGCCAATTTGCACAACGCGCGCAAAGGCAAGGTTCCCGTTGTCAACATCATTGGTGACCATGCCACCTACCACGTGCCGCTGGATGCACAGCTGCAATCGGATATCGAAACCGTGGCGCGCAATGTCTCGCCCGGCTTTGTGCGCACCTCGCAGCGCACCGCAGAGCTCTGCCACGATGCCGTGGAAGCAATCACCGCAGCACGTGGCCTACCCGGACAAGTGGCTACCTTGATTCTGCCGGCCGATGTCTCGTGGGGCGAAGGCGGCACGCCCTGCCCACCCGCCCCGGCCCCCACCCCACAGGCTGTCGATTCGGCCACCTTGCAGGCAATTGCCGAGGCCATTCGCAGCGATGGCAAATGTGCGCTCTTGCTGGGTGGGCAGGCCCTGCAAGAACCGGCCTTGTTGGCCGCAGCGCGCATTGCCGCACGCTGTGGGGTCAAATTATTTTGCGAAGTATTTCCTACCCGCCTACCACGCGGCGCGGGCCTGCCCACCATCGAGCGCATTGCCTATCTGGCCGAACTGGCCAGCGTGCAGCTAACCGGCTTCGATCATTTGATCTTGGTCGATGCCAAAGCGCCGGTGTCGTTCTTTGCCTATCCCGGCAAGCGCAGCGAACTGGTGCCTGCCGGCTGCCGTGTGCATACACTGGCGACACCCGCGCAAGATGCCGTTGCCAGCCTCGAGTTACTGGCCAGCGCCCTTCACGCCACGCAGACCCAGCCGGTACTGCAAGCACCGCAACGCCCAACCCGGCCGCGTGGTCGGCTAAGCGCCGCCAAAGTTTGCAAAGCGGTGGCGGCGATCATGCCCGAACGCGCCATCATCATCGATGAGGCCATCACCTCGGGGCTGCTGCTGGGCCTGATGACCCAAGGCGCTCCCCGTCACGATCTGCTCACCCTCACCGGCGGCGCGATTGGGCAAGGCCTGCCCAATGCGGTAGGGGCTGCGATTGCCTGCCCAGATCGTCCGGTAATCGCCCTGATCGGCGATGGCAGCGCCATGTACACCCTGCAAGCCCTGTGGACACTGGCCCGCGAGCAACTCAACGTCACCACAATTATTTTCAACAACGCAAGTTATTCGGTGCTCAACGTCGAACTGGACCGGGTGGGTGCCGGCCGGGCTGGCCCCAAGGCCCGTGCACAGTTGGATTTGCATGGCCCGGTGCTGGATTTTGTACAGCTAGCACAGGGCATGGGAGTTTCTGCCTGCCGTGCGGCCACTGCCAGCGATTTTTGCCAAGCCCTCGACAAGGCCTTGACGCAACCCGGCCCGCATTTAATCGAGGCGGTGGTGCCGCAATCGCTGTCGGCCAGCAAACGTCGTCTATTGCCATGGATGCTGCGCGCCCTGCCCAGCCTGCCACCCTCGGTTGCGATGGCGCTGAAGCGCAAGATCGCACCCTAAATGAAAGAAGTGCGGCACATCCTTGTGCCGCAGCAACGGTGGTTCCTTCACCGTCGCCTTTGACCCTGAAACCCGTTTGTCGGTGTCTAGCTTGGAGGCAATGTTTGAAGCCGAACTAGCAATACCTCGCCACCGCCTTCCAAGGCATATCGGCTGCGTCCGTCCTGTGCCTGCAACATCGCGGTGTCGCCTTGCTGCATCAGGCCCAAACCTGACTCCGCAGAAAACTCCGCCTGCCCCGCCAACACGTGGATGCACCAGGTCAAGCCCGGACTCACAAACAACACCATCGGCCCCACCAATGGCCGCTTCCACGTTTGTACGGCCAAGCGATCACGCTTCCACATCACATTGAAATCGCGACTGGCACCCTCCAACAGCTCGCCGGTCAGTGCGCGCTCCCCAGAAAATTGCGCTGCACCATGCGGAGGCACGAGAGTTTGGATGTGGCCATCGTCAAACCGCAGGCGCATGCCATTCCCCGCGAGCAGCATCAACCAGCGATCCACCCCGGCAAATGCAGAAAACGGTGCGTCGGCATCGACATCGGCAATCGATAGGCGCCAATCCCAATCGTCGCAATCCGGGACCCGCAGGATTTCCGATGTCCAGCCCGCACCATTTTTCCACTGCATCCTGCGGTAATCGGCCGCATGCAGGATGCGTGATGTGATGTGTGCTTCTGGCATGGCATGGTCAACCCTTGTGCTCACTGCACGGTGCATTTGCGGCACATCGGTACAAACTCATTGATGTGCCAATTGTTGTAACTGCGGCGTGGCGGAGTGCCCCAGTGGCTGCACCACAGGCCGCGCATTGTTGACGGTAATTCTGTCGCGATTGGCTTCCACGGTTTTCAAGCCGATCCCCTTGACCAAGGCCAATTGTTCAGCACTACGAAACGCCCCATTGGCGGTGCGGTAATCAACGATGGCCTGCGCTTTGACCGGGCCGATATTGACCAATTCGCGGTCTAACGTCGCAACATCGGCGGTATTGATGTTGACCCGCTCTGCCGCCAACACATGGCCAGCAAGTAGCACCAGCAGCACAAGACAACATTGCAGCAACACTCTCATAACCTTGACTCGCTTTCCTCCACATCCCCCAAACATGCCATGCGTGGGGCCAAACACAGCTTGCTTGCTCCGTGTGCAACAGGCTATCGGATTTGTATGGGTTCACCATCGGACTTTCCCGCAAATGCGGGTAGGAAAAATCTGACCCCCAGCGCTGCGCCATCCAATGCTGGGGTTTTACATACCAGCGTTACAATTGGAACAATCATCGCCACACAGTTCAGGGACGCCATGCACACCAGCCATCTCGACAGCAACCAAATCCGCGACTTCGTGGCCGCCAAATGGGATGCTGAAATCGTCCCGCAATTGATCGAATACATCAAAATTCCCAATAAATCGCCGATGTTCGATGCCGATTGGGTGCAAAACGGGCATATGGATCGCGCTGTGACGTTGCTGGAAGCCTGGGCCAAAGCGCAAACCATCCCTGGGATGCAGGTAGAAGTGGTGCGTCTTGATGGCCGCACGCCGCTGATTTTCATCGACATCCCCGCCAGCAATGGCGGCCGCAACGATGATTGCGTATTGCTGTACGGGCATATGGACAAGCAGCCGGAAATGACCGGTTGGGATGCAGACAAGGGCCCGTGGCTGCCGGTGCTGGAAGGCGACCGCCTGTACGGGCGCGGCGGCGCGGACGATGGCTATGCGATTTTTGGTTCACTGACCGCGCTGATGGCCCTGCAAGCGCAAGGTGCGGCGCATGCGCGCTGCGTCATTTTGATTGAAGGCTGCGAAGAGTCCGGCAGCAATGACCTGCCGTTCTATGTGGACCATCTGGCCGACCGCATCGGCAAGCCCTCGCTGGTGGTGTGTCTGGATTCGGGCTGCGGCAATTACGAACAACTGTGGTGCACCACCTCGCTGCGCGGTTTGACCGGCGGCAATCTGACCGTGAACGTGCTCTCCGAGGGCGTGCACTCGGGTGATGCCTCGGGCATCGTGCCGTCCAGCTTCCGCGTGCTGCGTGACTTGCTGTCACGCATCGAAGACGAAGACACCGGCCGCATTTTGGTGGATGGCCTGCATGTGGACATCCCGGCCGACCGTCTGGCACAGGCCGCCAAAGTGGCCGACGTGCTGGGCGATGAAGTGTTCGACAAGTTCCCGTTCCTGCCCGGTATGACCCCGATGGGCAGCGACCGCACCGAGCTGGTGCTCAACCGCACATGGCGGCCGGCACTGTCGATCACCGGGATGGATGGCATTCCGCCGCTGGCCTCGGCCGGCAATGTGCTGCGTCCGTTCACCGCAGTCAAACTTAGCCTGCGTCTGCCGCCCACATTGGACGGCAAACGCGGTGGCGAATTGCTGCAGGACGTGCTGCTGAAAGACCCACCGTATGGTGCACACGTGAGTCTGACTCTGGAAAAAGCCAGCACCGGCTGGAACGCCCCCGCCCTCGCCGCGTGGCTGGAAAGCGCGATCGACCACGCCAGCCAGGAATTTTTCGGCAAACCGGCGATGTACATGGGCGAAGGCGGCACCATCCCGTTCATGGGCATGCTGGGCGAGAAATTCCCCGGCGCACAGTTCATGATCACCGGCGTGCTGGGCCCGCACTCCAACGCCCACGGCCCCAACGAATTTCTGCACATCCCGATGGGCAAAGCGGTCACCGCCTGCGTGGCCCGCGTGGTCGCCGATCACCACGCCGCCAGCCTACGCGGCGAAACCACCGGCGTCGCCGCCGCCGCCATCAACTCGTATGCCGATACCCCTGGTGGGTGCTGCTGATTGCACAGACCCGTGGATTCCGTGAGCCAAGTACCCAAGTCGTCCGACAAACCGGCCGAACACACCCCCCTGATGAAGCAATTCTTCGCCGCCAAGGCGGAGCATCCGGAGGTGTTGTTGTTCTTCCGCATGGGCGATTTTTATGAACTGTTTTACGACGATGCGCGTAAGGCCGCACGTTTGCTGGACATCACCCTGACCCAGCGCGGCAGTTCGGCCGGGCAGCCGATCCCGATGGCGGGCGTGCCCTACCACGCCGCCGAGGGCTATCTGGCGCGCTTGGTGGCGCTGGGCGAATCGGTGGCCATTTGCGAGCAGATCGGCGACCCGGCGCTCAGCAAAGGCTTGGTGGAACGCAAGGTGGTGCGCATCGTCACCCCCGGCACGGTGACCGATGAGGCCCTGCTGGACGAACGCCGCGACACCCTGCTGTTAGCCATTTCACGCGGGAAGCACGGCTATGGGTTGGCTTGGGCGGATCTGGCCAGTGGCCGCCTGCGGGCCAATGAAGTGACCGGCGAGGACGCATTGGAAGCCGAACTGGCGCGCTTGCAGCCGGTGGAAACCTTGATTGCCGACGAAGACGGCTGGCCGCCTGCGGTGTTGGAAGCGCGCGGGTTGCGGCGGCGTGCGCCGTGGTTGTTCGATGCCGAGTCCGGCCGTCGCCAACTCCTGCAATGCTTCAATCTGCATGACCTGGGCGCGTTCGGGATCGACGACAAACCGCTGGCCATTGCCGCCAGCGCCGCGCTGCTGGGCTATGTGGAAGAAACCCAAAAACAGCGCCTGCCGCATCTGCGCAGCATTGCGCTGGAAACCAGCGACGACGCCATCGCGATGAACGCCGCCACGCGCCGCCATCTGGAACTGGATTCGCGCGTGGATGGCGATGTGAAGGCCACCTTGCTGGGCGTGCTGGATTCCAGTGTGACCCCGATGGGTGGGCGCCTGCTGCGGCGCTGGTTGCACCGGCCGCTGCGCGACCGCAAGGTCGTCAGTGAGCGCCATCACGCCGTGCAAACCTTGCTCGAAGCCCGCGCCGATGACAGCCTGCGCAGCGCGTTTCGCGGGCTGGGCGATCTGGAACGCATCCTCTCGCGGGTGGCCCTGCGCAGCGCGCGGCCGCGTGATCTTTCGACGTTGCGTGATGGCTTGGCGCTGCTGCCGCAGGTGCGTGAACTGCTGGCACCGCTGGATTCCCCACGCCTTGCCGCACTGGGCGCGGAGTTGGGCGAACATGCCGCCACCGCGCACTACTTGCACACCGCCATCGTCACCCAACCGCCCCTGCTGGCCCGCGACGGCGGCGTGATTGCCGAAGGTTTCGATGCAGAACTCGACGAGCTGCGCCGACTGTCCACCCATGCCGATCAATTCCTGATTGATCTGGAACTGCGCGAACGTGAACGCAGCGGCATTCCCACCCTGAAAGTGGGCTACAACCGCGTGCACGGCTACTACATCGAAATCAGCAAAGGCCAGAGTGACAAAGCACCGGTGCACTACACGCGCAGGCAAACCCTGACCGGTGCCGAGCGCTACATCACCGAAGAGTTGAAGCAATTTGAAGACAAGGTGCTGTCCGCACGCGAGCGCTCGCTGGTGCGTGAAAAATTACTGTACGACGGCGTGCTGGACACCCTCAACGACGCGCTGGAACCCTTGCGCCGTTGTGCACTGGCGCTGAGCGAACTCGATGTGCTCGCCTGTTTTGCCGAGCGCGCGCAAACCTTGGATTGGGCGATGCCCACGCTGCGTGAGGCACCCGGCATCCATATCGAACGTGGCCGCCACCCGGTGGTGGAGGCACTGCGCGATGCGCCGTTCGAGCCGAACGATTTGGTGTTCGACGACGCGACGCGGATGTACATCATCACCGGCCCCAACATGGGCGGCAAATCCACCTTCATGCGCCAGAACGCGTTGATCGTGCTGCTCGCCTGCATCGGCAGCTTCGTGCCTGCCGCACGCGCCACGCTGGGCCCGATCGACCGCATCCTCACCCGCATCGGCGCCGGCGATGACTTGGCCCGCGGGCAGTCCACCTTTATGGTGGAAATGAGCGAAACCGCTTACATCCTGCATCACGCCAGCGAGCATTCTTTGGTGTTGATGGATGAAATCGGGCGTGGCACCTCCACTTACGATGGCTTGGCGCTGGCCGACGCCGTGGCGCGCCAGCTGGCCTCAGCCAACCGCAGCTACACCCTGTTTGCCACGCATTATTTCGAACTCACCGCACTGGCCGAACCCGGCAGCGGGATTGCCAATCTGCATCTGGATGCAGTCGAGCATGGCGACGCGCTGGTGTTCATGCACGCGGTGCGCCCCGGCCCCGCCAACCGCAGCTTCGGCTTGCAGGTCGCGGCCTTGGCTGGCTTGCCCAAAGCTGCTCTGCAACAGGCGCGAGCACGGCTGGCCGAATTGGAATCGCATAACCGTGATGTCCCGGTCACACCGATGAGTGCGCCCGCATTGGATGCACCGCAGCAGTTCGGCCTGTTCGCTCCATCGTCTGCCGCGCTGGACGCACTGGCCGGTATCGATCCCGACGATCTTACGCCCAAGCAGGCGCTGGAGGCGCTGTACCGGCTGAAGGCGTTGGCATGAACCACGTTCGGCCCATCGCCATCGATGCGCTCCTGCGTGGCAAGGCCCTGCCCTACTCGCGCCCCGGTACGCGCAGCGGCATCCACAAAACCCCGGTCGAAGGCCATGTGCTGATTGGCGAGCTCGGCCTGGAAGGTGACGAACAGGGTGACCCGCGCGTGCATGGCGGCATCGACAAGGCGGTGCATCACTACGCGTTCGAGCATTACGCCGCATGGCGCAGTGAACTAGGCAACTCGCCCATCTTGCAACAACCCGGCGCGTTCGGCGAAAACATCAGCACGCAAGGGCTTACCGAAGCCGATGTCTGCCTGGGCGACCGCTATCAACTGGGCACGGCCGTGCTGGAAGTCAGCCAAGGCCGGCAGCCCTGTTGGAAGCTCAACGACCGCTTCGGCGTCCCCGACATGGCCCGCCGCGTGCAGGACAGCGGTCGCAGCGGTTGGTACTACCGCGTGCTGCAAGCCGGCAGCGCACACGCAGGCGATAGCCTGATCTTGCGCGAACGCGCCCATCCCGATTGGCCGCTGTCGCGGCTGGCGCGCCTGCTCTACGACCGCGTGCTGGATCCCACCCTGCTGGAACCCGCGCTGGCACTGCCCTTGGTGCCCTCGTGGCGGAAAATCATCGAACGCCGCATGCAGCAGGGCGCGGTGGAAGACTGGGGTAAACGGATCGACGGGCCGGCGATATAAGTTGCCGTCATATTCACGCGCACTTGCTGGCAGTGCATCGTAGGATGGGCGTTCACCTCCGCAGGAATGCCCCATGACCGCCATGACCCAAGACCTTGCCGCCCAGCTACAAGGCGCGCCCCTGCAACAAATCGCAAGCCAACTGGGGCTTGACCCCGCACAGGCGTCGGGTGCCATCAGCACCGCCCTGCCTTTGCTGATGGGCAAACTGGGCAGCAATGCCGCCAGCCCCGAAGGTGCGCAAGCCTTGTTGGGCGCACTGCAAAACAACCACAGTGGGCTGGATATCGGCAGCGTGCTGGGCGCGGTATTGGGTGGTGGTGGCGATGCGGCCAGCAATGGGGCCGGCATCTTGGGGCATATTTTTGGTGGCCAACAAGACAGCGCACAGGCTGGCGTGGCCCAAGCCACTGGTTTGCCGCATGCGCAGTCTGGTCAGCTGCTGCAAATGCTGGCCCCGATCGTGATGGCCTATCTGGGCAAGCGGATGTCGGGTGATGCCGGTGGTGCGGATGCACTCAGCGGCTTGTTGGGGCAAGAACACCAAGCCATCCGCGAGCAAGGCGGTGCCGGTGGCGGGCTGCTGGGCTCTTTGCTCGATCAAGACGGCGATGGCCAACTGGGTTTGGGCGACGCGCTGAAAATTGGCAGTTCGTTATTTGGCGGCGGCGGGCGCTGAAGATCCCGCATCCCATCGCCTGACACATCTCAATCCATGCCGGCCGTGTGCATTGTGGCAAACCTAGGGTTATGCCACTCTGCCGCATCTGGCTAGATGTGGGGGATGCGCTTGAGTAATTGGATTTCAACCCTGTTTCAGCGTTTATTTTCTCGCTCAGGGTCGCCGACTGCGCCACGACGATCCGCAAGTTCTGGTAAACCCGCGTTGTCCCGGGATGTTGATCCCGAGATGCG
>NZ_DAOOUM010000006.1:0-62928 GCF_035369645.1 Thermomonas sp. | reverse complement strand
TCGATGGCCTCGCGGGCGCGGAAGATGCGCGAACGCACCGTGCCAATCGGGCAGTTCATGCGTTCGGCGATTTCCTCGTAACTGAGGCCATCGACTTCACGCAAGGTGATCGCTTCGCGCAATTCTGGCGGCAAGGCTTCGACCGCGGACACCACCGTTTGTTCCAACTGCTGGCGCATCAATTCACGTTCGGGGGTGTCGGTATCGCGCAGACGCAGGCCGGATTCAAACTGCTCGGCGTCTTCTACATCGATATCTTCCCCCGGCGGGCGGCGGCCATGCGCGGCCAAGTGGTTCTTGGCGGTATTCACCGCAATCGTGTGCAGCCACGTCGAAAACTGCGCATCGCCACGAAAGTTTTTGATCGCACGATAGGCACGGATGAAGGTGTCCTGCGCTACGTCCTGCACTTCCGACCAATCGCGGATGTAGCGCGAAATCACCGCCGCAACGCGATGCTGGTATTTGCGCACCAACAGGTCAAACGCGGCGGTATCGCCCCGTTGCACCCTTGCCACTAGGTCATGGTCCAGCGCTTGCGACACCCGATCCTCCGTCATTACACGCCAGTCCCCGAAGTGAGCCCGGCAGTCTCCGAGCCTTGTGACAACACGATGCCGTAGAAGTTCCACAGCGGCGACGTGCAGTTTGCGCCGATCCGCGAATAATTAGAAAAATATTCAAGTTTTCGCGGGCTACGATAGCCCTTTCGATGGATGGGATGGCTTGCACATGGCGAATTCCGCTGCTGACCGCTTCGCGGGGCTGCCGCTACGGCACTGGAAACCCCAGCAACGCGACGACGGCGTGCTGGTGCTGTATTTCGACCGCGCTGACGCCAGCGTCAATGCGTTCTCGCAAGACGTGCTGATCGAATTGAACGACGTACTGGAGCGCATCAGTCTGGAGTTGCCCAAGGGCTTGGTGATCGCCTCGGGCAAGGCCAGCGGCTTCATCGCCGGTGCTGACCTCAAGGAGTTCCAGGACTTCGACCGCAAGGGCACGGTCAACGATGCGATCCGACGCGGCCAGCTCACCTTCCAGAAACTGGCCATGCTGCGCTGCCCCACGGTGGCGGCGATTCACGGCTTCTGCATGGGCGGCGGCACCGAAATCTCGCTGGCCTGTCGCTATCGCGTCGCCAGCAGCGATGCCTCCACCCGCATTGGCTTGCCGGAAGTGCAGCTCGGCATCTTCCCCGGCTGGGGCGGCAGCGCGCGCCTGCCGCAGCTGGTCGGCGCACCGGCGGCGATGGACATGATGCTGACCGGCCGCGCGCTCAGCGCCAAGGCAGCACGCGGCATTGGCTTGGTCGATCTGGTCGTGGAGGCCTCCGATTTGATCGACAGCGCCGCCAAGTTGGCGCTCAAGGGCTGCACACGCCCACTCAAGCAACGCATCCTCGCCCGGGCCAGCAATACCTTCGCGGCCCGCAAATTGCTGGCACCGCAGATGGCCAAGCAGGTGGCACGCAAGGCGCCGAAGGCGTTCTACCCAGCGCCCTATGCATTGATCGCGACCTGGGCAAAGAACGGCGGCAGGCCCATCCGTGCCCGCCTCGACGCCGAACGCCGTGCAGTGGTGAAACTCGCCGGTACGTCGACCGCACGCAACCTGATCCGCATCTTCTTCCTGACCGAACGGATGAAAGCACTGGGCAAGGGTGAATCCGGCATTGCCCGCGTGCATGTGGTCGGCGCCGGCGTGATGGGCGGCGACATCGCTGCCTTCGCCGCCTACAAGGGCTTCGAGGTGACCTTGCAGGACCGCGAGCAGCGCTTCATCGACGGCGCCATGGCCCGCGCGCAGGCCTTGTTCGAAAAGAAGGTCAAGGACCCCGCCAAGCGTCCCGAGGTCGCCGCACGCTTGCAATCCGATCTGAATGGCGACGGCGTGGCCACTGCCGATTTGGTGATCGAAGCCATTATCGAGAACCCCGACGCCAAGCGCGATCTCTACAACGCGGTGGAACCGAGGCTCAAGGCCGGCGCCCTGCTGACCACCAATACCTCGTCGATTCCGCTGGACGAATTGCGTGAACACATCGCCCGTCCCGCGCTGTTCGCCGGCCTGCACTACTTCAACCCGGTGGCGCAAATGCCGCTGGTGGAGATCATCCACCACGACGGCATGGCCGCCGACACCGAACGCCGGCTGGCCGCGTTCTGCAAGGCACTGGGCAAGTTCCCGGTGCCGGTGGCCGGCACGCCGGGTTTCCTCGTCAACCGCGTGCTGTTCCCGTACATGCTGGAAGCCGCCACCGCCTACGCCGAGGGCATTCCCGGCCCGGCCATCGACAAAGCGGCGACGCGCTTCGGCATGCCGATGGGGCCGATCGAATTGCTCGACACCGTGGGTCTGGACGTGGCCGCCAGCGTCGGCAAGGAGCTTGCGCCCTTCCTCGGCCTCGACGTGCCGGCGGCGCTGGCGACGGTGGAAACCGGCAAGCGCGGCAAGAAGGACGGGCAAGGCATCTACAGCTGGCAGAACGGAAAGGCGATCAAGCCCGAACTGCCAAACGGTTTCGTGGCACCCGAGGATCTGGAAGACCGCCTGATCCTGCCCCTGCTCAACGAAGCGGTGGCCTGCCTGCACGCCGGTGTGGTGAGCGACGCCGACCTGCTCGACGCCGGGGTGATCTTCGGCACCGGCTTTGCGCCGTTCCGCGGGGGTCCGATCCAGCACATCCGCGCCACCGGCGCCGATGCACTGCTGGCGCGCTTGCAGACCTTGCAAGCGAAGTACGGCGAACGCTTCGCGCCGCGACCCGGCTGGGACAACCCGGCGCTGCGCGCACCGGTGGCGTGAGGCCTTCGCAGACGCGGATCACGGCCGTACCGGCCGACCTGCAAACGTCTGGAATTCCGGTCCCGCCAGACGCAGGTTCTGGCGCAGGTAGGTTCGCAGGCGCTGGCCTGCCGGTTCCGGTGCTGGCCCGCCGAGATGGCGTTGCAGCATGGTTTCCATCGCAAACAGATAGGCCTCGCGCGGGATCGGATCGACCGGCGAGTGGTCGCCATTGGGCTCTACCAGCAGGCTGACCGGCCGCCGCATATTCCGCAATCGCGCTACGTAGTCAGTGACACTGCGGATCGCCACCGTCCGGTCAGCACCACCGGCCATCACCAACAAGGGGCGGTGCATGCGTGACGCATTCACCAGTGGCGATTGCGCATGCAGGCGCGCGAAAGTTGAAGGATCGCTGCCATCCAGCGACAGGGCACGCAGGGTCTGCTTGAGTGAACGATCAGGAAGATCGCCCTGTTCGCCGGAGCTGAGCAGCCAGCGCATCGCCCAGCCAAGATCCGCAGGCGGCGAGCCGGCCACGCCGACCTTGAACAGGTCGGGCTGGAAGGTCAGGCCCAGCAAGGTGGAATAGCCACCAAAGGAGTGGCCAACGATGCCGACCCGGTCCTTGTCGCCGATGCCCTGCGCCAACAGCCAACGCACGCCTTCGACGATGTCCTGCTGCACGCGGCCATTGCCGTAGTCGCCATTCGAGGAAAAGGTGTAGGCCAGACCGTGCCCGGTGGAACCACGAAAGTTGGACTGGAACACCACATAGCCACGATTGGCGAGGAACTGAGCGACACCGTCATAGCCGGCTCGGAAGTGATTGATCGGGCCGCCGTGCACCTGCGCGATCAAGGGTGCGTGGGCGGCGTCCACGCCCGGCGGCAGTAGCACGAAGCCGTATACGCGCTTGCCATCGGAGGCGATGTAGCTGATCGCCAGCTTGCGCGCCAGCTCGGTTTCCTTCGGCGCGCCGGCGGTGATGCCGGGATCGTCGAGGATGCGGCGCAGACGGCCGTTGCGCGGATCGTACAGCCACCAGCGCGGATCGCGCAGGGTCGCCGCGCGTTCGCTCACCAGCCAGTGCGCGGAAGGGCCGCTGCCGGCCTGCAGTGCGATGTCACGGCCGGGGAACTTGCGCACGATTGCAGCGACAACATCCTGCGCACCGCCGATGCCGTAGGTCGCGGCGACGGTGCTGCGGTAACTCGCCGCCAGCGGCTGGTTCGTGCGTGGGTCGATGACCACGTCATCGAGATCGGCTTCGCCACGCGGATCCTGGTGCAGGGTCTGCAGCTTGTCGTCCGCGCCCAGCCGCATCACCCTCCGGACATTCCCCATGCCCGCCGCAGTACCGGGATTGCCGACCATCAGCAGGCTGCCATCGGCCTGCACCGCCAGCAGTTCGATCCGCTCCATCGGGCGCAGGCGCAGCACTTCTCTCAGTGCGCCATTTGGCAGGACCCGATACAACGCATCGTGATCGCCTTCGAAACGCGCCAGCGCAACGATCCGCCCGCGCACATCCACCGCCACGTCGTGTCCCCAGCGCGTGTCTTCGCGTAGCAGGGTGCGCTTGCCATGCGCATCCATGCGCACGATCTGCCATCTGACATCACTTTGGCCCACCACTCGCCGTTCGCGCAGCAGGAGCGCGGCAGTTTGCGAGGGGTCGAGCTTGATGACTTGGCGCCGCTCGTTGCCACCCAGCGGCACGCGCACGCCGGTGCGGCCGTCGACGCCGACCATGGTCAACGAACGCGGTGCGCGCAGGAACAGCCAGCGGCCATCGCGTGACCACGTCACTTGTTCGGCCTGGGTGTTGCCGACCAGCATGCGCGGGCTGCCGCCGTTCGCCGGCAGCAGCCACAGCGCACGCGAATCCTTCTGCTCGCGCAAGTACGCCACGAAGTCGCCCGCCGGCGAAAGCTGCGCAGCCGCCAGGGTGCGGTTCTCGAGAAAGGCGCTGCGCGGCAGCTGCGGTGCGCGCGGCAATGCACGCTGCGCGACCTCGGCGCTGCGCAGGCTCTCCAAGTCCTGCGCCGGTGCGATGCGTGGCATGCACGCGAACAGGCACAGCGCGGTCGCAACGCAAACACTCCGAAGGTTCGCCATGGTCATTCCCCCGAGGCCGCATGCGTGCCAGCCGGCGTTGTCGGCGCGGCGGTTGCAAGCAACACTTCACGACGCGGATACAACAGCCACAGGCTGACCAGCGCCGGCAGCCCGACCACGCCGCACAGCAGGATCCAGCCAAGGCGACCGCGCGGCGAATGCGTTTGCTTGCCGCTGAGCCACACCGCGCCGAACAGGGACAGCAAGCAGCACGCGCCTGCGAGCCACAGGATCGGCGTCGGCATCGGCTCGGGCTTGGCACGCAGCAGATCGGGTGACGCGAACAGGTCTTGTGCGTCGAGGCAAATCACGCGCAGCACCGGCGACAACCAGAAATTGCGGTTGGTGTACGTCGAAGGCAAGTCGATCGACAACGCGCGGCGCGCGATGATGCGTGCATGGCCCTGGCCATCCACGCGCAACACCTGCTGGTACGGCTGCTGCAACTCACCGCCCCACACGCCCCAGGTGTAGGTGTAGGACACGAGGTAACCGTCCAGCAGTTCGACCACGTCCATCCGGCTGAGGTTGCCGACCGGGCCGGGCATCGGAACACGCATCAGCGGCTTGAGCAGGTCGAGCCCGTTCATCGCCTCGCGGCCGGGATAGAAGTAGGCGGCGCGGTTACTGAGCATCAGGATGTTGTCGCCGGCCGGTTCGGGTGGGCTGGCCATCACCTCGCCTTGCGGCAGGCGGATGCGTTCGAACACGCGCTGTTGCTCGCTGTCGAACTGGTACACCGCGTTCGCGTTGTACAGATAGATGGCGCCAAAGGCCAGCGTCGGCGCCGGGAATGCCGCTTGCGTGGCGCCTATCCCAAGCTCGCCACGGGCACGCTTGTCCAGCAGGCCGTAACCGATGAAACGGCCGCGGTCATGGCTGTAGACCCAGTTGGTGTTGTGGTCGCCATCCACCCACTCCATCGGCTGTGGATTGGTCATGTCGCCCTGGTGTGGCAGGGTGCGCAGCGGGTAACGCGTGTACACATCGGACAATGCGATCTGTTCGCGCCACAGCGCCGCGTCGGAATCTAGACTGCCTGCGATGCCAAGCAGCAGCATGTCCTTGCCTTCGGCGCGGTCCGCCTCGATCGTCCCGCCTGCAGGCGGCTTCGGCATGTTGAGCGGATGCGTGCCGGTCACCGTCCATAGCAGCTCGACGCCGAAGCCCAGCATCCACGCCAGGAAATACGCGCCCAGTTGCACCGGCAAGGCCACCACCAGCACCGCCGCCGGATTGCGCGAAGGCGCGGTGTAATCCGGCTTGAACGCGATCGTCAGCATCAATGCGAGGAAACCGATCACCACGCATTGCACGCCCAGCATCGCCACGCCGGTGGCTTGCGCATACATGAAGAGGTTGGGCAGCAGGAAGGCAGCGAACGAATAACGGCGGTTGCCGACCATCGCGTATGCGCCCGCCAGGTAGCCGGACAGCGCGATCAGCCAGCTGGCGACCGGCAGCAACCAATGCCGCATGTCCACCACGCGCGCGGTCATCGTGTCCTGGTAGATCGCGACCAGCACCACCGGCAGCGCCACCGCGACAAGCAACAGCAGCGCGCCCGCGCCGGTCAACGCTCCCGCGATGCGCAACCGGTGCAGCGGGCGGTGCAGCAGGTTGAGCCACTGATTCGGCTTGCGATAGACGCCCATCTGGTAAATGCCCAGCAGGGCACCGGCCACGGCATACACCGCGGCGAATACCTGGTAGACGAAGAGTGGCTGCTGCGCCAGATCCACCATCCGGCTGAGGAAGCCCAGCACGGCGAGATTGACGATGGCGGCGATGCCAGCCCACAGGCGGAAGCGCAGCAGCTCGCCTTTGAAAAGATCGTTCATGTGCATGTTCTCCAGCGGCGCTCAGGCAGCGCTCGGTGCGGCGTGGTGTTTGGCGAGGAAGGCGTTGACCGCGCGGTCCAGGCTGACCGGCATCGATTGCGCATCGCGCGCGCCGCAGGCACGCAGGAAATGCTCGAAGTCCGCGTCCTGATCCAGCACCAGAAAGTGCTGCAGGCCATCGATGCGCTGGGTTTCCAGCAAGCCCGGCACCAGCCGCGGATCCGGTCCCTTGAACGGAATATCGGCCACCCAATGGCTGACCCGCGCGGTGAATTCTTCCGGCGGCGACATGTGCTTGAGTTGGCCGCGTTCGAGGATGATCAGGTTGTCGGCGACGCGCTCGATCTCCTCCATCTGGTGCGAGCAATAGATCACCGTGCAGTCGTCGGCAGCATTGCTTTGCAACAGTGATTCGAGGAAGGCGCGCTTGGCCACCACATCGAGGCCGAGCGTCGGCTCGTCCAGTACCAGCAGTTCCGGGCCTTGCGCCAGTGCCAGCGCGAGGTTGAAGCCGGCGCGTTCGCCGCGCGAGAGCTGGCCGATCTTCTGTTCCGGCAACACGTTGTAGTGGCCGATCACGCCATCGAAGGCCTGCTGGTTCCAGCGCCCGTACTGGTGGCGCTGCATCGCCATCACCTGCGCCACCCGCATCCAGTTCGGCAGAGTGTGTTCTTCGTTGACGAAGCCAATCCGGCTGCGGTCCTGCGGGGTCAGCCGCTGGCTGTCCTGGCCGAGGATGCGGGACTGCCCGGCGCTGGGTGGCATGAAGCCCAGCAGGATGCGGAACAGGGTGGATTTGCCGGCGCCGTTGGCACCGACGATGGCGTGGATGCGGCCACGCGGGATGGCCAGATCGAGATGATCCAGCGCCAGCTTGCGGCCGTAACGCTTGCTCAGTTGCTCGGTTTCGATGACGTTGCCGGAGAAGGCAGTCGGAGATTGGAATCTGACCATGGCGCTGCTATGTCGTCTGTACTTGTGCATGCAGTACAGGACACACCTACTTGCAGCGTCCAGCCGAATATGACGAAACACCGCCAGGTCTGACGAAAGCACACCAATTTGGTGCAAATCCCTCCGCCTGCCGTGAGTACAGCAGGCGCGGCTTGATCCCTACATCGTTTGCGTCGGCTGGTCGGCACCTAAGGTGCCAGCGAGGGTGGTTTCGATTTTACTGCGTACGGATTCGCCTTCAGCGGTATCGGCAAATTGCACGCCGATGCCGGCGGGACGATTGCCTTGCGCGCCGCTGGGGGTAACCCATGCCACTTTCCCAGCCACCGGCATGCGATCGGAGGAGTCGGGCAGCGTCAGCAGCAGGAAGACCTCGTCACCAATGAAATAGCGCCGCGTGGTGGGCACAAAAATACCGCCCTGCTTGATGTAGGGAATGTACGCCGCGTACAACGTCGCCTTGTCCTTGATCGCCAGCGACAAGATGCCCTGACGTGCACCACCCATTGGATTGCTCATACCCAGTCCCCTGTTAATCCCGTGTTGCGGATGCCGGCCATCATCGCCACATCCGCAGTGCATCGATCACGACAAGATCTTCACGCGCCGGTGTTCGCAGTAAGTCGCGCGCACGATTGGCCGCATCGAAACGTGCAGCAAGGGTGCGGGTTGCGGCCAGCTCGGTCAAGCCCATAGCTTCACGCAACGCAAATTCGGCCAGATGCGCCAAGCGCTCACTGGCACGTCCATCGGCCAACCAGCGTTGCGCGGTTTGCACGCTATCGGCCTGCCCGCGCAACAGTGCCTGCGCGTCTTTGACCACCTCACGCCGCAGCGCCAAACCATCCCCTGCCGCCCATGCAGCAGCCAGCCCCGGGTGCCCGCGTGCCGCATCCAATGCTTCTGCCGCCAGTGCATCGGGATGCCCGCGCTGCTGCAACCAGTGCAAGGCTTCTTGTTGCATGGGCAGGCGCACTTCCAAGCGCTGACAACGGCTGCGGATGGTGGCGGGCAGTTGCGCGGGGTTGGAGGAAAGCAGCCACAGATAGCGGCCCGGTTGTGGCTCTTCCAGTGTTTTCAGCACCGCATTCCACGCATGCCAGTTAACCGCATCGGCAGGCTCGATGATCACCACCTGCATTCCACCCAGTTGCGCAGTCAGGCCCATTTTTTCGGTCAATGCGCGAATTTGCTCAATGACGATTTCACTGCGCGGCTTGCCGGTTTTGCTATTGATTTCATAACCGAGAAAATATAAATCCGGATGCGCGCTATGCCCCCACGGATGTGCGGGGCTGCCGTCGGGGCGCACTTCCAGTGTTTCCATTTGCGCGCGTGATGCAAACAAATGGCAGCTTTTGCAAACACCGCAGGCTTCGCCATCCGTACGCGGCGTCAAACACAACACGCGCTGCGCCAAGTGTTCTGCCAGCACGCGCTTGCCGATTTTTTCTGGCCCGGTGATTAGCGTGGCATGCCCAAAATGTCCTGCTGTGAGGGCCTCACACGCCTGTACGTAAGCGCGTTGCTGCCAAGGGGTGAGGGCGGGCAACACACTCATGCCCCACCCCGGCGATATTCGGCCAAAACCACCAGTGCCGCAGCCGCCACCGTGGCCGCATCCGGGCTGGCATCCAGCACGCGGATACGTTCTGGGTGCTGCATGGCACGCGCTAAAAATCCTGCGCGTACGCGCTCGAAAAACGCATCGTGTTCCCGCTCGATGCGGTCAGGCGATGCGCCATCCAATAAATCGCGGCCGCGTGTGCGCTGGCGGGCATGCGCCACATCCAGATCCAGCAACAGGGTCAGCCCTGGTTCGATGCCCACCGCATGACGTTCCAATTCGGCGATGAAATGCACATCCATGCCACGCGCCGCGCCTTGGTAGGCATAGCTGGAATCGGTAAACCGGTCGCACATCACCCACGCGCCGCGTTGCAGTGCAGGCAAGATCACTTGCTGCACATGCTGGGCGCGGGCCGCGAACATCATCAACAATTCGGTGTGCGCAGCTACTGGCTCATCATTGGCATGCAACAGTAAGCCGCGAATGCCTTCGGCCAAGGGCGTGCCACCGGGTTCGCGGGTGCACACCACCTCGACACCATCTGCCTGCAGGGCGTCACGCAGCGCGGTGAGTACCGTGCTTTTGCCCGCACCCTCGCCACCTTCCAAACTCAGAAACCGGGGCTGGTGTTGTAAGGCCGTCATTGTGTTTGTGCCTGCCGCTGCGCGCGGTAACGGGCCACGTAATCGCGTACCGCCGCGTTGTGGGCACTGAGCGATGCACTGAACACATGCCGCCCACTGCCATCGCCCACCGCCACGAAATACAGCGCATCACCCGCTGCCGGATGCGTGGCCGCGTGCAGCGCCGCCTTGCCGGGCATCGCAATCGGCGTCGGCGGCAGACCATCGCGGGTATAGGTGTTGTAAGGCGTGTCGGTGGTCAAATCCGTGCGTCGGATATTGCCGGCATAGTTCGCACCCATGCCGTAGATCACGGTGGGGTCGGTTTGCAGGCGCATGCCGGTTTTCAAACGGCGCACAAACACGCCGGCGATCTGCGCACGCTCGCTGGCAGTGCCGGTTTCTTTTTCGATGATGGATGCAAGGGTCAATGCCTGCTCCGGGCGATCGAACGGCAAATCTTCGGCGCGCGTGCGCCATTCGGCGTCCAGAGTTTTTTCCATCCCCGCATAGGCGCGCTTGAGGATATCCAGATCGCTGTCGCCACGCGTCCACGCATAGGTTTCCGGCAGAAAGCGGCCTTCAGGATGTTGCCCAGTATGCCCCAACGCCTTCATCAACGCGGCATCATCGAGTTCAGGCAAGGCCTGCTTCAACACCGGCACTTTGCGCAGCGCAGCGCGTAGGTCGCGCATAGTCCAGCCTTCCACAATCGTGAAGCTGCGGCGGATCACCTTGCCATCGCGCATCGCCGATAACAGGCTGCGCGGTGTGGTGTCGGTGGCCAGCGCGTACTCGCCCACCTGCAACTTGCCGGCAGCGCCGGTTTGTCGTGCCAAGACTTGCCAGAACAGGCCTTCGCCGGTGTCGATGTGCTGCGCGCGCAGTTTTCTCAGCAGCTTGCCCAAGTTGTCGCCGCGTTCGACCATCACGCTCGCATCGGCCGTGATACCGGGCAGCGGCGCATCGGAAAACTGCTGGTAGCGCCAGCCAAACCAGCCGATGACGGCTGCCACCAGCAACCCACAGCACAGCAGCAAGGTGCGAAATTTCACGTCAGCCCCACACTATTGGAATACATCGGATAGTCCTTCGCTAATGCGGTTTGCAATGCTGTCACTGCCGGCTGCGTGCGCCAGCTACGCGCACCCAATCGTGCCACTGGCAGGATACCGCGCACCGCGTTGCAAAGGGCCAGCGCGTCAGCTGCGGCAAGCGCCTCCATCGACAATTCAACCACCTCCAGCATCCCCTGCTCCAACAACCAGCCACGCAATACGCCGACCACACCGCAGTGCTCGATCGGCGGCGTCAACCAGCGCCCGTCGCAATGCGCCAACACGTTGGCCGCTGTGGCACACACGACGTTGCCAGCCATGTCCCGCATCAGGCCTTCATCGCAACCCGCACGTTGTGCTTCGGTTCGCGCCAACACCTGTTCCAGACGGTTGCAATGTTTGATGCCGGCCAACAAGGGCTGCGTGGCAAGCCGGGTGTTGCACGCATGCAATTGCAACGCGGTTTGCCTCGGTGGCAACGGATGCAGCGACAACACCCACACCGGCGGTGCATCCACCGATGGCGCATAGCCGCGCCCACCATCGCCACGGGTCAGCAACAACTTGACCACGCCAGTATCCACACCAGCGCAGAGTTCATGCAGGCGCGCTTCAATAAAGGCCCGCTCCGGCAAGCTGATACCCAGCCGCTGTGCACCTTCACCAAGGCGTGCAAGATGGCGCGACCACAGCGGCACCCCGCCGTGGTCCACGCGCATGGTTTCAAACACACCATCGCCGTAGTTGAGGCCGCGGTTGGATGCCGCGATTTCATCGATACGGCGCTCGCTCACGAAGAGGCTGCATGGCCAGCCCCTCTCCCCCATCCCCTCTCCCGACGGGAGAGGGGAGTAAAGCAGCGCATCGCTCATTCCGCATCCCCCAATGCCCGCAACATCCCGCGCGCCTTGGCGCGGGTTTCATCCAGCTCGCGTTGCGGGTCGGAATCCATCACGATGCCGGCTCCGGTGCGAAAACGCAGCGTGGCATCTTCCACTTCGGCACTGCGAATCAGGATATTCAAATCCATCGCGCCATCGTGGTTCAGCCAACCCATTGCGCCGGTGTATGCACCGCGACCCACGCCTTCCAATTCGGCAATAATCTGCATGCAGCGCACCTTCGGGCAGCCGGTAATGGTGCCGCCGGGGAACACCGCGGCGATCGCCTGCCCAGGCGTCACCTCCGCGCGCAGCCGCCCGCGCACGTTGCTGACGATGTGGTGCACATGTGCATAACTTTCCACCACCATCAATTCATCCACCTGCACGCTGCCGGCTGCGCACACACGGCCCAGATCATTGCGTTCCAAGTCGATCAGCATCACATGTTCGGCGCGCTCTTTGGGATGCCCGACCAATTCCTGAATGCTCTCGGCATCGTCATCGCCGGCAAAGCGCGGGCGAGTCCCCGCAATGGGGCGGGTTTGTGCCATGCCCTCCTGCACGGATAACAGGCGCTCGGGCGAAGCACTGACCACACTGCCCCACGGGCTGCGGAAGATGCCGGCGAACGGAGCCGGATTGTGCGTGCGCAATTGCTGAAACAGCGCCGCCGGATCCAGCGCGGCAGCAAAGTGCGCTCGCCAACCGCGCGACAGATTGGCTTGGAACACATCGCCCCCGGCCAAGTAGTTCAGCACCCGCGCTACGCCATCGAGATACTGCTGCGCCGGGTCTTCGTCAATGCGGATGGGTGGTGTCCACACTGGCAATGCCGGCAGTGTGCGGGCACGCTCGATGTCATTTGCCATCTGCGCCAACCACACCTCCGCGCCCGCTTCGGCAACCATGCTGCATTCGCCGCTACTGCGCTCCCGCAGCACCGCCGCCGGGCATCGCAACGCCACTGCAATCGGCAGCGCGCCATCGGCCTGCGGCAATTGCAACACCGGCTCGACCTGCTGTGCCAATTCGTAGCCCAGCAACAGCGCCCAACCGCCACGAAACGGCAGCGCGCTTGCGGAGGAGTCTTCGCAATACGCGCTGCGCCAGTGCGCATCCAGCACATCCAAAAAACGGCCAGAAATTACTTCGCCCGCCAGCGTGCGCACCACGCCATCGCGATGCAGCGCGAAGCCTTCGCCACTGTGCGCCAGCAGCATGTCCCAGCATCCCAGTGCACCACCGCTGGTGGACTCCAGCAACACCGGGTAGCGTGCAGAATCCAGCCGATGCAGGGCAAGCAGGTCGATGAGGTTGGGGCAATGCCAAGGGTTGTGCATTTGTTTTTTTGTCACCCCGATGCAAGCCGGGATGACGAATCCGCCTCAAACGCGCTTGAACACCAGCGTGCCGTTGGTGCCGCCAAAGCCAAAGCCGTTGGACACCACCACATCCACCTTGGACTGGCGCGCCACGTTCGGCACATAGTCCAGATCGCAGCCTTCGCCGGGGGTTTCCAGATTGATGGTCGGCGGGATGATCCCGGTTTCCAGCGCCTTGATCGAATAGATCGCTTCCACCCCGCCGGCCGCACCCAGCAAGTGGCCGGTCATCGACTTGGTGGACGACACCATCGTCTTGTAGGCATGCGCACCCAGCGCACGCTTGATCGCTAGGGTTTCGGCCAGATCACCCAGCGGCGTACTGGTGCCGTGCGCATTGAGGTAGCCCACCTGCTCCGGGTTGATGCCAGCATCGCGGAAGGCCATCGCCATGCACCGCGCCGGGCCCTCGCCATTCTCGCTGGGCGCGGTCATGTGGAAGGCATCCGAGGTGGCACCGAAGCCGGCCAGTTCGCAGTAGATGCGCGCGCCACGCGCCTTGGCGTGTTCGTATTCTTCCAACACCAAAATGCCGGCACCATCGCCCAGCACGAAGCCATCGCGGTCTTTGTCCCATGGCCGCGAGGCGCGGGTGGGATCCTCGTTGCGCGTGCTCATCGCCTTCATCGCGCAGAAACCGCCCATCGCCGTGGGCGAGCTGCCGCGCTCGGCACCACCGGCAAACATCACATCGGCATCACCGTACTGGATCATGCGCATGGCCATGCCAATCGAATGATTGGCCGTGGCGCAGGCCGATACCGCGGAGAACGTGGGCCCCTTGATCCCGGTGGCCAGCGACAACTGCCCCGGCATCATGTTGATGATGGTGGACGGAATGTAGAACGGGCTGATCTTGCGCACCCCGCCTTCGTGCAATTTGACGGCGGTTTCTTCAATGCCCCAGATGCCACCGATGCCCGCACCAATCAGTGCGCCGATGCGCTCGGCATTGGCCTCGGTCACCTCCAGCCCCGCATCGTCCTTGGCCATCAACGAGGCAGCCATGCCGTAGTGCAGGAAGTGATCCATTTTTTTGGCGTCTTTCGGGTTCACCCATTGGGTGATGTCGAAGCCGCGAATTTCCCCCGCGATGCGGGTGGGATAGGTGGCGGCATCAAAACCCTCGACCATGCTGATGCCCGAGCGGCCGTTGCAGATACCATCCCAATTGCTGGCCAGATCCAGGCCCAGCGGCGAGATGATGCCCATCCCGGTGACGACGACGCGACGTTTCGACATGGTGACTCCTCGATCAATAATCATGGCTTGCATTGACGCTGCTGCAAAACACGCAGGGCCGCAGAAGCGGCCCCGGTGTGACTGCGGGAATCCTCCCACAGGGGTTGCCCCCAAAGGGGCAAACATCAGGCCTTGACGTGGGCCTTGATGTAGTCGATCGCCGCCTGCACGGTGCTGATCTTTTCTGCGTCTTCGTCCGGGATTTCGCACTCGAACTCTTCTTCCAGCGCCATCACCAGTTCCACGGTGTCCAGCGAGTCCGCGCCCAGATCGTCCACAAACGATGCGCTGGTGGTGACGTCTTCTTCCTTGACGCCCAATTGTTCGACGACGATTTTCTTGACGCGTTCTTCGATGGTGCTCATGTCTGGTTGCTCCTCCCGGGAATCGGGTTCAATGGACAAGTTTACGTGAAAGCCGGACGTTGCAACATGCGCCCGCCCGGCGGGGGAATCAAAGCAAAAATCAGGGCATGTACATGCCGCCGTTGACGTGCAGGGTTTCGCCGGTGATATACGCCGCCGACGGGCCGGCCAAGAATGCGACCGCATTGGCGATATCCGCCGGCTCGCCCAAGCGGCCCAGCGCAATTTGACCCAGCAGTGCGTCCTTGGCCGCGTCCGGCAAATCTGCGGTCATATCGGTGGCGATAAAACCGGGGGCCACCACATTGACGGTGATCCCACGCGAACCGATTTCTTTGGCCAGCGATTTGCTAAACGCAATGATGCCGGCCTTGGCCGCGGCGTAATTGGCCTGCCCGGCATTACCGGTGACACCAATCACCGAAGCGATATTGATGATGCGGCCCTTGCGCGCCTTCATCATCCCGCGTAGTACCGCTTTGGATGCGCGATAGACCGAGGTCAGGTTGGTATCGAGAATCGCCTGCCAATCTTCATCTTTCATTCGCATCAATAAATTGTCGCGAGTGATGCCGGCATTGTTGACCAAAATGGAAATATTGCCGAATTCACCTGCCACTGCGTCCACCAAGGCTTCAATCGCACCGGCTTCATTGACGTTGAGACGGCGGCCATGGCCCCCCACAGCGGCCAAACGTGCACCGATGGCCTGCGCACCTGCGTCCGAAGTGGCGGTGCCAATCACGGTAGCGCCTAGTGCCGCCAAGGTGTCGGCAATCGCCGCACCGATCCCGCGCGAGGCGCCAGTCACCAGTACGATTTCGCCTTGCAACAATCCACTCATGCGTTCCATTCCTCGATGGCGGCGGTAAATTCCGCCGGCGTGCCCAACGCACGTGCGTCGAGCGATTTGTCGATGCGCTTGACCAAGCCGGTCAACACCTTGCCCGGCCCGCATTCGCCAATCCGGGTGATGCCGCGTGCGGAGAGCGCCTGCACGCAGGATGTCCATTGCACGGGCAGATAGAGCTGGCGCACCAAGGCATCGCGGATGGCGTCGATGCTGGTATGCACCTGCGCATCCACGTTTTGCACCACCGGCAGCACCGGCAAGTTCCAATGCAGGCCGGCCATGGTTTGCGCCAAGCGGTTCGCCGCTTCGCGCATCAAGGGCGTGTGTGAGGGCACACTGACCGCCAATTTGACGGCCTTGCGCACACCGCGCTCAGCCAACAGCGCCAGCGCGCGATCCACCGCCGCCGCATCGCCACCAATCACGATCTGGCCCGGCGAGTTGTAATTGGCAGGCACCACTCCCTGCGCACCCGAAGCCTCCACGCACACGGCTTCCACCAAGGCATTGTCCGCACCCAGCACTGCCGCCATTGCGCCCACCCCAGCCGGGGCAGCGTCCTGCATCAATTGCCCACGGATGCGCACCAAATGCGCGCCATCTTTGAGCGACAGCGCACCGGCCGCCACCAGGGCGGTGTATTCACCCAAGCTGTGGCCAGCCAGCACCGCAGGCATTGCGCCGCCCTGCTGCTGCCACAAGCGCCACACCGCAATACCCGCCGCCAATAACGCCGGCTGGGTGTATTCGGTACGATTGAGCATTTCGTCCGGACCGGCCTGCGCCAGTGCCCACAAGTCCACGCCCGCACCATCCGATGCTTCCTCAAACGCGGGCTTCACGGTGGGGTGCAGCTCCGACAGCTCGGCCAACATGCCCAAAGCTTGCGAACCTTGGCCGGGAAACACCAAGGCGAGTTGCGGGGATTGGTGGGGGGCGCTCACGCGGGGCTCGCTCCGGCCATCAGCCTGAAAAATGGCCGATCATGATACGAGTAATTGCTCTATGCCGTCTGTACTCATGCGTATGGATTGACCATACGCAATGGATAATCAACCCAAAAATCTGCGTCAAATCAGACCGCTACCAGCATGTACGGCATCCAGCATGCCGACGTCATCGCTTACCCGCGTCGCACTCTGTTCCACTCTGGGCGGTGGCAATGCGCTTGACCACACCAGCGCGGCGCCCATTGCCACCGCGACCTCATCCAGCAGGGCATAGCGCTTGCGATACATCGACCGCTTGCTGGACGCCACCTCGGCAAGATCGCGCTTGGCTGGTGCCGCCGGCACCCGCAACAGGCCCAAGACATGTGGGCTGCCGCCGTGCTCTTGCCAAAGTTGATCGTAATCCAGCAGCGTTTTACCGGGCTTGAAGCGAATATGCGCGGTGCTGGTGACACCCAACACCTCATCGGCCGCTAACGCCTGCGCCATCAATTGCAGAAACTGCACCAGCGCCGACATCGGCCGCAACCCATACATCGAACGGGTCAGCGTGCGGTACATCGCCACCATGGCATCCCCGCGCCCACCTTGCAGCCCGCCCACCAACAGCACACGCACGCCACGCCGCGAATTGGCCAAGGCAAACGCCGCCGTAGCCACTCGGCCCAACGAGCACTCCCACACCAGGCCCAAATCGCCTTCGCGGGCATTGAGCGGCACATGTTGAAGTTTTAATACATGTTCGATGTCCGCCACCACAAAGCGCGCGATTTCATAGCCTGCGGGTGAATACACCGCCTCACGGACAGCTGCCGGCAGTGCGCAGACCAGTTCAAAATGCTTGCGCAACAGCAGGCTGCGTTGGGCGGGGGAAAACTGGGTGCTGATGTAATCACGCTGCACCCGCTCGCACATTCGGGGCGAATAGGCCACGGCTCCGCGCAATTCGGGCCGGTCCAGCATGGCAAACCATTGCCGGTGCATCTCTGGCCGCACCCACGCCCGCACACAGAACCGCAGCGCGCGGCCAGGCCGCGACTCCAGCTCGCGCACGCGCGCGTAACGCAGCAATAGGCTCTTGGTTGACAGCGATATGGCATTCACCCGCGCAGGATGCCAGAAATCAGCCGCACCGCACCCTCGCGGCCGCCACAAACGGCCACGCAGTTCACGATTCGTTGGGTTGGGTGGGTCGCGCTGGGTTGCCGCAAAGGCCGGCGAACGCGCTTACATTAGTAGCGGAGCAGCGCCGAACCCCACGCAAAACCACCACCAAACGCTTCCAGCAGCAGCAATTGTCCGCGCTGCACCTTACCCGAGCGCACTGCCTCATCGAGTGCCAGTGGCACCGAACCCGACGAGGTATTGCCGTGCTTGTCCACGGTGACAATGACCCGCTCCATCGACATATCCAAGCGCTTGGCGGTGGCTTCGATGATGCGCAGATTGGCTTGATGCGGCACCAACCAGTCCAGCGCAGTTTTGTCCAGATGATTGGCCACCAGCGCCTCATCAACCACCGCATCCAAGGCCTTGACCGCGTACTTGAACACGTCGTTGCCGGCCATCTTCACGCGCACGCCGGCGTTGGGCTCGTCCGGCTTGAACCCGGCCGAGACCCCCACCGGGTTCCATAACAATTCTTTTTTGCCGCCATCGGCATGCATATGCGTGCTGAGGATGCCGGTTTCGGTATCCGCCTTCAGCACCACCGCACCGGCACCATCACCAAACAGCACGCAGGTGTTGCGGTCATTCCAGTCCAGCATCCGGGTCAAGGTTTCCGCACCGATCACCAGCGCCGTCTTGGACGCACCGCTGCGGATGAACTTATCCGCCACGGTCAGCGCATAGATGAAGCCCGAGCACGCCGCATTGACATCGAATGCCGGGCAGCCGGCCACCCCCAGCTTGTGCTGGATGATGGTGGCCGTGGACGGGAAAATCAGATCCGGGGTGGTGGTGCCCACCACGATCAGGTCGATTTCATCGGCGGCCACCCCGGCCGAAGCCAAGGCCCGCAACGCGGCCTGATACCCAAGATCAGATGTCAGCTCGCCTTCCGCTGCGATATGCCGCTGACGGATGCCGGTACGGCTGGCAATCCATTCGTCGCTGGTGTCCACACCGCGCTTGACCAGATCCTCATTGGTCAACACCTGTTGCGGCAGGTAGCTGCCAGTACCGGCAATGCGGGCAAAGAGGCGGTTTTCGGTGTGGCTCATGCGAACAAAACTCCCTGACATACCGTGCAAACGTATCCGTCAAAGCGTAGCCGATCACGCGCTTGTCGCTGCGGCGTACCCCGTGACGCGGTTTGCAAAATATCCAAACACTGAAACGCCAACGGCCGCGCTGTGCTGGCGCGGCCGGGCGTCATGCAGAGACAACAGCCTTGCGGCTGATGATCACTCTTCGTCAGCAACCTTGGTCTTGGGTGCAATGACCTGCTTGCCACGGTAGTAACCATCGGCGGTCACGTGGTGACGCAGGTGGGTTTCACCGCTGGTCGGGTCGGTGGCCAACTGCTTGGCAGACAGGGCATCATGCGCGCGGCGCATGCCACGACGAGACGGAGAAACGCGGGACTTCTGAACGGCCATGGAAACAACTCCAAAAAATTAGCGGTGACACATCAACGCGACATTATCGCACTTATTCTTTCTTCAAGCCCACCAGCGCCGCAAACGGGCTGGCCTTGGCTACTTCCTCCACGGTCGGCGCAAATTCGCGCTCTACCATCTCGGCCTCGGGCGACACCGGCACCACCGGCAACGCCAAAATCAACTCATCCTCTACCAGCTCGGTCGGCCGCAACATACCGTCGGCAGGCACCAGCAAGGCCTCGTACTCCGGTGGCAAAGCCGCTTCATCGGCCTCATCGCGGATCAAACCCAACCGCTGTTGCAAATGCACCGGAAGCAAGAACCGCTGCAAGCTGCGCTGACACTCCAATGGCAGTTCGGCCTCGATTTGCAGCAGGACGAATGGAACCCGCAACGCATCGGTACCAAACGTGATCACGAAGCGAACTTCGCCATCGTCATCTAGCAAGCCACCGCGCAGCCGTGTCAGCGCCCGTAACGGCACCCGACCTTCAAACTCACGCGATGCGGCGACCATGCGCCAAGCATCCAAAATTTCCGGAACCCGGCTAGTCAACTGGTTGGACATAAGCCGCAAAATGCTACAGACCAACCCACCCCGCTGTCAAATAGAATTCGGGCAATGGCTTGGGATTTACACCATCCCAAGCCTCGCGCAGACTGCGCCTATGAAGATTTTTTTACTTATCGTACTGGTGCTGACCGCATTGGTGCTGTGGCTGGCGCAGCGTCAGCGACGTGAGGCGCTGCGTCGCCAGCGTGTCATTTCGCAACTGCTGGATGCCGCTGATGCGTTGGAAACCCGGCTGCGGGCCGCGCGCGGCGAGATCGAAGCGATTGCCGGCGACCACGTGAACCCCGTGCGTGCGGCCATGCAGGATTTGCTGCAACAACGGTTGTGGCTGCAAGAGCACGCGCAGCGCGCCAGCGTGGAGCAGCTGGAAAGTGTGCGGCAAGCGCTCGACGGCGCGCGCGCGCGCCTTGATCTGCAATTGCAGCGGGTCGAGCAGGCCCGTGGTGGGCAATGAACATGCCGCAGCTGATCCTTGCGTCCACCTCGGTTTACCGTCGCGATTTGCTCCAGCGCTTGCGGTTGCCGTTTGCGGTGGCGCGTCCGGAGGTGGATGAAACCGCACTACCCGCTGAGGCCCCGCGTGATTTGGCGGTTCGTCTGGCCCGCGCCAAGGCGCAAGCCGTGGCGGCCGCACAGACTGACAATGTGTGGGCGCTTGGCTCCGACCAAGTGGCCGAGTGTGAAGGCCGCGCGCTGGGCAAACCGGGCACCCGCACGGCAGCCATCGCACAATTACAGGCGATGGCGGGCAAGCGCGTTTACTTCCACACCGCGCTGTGCCTGGCGCATCCCGATGGCCGCACGCTGGCGGATATCGACGTGACCTGCGTGCAATTCCGCGCGCTGACCACGGCCGAGATCGCGCGTTATGTGGATGCCGAACAACCGTTCGATTGCGCCGGCAGCTTCAAGTCCGAAGGGCTGGGGATCAGTTTGTTTGAAGCGATTGAAAATCGTGACCCAACCGCACTGATTGGATTGCCGATGATCGCCAGCGCCAGGTTATTGCGGCAGGCCGGTTTCATCGTGCCGTAACCACGGCGTTGCCTGCGCCGGCAATGCAAACAGCCAATACTGTTTTGCGCCAGCATCCACCTTCAAAATTTGCGCGGGAGGCAACGGCCCCAGCTGGGCCTGCAAGCGCCGCAGATACGCTTGTGTCCCGTCAAACCCTGCATGCGACGGACTGACCACTACCAGCAGCGGCCCCTGCCCCAGCGTGTGGCGTGATGTCTGCAACAACTGCCAGAGCGATAACTGCATCGCGCGGCCATGTTTGTCGTTTAACGGGTGCGCTAACACAGGGATGTTGGCATCGCGTAAGGCATAGCCCAACTCTGCACTAATTTTGAAATCCCCGGCCACCACACGCATCCCTGCTGGTGGTTGCATTTGCCGCGCACGCACGGCATCGGCCAAGACATCCCAACCGGCAAAATTGCCCAGCGGCATGCCACGCATGGCGGCCTGGGTGCGCCACGCCGGCATTGCGGCCACGGCAAAAAAACCAAGCGCCACCAGCAAGCCTAGCGCCGTTACCGCCAGCACCGCGCCCTGCATGCCGCGCCGCGCCGTGGCCAGCCACACCGCCACCAAGGGCAGCAATGCCACAAACCCCGGTAGCGGCCAATGAAAGCTGACCCGCTGGCGGTCGGCAAAAAACCCCAGCAGCAAGAAACCCAGCACCATGGCGCTACCGCTCAAAGCCAGATAGCGCGCGGCGGGGTGGTGCGTGCGCAATCCACGCAGCGCCACCCAGCCCATCGCCAGCAAGAGCAACGGCGTGGCCGGCAACAACTGGATCGCACCCAATACCCAGCCGTCACTGCTAAACGCCCAGGGGTGCCGATCGACCAACTGAAACCGCAAGCCCGCATCACCGTGTTGCCAATTCCATAGCAGCAACGGCAGCCACGCCAGCGCGCCGATGGCGATCGCCAGCCACGTTTTGGGCTCGCGCAGCGCGTGCCGGCCCTCGCGTAGCAGCAACAGTGCCACCACGCCCACCGCGATGACCGCGGCAAAGCGATAGTGGGTTAACCCGCCGATCATCAAACCCAGCGCCAGCTCCGCACAGGCCCAGGTCTCCACCTTGCGCAGTAGCTGCAGGCCGGCATCCAGACACAACACGCTGGCCAATAACAGCGGCACATCGGGCAGCGCCATCAGCCCCAGCGTGCCGGCCAGGGGCAGCAGCAGACACAAACTGCCGGCCCACCAACCGATGCGGGCATCCCGTTGCGGCGCGCCAAATTCGCGCGCGCTCATCCACACCAGCAGCCACGGCAGCAGCGCGCCCATCAACAAAAATGGCAGCCGCAGCGCCAGCACATGACCGGGGGCCAGGCTATCTCCAACACGCGCCAGCCACGCGGTGAGGCCCGGTAAATCGGAATACGCCCATGCCAGATGCTGGCCTTCTTGCCAATAAAACGCTTCATCGACAAACAGCGGCAAACGTGCCGCCAGCAGCAATTTGACCAGCAACAGTGCGAGCCACAGGCCAATAAACCAGCGCCTTGCGGCATTTGCATCGTGCATGTCCCGCATCCGCTTGTGACCTCGCTACACTGCCTGTGAATTTGTCACCGAGGCGTCCATGTCCGCAATCCCAGTCACCGACACGATGCTACCCGATGCGCTGCGCAGCGCTCTGCGTGATGCACAAACCCAAGTCAACGAAATGGTGTTGGGCAAGCCCCTGCAAGTGCGCTTGGCCTTTGTCGCCCTGCTGGCCGATGGCCATTTGCTGATTGAAGACTTGCCGGGCTTGGGCAAGACCACACTGGCGCATGCGATGGCGGCTACGCTGGGGCTCGGGTTTTCGCGGGTGCAGTTCACTTCGGACTTGTTGCCGGCGGACATTTTGGGCGTGTCGATTTATGAAGCGCAGACCCGCCAGTTTGAATTTCATCCTGGCCCGGTGTTTGCGCATGTTTTGCTGGCCGATGAAATCAACCGTGCGCCGCCACGCACGCAAAGCGCGCTACTAGAGGCCATGGCCGAACATCAAGTCACCGTAGATGGACAAACACGAGTATTGCCCGATCCATTTTTTGTGATCGCCACCCAGAACCCGGTGGACTTGTCAGGCACCTACCCACTGCCGGATTCGCAATTGGACCGGTTCTTGTTGCGGCTCAGCTTGGGCTATCCGGACGATGCCGCCGAGCGCAGCCTGCTGGCCGGCCGTGACCGCCGCGAATTGATCGCAAAAATCCACCCACTGCTGGATGCGCCGCGCATTCTGGCGCTGCGCAACGCGGTGCAAGACGTACATGCCAGCGATGCGCTGCTGGATTACGTGCAGGCATTGATCGCGCGTAGCCGCAAGCACCCCGGCGTGCGTGTGGGGTTGTCGCCGCGCGCCGGGCTGGCACTGCTGCGGGCAGCGCGGGCGCACGCGCTACTGCTGGGGCGCAGCCATGTGTTGCCGGAGGATGTGCAGGCGTTGTTCCCAGCGGTGGCCGAACACCGGCTGGTGGCCGAAGCCGACGCCTCCACCAGCAGTTTGGCCAAGCAGATTTTGCACGCGGTGGCGGTGGATTGAGGATGCTGGCGGGTCTGCGTCAACGCTTGCAGCGATGGATGCGCCCGCGCGGTCCGGAAGTGCTGCCGGTGCAGCTGGATCGGCATCGAATTTATGTCTTGCCTACCGCCAGCGGGCTATTTTTTGGCTTGCTGCTGGGCACCATGTTGCTGGGCGCACTCAACTTCAACAATAACCCGGCGTTGTTGCTGGCCTTGCTGCTGGCCGGCACCGCGCTGGCCAGTTTGATCGCCGCGCATATGCAGTTGTCTGGGTTGCGAATGGATGCGGTCTCGGCCGAACCCGTGGCTGCCGGTGAAGATTTGCAGCTGCGCATCGCACTGAGCACCGCCGATGCACGTGTGCGCCGGGGCTTGTGCATTCGCCTTGCCGATCGCTTCACCCACACCCGCTTGGATGCCAACGGCACCACCGTGGCGCTGGCATTGGCCACCACGCAGCGCGGCCTGCTGCCATTGCCACGGGTCGAACTGCGCACCGTGCAGCCGTTGGGATTGGCGCGTGCCTGGGGCTATGCGTGGCCGGCACAGGCGCTGCTGGTGTACCCGGCCCCGGAAACCCAAGCGCCACCCCTACCGCAGGCTGAAGGTGGTCAAGGCCACCCACAATTGGCGCGCAGCGGCGAAGACCCGCATCACCTGCGCGGCTACCGGCCCGGTGACGCACCGCGCACGGTGGCGTGGAAGGCCTCGGCCCGGCGCAATAATTTATTGGTGCGCGAATACGAACTACCGCGCGGCGGCGAATTGAAACTGGACTGGCAACACACCCACGGCCTGCCGTATGAACAACGCATCCGCCGCTTGGCTCGCTGGGTAGACGATGCCGAGCGCGAAGGCCGTCGTTACGCGCTGAATCTACCGGCAGCCTTGCCCATTCCGTATGGCAACGGCGCACAACATCGGCACCTGTGCCTGCGTGCGTTGGCGCTGCTGCCCACCGAGGCGCGCCGTGGCTGAGCGCGCGTCCTCCCCGCCAATGACGCCGATCGCGCGCGGCCATGTGCTGTTGGCTGCGGCCGCCTGCCTGCTGCCACTGCTGTTGCAATTGCCGCTGGCGTTGGGTCTGGGCTACGGGCTGGGCGCGTTGGTGGTGGCCGCAGCCTCTTGGCGCAAGCCACTGCCGTTTTGGCTGCGCCTGTTGCTGGGCGGCTGCGGCCTGCTGGCGGTGCTGGCGGTGGCCCCCGGCATTGGGCGCGATAGTGCCTGCGCGGTGCTGGCGGCGATGCTGGCGCTCAAGCCCGCCGAAACCACCAGCCTGCGCGATGGCCGCAGCTTGGTCGGATTTGCGCTATTTGGCCCGTTTGCCACGTTTTTGTTGGATCAAGGCCCGCTCAGTCTGCTGCTGGCGCTGGCGGCGGTGCTGCTGGCGCTGCTGGCCTTGCAACGCTTGGCCGCCGACGAAGGCGAGGTGCCCGACACCCATGCTGCGTCGCTGGTGCAGCGGCCCGCCGTGGTTGCCGTGCTGCGCCTGTTTGCGCTGGGCCTACCGCTGGCATTGGCGGCGTTTTGGTTGTTCCCGCGCCTGCCCACACCGCTATGGGGCCTGCCCGAACGCAGTATTGCCAAGCCCGGCCTGTCCGACAGCATGACCCCGGGCGGCATGTTTGACATGCTGCTGGATGACAGCCCGGCCGCGCGCGTGCAGTTTTTTGGCGCGGTGCCGGCACCCTCGCAACTGTATTGGCGCGGGCCGGTGTTGTGGGATTTTGATGGCCGCACCTGGCATCAAGCGCAGGCTTTGCAACTGTTCACGCCGGCACCGATGCAGGCCGCCGGCACCGGCTGGGAGTATCAGATCGAATTGGAGCCCAGCGAGACCCGGCAACTGGTCGCGCTGGATCTGCCCACCCAACTGCCCGAAGGTGCGCGTGTCAGTTTGGACTACACCCCATGGGCCGATACCCCGCAATACAGCGTGTCGCGCTGGCGTATGCATTCGGCCCCGCCGGCTGTGTTTGAAGCGGATCTGCCCGCCGCCTTGCGTGAACGTGCACTCGCTTTGCCGCAGGGCTACAACCCACGCACCTTGGCCTTGGGTCAGCAATGGCGACGTGAGGCTGGGCATGATTCACACGGCCGCAGCGATGCCGCGATTGCCCAGCGCGCGCTGTCGATGATCGAAAAAAACTTCGCCTACACGCTCAATGTGCCGATGGCCGGGCGCAACGAGATCGATGATTTTTTGTTCGATCGCAAAGAAGGTTTTTGCGAGCACTTCAGTTCTGCATTCGTGGTGCTGATGCGCGCCGCTGGCATCCCCGCCCGCGTGGTCACCGGTTACGCCGGCGGTTATCGCAACCCGGTAGGCGGCTATTGGTTGGTGCGCAAATCTGATGCGCATGCGTGGAGTGAAATCTGGCTACCCAAACGCGGCTGGGTGCGGGTGGACCCCACCGCAGCGGTGGCTCCCGAGCGCGTGTACGACACCCTTGCCGACCGTCAACCCGGCCGCATCGGCAATTTCACCGGGCTGGTGAAGGTGTTCAACACCGCCGACTGGCTACGTCGCGGCTGGAACGACTTTGTGCTGGGTTTCAACGCGCAACGTCAGCGCGACTTGCTCAAACCGCTGGGGGTCAACAGTCTGCAACCGCGCGATCTGGCGCTACTGTTCGCCCTGATTGCCGGCGCGGCACTGCTGTGGATGCGCTGGTTGATCGCCCGTGGCGAACGCCAACGTGACCCGTTATTGCGTGCGTGGCATGCCTTGGATATGCGCTACCGCAAACTGGGGCGTGGCCGCCATCTGCACGAGCCCGCGCAAGTCTGGGCCACCCGCGTGGCCGCCGATACCCCGCACGCCGGCGAGCATCTTTCCACGCTGGCGGCGCGCGTGGCCGCTGCGCGCTATGCGCCGGCGCTCAGCCGTGATGCCCTGCATCAACTCCTGCGCGATTTACGCCGGCATCGCCCATAGCCGGGCAGCGAATCACGGGGTTCCAAAGCGTCCCAATGGCGCACCCGCCAGCAGGTGCAAATGGATTTGAAATACAGTTTGCCCGCCATCGCCATTGCAGTTCATCACGATGCGGTAGCCGTCTTCGGCCAACCCTTGCGCCTTGGCATACGCGGCCGCCGCCGTGGCCAACCGGCCGATCACCAGCGCATCGCTGTCGGGTACATCGTTGAGGGTGGCAAAGTCCTGCTTTGGCACAAACAACACATGCACCGGCGCCTGCGGCGCGATGTCGTGGAATGCAAATAAATGCGCGTCTTCATAGACGATTTTGGCAGGAATTTCGCGGCGCAAAATTTTGTGAAAGATGGTGTCACTCATGCCGATAGCCTCAACGTTCAAAGAATTTCACTACGACTGCCAAACGCATGCGACAGCGTGCCGCGATCGACGTATTCCAGCTCGCCACCCAACGGCACGCCATGCGCCAAACGGCTGGGATGCACGCCGCGCGCACGCGCCAGTTGCGCCAAATAATGCGCGGTGGCCTCGCCTTCCACGGTGGGATTGGTGGCCACGATCAATTCACGCACCTCGCCCTCTTCCAACCGCAGCGCCAACCGGTCTAAGCCCAATTCGTTAGGGCCAATGCCATCCAACGGGCTGAGCCGGCCTTGCAGCACGTAATACAGACCACGAAAACCCGTGGCCTGCTCGATGGCAAGGCGGTCCGCGGGGGTTTCCACCACGCACAGCAAATGCCCGTCGCGCGCGGCACTGGAACACGTCGCGCAACTATCGGTTTCACTGAAATCGCGGCAACGCTGGCAATGCCCCACCCGTTCCATCGCCTGTGCCAACGCCTCCGACAAACGCCGGCCACCGTCGCGCTGGCGTTCCAACAGGTGATAGGCCATACGCTGCGCGGATTTTTGCCCCACACCGGGCAACACGCGCAGGGCATCGATAAGTTGTTCGAGCAGGGAGACTGTCATCGCTTTCGCTTTCGATCGTGATTTCCGCAGAAGCGGGAATCACGGCAGCACATCAGAACGGCAGCTTGAAGCCCGGCGGCAACTGCATGCCGGCGGTGGCACCAGCCATCTTTGCTTGCGATGCGGTATTGATCTTGTTGACCGCATCATTGAACGCAGCCGCAATCAGGTCTTCGGCCATTTCCGGGTCGGCCAGCGCGGCCGGGTCGATGCGTACTTTGCGGCAGTCCATGCGCCCACCCAAGGTCACGCTGACCATGCCGCCGCCGGCATTGCCAGTGGCTTCCAGCGCGGCCACTTCTTCCTGCGCACGCTGCATGTTTTCTTGCATTTTTTGCGCCTGCTGCATCAGCTCGGCGATATTTCCACGCATGTTCTGTCCTGTTTTGTGGGGTGTTGCGATAAGTGAAGATGGCTTGCGCTCATCGATAAACGATTACGGGGTGTCGAGTGCGCGGATCGAGTCGGGCACGATCTGCGCACCATGGGTTTGCACCAAACGCTGGATCCCGGGGTCTTGCGCAAACCCGCGCTCTGCATCGGTTTGCCGAGCGTCACGGGCGCGCAGATTGCGCGCGCTGGCGGTTTCACCGCGCGGCTGGCCAAGCTCAAAACGCACTTGCACCTGCCCGCCCAACTGGGTGCCAATGGCATCGCACAATTGCAGCACCAGATTGGGGGATTTCAGGTGCTCTTGTTCGGGCAGTAGCGAGAGCTTCAACACACCTTCGGCATGCGCCACAAACCCAGAATTTTCCGCCAGTAATTTGGCCGGGCCACGCAAGCCGCTACTGGCGACCAATTCCAGCCAATGTTCACCATCGGTCACCAGCAACGCGCTGGCGGCCTGCGCCGACGGCTCCACCACGCGCGCTGGCAATGCTGCCGCTGGCAACGGTGCTGGCGCTGGCGCTGGTGTTGCCGGGGCGGGTGTCATGGCGTGCAGCTCCGGCGCGCTGGCTGCAGGCTTTGCCGGTGTATTGACCTCCGCCATCGCCGCGCGTGCGCGCGCCGCCGCGTCGATACGTGCTTGCGCGGACGGGTGACTGCTGGCAACAGTTGACGCACGCACCCCCTCTGGCATTGCAGCAGGTGCCCGCTGTGCATCGGGACGAAACGCCAACATGCGCAGCATCGTCATCTCAAACCCACTGCGCGGGGTGGGTGCATAGCCAAGGTCGCGGCGTCCGTTCAATACCATCTGGTACCACAACTGCACCAACTCTGGCCGCAGCTGCGCCGCCAGCGCAGGCACGTCGATGGCATCGCTGCCGGTGTCGTAATCGGGCACCAGTTGCTTGGCTTGAATACGATGCAGGGCCTGTGAGAGTGCATCCAGCACGCTGGCCCAATCGGGCGAAAATTCGGCCAGTTGCGCCACTTCATCCAACAATCGCGCACCATCTGCATCCGCCAATGCTGCCAGCAAGGCATGCACGCGGTTGCGATCCACCGTGCCCAGCATCGCCGCCACCGCTCCACCATCCAGCTTGCCGGCGGTGTAGGCAATCGCCTGATCCAGCAATGACAAGCCATCACGCAGGCTACCGTCGGCGGCTTTGGCCAATTGGGCAACCGCATCGGCATCGGCCTCGATCGCTTCGGCGGCCAGGATTTTTTCGATCTGGCCACCAATCTGCGCTTCATCCAAACGCTTCAAATTGAACCGCAAGCAGCGGCTGAGCACCGTCACCAGCAGCTTTTCCGGGTCGGTGGTGGCAAACAGGAATTTGACGTGCTCGGGGGGCTCTTCCAGCGTTTTCAGCAGCGCGTTGAACGCCTGCTTGGACAGCATGTGGACTTCGTCGATCAGATAGACCTTGTACTTGCCGCGACTGGGCATGTACTGCGCGTTGTCGATCAACTCGCGCACATTGTCCACGCCGGTATTGGAGGCGGCGTCGATTTCCAATAGGTCGATGTAACGCCCGGCGTCGATCGCCCGGCATGTTTCACAGTCACCGCAGGGGTCACTCGACGTGCCGCGCTCGCAATTGAGCGACTTCGCAAAAATGCGCGCGATGGTGGTCTTGCCCACCCCGCGCGTGCCGGTGAACAAAAACGCATGGTGCACGCGGCCGGTTTCCAGCGCATTGGTCAGCGCACGCACGACATGTTCTTGGCCGACCAATTCGGCAAAGCGCTTGGGACGCCACTTTCGGGCAAGCACGAGATAGGACATGCCCCCATTGTGGCATGCAGCGGCCCACCGCCGCGCCGGCCATTTAACCTTCGCACAAGAATTCTTGTGGAACCGCCAGTAGCCCGCTAGAATGCGCGGTTCCGGAGAGGTGTCCGAGTGGTTGAAGGAGCACGCCTGGAAAGTGTGTAAGCGTCTAAACCGCGCTTCGGGGGTTCGAATCCCCCTCTCTCCGCCAGATGTAAAACAAGCCCCCTCGTGGGGCTTTTTTTTACACCCCCGCCGCATGCCGCCACAACGCGCGCACCAGCGGTGGCATCCGCCCGGCCAATCCCAGCGCATGTCCGCGCAGCAGGGTGGGCAGGACGGCGTCGTTGCTATAGACGCGGTTGATGGTTTCGAATGCGTGGGCGTTGATGGCGTTCTCGCTGCGGCGGGTGCGTGCCCAGCGGGCGAGTTGTGTGGGCGATGCGATGTCGTGGCCATGGCGCTGGGCATCGCGCACATGTGTTTGCAACGCAGACACATCGCGCAGACCCAAGTTGACGCCCTGCCCGGCCAAGGGGTGTACCGCGTGGGCGGCGTCGCCGATCAGCAACAGGCGGTCCTGGCATTGCCGGCTGGCCAGTTGCCGGCGCAGCGGAAATGCCGCGCGTGGGGATTGCAGGGTGAAGTCGCCCAGTTCCCCGGCGAAGGCGGTGGCCAGTTCGCGTTCAAACTGTTGCGCGGGGGCGTCCAGCAACCGCTGTGCTTCGGCGTTGGGCAAGGTCCAGACCAGTGATCCCAGCCGCCCGCGCAATGCGGTGTCGCCATCGTCATTGAAGGGCAGCAATGCCACCGGGCCGGTGGGTAAAAACCGCTGCCAGCAGGTGTCTTGATGCGGCTGTTCACTGCTGAGAAAAGCAACCACACCGCGCTGTTGGTAGTCGTGCGCATGTATGTCGATGCCGGCCAGTGTGCGCAGTGTGGAGTGTGCGCCATCGGCGGCGATGGCCAGACGCGCATCCAGCACCACGTCATCATCCAGGCCCACGCGCACGCCGGTGGCGTGTTGCTCCAGCGTCTCGATTTTGGCGGGGCAATGCACGCGCACGCCAGCGCTGCGCAGGGCTTGCCACAGCACGTCCACCAGCAGGCCGTTTTCGACGATCCAGCCCAACTGCGCCTGCCCCAGTGCATCGGCATCAAAGGTCAATGGCGCACCGCCGGCGGCGTCCCACACGCGCATGCCGCGATAGGGCTGCACACGCGCGGCTTGCACCTGCGGCCACACCCCCAGATCGCCCAATAAGGCAGCATTGTCGGGGGCGAATGCAAACACCCGCAGGTCGCGCGTCGTACGTGCCCATGGCGCGGGTTCACGCGGGTCCACCAATGCGACGTGCAGGCCTTCGCGGGTCAGCATCAAGGCCGCGGCGGCGCCCACCACGCCGCCACCGGCGACTACCACATCCAAGCCACTACGCCGGTTCATGCGTACCTCCTGCGGCATAACGCCGGCACATCGCCGCGATACCCCATCGCGCCACCAGCCAGCCAGCCTTGCAACGCGCCGGAGGCATCCAATGCCAGCAGCCCGGCGCTGCGCAGCGGGCGCAGTAGCGGGGCATCGTTTGCGGTCAATTTCGCCAAGCCATCCGAGAACGTCAACGTGCGGTTGCGGTCTTCGCTGCGGCGGGTGGCGTAGCGCTGCAACACCGCCGCGCTGCTGGGGTCATCGGCATGCTCGGCGATGCACTCGGCCAAGGTCAGTGCATCGCGCAGGCCCAGATTGAAGCCCTGCGCACCCAGTGGATGGATGGATTGCGCGGCATTGCCCACCAGTACCGCACACGGTGCGGTCAGTGCGTCGGCCACGCAGCGCTGCATGGGATAGGCGCTGCGCGGGCCAACGTCCAGAAAACGCCCGGCGCGCCAGCCAAACACATGCTGCACCCGCGCAAGGAAGGCGGCATCGCCCAAGGCGGCAACGGCGTCGGCCTCGGCACTGGCCACGCCATGCACCAGTCCGTAATGGCCATCGCCACGCGGTAAGAGTGCGGTCGGGCCGCTCTCGGTGAGGCGTTCAAAGGCGCAGCCATCCGGCGCGCGTTGGCTGCGCAGACGGGCGACAAACAAGGTTTGCGCGTAATCGTACGTCTGGCTGCCGATGCCCACGGCCGTGCGCACCGCGCTGCGTGCACCGTCGGCGGCCACCAGCAAGCGGGCGCGCAATAGCTGCTCGCCATTGGCATCGGCCATTTGGATGCAACGAAACCCGTCTTCCATCGCCGCCACACCGAGAAACCGCGCGGGGCGATAGCGGGTGAGGTGGGCCAACTGGTCTAGCCGCGCTTCCAATGCTTCGCCAAAATCACGCGCCACCACCACCCGGCCGAATTCGCTGCGCCCGTGCTCGCGGGCATCCAACTGCACCCGCCCAAAATCCCCGGCGCGGCTGATGTGGATGCGCCGAATACTGCCGGTGGGCGCGCGCATCAATCCCAGCACCCCCAGTGCGTCCAGCGCATGCAAGGTGGCTTCGGCAAAACTGAGATTGCGCTGATCAAACACCGGTGGCAATGCGCCCGCCGGGGCGGCTTCCAGCATGCCGACATCCAGCCCCAGTGCGTCCAGCGCGATGGCCAGGCTAGCGCCCACCAAACCGCCACCGACGATCAGAACATCGTGGGTGCGGCTGTTTTCCGAGTCATTCTTGGACATTGCGCTATGCTAACGGCTTCGCTGCAATTGACGAAGACCGCCATGAATCGCCCCGCTTCCCTGTCCGCTACTGGCCCACTGGTATTGGCCGCGCTGATCTTTGCCGCCGCATTGACCCGGGTATTGCCGCATCCACCCAATTTTTCGCCGATTGAAGCGGTGGCGCTGTTTGGTGGTGCCTATTTTGCCAAGCGCAGCTGGGCATTGATCGTGCCGTTGCTGGCGATGTTTGCCTCCGATCTGGTGCTGGGCGTGGTCAACGGTGGCGTCTACTGGAGCTATTTCGCCAGCGCCGGCTATCTGCTGGTGTATGCCTGCATCGCACTGTCCACCGTGCTGGGCTTTGGCTTGCGTGGCAAGGTCAGTGGCGGCCGCGTGCTGGGCTACGGCTTGGCCGGCTCGCTGCTGTTCTTTGTGGTCACCAATTTTGGAACATGGCTGGGCAGCAGCATGTACCCGCAAAATGCCAGTGGCTTGCTGGCGGCCTATGTGGCCGGCATCCCGTTCTTCCAGTGGACCGTCGCCGGCACCTTGTTCTATGCGGCGCTGCTGTTTGGCGGCTTTGAATTGCTACGCCGTCGCAACCCGGCACTGCGTGCGCAAACCGCCTGATGGGCAACCGGCTTAGCAAAATCTATACCCGCACCGGTGATGACGGCAGCACCGGCTTGGGCGATGGCTCGCGGGTGGGCAAAGATTCGGCGCGGGTCGAGGCCTATGGCACCGTGGATGAAGCCAATTCCTGCATTGGCCTGTTACTGGCAGTGGATCTGCCAGAGGATGTGCGCGCATTGCTGGTGCGCATCCAGCACCAGTTGTTCGATCTGGGGGGCGAGCTGTGCATCCCTGGCCATGCGGCGGTGTTTGATGCCGATATCGACGCGCTGGAAGCCCAACTTGACCACTTCAACGACGGCCTGCCTGCGCTGAAAGAATTCATCCTGCCCGGCGGTGGCGAGGCCGCTGCGCGCTGCCATATCGCCCGCACCGTGGTGCGTCGTGCCGAGCGCCGCACGGTGGAATTGGCGCGACTGGAAGACATCCGTCCGCAGCCGGTGCACTACCTCAATCGTTTGTCGGATTTGTTGTTTGTGCTGGCCCGCGTGCTGGCCCGTGCCAGTGGCCACGGCGAAGTGCTGTGGGCGCACGAACGCCGCAAATAAACGCACCGGCGGCCGCCACGTATGCTCCAAGTGTTCACCCATCCTGCGTGTTTGGCGCACGACACCGGCCCCGACCACGCTGAACGCCCGGCGCGCCTGCGCAGCATTCTGGGTGCGCTGGAGGCTGCGCACCCGGATCTGGATTGGCAGCAAGCCCCGCGCGCCACCCGTGGTCAATTACTGCGCGTGCACGACGCCGCGTTGCTCGACAGCGTGCTGGAAACCGTGCCGCTTGGGGTGATGGCACTGGACCCCGACACCATGCTGTCACCCGGTTCGGCCGAAGCCGCGCTGCGTGCCGCTGGGGCCGGGGTGGCGGCGGTGGATGCAGTACTGGCTGGGCGCACTACCCGCGCCTTTTGCGCGGTGCGCCCGCCCGGCCACCACGCCACCGCCACCACGGCGATGGGGTTTTGCCTATTCAACAATATCGCCGTGGCCGCACGGCATGCGCTGGATCAGCATGGGCTGGAACGGGTCGTGATTGCCGACTTCGACGTCCATCATGGCAATGGCACCCAAGCCATTTTTGCCACCGAAGCCAAACTTCGGTTTGCCAGCTCCCACCAGTGGCCGTTGTACCCGGGCAGCGGCGCCCACCACGAAACCGGCATCGGCAATATCGCCAATGTCCCTCTGCCCGAAGCCGCTGGCAGTGCCGCATTCCGCGCAGCGTGGCAAATGGAACTCTTGCCATTTCTGGATATGTTCCGCCCACAACTGGTACTGATTTCTGCCGGCTTCGATGGTCATCACCGCGACCCGTTGGCCAATTTGCAGCTGAATACCGATGATTTTGCGTGGATCACCCGCGAATTGGTCGTGATCGCCAACCGGCATTGTGGTGGCCGCGTGGTGTCGATGCTGGAAGGCGGCTATGACCTTACCGCCCTCGCCGAGTGCTGTGTGGCACATATAGATGGCTTACGCTGGTAACCGTTTGCCGCTTGCGGCAAGCTAGTCACCCGTTTTTCGTTTCCGGATCGCCCGTGCGCCCAGTCCTGCGCCTGCTCCCCTTGTCCTTGTGCATCACTCTTTCGCTACAGGCGCATGCTGCCGACGGCAAATCCACGCCATCGTACAAATTGTGCCCGGTGGTGGATGCAGTGCCAGCATTTGAAGATGCCCAGAAAGCCCCCGAAGGGCTGAATCTGCTCGACAACAATCATCGCCCCACCGATATCGAAGGCGATTTGCTGTCAGGCACCGAAGCCAACCCGATGTTCAATGGCAATGTCACCATGCGCCGTGGCGACCAATTCATGGGTGCCGACCAGCTGACCTTCGACAAGGCTCAGAACCGCTACAACGCCGAAGGAAGCGTGCGTTACCAAGCATCCGGCCTGCGCATGCGCGCCGCGCGTGCCGAAGGGGATCAAAATTCCGACACCCACAGCATGCAGGACTTGGAATACCAACTGCTGTCGCGACGCGGCAATGGCAAGGCGCACAGCCTGAGCATGACTGGCGATATTGGCAGCCTGTACGGTGCCACCTACTCCACGTGCCCGCCCGAAGAACGGCATTGGGAATTAAGCGCCAAAAAAATCGACATCAACACCAGCACCAATATGGCGGTGGCGCACGGTGCCACATTGCGCGTAGGCAAAGTACCCGTGCTGTATTTGCCGTGGTTCATGTTCCCCACCAATGATGACCGCCGCACCGGCTTGCTGTTGCCGTCGATGTCCAATTCCAGCCGCAATGGGTTTGATTATCGGCAACCCATTTACCTGAACCTTGCCCCCAACTATGACGCCACCTTGATGCCGCGCTGGATGAGTAAGCGCGGCGCGGCGATGGGTGGGCAATTCCGTTATCTCAATGAAACCGGCCACGGCGAATTGGACGCGCTGTGGATGCCCGATGACAAGCTGCGTAAGCGCAGCCGAGGACTGGCACATTTCGAAGGCGTGCAAGATCTATCGCCCAACTGGCAGGCACGTGCCGACGTCAATTGGATCAGCGACCCGTACTATTTCGAAGACTTCAACAACAATATCGATGGCCTCTCACAGGCCACTTCCTACAGCGCCATCGGCGTGTATGGACGCGGCATGGAATGGACCGCCGGCATCAGTGCAGATCATTGGCAACTGGCTGACTTCACCCTCAGTGACAGCATCCTGCCCTACGACCGTTTGCCACGTGCCTTCGTCAGTTGGGAACGCCACCTGACCAGCACACTGCAATTTGGTGTTGATGCAGAGGCGGTGAAGTTTCATCACCCGGTGTATGCCGCAGGCTCGCGGCTGGATATCAAACCGTGGATCAGCGCGCCACTGGAAGGCGACGCGTGGTTCTTGCGCCCCACCTTGGCCTATCGCGTCACTGGCTATTCGCTAGATCACGCGCTGGGGCAGACCTTGGGTGGCAATTCGCCATCACGCGGGCAGTCGATTTTCAGCCTTGACACTGGCCTGTTCTTTGACCGCGACATGCAGGTCAAAGGCAAAGATTATTTGCAAACCATCGAGCCACGGCTGTTCTATTTGAATGTGCCCTACGTCAACCAGTCCAACATGCCGGTGTTCGATACCCAGCCACTGACCTTCAGCTGGAACCAGCTGTTCCGCGACAATCGCTATTCCGGTGCCGACCGCCAAGCCGATGCCAATCAGCTCACCTTGGCCATCAGCACCCGCATGATTCGTCAGTCCGACGGCCACGAGCGACTCTCGCTTAGCCTTGGCCAGATCCGCTATTTCGAAGACTCGCGGGTGCGTCTGCCAAACGAGCCCATCACCCAAGAAGGCCGCTCGGCTTGGGTCGTGGATGCCAACTACGCCCCCACCGACCGCTGGACGATTGGTGCCTCCTACCAACGCGACCCCAAGTTCAACCGCACCGATCTGGCCAGCGTGCGTGCCCGTTACCTGCTGCCCAATGAAGGCGTGTTCAACCTGAGCTACCGCTATCGCCGTGCCCTGCTGGAACAAATCGACGCCTCGTTCCTGTACCCCATCAACGAACGCTGGAGCATCGTTGGCCGGCAATACTATTCCCTGCGCGACAGCAAGACCCTGGAAAGCCTCGCCGGCGTGCAGTGGGATAGCTGTTGTGTCGCCGTTCGGGTTGTGGCCCGCCGCTACGTGCAAAATCGCATGGGCGACCTCGGCAACACCTTGATGTTTGAAATCGAACTGAAAGGGCTGGGTTCGGCCGGGCAAGATACCCAGCGTGCCTTGCGCCGGGCCATCCTCGGCTACAATCGCGATGATTTGTACCTGGTCCCACCGCAGATCGCCACGGGCCAGCCATCCACGCAGGACAATACGAAAATTCCATGACCTCCAGCTATCGCTTGTGCGCCCCCCGTCCCCTGCTGGCGGCTTTATTGCCGGCATTACTGTTCGTATCCGGCGCGCAGGCACAGGACTACGCAACGCCACAGCCAGTGGATCGCATTGCCGCAGTGGTCAACGAAGACGTGATTTTGCGCAGCGAGCTTGATCGCGCAGTTGCCAATATTCGTTCCCAATACGCAGGCAAAGAAAATCAACTACCACCCGCAGATGTGTTGCAGCGGCAGGTGCTGGAGCGCTTGATCCTGATGCGCTTGCAGCTTGCCCGCGCCACCGATGCCGGCATCACCGCCAGTGACGCGGATCTGGAACGTGCAGTACAGGGTGTGGCGCAGCAAAACAGCATGAGCGTCGATCAACTGCGCGAACGCCTCGGCAAGGACGGCATGAGCTTTGCCGATTTCCGCAACAATCTGCGCGACGAAATCATCACCCAAAAGCTGCGTCAAAGTTTTGCTCAAGGCCGCATCAACGTCAGCGAGGCCGAAGTGGACGCTGCGCTGGCCAATGCCTCGGCGGCAGCCAGTCAGCAGTTTCATCTGGCGCATATTCTGGTCGGCACCCCCGATGGTGCCACCCCGGAACAAATCGCCACCGCACAGAAAAAAGTGGATGGCATCAAAAGTCTGGTTGAGCGCGGCGAAATGACCTTCTCGGCAGCCGCCGTGCGCTATTCCGACAGCCCCAATGCACTGGAAGGCGGCGACTTGGGTTGGCGCAGCATGAACGAAATCCCGCCGGCGTTTGCCGCCGCCATCGCGCAAATGAAGGATGGCCAAGTGATTGGCCCCATCCGTGGCCCCAGTGGCTTCCAATTGCTGCAATTGGTGGGCAGCCGTACTCAAGCGGCAGGCGGTGGCGAAAAAGTCACCCAATATTCGGCACGTCAAATCTTGATCAAAGTCGATGACAAAACCGATGACGCCGCCGCCAAGGCCAAGGCCGACACGCTGGCCGCCCGCCTGGCGGGGGGGGCCGATTTTGCCAAACTCGCCGGGGAAGCCTCGGACGATGCCAGCACCCGCCGCCGCGGTGGTGACCTTGGTTGGGTCGGTGCTGATACCTATGGCACCGCATTTGGCATGCAGATGGCTGGACTAAGTGATGGTCAGACCTCTGCCCCGTTCAAAACCGATGCGGGCTGGGTGATCGTGCAGCGCACCGGCACCCGTGAAATTGCCGCCGGTGACGAAAACATGCGCGGCCAAGTGCGTGAAACCATTGGTCGGCGCAAGCTGGAAGAAGAGTGGAACCGCTGGCTACGTGAAATGCGTGGCGAAGCATTCGTCGATACTCGCGATGATCAAGGCAAATCCACTCGTCCTGCACTACCGGAAACCACCAAAGAACACCCCAAGATGACCCCGGTGGATGTCCATCCCGAGGGTAGCCGCACGGCATTTTAAGTACGATGCCACCTCGTCTTGCACTGCTTCCGGGTGAACCTGCGGGCATTGGCCCGGAATTGGTCGTCCATGCCGCCCAGCACGATTGGGCGGCGCAATTGGTGATTTTTGGTGATGCCGCCAGCTTGCAACGTGCGGCGCAGGCACTTGGCCTGCCGCTGCACCTGCACCCCTACGGTGCAGCACCGCATCACCCGCGCAGTCTGGCCATCGTGGACATCCCACACCCGGTGGCCACCCGTTTTGGTCACCCCAACCCGGCCAATACCACCTCGCTGATCGCCGCCATCAGCCGCGCCGCACGCGCCTGCATCGACGGCGAACTGGATGGTCTGGTGACCGGCCCGGTGCACAAGGCGGTGATCAATGCCGGCGGCATCACTTTTACCGGCATGACCGGCCTGCTGGCCGATCAAGCCGACTGCGATGTGGTGATGATGCTGGCCAACTCGCAGATGCGGGTAGCGCTACAAACCGTACACATGCCCTTGCGTGAGGTGGCCGCCGCCATCACGCCAGAAGCCGTGGTGCGCACACTGCGCATCGTCGATACCGCGCTGCGCACTCAGTTTGGTATCCCCGCGCCCACGATTGCCGTGTTGGGCCTGAACCCACATGCGGGCGAGGACGGCCATCTGGGCCGTGAAGAACTCGACATCCTCATCCCCACCCTCGACCACTTGCGCAGCGAAGGCATGCACTTGATTGGCCCGCTGCCCGCCGATACTGCCTTCCTGCCCGACAAACTGCGCGGCTTTGACGCGGTGCTGGCGATGTACCACGACCAAGGCCTGCCGGTACTCAAACACGCCGATTTCACCCACGCCGTCAATATCAGTCTGGGCCTGCCCTACCCGCGCGTAGCGGTGGATCACGGCACCGCGCTGGAGCTGGCCGGCACCGGCAAGGCCGACCCGTCCAGCCTGTACGCCGCCATCCGCACCTGCACGCAATTGGCCACAACAGGACGAGCGGCACGATGAGCGGGTTCACCGAACCGGCCAAGAAGCACCTCGGCCAGAACTTCCTGCACGACCACGGCGTGATTGCCAACATCGTGCTGGCGATCAACCCGCAGCCGGGTGATGCCATCGTCGAGATCGGCCCCGGACAAGGCGCGCTGACGTTTCCGCTGCTGAAAAAACACGGCGCGCTGACCGCGATCGAGTTTGACCGCGACCTGCACGCGCCACTGCAAGCGGCCGCGCAAGCGCATGGCACGCTTCACCTGATCGAAGGCGATGTGCTGGGCGTGGATTTCAGCGCACTGGCCGCGCAGCGCGGCGATGCGCATGGGCAAATCCGCTTGGTCGGCAACCTGCCCTACAACCTCAGCTCACCGATTTTGTTCCATGCGCTGGATCATGCCGCCGCGATCCGCGACATGCACTTCATGCTGCAAAAGGAAGTGGTCGAACGCATGGCCGCCGGTCCCGGCAGCAAGGTGTATGGTCGCCTCAGCGTGATGCTACAAGCGTACTGCGCGGTGACGCCACTGTTCATCGTGCCGCCGGGGGCCTTCAAACCGGCACCGAAGGTGGACTCAGCGGTGGTACGGCTGGTGCCAAAACCGCAAGCGGCCATCGGCGTTGCCCACCCTCCCAGCTTTGCCAACGTGGTGCGCGCCGCCTTCGGCCAGCGTCGTAAAACCTTGCGCAATGCGTTGCAGGGTGTGGCCGACAGCGCGCACATCGAAGCCGCTGGCCTGCGCCCAGACGCACGTGCCGAACAAGTGGAAGTGGCCGGATTCGTGCGTTTGGCGAACTTGCTAGCAGCCAATTGACCCGCCCACACAAAAGCATGGGCGCAAGCCGGCGCGCGCCGCTAGAATGGCGGCATGAGCAACAACGATTATCAGTTCGACATCGCGGTCAACGCGCATTTTCTGGATGACCAATCGGTCCCGGAAGAGGGCCGTTTCGTGTTTACCTACACCATCCAAATTCGCAATCAGGGCAAACACCCGGCACGCCTGTTGGGCCGCCATTGGTTGATTACCGACGGTAACGGCAAAGTCCGCGAAGTGGTAGGTGAGGGCGTGGTGGGTGAACAACCGTGGCTGCGGCCCGGCGAGGGCTTTGAGTACACCTCAGGCGCGGTACTGGAAACCGATATCGGCACCATGCGTGGCAGTTACGACATGCTGGCCGATGATGGCACCCGCTTTGCCGCGCCCATCCCGTCGTTCACCCTGTCCATTCCGCGCACTTTGCACTGAGACGGTGAGCTGATGGCCGTCTGGGCAATTGGCGACCTGCAAGGTTGCTACGACGTGACCCAGCGTTTGCTGGAGAAAATTCGCTTTGATCCGGCGAGTGATCGCCTGTGGTTTTGCGGTGACTTGGTCAACCGTGGTGGGCAGTCCGCCGAGACCTTGCGCTTGGTGCATTCGCTGCGTGAGGTCAGTCACGTGGTGTTGGGCAATCACGATCTGTCGTTGTTGGCCATCGCCGAACGCAGCCCCGACGAGCAACGCCGGGTCAACCCTGACTTGCAAGGCGTGCTGTTTGCCGAAGATGCACCGGAACTTCTAGGCTGGTTACGCAAGCGCAAACTCTGCCATGTGGACCGCACATTGGGCTGGATGATGGTGCATGCCGGCTTGGCCCCGAAGTGGACAAGCTTTTTGGCTGAAAAACACGCGCGCGAAGTTGAGTCCCGCCTGCACGGCGACAACTACCGCCGCCTGCTGCGCAATATGTATGGCGATGGCCCCGAATGGTCACCGCGCCTGCAAGGGATGGAGCGCGATCGCGCGATCATCAATATCTTCACCCGCATGCGCTATTGCAGCCCGCGCGGACGTATCGCGTTCGAACACAAAGGCGCTCCGGGCAGCCAGCTTCCGGGGTTGTACCCGTGGTTTTCGGTACCCGGCCATGCCCCGCGCGACCTGAATATCGTCTGCGGCCATTGGAGCGCACTGGGTCTGCATATCGGCAACGGCATCCACGCCATCGACACCGGCGCGGTGTGGAGCGGCAAACTTACCGCCCTGCAATTGGATGCCGAAGGCTTGCATGTGGTGCAAGTGCCCGGCCGCGATGTGCCCGCACCTGCGCCCAAGCAACGCCATAAACACAAACCGGCGCAGCCAGCGCGTCGCCCCGACGCCCCCCCACCGGGGCCCCGCTAAGCGCGCGTGTACGTCACCATCGAAAACGCAAATGCATGCGCGGCATCGGCTGGGTGCTGGATGCGTGCGGTTGCGTGCCAGATGCGGGTATCGAATTGTGGAAAAAACGTATCCGCGCCTGCCACCTCGGTGTCCACATAGGTCAGATGCAGCCGCGTGGCCTGCGATAGCGTCAACGCATAGAGTTCACCACCGCCGATCACGCAGAGCACGTCACTGCCGTCGGCAGCCGCAATCTCCAGCGCCGCATCCACCGTGGTCACCGCCTGCATCCCCGCAAATGGCACCTCGCCACTGCGGGTTAGCACTAGGTTGCGCCGTTTGGGTAAGGCCCGTCCCAGTGATAGCGCGGTCTTGCGCCCCATTAGCACCGGTTTATTCAAAGTCAGGGCTTTGAAATGGTGCAAATCGTCCGGCAAATGCCACGGCAAGGCATTGCCTTTTCCAATGGCGAAATTGCGATCCAACGCCGCGATAAGGGTGAGAGTAGGCATCGCTATCATCATGCGTGCGCGGGTGGCGTCAGGGCAAGTCTAGGTGATATCTAGGTGACACCGACGCGATGCCGCTATCGTTGCGGCGAGGCCAGAATCTGCCGCATCGGTAGCAAACGCAACTTCGCCGCTGCCAACCACGTGTCGAACGCTGCGGCGGACAACACTGCATATTCCACTTGCCGCGCCGCCGCGATGGCATCACTCGCCGGCGCAGTAAGCGCGGGGTGGCACATCAATACGTCGCCATCTGCTGCCGCCGCCAACCAACACTGCATGCGTTTGCCATATCCCTGAGCATCGCCAGAAAAATCATAAACCCCAAGTAGATGCCGGTTTTGCTGAAGGCCCAATGCCTTGGCACGGGTGCTGATTGCGTGATGCCCCAGCACGGCGATGATGTGGCTTTTGAGTTGCGTGCGCCGATCAAGATGCGCGGCTTGAGGCGCGCTGCGGGTTGATCGCAACCACGGCATCGCCTGCGCGTAACGCTGCTGAATGACGCGCAGCAAGACATCGCGAATGATGGGCAGTTGATGCACATGCTGATGCCCATCCACATAGACCGGTGCGCGCCCCATGGCGAGCTCGAAGGCATCCAGTTGTGCGTGAAATTCAGCCTCCAGCGCCTGCGCATCCAACTGCCGCAGACTGGCACGCACCAGTAATTGCCGATGGGTAAACCGCAACTTCGGGTGCAAGGGGCATTCAGTCAGATCCAGATGCAAACCCACCTCGGCCTGTTGCGCATCGATGCCGCGCAGCTCACGCGCACCCTGCTTCCACGCAACACCGCCCACCATTGCCGATACCGCTTGCACCCGCCCCATGGCCAGCAAGGCAAACACCGCCTGATTGATGCCATCGTGCAAGCCAAAATCATCCACGCACACACTGATGCGTCGCAGTGGCGCATGCGCGTCGATGCCCACACTCATTGCGTGGGCCTTGTGCAACCCAGCGCCGCAGATTGCGCCGATTGCCTAGGATCAACCCGCCACAAGGTTTGCTGCCGATCGGCGTACAGGGTGTGTGCTTGCGTCAAGAACGGATAATCCTTGATCGAATCAGCATCCCCCAACACCCACGCCACACCACCGCCGCACAACGCCGCCGGCAATGCCTGCGGATAGATCAGCAGATGTTTGGCCAGCGCGGGGGCAAAACTGCCCGCATCGGCAATTTCTTTGCGCCAAGTGTCGCGCTGGGCGATGTCTGGGTCACTCCAATCATCCACATCGAAGACCGGTTGTTGCAGGCGCGCGTAAAACGGCACCGAATACAGATAGTCCTTGAGGATATAAACCGGCTGGCCCGCCTGATAGTGCGCGCGTAACGCCACGCCAATCGGTTTGGATGAATGCCCTTTGACCACACTCAGGCCAATCACCGCAGTCAGTCCCAATAAGGCGCTAGCACCCAGACTCACATACCAACGGCGGGTACGTGCAAGGCTTTCTTGTGTGCGGGTGCTGGCATCGGCAATCCACCATGCCAGAGCCGGCACCGCCGGCAAGATATAGCCCAACAACTTCGATTTTGGCAGCGAGAAAAACAACAACACACACAACACCGTCAGGCCCATCAACATGCGTAGCGCACCTTGGGTGTCTTGATGGGTGAAATAACCGCGCACACATGTGCCGCGCAGCCATAACACCAACGGAAAACTACACAGCACCAACACCGCCGGGTAGAACCACCATGGCTGCACATTGTTGAAGCCGGTCGCTGCAAACCGCTGGAAATGCTGCACCACGAAAAAGTAATGCAAAAACCCATCAAACCGCAGTTGCATCGCCACAAACCACGGTGCGGTCACCACCAGCATCAGCACCACTCCGGGCACCGACAGCAACGCCCATAGCGTGCGCCAACGCCAGCGCAGCAACAGCCATAGCCCAATCACCATCGCCGGCAACACAAACCCGATCAGCCCCTTGGCCAACACCCCAAGCCCGGCCAGCACATAGGCTAACCACAACACACGACGGTATGCCAAGCCTTGTTCAAAACACAGTGCGGCATGCGCCAACGCAAGGATGGTCGCGGTGATGCAGCCGGCCACCAGCATGTCCAAATTGGCAAATTGCGCCGCCGCAAAAAACATGGGCAACACCAATAACACCAGCACACTGCGGCGTGCTAACGCTTGCCCACACCAATGCCGGGTGAACAGATACAAGGCCCAAGCCCCCATGCTGGCACCAATCAACGAGGCCATGCGTGCGGCAAATTCATTGGGCCCAAACACCGCTAACGCTGCGCCTGTCAGCCAATAAAACAATGGCGGTTTATGGAAAAACGGCATGCCGTTGAGGGTGGGTGTTAGCCAGTCGCCCGAGCGCAACATTTCATAGGCCACCGTCGCATAGCGCCCCTCATCCGGGTGCATCAATGGCCGCATCCAAGCGGCTGCAGCCAACCACAGCGCGATGATCGCCAGCATCTTGATCGCATCCGACCAAGACGTGTTGTAAGCAGCGCGGCTCATGCTTCACTCCGCGTGCCGGAATGTGTGGCCTGCGCTGGCAAGGTTGTGTGCTTCAGGCCAACCCCCAAGTCACGTTTAACCACGAAAATCGGCCTGCGCTTGGTCTCTTCGTAAATCCGCCCCACGTACTCGCCCACCACGCCCAGTGAGACCAATTGAATGCCGGCAAACAACATCAGGCTCACCACGATCGTGGTCCAGCCATTCACGGTATGACCGTACAACAAATACACCGCGGTCAGATAAGCACCGTAAGCGAATGCTGCCAGTGCCAGTAAAAAACCGACCATGATCACTGTGCGTAGCGGCCACAACGTAAATGCGAAGAGGCCATCCAAGGCCAACCGCAGCAGCCGCCATTTATTGAAGTGGCTGTGTCCGTGGCCACGTTCCTCCGGCAGATAGGTCACCGCAACAGCTTCAAACCCCACCCAGGCATACAAACCTTTCATGAAGCGATTGCGCTCCGGCAATGCCAGCAATGCCTGCACCACGCTGCGATCCATCAAGCGAAAATCACCCGCATTGGCAGGCACCTTGAACCGCCCGCCGTTGACCATGCCATAGAACCAACCGGCACCGATGCGCTTGAACCAGCTTTCGCCATCGCGATGTTCGCGCACGGCATACACCACATCGGCACCCGCACGCCAATGCCGCACGAAGGTATCCAGTAAGGCCAGCGGATGCTGCAAGTCGGCATCCAGCATCACCACAACGTCCCCCGCTGCGGCTTGCAAGCCGGCAGTCAGCGCCGCCTCTTTGCCAAAATTGCGCGATAACTGCAGTCCACGCACACCGGCGTGCTGTGTCCATTGCGGCATGCGCTGCGCGGTGGCATCGCTGCTGCCATCGTCCACCAGAATGATTTCCCACTGCTCGGCAAGGCACGCAAGCTGCGCTTGCAGCAGCGGCAGTAACTGTTCGAGATTTTCCGCTTCGTTGTAACACGGCACGATGCACGACAACGTATGTAGCGGGCGCAATGCGGCGGGATTCGCCGGCACCGAGATGGGTAGCGATGCGGTGGCAACGGGAGCTTGTGTGGAAAGCATTCGAAACCTCGTGGGGAGGAGCGAACGAGGATGCCACCCTTGCGTTACACCGCAACCGGCGCCTTGATAGCGGGGTGCGGGTCGTAGCCGTTGATGGCGATATCCTCGATTCGGAACGCAAAGATATCCCGCACTTCGTTATTTAATTTCAGCTGCGGCAGCGCCCGTGGCGTGCGCAACAACTGCGCGCGCGCCTGCTCGAAATGATTGGCATACAAGTGTGCATCGCCCAGTGTGTGCACAAAATCGCCCACCGCCAGCCCGCATACCTGAGCCACCATATGGGTCAGCAATGCATAGCTGGCAATATTGAACGGCACGCCGAGAAAAATATCGCCACTGCGCTGGTACAGCTGACAACTGAGTTTGCCGTCGGCCACATAGAACTGAAACAGACTATGGCAAGGCATCAATGCCATCTGCGGCAAGTCGGCCACATTCCACGCACTGACAAGCAAGCGCCGCGAATCGGGGTTGCGCTGGATTTCATCGACCACCCATTGGATTTGGTCGATGGTCTGGCCATTGGCCCCTTCCCAACTTCGCCATTGTTTGCCATACACCGGGCCAAGATTACCGTTGGCGTCGGCCCACTCGTCCCAGATACTGACGTTGTTGTCACGCAAATAGGCGATATTGGTGCTGCCCTGCAAGAACCACAGCAACTCGTGGATGATTGCGCGCAGGTGCAATTTTTTGGTGGTGACCAGTGGAAAGCCCTGCGTCAGATCAAACCGCATCTGCCAGCCAAACACACTACGGGTACCCGTGCCGGTACGGTCAGATTTTGCGCTGCCCTGCTCCAGCACATGCCGCAGCAAGTCCAGATAAGCCTGCATCAACGCACCTGTGGTTGCAAAGTAGGCGTGCTACGTGAGCGCCACAGCCAGAACACCCCTAGTAAGATCAAGGGTGTGCTGAGCACTTGTCCCATCGTCACCCAGCCGAAGGCCAGATAGCCCAGTTGCGCGTCTGGTTCACGTACAAATTCGACCAAAAAGCGGAAGCAGCCATACAGCAGCGCAAACATGCCCGACACTGCATAACGTGGCCGTGGTTTGCTGGAAAACCACAGCAGCACGCAGAACATCAGTAAACCTTCCAATGCTGCCTGATACAACTGCGACGGATGCCGCGCAAAGCTGTTCAGTGCGCCGCTTTCAAAATAGGTACGCAGGCTGGCGGCGTCCATCGATGCAAACGGTTCTGGCAATGCACGCGGGAAGATCACCCCCCAGCCATCAAACGCAGTACCCGCCGTGGGCTTGCCCCACAACTCGCCACCAATGTAGTTGCCGATGCGGCCAAAGCCCAAGCCCGCCGGCACCAAGGGGGCCATGAAATCGACGGTGTCGAAAAAATGCAGACGGTGCTTGCGCGACCACCATGCAATGGCGGCTAGCACCCCCAGCAAGCCACCGTGGAAGCTCATTCCGCCCTGCCAGACCCGCACGATCATCAACGGGTCTTTGACAAATTCACCAAAATCATAAAACAGGATGTAGCCGATGCGCCCACCCAGCACTACGCCTAACATCGAATAAAACATCAAATCGCCAAAGCCGTTGTCATCCACGCCGGGCAGGCGCCCGGCACGCACGCGACGCCGCCCCAGCCAGAACGCAACCACAAAACCCAGCAGGTACATCAAGCCGTACCAATGGACTTTCAGCGGCCCTATCGCCACGGCAATCGGATCAATTTGATGCAGATATGGCATAGATATCATGGTTCCTGGTCAACCAAAGCAGCAAGCCTTACCACTCGCCCGCACCTGGAATTTTGTGTGCTGCCGCTTTACGCCGCATCAACAAATTGAACCACTCCACCATGACCGAAAACGCCATCGCAAAGTAGATGTAAGGCTTGGGTACGTGGACTTCCAGCCCATCCAAAATCAACACCGCACCGACTAGCAAAATAAACGCTAAGGCCAGCATTTTGACGGTGGGATTGGCGTCGATGAACTTGCCCAATGGATTGGCCGCCAGCAGCATGATGGCCACCGCCGCCAGAATCGCAAACACCATGATCGGGATGTGCTCGGCAATGCCCACGGCGGTAATGACCGAGTCCAGTGAGAACACGATATCGATCACCGCAATTTGCGCGATCACCGCGCCAAACACCGCCGATGTCTTGGTGGTGCGTGGGTCTTCATCTTCGCCGCCGGTGATCAGGTCACGAATTTCCAATGCACCTTTCACCAACAGGAAGGCGCCGCCCACGATCAACACCAAGTCGCGGATCGACACCCCCATACCGCCCACCGCAAACAAATCACTCTGCATCCGTGCCAAATGTGCCAGCGTCACTAGCAGCAGAATGCGGGTGATGCAGGCCACCGCGATGCCCAGTTTGCGTGCCGCCGGCTTGCGGTGCTCGGGTAAGCGGCTGACCGCGATGGAAATGAATACAAGGTTGTCGATACCCAGCACGATTTCCAGCGCGCTCAAGGTCACCAAGGTCAGCCATGCATCGGGGGATGCCAGAAAGCTCAGGTCCATTCGATTCTCGTCGTGTTAGCCGTGCAACCAGCGTGGGCCCAGCAATACGGCCCACACCAGCACGACATTCATCATCAATACAAAGACCGCCGCCGAGCCCATGTCTTTGGCACGCCCGGCCAACTCATGCCGCTCGGCTCCGAACCGCTCGATAACAGCTTCCATCGAAGAGTTCATCAACTCCATTGCCATGACCAGCATGCAGCTTCCAATCAGTAGCACACGCTCGATACCGCTGCCGCCCAAGTACCAACCCAAAGGGCCAAGTACGGCGAACACGCAGACTTCAAGGCGAAAGGAGGATTCGTGCAACCACGCCGCGCGTAGCCCCAACAGCGACCATTTTGCCGCCCGCAGCACGCCTGCCGGTCCACGCGGCAGGTGCCCATACAGATCAGCCACGTGCGAGCTCGCAAACGCGGAAGGACGGGGCAATGGCACAAACAGGCATGAGGCACATCGCAGGTAGCCGAGCAAGCGGCCATTTTGCCACAAGCCCCGCACCTGCCGTCTGTTAAAGAATCGCAAAGTCGACGCAACTATTGCGAACGCAGGGCCTCGATGGGATCCAGCAGACTGGCTTTGCGTGCCGGGTAATAGCCAAAAAACAGCCCGGTGCAAATGGAGAACGTGGCCGCCAGCAGCACCACCTTGGCATTGAGCTGCACCGGCAGCTCACCAAATTTACTGACCAGTAGCGCGCCCACCACGCCAATGGCGATACCAATGATTCCGCCAATCAGCGAGATCAGCATCGCTTCCATCAAAAATTGCCGCCGCACATCACGCGGGCCCGCACCCACCGCCATGCGTAGGCCGATTTCGCGAATGCGCTCGGTCACCGACACCAGCATGATGTTCATGATGCCGATGCCACCAATAATGAGGCAGATACCGGCTACCGCGCCCAGCAGCTTGGACATCAAATTGGTGGTGGCGGTGCGCGTTGCGACGATTTGGCTGATATTGCGCACCGCGAAATCATCATCTGCGCCCGGCTGAATTTTGTGGCGCTGACGCAGCAAGTCTTCGATTTCCGCCTGCGCGGCATCTAAGTGCTTGGCATCGTCCACGCCCACCGCAATCGACTGCACAGCGCCCGGTGGCATGCCCTGCGAGGTGGATAACCGCCGCCGCGCGGTTTCCAGCGGCACCACCACGATGTCGTCTTGGTCTTGGCCAAAGCCGCCTTGGCCCTTGCCGCCCAACACGCCGACCACGGTAAATGGTACCCGCCCAAGGCGAATGCTTTGCCCGATGCCGCTTTCATCCCCAAACAAGGTTTTGCGTACGGTTTCGCCCAAGATCACCGGCTTGGTGCTGCCACCGTAATCGGGTGTATCAAACCCTTGGCCTTGGGCAATTTTCCAATCGTTGATGGCAAACCAATCGGCCTGCACGCCCTGCCATTGGGTGGATGCGTTGTTTTCAGCAAACACCACCTGGGTGCCACCACGTAACGAACCGGCCACGTATTGCACCTCCGGCACCTCACTACGAATGGCATCCACATCGCCTTCATTGAGTGACCAGCGGCTACCCTGCGCCATCCGCGCGCCGCCCGGCCCCATGCCGCCGGCGCTGCCAATATCCAAACGCTGCGAGCCAAGGCCCGACACCATTTTGTCGATTTCGGCCTGCGTGCCCTGGCCAATCGAGACCATCACAATCACTGCGGCAATACCAATGATCACGCCGAGTGATGTCAGCGCGCTGCGCATCCAATTGCCACGCAAAGCAAAAAACGCGGTACGAAAAATGTCGGAATAGTTCATGCGGCCTCTACCTCGGTCTGCGCGTGTAATTCGCCATCGCGCATCACAAACGTGCGATCGGCATGCGCAGCCACTTGGGCATCGTGGGTAATCAAAATCACGGTATGGCCGTCATCACGTAGGCGTTTGAACAAGGTCAAAATTTCCTCGCCGGTCTTGCTGTCCAGTGCGCCGGTGGGCTCATCGGCCAACAGGATGGGCGGGTGGTTGACCAACGCGCGCGCAATCGCCACGCGCTGCTGTTGGCCGCCGGAAAGTTCATTGGGGAAATGGTCGGCACGCCCGCCAAGGCCCACAGCCTCCAGTGCTGCCAACGCCCGCCGACGGCGCTCGGCTGGGGGAATCTGCGCATAGCCCATCGGCATCGCCACGTTGTCGGTCGCGTTCATGCGCGGCAACAGATGGAAGCCTTGAAACACAAAACCAATTTTGTCGCGACGCAATTGCGCCAATTGTTCGGCATCCAGTGTGGCGACATCCACACCATCGCATTCGCAGCGGCCACTGGTGGGGGTATCCAGACAACCCAACAAATTCATCAAGGTGGATTTACCCGACCCCGATGGCCCCATGATGGCCACGAACTCGCCGCGCTCGATGCGTAAATTCACGCCATGCAGTGCCACCACTTCCGCCTCGGTACCGGCGGAATACACCTTGCCCAATTGGTTGGTCAAGATCACCGGAACGGGGGCGGCCATCACTTGCTCTCCGCAGCCGTACGCTCACCCGAAATGATGGTATCGCCGTCCTTGATATCGCGGCCGGACACTTCGGTGTTGGAGCCATCGCTGGCACCCACTTTGATCATCACCGGCTGCGGCTTGCCGTTGACCAATTTGTACGCCAACACCCGCTTGGCATTGACCAAGGCATCCACACCCGCCGTCCACTGGCCGCGCTGGGTATCGTCTAAGGTAGCCACAAACGCCGCAAATTGCTGACTCATGCGGTCGCGCATGCGGGCGCGCATCTGCGCCATCATGTTGGCATCGCCGCCACCATTGCCGCCGCCAGAACGCATACCGCCGCCGCCAAACAGTTTGCTACCGCCGTTTTGACTCTGTGCCTTGGCACCCGACTGCCACTGCGCCGCGCGTTCGGCCTGCTTGCGCTGCATCTCTTCCAAGGCGGCATCAAATGCAGTTTTCTGCTCCGGCTTCAGTGCCAGCGTGGCTACCATGGTTTTCAAGTCATCGCCCATTCCTGCGCCACGACTGCCATTGCCACTGCTGGGGCCAGCACCTTCAGGCTTCATCTCCGCCAATGGCGAGCCATCGGCCGGCTTGAAGCGCAGCGCAGCATTGCCCACCTTGAGCACGCCGTCGCGCTTATTGACTTCAATTTGCGCGTTCACCGTCAGCCCCGGCAGCAAGGTGCCGTCACTATTGTCCACGCTGACCACGACCGGATAGGTCACCACGTTATTGGTGGTGGTGGCGGCCATCCGCACTTGTTTCACCACGCCTTTGAATTGACGATTAGGAAAGGCGTCAGCGGTAAAACTGACGGTTTGCCCCACATGCACTTGGCCGATATCGGACTCGTCCACCGCCAGTTCGATTTTCATCTTCGACAAATCTTCGGCGATGGTGAACAGTACTGGGGCCGAGAAATTGGCCGCCACGGTTTGCCCGGGGTCAATCGAGCGGGTTAGTACCACGCCATCGACGGGCGAACGAATCACCGCGCGGCTGATATTGACCTCGGTGGTCTTGAGCGATGCCGACTGCTGCCGAATCGACGCCTGCGCCGCATTCACCTGCGCCTGCGCCTGGTCACGCGCGGTACGCGACAAATCCAAATCGCTTTGCGCAATTAATTTTTTCCCCGCTAACTCTTGCTTGCGCTGAAAATCTAAGCCGGCATTGCGCAGGCTCGCTTGCGCTTGTGCCAATTGCGCACGGGCACTGGCGATTTGCGCATTGCCTTGTTCCAGCTGGGCTTGATAAGTGGATGGGTCGATTTTGGCAAGGATGTCCCCCTTTTTCACTGGCGAATTGAAATCCACCAGCACATCGGTGACCTGCCCGGAAATCTGGCTACCCACCGTCACCGTGGTGATGGCACTCAAGGTGCCGGTGGCAGAAATCGCCACCCGGATATCCCCACGCTGCACGGTTTCCGTGCGATAGCCACCGGCCGCATCTGCGCCTTTATGCTTGCTCCAGTAATACCACCCCCCACCCACAGCCAGAACAACGGCGGTGATGGCAGCAAGTTTTGACAAGGGAAATGTAGAACGGCGCGGTTGGCTCATGGACGGGCACGATCAATTAGGATTGCGGGATGAACGCGCCGTAGCGCGTTCGGTTGACAGCACCATCCTGCCCAACCGTCGTGCCAGCTACCTGTGCCGTCTGGCCTATTGTTGCGCCGCGAAGATAATGCTGGCGCGTGTGCCTTGAGCCGGCTCGCTTTCCAAGTGGATTGCCCACCCACAACGCTGCCCTAAGCGATGCGCCACCGACAAACCCAGCCCCGGCCCACCCACTGTCCCTGTCCGTGCGCAGTAGAACGGTGCATGCGCATGCGCCAATGCCTGTGCATCCATGCCGATACCGGTGTCTTCCACTTGCACCCGATCCGCCAGCACCCGTACCCGTATCTCACCGTGGTCGGTAAAGCGCACCGCATTGGCCAATAATTTACTCGCGATCACCTGCAACACCCGTGGCGGTGCATGCAATATTGGCGCTGCGGCCTGCTCCCACTGCAACGTCAGGCCTTTTGCCTGCACCGCAGGCTGGATGCGGTCAAGCTCCACGGCCATCACCTCGCATACTGAAAACTCCATATTTTCCAATACGCAATCATCGCTACGCGCCAGCAATAGCAGCGCATCCAGAATATTCTCCATCTCCCCGATGGCGCCTTGAATGCGCACCAGCGAGCGCCGCGATGCTTCTGACAAGCCAAGATCTTGTTCGATCAAATCCCGCGCTACGCGAATGACGGTCAATGGCGTGCGCAACTCATGACTGGCGGCATGCGTAAATTCATGCTCACGCTCGGTCTTGGCTGCAAGTGCAGCCCCAGTAGATGCACTGCAACCGCGCCGTTTGGACACTGCCATCACTTGCACTCAGCTTGTCAACGCCACGATTCGATAACCAGCGCTTTGTACGGTGTGCAACAACGGCTGCGCAAACGGCTTATCCACCACCTTGCGCAAGTTGTACAAATGACTGCGTAGTGTGTCCGAATCTGGCAAGTCATTGCCCCAGATTTCGCGCTCGATCTCCTGCCGGCTCACTACCCGTGGTGATTCGCGCATCAAAATGCCCAGCAAACGCAGCGCCGTGGGCGAAAGCTGCAGGTGTTGCCCGGACCGCGTCGCACGATGAGATGCCGGATCAAGCTCCAAATCTGCCACCCGTAATACCTCTGCCCCAATCAGCCGATGGTCGCGCCGGATCAATACCCGCAAGCGTGCTTCCAACTCACGGATGGCAAAGGGCTTGGTCAAATAATCATCCGCCCCTGACGACAGCCCGTTGAGCTTTTCATCCAAGGTATCGCGCGCAGTCAACATCAAAATTGGCGTGGTTTTCCGCGCCTCATGACGCAAACGCGTACACACTTCCATGCCGTCCATACGCGGCAACATCAGATCCAGCACGATCGCGTCATAGGTGTTTTTTGATGCCAGCCGATAGCCATCCAGCCCATCACTGGCGTAATCCACATCAAACCCACGCCCCTCCAGATACTCGCCCACCATTTCGGAAATATTGCGATTGTCCTCCACGATGAGGATCAACCCCGCCGGTTCCTGCTCGCGCATATCTGCCTTCCTGCCTGTCCATCATCGACGTCGTTCGCCCACCATGCCTGCATGCAAGTTGTAGCCACGTGAAGGGGTAAGCTTTGGCTTTCGACTGCCGCAGCCTGCGCATGCCCTACGCTCGCCTTCTGACACCTCTCTTGCTGCTGTGCTCCAACGTCTTCATGACGTTTGCCTGGTATGGCCACCTCAAATACCGCAGTGTTGCACTCCCCAAAGTCATCCTAATCAGCTGGGGCATCGCCTTTTTCGAATACATGCTAATGGTCCCCGCCAATCGCATCGGCAGTACCGCCTACAGTGCACCGCAGCTCAAAGGCATGCAAGAAGTCATCACCTTGCTGGTGTTTGCCGGGTTTTCCACGCTCTATCTTGGGCAGGCATTGAAGTGGAACCACTGGGCCGGTTTTGGTTTGATTCTGGTCGCGGCGTGGTTGATTTTTCTGGAGTGATGCGAAGGCATTGCCCCCCCCCTCCCGGAACATGCTAGTTTTGCCACTCAACCCTGAACATGGATGATCAACAATGAATATCGCATCGAAGTTTGTCGGGTTTTGCGCGATGCTCTTGCTGCTCTCTTTGTTTTTGTCATCACCGCCCGCCGCTGCACAAACCAGCCCGAACCCACCGGAAACAGGACCAGTGACGAATTGCTCCACTGGGTGCACAATCATCACCTGCAATGCCACCATGTGCACCGTGAACTATTGTGACTATTCCGGATGCCGCGTGGTTGGCCACTACAACCGCCCCAAGAGTGACGCCTTACAAGCCCACCCAGTAGCCAAGGCAGCAAACGGTTCGGCTTCCGGCACCCTGTCCGCCAGTGATGCAAGCCTGCAGTTTGCCATGGCTTGCTCGGATGCTGCCCACGATTGTCGAATGTATGCAGTAAAGCCAGACGGTGCGACTTATATTGGCAACTATCGTCCCTGATCTAAACGGTAGGTTGGCTTACTATCCGACTTACACAAAATCACAAAACCCCACCCGATGTTGCAGCGACACGGTGACGGCGTAATACTGGCGGTCAGGCGAAATTTTGATAATGAGATACGCATCCTGCTTGAGGTAGCGCGCCAACTGTACCTGCGCATGCGCCGGCAGCAGCGCCAATAGCAAGACAATCAGCAACCCCGTCCACTGTGCGCGCATCGTTATCTTTCCCCTATGCGGGCTGTTTGCGCCGGATCTGCAGGCCACTCGCCATCAGCCTTGCCGCTCCATCGCTTTGGCTTGTTCCCAAAACGCATCCTGCTCTTGCAGCGACTTTCCCGCCAAGCCACCGGTTGCTTCTGCCAGTGTCTCCATTGCCCGGAAGCGGCGTTCGAATTTCCGGTTGGCGCGGCGCAAGGCGGTCCCCACATCCACCTTGGCATGTCGCGCTAGGTTGGCACAGACAAACAAAATATCGCCTAACTCATCTTCCAGCCGATCGCTCGCAGCGGCGTCATTTGGGTTTGCTTGTACCGCGTCAAATTCGGCACGCACTTCTTCAATTTCTTCGGTCAATTTTTCCAACACGGGCGCAGGGCCGGGCCAATCAAAGCCAATGCTGGCGGCTTTTTTCTGTAATTTCAGCGCGCGCTGCCACTCCGGCAAACCGCGCGCGATACCGGCCAGTGCCGACGTATCTTGCACACCATTGGCCGTGCGTTCGGCACGCTTGAGGGCATCCCAAGCCACTAGTTGCGCGTCGGCATCGGCATAGCGCACATCGCCAAACACATGCGGGTGCCGCCGCGTCATCTTGTCGCAAATCGCCGTCACCACATCGGGAAATGCAAATGCGCCCTGCTCCTCCGCCATGCGCGCATGGAACACCACTTGCAATAGCAAATCACCCAATTCGTCCTGAAGCTCAGCCATGTCGCCACGATCGATCGCATCGACCACTTCGTAGGCTTCTTCGATGGTGTACGCGGCAATCGTTTTGAAGGTCTGCTGCACATCCCACGGGCAGCCGTGCTGCGGGTCACGCAGGCGCGCCATGATGTCCAACAGCGCCTCGATACCGGGTGCTGCGCTCACAACGGTGGCAACTGGTCAAATAGTGCAACATCGCCCACGGCAAGAAAATCGCCATTGAGCAGGGTATCGCGCTGGTTGTAGCGAAACGGCCGGCCCTGCAAGTCACGCAGCGCGCCGCCTGCGGCTTCCAAAATAATTTGTCCTGCGGCGGTGTCCCATTCGCTGGTGCGACCAAAGCGCGGGTAAAAATCCAATGCGCCTTCGGCAATACTGCAAAATTTCAATGAGGAGCCGCAATTCATTTCAATATGCGCCGGTAGTTTTTCCAGCATCTCTAGGGTACGCGCATCGCGATGCGAGCGGCTGACAGCCACCCGCAGCGGCACCGATGCGGGTGCCTGCACGCGGATGGCGCGCTCTTGCCCGGCCTCGCGCCGATACGCCCCTTGCCCGGCGGTGCCATACCACAGCCGCGCAGTGACCGGTTGCTGGATCACGCCAAACGTCGCTACGCCATCCTCAATCAAGGCGATATTGACGGTGAACTCGCCATTGCGCTTGACGAACTCGCGGGTGCCATCCAGCGGATCCACCAACCAAAACCGCGACCACTGCCGGCGTTGTTCGGTGCTGATGTCTTTGGACTCTTCCGACAACACCGGAATATCTGGCGTCAACGCCTGCAAGCCAGCCACGATGCAACGATGCGCGGCTAAATCTGCTGCGGTCAGTGGGGAGTCGTCGGCCTTGTGCTGTACTGCAAATTCGCTGTCATAGACATTGAGAATTTCATTGGCGGCGTGGTGCGCCAACGCGATGACGCCCTCGCGCAGAGTTTGATCAAGTGCCATGGCGTTGTAACCACTCCCGAACGATAAACAAGGCCGCAATCGTGCGTCCTTCCGAAAAATCTTCTTGCAAAATCAACTGCCCCAGATCGGCCAACTTCCACGGCACCAGCTCCAGCGGCTCGGGCTCATCCCCCGCCAGCCGCTGTGGGTACAAGTCCCGCGCCAACACCACATGGGTTTGATGGCTCATATACGTCGGGGCCAAGCTCAGGCTGCGCAGCACTTGCAGGTCATGCGCGCCGTAGCCGGCTTCTTCCATCAACTCACGGTTGGCGGCCTGCGCGGGGGTTTCGCCGGCATCCATGCGTCCCTTGACCAAGCCAAGCTCATAACGATGCACACCGGCCGCGTATTCGCGTACCAGCAGCACGGTCTCAGCATCCAGCAACGGCACCACCGCCACCGCGCCATGCCCGCGTGCGTGCAGGCGCTCGTAGCGGCGGCGCTCACCGTTGGAAAATTCAAGGTCAAGCCGTTCCAACCGGTACGGGCCGGCGTCGTGCTCGGTGATACCGTGGATGATGGGCAGGCGCTGGCTCATAAACCCGCCCCGGCGGTGATAATGGCAGGATGAAAGGACTTCACGATGCCCCCATGATAGCCGCCGCCGAGGCGTGGCGCGCGCGTGACTTGGCCGTGCTGTGGCACCCCTGCACACAAATGCGCGAACACCCCGATGCCCTGCCGTTATTTCCGGTGGCACGCGGCGATGGCGCATGGCTGGTGGGGCATGACGGTCAGCGCGTACTGGATGCCGTCAGCAGTTGGTGGACCAATATCCACGGCCATGCCGAGCCGCGTATTGCCACCGCCATTGCCAACCAAGCCCACACATTGGAACAGGTGATCTTGGCCGGATGCTCGCATGCCCCGGCCGTGGAATTGGCCGAACGTCTGCTCGCGCTTGCCCCGCGCGAGGCCGGACGCGCGCCGCTGTCCAAGGTGTTCTATGCCGATAACGGCTCGGCCGGGGTGGAAGTGGCGCTGAAGATGGCCTTTCACTGGTTTCACAACCAAGGCATTACCGGCCGCACCCGCTTTGTTGCCCTGCACGGCAGCTATCACGGTGAGACCCTCGGCGCGCTGTCAGTGGGCGATTTGCCGCTGTATCGGCGCGTGTACGCGCCATTGCTATTGGACGTTTTGTTTGCGCCATCACCCGATGCCTTTGGCAGCCGCAACGTGACGGATGCCATCACCCGCGCCAACGCCGCTGCGGATGCCTTGGCGGTGTTGTTTGAAACGCACGCTGGCGAAATCTGCGCCTTTATCCTGGAACCGTTGGTGCAGTGCGCCGGCGGCATGCGCATGCATCACCCGCAGTATTTGCGCCGCGTGCGTGAGCTGTGCGACACCCATGGCATCTTCTTGATTGCCGATGAAATCGCGGTGGGTTTTGGTCGCACTGGCACCCTGTTTGCCTGCGAACAGGGCGGCATCCAACCCGATTTATTGTGTCTATCCAAAGGCCTGACCGGCGGCTTTTTGCCCTTGTGCGCGGTGCTTGCCACCCAGCGAATTTACGACGGCTTTTTGGATGATTCACGCGAGCGTGCTTTTTTGCATTCGCATAGTTATAGCGGTAACCCACTGGCCTGCGCCGCCGCATTGGCCTCGCTGAATATTTTTGCCAGCGATGCGGTGTTGGCACGCAACCACGACACCGCGCAAATGATGGCGGCCTTGGCTGCGCCATTGCGCTCGTACCCGCTGGTCGCCGAGGTGCGCCAGACCGGGATGATCCTCGCCATCGAACTGTCCCCAGAGCCCGACAACCACGACGATGGCCACGCCGTGGAAATCGCTGGCCGGCGCGGCTTGCGGATGTATCGCCACGCTTTGGAACATGGCGTGCTGCTGCGCCCACTGGGGGATGTGTTGTATTGGATGCCGCCGTATTGCATTGACACTGCGCAATTGCAGCACTTGGCCAGCGTTACCGCCGCAACATTGGAGGAAGCAAGCCGATGCGCCTGACCCGCAGTTATGTGACAGCCCCGCTTGCGGTTGGGCACACCTTGGTGTTGCCTGAAGATGTCGCAGCACATCTGCTGCGGGTACTGCGCTTACAGGTGGGCGATGCCTGTGTGTTGTTCAATGGCGATGGCCACGACTACGACGCGCGCATCAGCATGCTTGGCAAGCGTGAAGCGCAGGCCGAGGTGCTCGCCGCACGCCAGATCAACAACGAATCGTCCCTGCGCATCACCCTGCTACAAGGCATCGCGCGCGGTGAAAAAATGGATTTGATCCTGCAAAAAGCCACCGAACTGGGTGTGGCCAAGATTCTGCCAGTGATGAGTGATCGCAGTGAAGTCAAATTGGATGCGCAGCGCGCCGACAAGCGCGTGGCGCACTGGCGTGAAGTGGTGATCGCAGCCTGCGAGCAAAGTGGCCGCGCGCGCGTTCCTGAGGTGCTGCCACCACAGCCACTTGCGCAGGCGGCAGGCTTGCGCAGTGGGTGTGGTTTCCTTATGGATCCAACCGCCGCTACGTCCTTGACCCTGTTGCGTGACACGCCCATGGCCGCTTGCACCTTGGCCATTGGCCCAGAAGGCGGCTGGTCCACACGTGACCGCGAGCAATTACAGGCCGCCGGGTTTGCAGGGCTGCGTCTTGGCCCACGCATCCTGCGTACCGAAACCGCAGGCTTGGCCGCTATCGCGGCGCTGCAAGTCTTAGCGGGGGATTTGGGGTAAGTGCATCGGCGGTATCTATCCCGCGCGCACCCACAGCCCCGCTGCGGAGTTACACCGCCAATGCCAAAGTTTCGCGCAGGCTGTCTTCCAGCGCAGCAAGGTCCGGCACCATCGCTTCGTCTTCGTTGTGGCGCACCCGCGACAACACGCCCATCGGCAAGTCGTCATCGCCTTCCAAGGTTACCAAGGAAGTCTCGGTGACCGTCACCAAGCGTGGGAAGCCTTGGGTCAACATGGCGAAATAGGGATGCTTTTCATCGCCACCCAGCGCCTTCAACACGATCACCTTGCTACCCAGGCCACCCTCTTCATCGGCGAGTTCAGCAAACCGCGAAAATGACACCAACGGCAATTGCCAGCCGCGCCAGCGGATACGACCCAGCAGCCAGTCCGGCGCATCGGCAACGGGTTCTGGCGGCGCAAACGACAACACTTCGGCAATGGTGGCGTTGGGCAGCAGCAGGCGTGCCTGTGCCACTTGGATGAGCACGCCACGAATGATGTGGGCAATCTCGGACATGGGTTACCTCAAACTGGCCAGCGTTGCAGCAGCGAACGGGAAATTTCGGCCAAGCTACGCGCCTCGCCACCGCGTGCCACCAGCAGCTTGCTGGTAGCGGGATCAAAACAATTTTCAGGTGCCTGGCCATACACCAAAGCCCCGCCCAGCCGCAGCGAGAGTGCTGGATCCACCAGTGCAATGTCGGCGCCACTCAGCAGCAGCATGGCACTATCAGCAGGGCGCAAATTGATAAAACGGGCCACACCTTCGGTTGCTACCAAGGCCAACCCACCTTCAACCTGCTGGACATCGACATGTTCAGGCAACACATAGATATGCCCATGCGCAAGCACGTCGCCGGCTTGCCCCAAACTGACCTTTAATTGCGCAGCACGCTGCATCTGGCGCACCAGTTTGTCGTATTGCCCGCCATCAACGCGCTGGCGCAGCAACACCGCACGCGGGAACCCCTCCGGCAGACTGGCCAAGACCTGACGCACGGCATCTGGCCCACCCACACCCGCCGAAATCACCACCGCACCTTCGGTCAATTCTGGTGCTTTCACCGGCTCTGCCGTATTCAGCGGAAGCACCGCAACCTGCTTGGCAAGCATTTCCATTTCCTGCGCCAAATCCTTTGGTGCATCGGGATTTGGTACCGCCGGCAATACATCGTCATGGCCATGCAATTTGGCGGCTAGATGGCGCATCCAGCGTGCCGCCTCCCAGCCTTCGCGCCTGGCAGCCACATCGGCATCGTCAAACAGCACAGTCAGTGCTGGATTGGCCAATGCATCATCAAAGCGATCCAACGTCGCTTCGATGATCGGATCCAAAACCACCAAGACAGCATGTGGCATTGCAGCCTGTAATGCCGTCACCGTGTCGGCAGCGGGATCCAACACCGCCACCAACTCGGCCCCAGCGCCGCGCACGGCCGCCTCGGTGCGTTCGCGCGCCGCACCGGCGCGCGCCACCACCACTACCCGACGCCTGCTCATTGCAGGTTTCCATCGCCCGTGTTTTCAACCCCGAGCAGTTCAAACACATTGCGCATGAGCTCGGCTTCTTGATACGGCTTGCCCAGATAACGTTCGACACCCAAGTCCATCGCGCGCTGGCGGTGTTTTTCACCGGTACGCGAGGTGATCATGATAATCGGCACGTTGCGCAAACGTGGATCGGCCTTCATCGCCGTCGCCAACTCGTAACCGTCCATGCGTGGCATTTCGATGTCGAGCAGCATCAAGTCGGGGACAAAATCGGCCATCCGCTCCAATGCATCCAAGCCATCCTTCGCGGTCGCCACCTCGAAACTGTGCCGTTCCAGCACGCGGCCGGTGACCTTGCGCATGGTGACCGAGTCGTCCACCACCATGACCAGCGGCACCCCACGTTGTTCGACCGCCGACACCACCGGGGCAGCTTCGCGCGGTGCAGTCACGAAGCGACGCACCAACGGCACCACGTCCAAAATCACCACCACGCGGCCATCGCCCATGATGGTGGCGCCGAAGATGCCGGGGATCGACAGCAATTGCGGGCCGCCAGATTTCACCACGATTTCGCGGCTGCCCACCACCTGATCCACCGCCACCGCCGCGCGCAAATCGCCCGAACGCACCAACAACAGCGGCATCTGCAAGTGGCCTTCGGCCTTGGCTGTGGCCGAGCCGACCAGCGCACCCAAATCATGCAGCACGTAGTCTTCGCCACCATAACGATAGCTGGCATCCGGTTTGGCCAATTCTTCGCGGCTGATCCGGCCCACGCCACGCACCGAGGCAATCGGCACCGCGTATTCGGTTTCGCCAATCTTGACGAATACCGCTTGGGTCACCGCCAAGGTCTGCGGCAAACGCAAGGTGAAGGTGGTGCCTTCACCCAAGCGCGACGCAATATCAATGGTACCGCCCAGCTGACGCACTTCGCTGGCCACCACGTCCATACCCACGCCACGGCCTGCCAGACGGCTGACGGTTTCGGCAGTGGAGAAGCCGGGCTGCATGATCAACTCGTCCAACTCGGTCTCGGACAGCACCGCATCGGCTTGGATCAATTCACGCTCGATTGCGCGGGAACGGATCGCATCGCGATTCAAACCGGCACCATCGTCGGAAATTTGCAACACGACTTCGGAACCTTCGCGCCGCACTGCCACGCGGATACTGCCCTCGGCATCCTTACCGGCAGCGCGTCGCACATCCGGCACTTCTAGGCCATGTGCGATGGCATTCCGCAGCATGTGTTCAAGTGGCGCGGTCATGCGCTCCAGCACATTGCGGTCCAGTTCGCCTTGTGCGCCATCCAGTTTGAGTTGGGCTTGCTTGCCCGTCTCGGTGGCCGCCTGCCGGATAACCCGGCGCAGACGCGGCACCAACGAATCGAACGGCAACATGCGCGTACGCATGAGGCCTTCTTGCAGCTCCGAGCTCACCCGCGACTGTTGCGTCAACAGGGTTTCGTACTGACGGGTGAGGTCTTCCATCGAGCCGTGCAAGCTCTGCAAGTCGGCCGCCGATTCGGCCAGCGCGCGAGAGAGCTGTTGCAGGGTGCTGAAACGGTCAAGTTCCAACGGATCGAAGGCTTCACTCCCCGCATCGCCTTCGCGTTGATAGCGGGCGATGATCTGCGCTTCGGTTTCTGAATCCAGACGCCGCAGCTGATCGCGCAGACGCAGGTTGGTTTGTTCCATTTCCTGCGCGGTACTGCGGAACGCCGACAGCTGCTGTTCCAAGCGCGCGCGATAAATCGCCACTTCGCCCGCGTAGTTCACCAAACGGTCGAGCAGGTCGGCACGGATGCGGACTTGTTCTTGCGGTGCGCGCACGCCCGCATCGTCGTCGTCCAAACCCATGTCTTGCTGGATGGGTGCAGACAGTGGCTTGAGCGGCACCACTTTGGCGGTCGGCTTTGCCGTCGGCACAGCCGTCGCGTCGTCGGTGGTTGCCACTGCTTCGGCCAATTCGACCGGGGCTTGTTCCACCACCACGCGATTTTCTGCGCGCGCGGTGAACTCTTCAATCAGTGCCTCTGGCATACCCACGGCACGGCGTGCCGCGATACGGGTAATCATGCCGTGCAAGCGATCGAACCCACGCTCCAGCAGGGAGACACCGGCTTCGCCCAGTTCGACTTTTTGCGCCGCTGCGGCTTCCAGTAACGACTCCATGGCGTGACCCAATTCGCCGACCGACATCATGCCGGCCATGCGTGCGCCACCCTTGAGTGTGTGCAGGTCGCGCTGCAAACCTACGATCATTTCTTGGTCGTCGGACTGTTCGCGCAACTGCGCCAGCAACCCATCGGAGTGGTCCAATAAATCGCCACCCTCTTCGACGAAGATATCGACCAGCTCGATATCCAGCTCGCTGGTATCCAAGGCTTCGTCCGGGTCTTCCGCCGCCGCTGCTGTGGCCTGCAATGCCGCAAGTGCCGCAAATTCGCGGGCTTTGGCCGCTGCCTGTGCTTCTGCGGCACGCCGCTCTGCCTGCTGCCGCTCGGCTTCAGCACGCAACGCGGCTGCACGCTCGGCTTCTTGACGTTCGGCTTCGGCACGCGCCGCCACGATCCGTTCGGCTTCCTGACGCTGGGCTTCGACACGTTCGGCTTCGAGGCGTTCGGCTTCGAGGCGTTCGGCTTCGAGGCGTTCGGCTTCGAGGCGTTCGGCTTCGAGGCGTTCGGCTT
>NZ_DAOOUM010000005.1:63269-73829 GCF_035369645.1 Thermomonas sp. | reverse complement strand
TGGCAAAGCCCAGTGGCGGCATGCCGCCGGGTGCGTCTTCGGGCATCGTCGCCAGACTTGGCAGCGGTGCCGATGGCATGACCGCATCGCCACCACGCGGCGTATACAACGCGGCATACGCGGCAGGCGCATCACTGACACGCAGCCCCATTGGTTGTTGCTGCGGGGCTTGCGGCAGTGGCCAAGCTTGCGCCGCAGCACCCGTATTGGCACCCGACACCGCGTGCCCAGTGCCGGCGCGGGTTTCAGCCAGCGCCTCGTGCAGGGCGCGGTACACAAATTCATGCACTAGGCGCGACTCGCGAAACCGCACCTCATGCTTGGCCGGGTGCACATTGACATCCACCCCGCGCGGGTCAAGCTCCAGAAACAGCACATAGGCCGGGTGGCGGCCATGAAACAGCACGTCGCTATACGCCTGCCGCACCGCATGCGCCACATTGCGGTCACGCACGCTGCGACCATTGACGTACAGATATTGCTGGTCGGTACTGGCGCGGTTGTAGGCCGGCTGCGCGATCCAGCCATGCAGGCGCATCCCGGCTGCGCTGTGCTCCACCCGCAACACATTGCGCGCAAAGTCTTCGCCCAACGCCTCGTGCAGACGCAGCTCCGACAACAGATCGCCCTCGCCTTTCCAGCGTCGCGACGGCTTGCCGTTGTGGGTGACACGCAACTCCACATCCGGCCGCGCCAGTGCCAGCGTGCGCAGCCAGTCTTCGATATGGGTCAGCTCGGTGCGTTCGGCGCGCAGGAATTTGCGTCGCGCCGGCACGTTGTAAAACAGGTCACGCACTTCCACCGTGGTGCCTTGTGGATGCGCCTGCGGCACCACTTCGCCAAGGCTGCCGCCGTCGATGCGCAACTCCGCGCCATGCTGGGCATCGCGTGCGCGCGACACCAGCCGAAAACGACTGACCGAGGCCACCGACGGCAGCGCCTCGCCGCGAAAGCCCAAGCTGGCCACCGCTTCCAAATCCTCCATGCTGGCAATCTTGCTGGTGGCATGGCGGCTTACCGCCAGTGGCAATTGCTCGGGGGCAATGCCGCCACCATCGTCGCGGATGCGGATCAGGCGCACCCCGCCTTCTTCCAGATCAATGTCGATACGCCGCGCACCGGCATCCAGCGCGTTTTCAACCAATTCTTTGACCACCGACGCCGGACGCTCGACGACTTCGCCGGCGGCAATCTGGTTGATGAGGACTTCGGGGAGTTGACGAATATTCACCCGACAAGTTTAGCCGGTGTCGCCCGCTGACTGGGGCTTAGCGGCTACCGCCAATACCACTGCGCAAGGGTGTTTCCGACTGTGCCGATTGCGCTGCCTGCGCACGCGCGGCGTACAAGGTACCCGGTGGCGGCTGCCGCGAGAAATAGGTGTCGATGCCGTCCAAAATTGCGGCTGCCAACGTCCGCTGGAACGTGGGATTGGTCAGCCGCTTTTCTTCATCCGGATTGGAGATGAAGGCGGTTTCCACCAGCATCGCCGGCATCTTGTCGGAGGTGCGCAACACTGCGAAATTGGCGCGCTCGATGTCCGGTTTGTGGTTATTGCCCACCCGCTTCAGCCCGCCCAGCACATGGTCGGCCGCGTCTTCCGAGGCTTTCATATTGCCGCTTTGGGTGAGATCCAGCAGCACCGAGGTCAGGGTGTTGTCGGCCACTTTCACCCGCCCGCCGCCAATCACGTCGGCGGCGTTTTCCTTGTCGGCCAGCCAGCGTGCGCGTTGCGACGACGCGCCCCGGGTGGACAACACATACACCGATGAGCCGCGTGCGCCACGATTTTCAGCGGCATCGGCGTGAATGGACAGGAAGATGTCGGCCTTGTTGGCGCTGGCACGACGGGCGCGATATTCCAGCGGGATGAACACATCGGTATCGCGGGTCAGGTAGGCCTTCAACCCGGGGGTGGCATTGACTTGGCGGGCCAGTTCACGGGCGATGGCCAAGGTGACATCTTTTTCGCGTGCGCCGTTCAAGCCATGCGCACCCGGGTCTTGGCCGCCGTGGCCGGCATCAATCGCCACCACCAAGGGGCGCATGCCTTTTTGCATCGGCATTTTGGGCAAAATTTTGCTAGGTATTTGGACTTGTGCACTGGCTTCCGCATCGGGCGTATTGGCCGTCTCTGCGGTGGCAGTAGCCCCTGCTTGCTTCGCCAAGTCGGCAATCGGGTCAGCCAGCGGTTTGGCAATCTGGCTCGCGACGGGCTTGCTATTTGTTGGTGCGCTTGTCGCCGTACTTGCTGTGGATGCTGCCACTGCGGGTGGCATGCCAGCCATGCTGGCCATGGGCGGTTTCTCTGCCTGTGGCTTGTCCAGCTTGGGTAGCGCAACGACATCCAATGCCGCGACAGACGGCGTCGCGACAGGCCGCGTTGTAGCCGCAGGCCCATCGCCCGGCCATTCCAGTTGCAATTGGGTGCCGCCACTGGCGGTTTCCAGTAGGGTGGGGATCGCTGCCACGGGGCTGGCCAAGTCAAACACGACCCGCAGCGTTCCCGCCACCGGCTGCCCGGTACGCACGGCTTTGATGATGCCGGTTGCCGCCGGCAACCGTAGGCTGCGGGCGGCGTGACTCTCGGGGAAGTCCACTACCAAGCGTTCCGGGTTGGAGAGGCGGATCAACTTGTAGCTACCGGGTTTATCCAGCTGCACCATCGCGCGCGTGCCAGAGGCACCTTCCTCCAAACGCAACTGCTTGATTTCAGAAGCATTTGCCGACGCACAGGCACACGCCACCAGCACCATGCCGGCTGGCATCCACTGCTGAAAACGGTTCCCCATCGCGCGCATGCTTGGAGTTAATCACTTGCAAACCTGATTTGCAAGTAGTTTTCCCTTCAAAATCCATGACCTGCATGACATTCATGCCTTGTTGATGAACTCATGCCCGCAAAGCTCACGTTGACGCCAACGCGTCCAGCCAGGCCTTGCCACAGGCGGTGTGTGGCCGTAGTTGGCAGCTGCGCCCGGTGCCGGCCACCGCCAAGGTGATTTCCATGTCTGCTGGCGGCAATGCCCCCTGCCCGCGCTCCGGCCATTCCACCAGCCATAGCCGCGCTTCACTGGCATCCAGCCCCAAAAATTCCAGCTCCCCCGCATTGCCGATGCGGTACAGATCCAAATGCAGGGCCAAACCGCCGGCCGGCAGCGGGTATTGCTCCACCAAGGTGTAGGTGGGGCTGCGAATGGTGCCGGTCACCCCCAAGGCGCGCAGCATGGCGCGCGCCAGGGTGGATTTACCCGCACCCAAATCGCCATGCAGGTGAATCACCGCACGCGCCGGCAAGGTCTGCGCCAAACGTGCGCCCAAGGCGTCGGTGGCGGCGGGGTTATCGAGAAGTAAGTCGTTCATCGTGATTATCGTCGCATGGGGTTGGCCAAACGTCGCAACCAAGGCAGCAAATCACTGGGCAATAGGCCGCGCTCGCCATCGTCCAATGCCGCCGCATCGCCGGCGGCGGCATGCAGTAGTGCGCCGATGGTGGCCGCCGCTGGTGCTGCGAAGCCTTGCCCACGCAAGGCCGCGATTACCCCGGTCAGCACATCGCCCATGCCGCCCACGCCCATGCCGGGGTTGCCGGCACCGATGACCGCCGGCGGCAGGCCATGCGCGGCGACGATGCTGCCGGCGCCTTTCAACACCACGGCGCACCCCACACGCGACTGCAAGGCCGCCGCAGCCGCGAAACGGTCTTGTTGCACCTCGGCGGTGCTACACACCAGCAAGCGTGCGGCTTCGCCGGGGTGTGGGGTGATGATGTCGGTGTCGCGCAATCCAGGATTAGATACCGCCAGTAGATTCAACGCATCGGCATCCAATACCCGTGGCGGGTCGCTGCGCAGCACCGCGCCCAACAGCGCCCGGCCCCACTCGCCCTGCCCCAAGCCAGGGCCAACCGCAATCACGTCCGCCCGTTCCAATAAGGGCGGCAGTTGCGCACCATCTTCCAACGCATGTGCCATCACCTCGGGGCAGCGCGCCAACAACGCCGGCACATGCGCGGCGCGGGTAGCCACACTGACCAGCCCGGCCCCGCTGCGCAACGCGGCTTGCGCCGCCAGCACAATGGCACCGCCGCTGCCATGGTCGCCGCCGATGCACAGCACATGGCCATTGCGCCCTTTGTGGCCATTGCGCGGACGCAGCGGCAAACACTCGTGCAAGGCATCGGCACGAAACGCCAGTGCCGACGGTGCAATACCCGTCCACAACGCCTCGGGCAAGTCCAATGCCGCCAACTCCAATTTCCCGCAATGATCCAAGGCCATGCCGGTGCGCAAGCCACGGTGCCGGGCCAGGAATTGCACCGTCACATCAGCCAGAATGGCCATACCCGCCGCATGCCCGCTGCGCGCATCGATGCCGCTGGGCACATCCAGTGACAACACCTTGGCGGGATGCGCATTGATTGCGTCGATCCAGGCCGCCGTTGCCGCATCCACCGCACGTGACAGGCCGATGCCAAACAAGGCATCAACGATCACATCGCAATCACCCAATGCCTCTTCGAGCGCGCCTCCAGCAGCGACATACTCCGCGCACGCGCGCTGCGCCAATACGGTTGCAGGCGCGGCGATCTGCAATACGCGCACCCCGCGCCCAGCATCCCGCGCATGCCGCGCCAGCACATACCCATCACCGCCGTTATTACCCGGCCCGCACACCACCACGATGCGCAGTGCCTGCGGCCAATGTTTGAGCAGGCAGCGCCAACCCGCCTGTCCCGCACGCGCCATCAACGCAAAGGCATCGCCATCCAAATAGTGCGTACCACGCGCTTCCAATTCGCGCAGTGCCGCAGGAACGAACAATGGGAACGGGCTGTGCATCGCCGGGGACTCCACTTCACCTGCCTATAATTTGCGCCATGTCCACACCCGACTACAACGCACTGGCGCAACGCATCCGCACATTGGCGCATGCCGCTGGCTTTCAGCGCGTGGGGATTGCGGGGGTGGAATTGAAAGAAGACGAAGCGCATCTACTGGATTGGCTGAATCAACAGCTGCACGGCTCGATGGACTGGATGGCCCGCCACGGCAGCCTGCGCGCACGCCCGCATGAGCTGCTGCCCGGCACCATTCGGGTGATTTCGGTGGGGCTGGATTACGGCAAAGACCCCGACGCCGCGTGGGACAACCTGCGCGAACACGAACGCGCCTACGTGGCGCGCTACGCGCTGGGCCGCGACTACCACAAGCTGATGCGCAACCGCCTGCAAAAATTGGCGGAGGTCGTGCAGGCGGAAATCGGCCCATTCGGCCACCGCGCCTTCACCGATTCTGCGCCCGTACTGGAGCGCGCCCTGGCGCGCAATGCCGGGCTGGGCTGGATCGGCAAACACACCTGCCTGATCGACAAAGATGGCGGCAGTTGGTTTTTCCTCGGTGAATTGTTCGTCGATATCCCGCTGCCCATCGACCCGCCCGCCAGTGCACATTGCGGCAGTTGCACGCGCTGTATTGATATTTGCCCCACCGGCGCGATTACCGCGCCGTATCGGCTGGATGCGCGCCGCTGCATTTCCTATCTCACCATTGAACATGAAGGCAGCATCGACGAGGCGCTACGCCCGCTGATGGGCAACCGCATCTTCGGCTGCGATGACTGCCAGTTGGTGTGCCCATGGAATAAGTTTGCCAAACGCAGTGACGAGCCGGATTTTCGCGTCCGCAATCAGTTAGACAAGGCCACGCTGGCCGAATTATTTGCGTGGGAAGAAGACGAATTCCTGCGCCGCAGCGAAGGCAGCGCCATCCGCCGCAGCGGCCATGAACGCTGGCTGCGCAATATCGCCATCGCACTGGGCAACGCCCCCACCACGCCCGCGGTGCTGGTGGCACTTCACTCCCGTCGCGACCACCCCTCGCCCATCGTGCGCGAGCACGTGGCATGGGCGCTGGCACAGCATTCTGCGCAAAACCCCACACCGCAGGCCGCAGCCCCGTAAAATGGGCAGATGACCGACGACCTCCTACGCACCACGTTTCACGGCTTTGAACAAATCCCCCTGCGCGAATACGCCGAACGCGCGTATCTCGACTACTCGATGTATGTGGTGCTCGACCGCGCCCTGCCGTTCATCGGCGATGGCCTGAAACCGGTGCAGCGCCGCATCATCTATGCGATGAGCGAGCTGGGGCTGGCGGCATCGGCCAAGCCGAAAAAATCCGCGCGCACCGTGGGCGACGTGATCGGCAAATACCATCCGCATGGTGACAGCGCCTGTTATGAAGCGTTGGTACTGATGGCGCAGCCGTTCTCCTACCGCTATCCATTGATCGACGGGCAGGGCAATTTCGGTAGCAGCGATGACCCCAAGTCATTCGCGGCGATGCGCTATACCGAATCCAAACTGTCGCCGATTTCCGAAGTGCTGCTGGGCGAATTGGGCCACGGCACCGCCGATTGGGTACCCAATTTCGATGGCACCCTGGAAGAACCCACGTGGATGCCGGCGCGTTTGCCGCACCTGCTGCTGAACGGTACCACCGGCATTGCCGTCGGCATGGCCACCGATGTGCCGCCGCACAATCTGAATGAAATCGTCAGCGCCTGCGTGCGTTTGCTGGATGACCCCGACGCCACAGTGCGCGACCTGTGCGAACACGTGCGCGGCCCGGACTACCCCACTGCGGCGGAAATCATCACCGCGCCCAGCGATTTGCTGGCCTTGTATGAAACCGGCACCGGCAGCGCGCGTGCGCGTAGTGTGTTCGTCAAAGAACACAACAATATCGTCATCACCGATCTGCCGCATCAAGTCTCACCGTCCAAAATCATCGAGCAGATCGCCGCGCAGATGCGGGCCAAGAAACTGCCGTGGCTGGAAGATATTCGCGATGAATCCGACCACGCCAACCCCACCCGGATCGTGCTGGTGCCACGCAGTAATCGCGTGGATGCCGACCAACTGATGGGGCATTTATTTGCCACCACCGACTTGGAAAAAAGCTTTCGGGTCAATATGAATGTGATCGGCCTGGACGGCCGCCCACAGGTCAAAAACCTGAAAATGTTGCTCTCCGAATGGTTGCGCTTCCGCCAAGACACCGTCACCCGCCGCTTGCAGCATCGGCTGGAAAAAGTGGAGCGTCGTCTGCACTTGCTCGAAGGCTTGCTGGTCGCCTTCCTCAATCTGGATGAAGTGATCCGCATCATCCGCAGCGAGGACGAGCCCAAAGCGGTGCTGATGGCGCGCTTCAAACTGAGTGAAGACCAAGCGGATTACATCCTCGACACCCGCCTCAAACAATTGGCGCGGCTGGAAGAAATGAAGATCCGTGGCGAGCAGGACGAGCTGGCCGCCGAGCGTCAAAAATTGTTGTCGATCTTGGACAACAAAGCCAAGTTAAAGAAATTGGTCAAGGATGAATTGCTGGCCGATGCCAAGAAGTTTGGCGATGCCCGCCGCAGCCCGCTGGTGGCGCGCCAAGCCGCGCAGGCCTTGGACGAAACCGAGCTGGTGGCCAGCGAACCGATGACCGTGGTGCTGAGTGAAAAAGGCTGGGTGCGGGCGGCCAAGGGGCACGATATCGATGCCGCATCGCTCAGTTATCGCGACGGTGACCGCTTATTGGCAGCGGTGCGCGCGCGCAGCAACCAACAGGTCGCCTTCCTCGATTCTGCGGGCCGCAGTTATTCCACAGCGGTACACACCTTGCCCAGTGCGCGCGGCAATGGCGAACCCCTGACTGGGCGCTTCGCACCTGCAGCGGGGGCCAATTTCCAAGCCTGTGTCAGTGCCGATAACGACAATCAATTTGTGATTGCCTCCAGCCACGGCTACGGTTTTGTCACCCGCTTTGAAAACCTCACCAGCCGCCAGAAAGCGGGTAAAGCCTTGCTATCACTTTCCGAGGGCGGCAGCGTATTGGCCCCAGCGGCGGTGCTGGATGTGGCCTGCGACCGCATCGTGGCGGTCACCAGCGCCGGGCATGTGCTGGCGTTTGCACTCACCGAACTGCCAGAACTCGACAAGGGCAAAGGCAACAAAATTATCGATATCCCCAAAGCCAAGCGCGGCACCGAGCATGTGGTGGCGATTGCCGTGGTGCCGGCTTCCGGCAAGTTGTTGGTGCAGTCGGGCGCACGCACGATGACGTTGGCCTATAAAGAATTGGAGCCCTACATCGGCGCCCGTGGCTCACGCGGCGGGCTGCTGCCGCGCGGCTGGCAGAAGGTGGACGGATTGGCGGTAGAAGACTGAACCATTCCAACGCTGGTAAAGCCGCCGTGCACTGCGCTACGTCGCTCGAAATGCGGCGACGCGAAACGCACGGCGGCTTCACCATCGATCCAAAGGAGACACCCATGCACCCCGACTTTTGGCAGCAACGCTGGGCCAATAACCAAATCGGCTTTCACCAAGCCACGCCCACGCCGCTGCTGCAAAAGCACTGGGCGGCGCTGGGGGTGCCGGCCGCAGCGAAAGTGTTTGTGCCGCTGTGCGGTAAGACTTTGGATATGGCGTGGCTGGCCGCGCAAGGACATCCCGTTCTAGGCGTGGAACTCTCCCAGCTTGCCATCGCCCAATTTTTCGATGAACACGCGCTGACGCCCGACATCCGGCAAAGCCGCTATGGCACCCACTACCGCGCAGGTGCGATTGAAATCATCCATGGCGATGCCTTTGCGCTAGATGCCCACGCGCTGGCCGATTGCGCCGCCGTGTTCGACCGCGCCGCACTGATTGCCTTGCCGCCCGCGCTGCGCCAACGCTATATGGGCGCGTTGTACCCGCAGCTTCCCAGCGCTTGCCGTGGGTTGTTGATCACCCTGGAATACCCGCAGCAAGACCGCGATGGCCCGCCGTTTTCAGTGCCAGAGGACGAAGTGCGTACCGGCTATGGCAGCCACTGGGACATTGCCCTGCAAGAGCGCCGCTCCATCCCGCCCGAACACCCCGGTTTTGTGAATGGGGCATCGCGGGTGGATACCGTGGTGTATGCCCTGCACCGGCGCTGATCACATCGCAAGTGATTGATCAAAATCAATTCGCATTCGTCTGCAACTGCCTAAGCTGCGCCTATGCATTCCCAGACTATTGCCTTTGATGCCGATTTGGCGCGTCGCTACGACCGCCCCGGCCCGCGCTACACCTCGTACCCGACCGCGCCGCAATTTCATGCGGACTTCGGTGAGGCACAACTGCGCGAGGCCGTGCAAGCCAGCAATGAAGAACCCATCCCACGCCGGCTGTCGCTGTACGTGCATGTGCCGTTTTGCTTTAGCCCGTGTTTTTACTGCGGCTGCAACCGCATCATCACCCGCGATTTGGGCCGTTCCGAGGGCTATCTGGCGCGTCTGCATCGCGAAATCGCACGCATCGCCCCCGCATTTGACCGCGACCGCGAAGTCATCCAACTGCATTTTGGCGGCGGCACGCCCAACTTCCTCAACCCGGTGCAATTGGCCGACACGGTGGATGTGATGCGTCGGCAGTTTCATTTTGCCGACCGCAACGATAGTGACATTTCCATCGAAATCGACCCCCGCTTTTGCGACCCGGCGTGGATGCCCGCGCTGGCCAAGGCCGGTTTCAATCGCGCCAGTTTGGGCGTGCAAGATTTTGACCCGAAGGTGCAGCAGGCGGTCAACCGCATCCAGACCGTGGAAGAAACCCGTGCGGTGGTGGATGCCGCCCGCAGTGCCGGGTTCCGCTCGGTCAATATCGACTTGATCTACGGCCTGCCAGCACAAAATCTGGAAGGGTTTGGCAAGACCTTGGACACCGTGCTGCAGATCCGCCCGGACCGGCTGGCGGTGTACAGCTATGCGCATATGCCACATCTGTTCAAACCGCAAAAACAGATCGACGAAACCCTGCTGCTGGATGGCGACGCCAAACTGGCGCTGCTGCAATTGGCGGTGGAAAAACTCACCGCCGCGGGCTATGTCTATATCGGCATGGATCATTTTGCCTTGCCCGATGACGACCTTGCGCAAGCCCAACAGCGCGGTGGTCTGCATCGTAATTTCATGGGTTATACCACCCATGCCGATAGCGATCTGATTGGTTTTGGCGTGTCCGCCATCAGCCATATCGGCAACACCTTCAGCCAAAACCCACGCGACTTACCCAGTTGGGAAGTGGCGATTGATAGCGGCAAATTGCCGGTGTTTCGGGGCATGCGCATGAGCGAGGATGACGCGCTACGTGCCGATTTGATCCAGTCACTGATGTGCCAAGGGCAGATCCCGGTGGCGGCGCTGGAGCGTCGTTATGGAATTGATTTTGAGCACTATTTCGCCCCCGAGCTAGAACAGCTGCAACCGCTGCATGCAGACGGACTGGTGCGATTTACCCCGGATGTGATCGAAGCCACCTCGCAAGGACGGCTGCTATTGCGTAACATTGCCATGTGCTTCGACCAATACCTCACCCCTCCTGCCGCCGACGCCAAGCCGCGCTTTTCACGCGCGATTTAAGCCGTTCCCGGAGTTTTTCATGAGCGGCCTGCCGTTTCCGCGGCTGAGCCCGCAAGTGCTGTCCGATGACGGCAACGAATTGCAATTTTGCTCCACCTGCGCGTTCTCGCACGCCTG
>NZ_DAOOUM010000005.1:0-63169 GCF_035369645.1 Thermomonas sp. | reverse complement strand
CAGCGCGTTGCCGCGTTCTTGCTGGGGATGTCGCGACGCTTGGCCGCACGCGGGTTTTCCGCAACACGTTTTCAATTGACGATGGCACGTACCGATATCGCCAATTATTTGCGCTTAGCGCCAGAAACCGTGAGCCGCGTGCTGCGCCGGATGCAAGACGACGGCATCTTGGCGGTGGATCGGCGCGAAGTGGAGCTGCTTGATCAAGACCGCATCGACGCACTTGCTGCGCCCATCCTGCGCGATTGATCCGCGCACACAACCTACATGCAACGCGTGATTGCAACGTTCTTCACGCCGAGTTGACACAAGTCATGGTGGCACCACGCAGAACGGCCGACGATGCCGACGCTGGTTCCATCAGGCTTGATCACTAGGAGAGTTGCAATGTCCATTACGAAACGGCTATGGCTGGGCTTGGCCGCCCTGCTCATCGCAAGTTTCGCGGTTATGGCTTGGCTGGGCGTGGATTTGATCCACACGGCCCCACCCATCCCCAACCGCGTTATCGCCGCCAACGGCCAAGTGCTTTACACCCGTGCCGACATCGAGCGTGGCCGCCAAGTGTGGCAAAGCATCGGCGGCCAACAACTGGGTTCGATCTGGGGCCACGGTGCCCTGCTCGCCCCCGACTGGTCGGCCGACTGGCTGCATCGTGAAACCGAAGCCATGCTGGAATTGCAGGCGCGTAGTGATGCCGGGCAGTCCTACGCCAGCATGGAGGCCGGTGACCAGGCCAAGACCCAGGCCAGTGTCAAACCCTTGATACGCACCAATACGCTGGACGCAAACAAACAAGACATCGTGGTCAGCAATATGCGGGCGCAAGCGATCAGTAATGTGGCCGCACATTACGAGAGCGTGTTCTCCAATGATCCCAGCACACATGCACTGCGCGAAGCCTATGCAATGCGTGAAAACACCGTGCCGGATGCTGAAAATCGCCGCGCAATGACTGCGTTTTTCTTCTGGACGGCATGGGCTGCCAGCACTGATCGTCCCGGCGAAACCCATCGAACCTACACCAACAACTGGCCATACGAGCCATTGATTGGCAACACGCCGACTTCCGACACCTTCATCTGGTCGATGTTTTCGATCCTGTTTTTGATTGGCGGCATTGGCCTGCTGGCATGGCATTACGCCGCCTATCACGGCAAGGAAGTGATGCCAACGCCCCCCGCGCACGACCCGTTGCAAGGCTTGACCATCACCCCATCGATGAAAGCCACCGCGAAATATTTTTGGGTCGTGGTGGCGTTGTTCCTGTGCCAAATTCTATTGGGTGCAACCACCGCGCACTTCCAAGTGGAAGGCCAAGAAGCCTACGGTCTCAAAATTGCCGAATACCTGCCGTATTCGCTAACCCGCAGTTGGCATACGCAACTGGCGGTGTTGTGGATCGCTACCGCATGGCTGGCCACCGGCCTGTACATCGGCCCGGCGATTTCCGGGCATGAGCCAAAATACCAACGCGCTGGCGTCAACTTCCTGTTTGCCTGCTTGTTGATCATCGTCGTCGGCTCGTTTGCCGGGCAATGGTTTGCGGTGATGCAAAAGATGGGCCTGAAGTACAACTTCTGGTTTGGCCATCAAGGCTGGGAATACACCGACATTGGCCGCTTCTGGCAGGCATTTTTGTTCGTCGGCCTGTTGGTGTGGTTGACCTTGGTGGGCCGCGCCCTGTGGCCGGCACTCAAGCGCAAGGACGAAATGTCCTCGATCGTGGGCCTGCTGTTCCTGTCCACCGTCGCCATCGGCTTGTTCTACGGTGCCGGCCTGATGTGGGGTGAAAACAGCCACATTTCAGTGGTCGAATACTGGCGCTGGTGGGTGGTGCACCTGTGGGTGGAAGGCTTCTTCGAAGTGTTCGCGGTGGCGGTGATGAGCTTCCTGTTTGTGAAGCTGGGCCTGCTGCGCGGCAAATCGGCCACCATCAATGTGCTGTTTGCCACCATCGTGTACTTGAGTGGCGGCGTGCTGGGCATGTTCCACCATCTGTACTTTGCCGGCACCACCACCGCTGCGGTGGCGCTGGGTGCCAGCTTCTCCGCCTTGGAAGTGGTGCCACTGGCACTGATTGGGCTGGAAGCCTACGAAACCTGGAGCCATAGCCGCGCCACCCCGTGGATGGAACGCTACAAGTGGCCGATCATGTTCTTTCTCGCCACCAGCTTCTGGAACTTGGTGGGCGCCGGTCTATTCGGGTTCCTGGTCAATACCCCGCTGGCGCTGTTCTACATGCAGGGCATGAACCTGACCGCGCTGCACGGCCACACCGCGCTGTTTGGTGTGTACGGGATGCTGGGCATCGGCCTGATGCTGTTCTGCCTACGCGGCCTCAAGCCCGAGGTGAAATGGCCGGAAGGGCTGCTGCGTGGTTCGTTCTGGAGCCTCAACATCGGCCTAGGCCTGATGGGCGTACTGACCCTGCTGCCGATGGGTGTGTTGCAACTCAACGCCGCACTGGAACACGGCTACTGGTTTGCCCGTTCGGCCGAGTTCATGAACCGCCCGATCATCGACATGCTGGTGTGGATGCGCATGCCCGGCGACCTGGTGTTCTCCGCCGGCGCCGTGCTACTGGGCTTGTTCGTGGCACGCAAATGGCTACGGCCAAACGCCGCCAAGTAAGTCAGCAATACCCTTGGTAACACCCCTCAGGGACGGCGCAAGCCGTCCCTTTTTTTTGCGTCCACGCAAATGACAGTCGGCGAGTTCACAACGCATTCTGAGCAACGTGCTGGTGCATGTACCACCATCTTGATTCTTGTGGCATTTGGCACCAAGTTGAACGCATCTCTCATTGTCGGCCACCCACATGCCCAATCCGTTGATCGCCCCGCTTGTGCGCTGGTTGGGCAAACTCAGTCATCCGCGGCTGTTTCTTGTGGTTGGCGCTCTGTTTTTAGTGGATCTGGCGATCCCGAATTTTGTCCCGTGGGACGACCTCTTGCTGGGGCTGGGCACCTTGCTGTTGGCGCGTTTGAAAAAACCCAAAGCGCCTTCATCGCCGCCACCGATTCCACGCTGACATGCTGCTGATCGACAGCCATTGCCATTTCGATGCTACCGCGTTCGATGCCGATCGCGCCGCTGCGTATGCGCGCGCGGTTGCAGCGGGGGTGGCCGTGCAGATCGTGCCGGCGGTAACTGCGGCCAGTTGGCCCACGTTGAAGCAAGTGTGCGCGGACTACCCCGGCTTGTATCCGGCCTATGGCCTGCACCCGATGTTTATCGCCCAGCATCGTCCGGAGCATCTGCACAGCCTGCGTGTCTGGATCGAACGCGAGGCACCCGTCGCCATAGGCGAATGCGGGTTGGATTTTTTTGTGGATGGGCTGGATGCACAAACGCAGCAAGCGTCTTTCGATGCACAGTTGCGGCTGGCGCGTGACTTTGACTTGCCCGTCATCGTGCATGCGCGCCGCGCAGTGGATGCGGTGATCGCCAGCATTCGCAACGTGGGCGGGCTGCGCGGCGTGGTGCATAGTTTTCCCGGCAGTCAGGAGCAGGCCATGCAACTGCATCAACTGGGATTTTTGCTGGGCATCGGCGGGCCACTTACGTTTGCGCGTGCCAATCGTTTGCGCAAACTGGTGGCGCACATGCCGCTGGAACAGCTTTTGCTTGAAACCGATGCGCCCGATCAACCCGGCGCGTTGCATCGTGGCCAGCGCAACGAGCCGGCACATTTGCTTGAAGTGCTGGCTGTGGTGGCATCGTTACGCAATACCTCCCACGAGGTGATTGCCGCTGCAACCACCGCCAATGCACAACGCCTATTCAAGCTGCCCGTATTGGCTTCAGCAACATCTCAAGCGCCTTGCCTACCGCCGCAAACGCAAACGCCCCAGTGACGTGGGTGGCCGCACCCAAGCCTGCGCCACAATCCAGTTTCAGTGCGTCGTCCTTGCCCAGTTGCGGACGGATGCCGCAAACACTGCCGTCTGCCTGCGGGTAGCGCACATTTTCCAGCGAATACACCGCCGGCACGCCAAAATAGCGGTCATGATTTTTGGGGAAGTTGAATTCGCCGCGCAATTTTTTGCGAATCAACGACAGCATGGCGTCGTGCTCGGTGCGCGACACATCACGCACGCGAATCTGGGTGACATCGCTACGCCCACCCGCCGACCCCACGGTGATGATGGGCTGTTTGAGACGCCGGCAATACGCAATCATTTCGACTTTACTGCGGAAGCTATCGCACGCATCCAGCACCAAATCCACCGGAGTTCCCAGTAATGCCTGCATATTCGATGGGGTAAGAAACTGCGGTTGCAGATGCAGATGAATATGCGGGTTGATTGCGCGGCAGCGTTCGCCCATCGCCTCGATCTTGGCGCGTCCATAGTGCCCTTCCAATGCCGGCAGCTGCCGATTGGTATTGGACACGCACAGATCATCGGCATCGATCAATGTCAGCCTGCCAACGCCGCTGCGCGCCAAGGCCTCCACCGCCCATGAGCCCACGCCACCAATGCCAACCACGGTGACATGACATGCATGCAGACGCGCTAACGCGCCCGCACCATACAGGCGGTCGATGCCGCCAAAACGTTCTTTCAAGTGGGTTTCCATTTCGCCATTTTAGCGGGGCCTTGCCCACTGATTACGGCTGCGTAGTTGCAAGCGGTGTTGCGCTGCGCCATGCTGCACCCAGCGCCTCTAGAGTCATTGCTCAATGTCTGCGATTCGCGTCATCAAAAAGTATCCCAACCGTCGTCTCTACGACACCGAAATTTCCAGCTACATCACCATTGAAGATGTGCGCCAATTGATCGTGGATGGCGAAACATTTGAAGTGCGCGACGCCAAGACCGGTGAAGACCTGACCCGGCAGGTGTTGCTGCAAATCATCACCGAGCATGAGCAAGATGGACAACCGATGTTGTCCACCCAATTGCTCAGCCAGTTGATTCGCTTTTATGGCGATTCGCTGCAGGGCTTCATGGGCAATTATCTGGAACGCTCGATGCAAGTCTTCCTGGAGCAGCAACAGCAATTTCGCTCGCAGATGGGCGGCCTGTTGGGGCAAACCCCTTGGACCATGCTGAACCAACTCACCGAGCGCAACATATCACTGTGGAAGGATTTTCAGCAAAACCTCGGCGGCAGCATGGGTACCGGTCCCGACAGTGGGCGCGACAAGAGCACGCGCAAGCCGCGCTAAGCCCAGGCTGCGTCATACCATGAAGCATCGCGGGTCGTTTGGCCCGTTTTTCATGCCCGGAACCACGCGTTTATAACTTCACGGCATGCCGCTAGCCGCAGCCCCGGCCGCCCCGCAAAACTTGGCTTTATAGGCTTCTGCCTTGGGCATCAACGCCTGTAACTGCTGGATGCGGGTGCCCGCACTGGGATGGGTGGATGCAAATTCAGCCGGCGATTTGCCACCCGATGCCTGCGCCATGCGCTGCCACAGCGGGATGGCTTGCTCTGGATCGAAGCAGGCCGACGCCGCCAGCATCAAGCCCAATTCATCGGCCTGTGTTTCCTGACTGCGTGCATACGGCAACGCGCTGCCATAGCCATACGCCGACATTACCGTTTGCATGGTGCCCGAATCCATCCCGCTGGCCGCGCCCGCCATTTGCCCGAGCTGCTCCAATTTGCCACGGGTCATACGTTGCGCACCGTGGCGCAGCAAGGCGTGCGCAATTTCATGCCCCATCACCACGGCCATGGCATCGGCATTCTGGGCCACCGGTAGCAGCCCGGTATAAACCGCCATTTTTCCGCCCGGCAGGCAAAACGCATTGACTTGATCAGATTGCAACACGGTCACGGCCCAGTCGAAGGATTTTTCGATATGGCTGGCCTGCAAACCATGCTCGCTGGCCAGCGCATCGGTCACCTGCGGGATTTTGGCAATCAGGCGATCGGCAATGGTGCGCACTTGCTTGGAGACTTGCGCGTCTTCCGGCAGTGGTTTTTCTTGTTGCAGCACTTGCTGATAGGCCTGTAGGCCCAACGATTTTTCTTGATCGGGCGAAATGCTTTTATCGATCACCACCGCCTGCCCGGTCAACGGGTCGATGCTGCGGTTGGAAAACCAGTACCACGCGGCATACCCTGCAAATAGCAGCAGCACCCATAACCGCAAACCGCCACGCCGTTGGCCCATGCGTTGTCCGGTGGGATCCTGATTCATGGTTGATTCCTATGCCGTGTCTTGTTTGTTTGACGATGCATCATGCAACAAACCACAGCCACCACCAAAACTCATAACTGCCGCACCAAGCGAAACCCTACCCGCGCATTGGTGACATCCACCCCCCCCGAGACCCGCCATGCTGAACGCGATTGCGCCGGCGCGCTGGACCACGCTCCGCCGCGATACATACGGTTGCGGCAGCCCGGGTTGACCCATGCTGCGCCATTGGCAGGGGCACGCCGATAGCCCTTGTGCCAGCAATCGGCTACCCATTCGCTGACATTGCCACCGATGTCGTACAACCCAAATCGATTGGCTGTAAAACTGCCTACCGGTGCCGGCCCCCACCAACCATCCCCATAGCCTGGGAAGGCATTGCTCCAGTGTCGCCCACGCGGCGAAATATCCTTGCCGCCGGCCAGATTTTCCACCCCCGCAGGGGGCGCACCATTACCCCAGGGATAGCGCCCCTGCCCGCCTGCGCGCAGGGCATATTCAAATTCGGCCTCGCTGGGCAAGCGGTAGTGCGCACCCGCTTGTTCGCTCAGCCACGCGGCATAGGCCTCGGCATCGCGCGCCGTCACATGGATCACGGGCATGTTGTCCGTTGCCGGCAGGCCGTCGTAACCAGACTGCCAATCAATGCCACTGCCGCGTACAAAATTGCCGCTGCGCACGTCATACGCCATCGAATGCCCACGCTGGGTGGCTCGCGGCACATAGCCGGTAGCTTGAACGAAGCGGCGGAACTGGCCCACCGTGATTTCGTAGCGACTCATGGCAAACCCACGCGCAAAATCCACCCGATGCTGTGGCTGCTCATCGATATTGGCACCCACTTCATTCGCCGACGCCCCCATCATGAATCCACCAAAGGGCACCACCACCAACGACGGCCCACGGCTGGCATCGGGCATGGCATCGGTAAATACTTGACCCGGCCGAAACGCACCGTAATGGCTGACCAAATCAATCCGTTGCCGCAATTCCGAGCTGGCGGCATCGCCCGGTTTTGCAATGCGCAGCATGTCCACAAATTGCTCGCGTGCAAATTGCAGGCCGTTACCGGTTCCCAAGGCAATCAGCCCGGCATCGCGCATGCGCCGCAAACGCTCGGTGCGTGCCGCTTCAATTCGCGCGCCTACCGTGGCGGCCAACCACGGGCTGGCGCGCACTTGCCGGGCTTGCGCCAATACCGCATACGCGCCATCAAAATCACCACTGGCTGCATGCATTTGCGCTTGCGCCACCAAGACATCTTCTAGCGTGCCTAGCCCATGCTGGGCACGCAGCAGTGTTGGCCACAATGCCAATGCTTTGCGAAAGGACGTCAATGCACCATCCGCGCCCACCACTCGCCCAGCACGCAAAGCGGCTTCACCGGCCAAACTCAAATCAAATGCCTGCCCCACACGATCGACCGCAGCCAGAAAGTCCTGCACTTGCGGGAGTTCTGGCCACAACCGATGCAATACCGTGCCCTGCCGCTGGGCATATCGCAACGAGGCCAAGTCATTCCCTGCTGCCAGCGCCGCCCACGCTTGCGCCAACAATGCATCGCGCGCTTTTTCCAGCAGTGCAGCATCGCCAGCATTGCCAGGCTGCATACGCTGCAACGCCAGTAGCAGCGGAAGTGCGGAGTTTGCGGTTTCAAACAGATCGCCGCTGGCCAATGCATGACGTGCGGCCGCACGGGCTTTGCCGGGATGGGTGATGGCCACCTCGGGCAGCGACCAACTTAGCACCCCCGCCAACGCATCATCGCCCCGCACACGCACCTGCCCCTGCGCGAGTGCGGGGCGCGCTGTCGGTGTCGGCTTGGCGCGCGCTTTCACCGCTTGCGCGGGCACGGCGGGTTGGTCGGCATGCGGCTTACAACCGGCCAACAGCAACAACACCAGCATCAGGGCACCACCTGTGCGCAATCGCGTACTCCATAAACGCCACCGCCGTGTCGGACACAGCCGCCACGACGTTAGGTTATCGTCCACCCGCCTGCAACCGCATAATGCACGCATGACACATTGGATCGACACCCCCGCCGCGCTACATGCGCGCCTGCACCCCCTCCCGGCCAGCATCGGGTTGGATACCGAATTCATTCGCGAGCGCACCTATTGGCCGCAATTGGCACTGGTGCAGATTGCACTGGGCGAAACCGATGACGACATCCTGCTGGTGGACCCGCAAGCCCCCGGCATGTGTGCGGCCTTGGTTGCACTGCTTGAAAACCCCGCCGTACTCAAATTGATGCACAGCCCCAGCGAGGATCTGGTGGCCTTTCAGCACAGTTGCGGCGCGCTACCGACTCCCATGTTTGATACCCAGGCCGCAGCAGCGCTGTGTGGTCTGGGCGCGGGGCTGAGCTATCAAAAACTCGTGCAGGCGATCACCGAGGTTGCGCTTGCCAAGGGTGAAACCCGATCGGACTGGCTACGCCGCCCACTGTCGGCATCGCAACTGGAATACGCCGCGGACGATGTGCGTCATCTGCACGCCCTGCATCGTCAACTGCAAGCCACACTGGCGGCCAATGGCCGCGCCGCATGGCTGGACGAAGACAGCACCCGGCAATTGGCCAATGCTGCTGACGATGCCGGCGAACGCTGGCCGCACCTCGCCCTGCGCGGCGCACAAATTCTGGATCAAGCCGGGCAACACCGTTTGCTACGGCTGCTGCGCTGGCGCGATGCGCAAGCACGCAGCAGTGACCGCCCACGCAGCTGGATTTTGGACAATGAATTGGCGCTAACTTTGGCCCGGCAAAACCCTGCCGACAAACGCGCCTGCGACCGTTTGCTGGATGCCGCCCCCAAATCCCCACGCAGCCTGCGCGAGGCACTGTGGCAGGCCCTCATCACCCCTCTCCCCGATGAAGCCGACGCCCCCCGCGCGCGTGGCGACGATCGCGACAAAACCCAACTGCGCGCCCTGCAAGCCGCAGTCGCCGACGTGGCCGCCGAACTCGACCTGCCCGAAGGCATCCTCGCCTCGCGCCGCCTATTGGAAAGCCTGCAAGACAGCAGCGATTGGAATGGCGCATTGTCCGGCTGGCGCCGCCAAATCCTGGAACCCAGATTAGCGCCACTACTTGCCCGCACGGGCAGCACGCCCATACCCCTTGCAGCAACCCCAACTTCCCCATAAAATATGCGGCTCACCATCGGGGTGTAGCTCAGTCTGGTAGAGCGCTACGTTCGGGACGTAGAGGTCGCAGGTTCGAATCCTGTCTCCCCGACCAATAGATTCAAGGCTTTACGACCAAACCGCCGCAAGGCGGTTTTTTCGTTGTCTAATTTGATGCCTGCCCAATCGCATGGCCGTCTTGATGCTCACCCCGCCTGTCACTAACCCCTTGCTTGTCGGCTTGAGTGGCGGACTGGATTCCAGCGTGTTGCTGCATCTGTTGACGCAGCATCCGGCCACGCGTGAATTGGGGCTCCGCGCCATCCACATCCATCATGGCCTGCATGCCGATGCAGATGCTTGGGCGGCCCACTGCCAAGCCGCGTGTGACGCACTTGCTGTGCCGCTGACCGTGGTGCGCGTACACGTTGCCGCAGACAGCGGGCTGGGTGTGGAAGGTGCGGCACGGGCGGCGCGGCATGCGGCATTTGCCGATGCCTTGCATCCCGATGAAATTCTGGTGCTTGCCCACCATCAGGATGATCAAGCGGAAACTTTTTTGCTGCGTGCCCTGCGTGGCTCCGGGGTGGATGGCTTGGGTGCGATGCAGTCGTGGCGGGCGTATGCGCGCGGCTGGTTGTGGCGGCCATTGCTGGATGTACCTCGGATGCAGCTGCTTGCCATTGCACAACGCGATGGCCTGCAATGGATCGACGACCCCAGCAATGCCGATGCCGCGTTTGATCGCAATTTTCTACGCAACCGTGTATTGCCGATACTGCGCGAGCGCTGGCCGCAGGCGGCGGCAGGGCTTGCCCGCAGCGCCACCCTGAGTGCACAGGCGGCGGATTTATTGCAGGCCGAAGATACCGCTGGGCTTGCGGCTGCGCGACTGGATGCACACCGCCTGCGCGTTGACGCATTGCTGCAACAACCGGCTGCGCGGCGTGCCCGCGTGCTGCGGCAATGGATTGCCGAGCTGGAACTGCCACCACTGCCAGGTGCTGGCATTGCCTATATCGAGTCCAAGCTGCTGCCCGCGCGCGGCGATGCGCAGGCGTGTTTCGAGTGGGCGGGTGCGCGCGTACAACGCTGGCGCGGACTGCTGCATGCCGGACCTGTACGCGCGCCCTTGGCCGATGATTTTTCGCAGCTGTGGAATGGTGCACAACCGTTGCAATTGCCTACCGGCGACAGCTTGCACTTACAAGGCGTGGCGCACTTCGATGCGCCCTTGCGCGTGCATGCACGCCAAGGTGGCGAGCGCATCCAGCTGCCCCATCGCGCCCATTCGCATGCACTCAAACAGGTGCTGCAAGATGCCGGCATGCCGCCATGGCAGCGCGCGCGTTTGCCGTTGCTTGCCTCCGATAGCGGCGAATTACTCGCCGCCGGGGATGTCATTTTGTCTGCCCGCATGCAGGCTTGGCTGGCCGCGCAGTCTGCGCAGCTGCAATGGGTGCAGCTGGCGTAAACTTTGCCCATGGCGAAGAAAACCACCCCCGAATCCTCCCCCGTGGCCAATTTCGAGCAATCGATGCAGGCATTGGAAGCCCTTGTTGCTCAAATGGAAGCCGGTGAGATGACATTGGAAGAATCGCTAGCGGCCTACGAGCGCGGCGTGGGCCTGTACCGACATTGCCAAAGCGCATTGGAACAAGCCGAATTGCGCGTGCGCCTACTCAGTGACCCTGCCAAGCCCGAGCAAGCCCTAGCATTTGATGTTGGCCAAGATGCCTGAGGCGCAGCTTTCTGCCTGGCGTGCACGTATCGAGGCGGCACTGGCGCACGCACTTCCCGCCACCGATGCCCCGCCACAGCGCCTGCATGCCGCGATGCGCCACGCCGTGCTCAATGGCGGCAAACGCATGCGCCCGTTACTGGTGTATGCCACCGGCACTGCGCTTGGTGCTGAATTGATGGCGCTGGATGTGGCGGCACTCGCGGTCGAACTGATGCACTGCTACTCACTGGTGCACGACGATTTACCTGCGATGGACGATGATGCCCTGCGTCGTGGGAAGCCCACCGTGCATGTCGCCTTTGATGACGCCACCGCCATTCTTGCCGGTGATGCACTGCAAACACTGGCGTTCGAAATATTGACCAACGCACCGCTGACCGCAGAAACGCGGTTAGCGATGCTGGCTGAACTGGCGCGCGCATCGGGTGCTGCTGGCATGTGCGGCGGCCAAGCGCTGGATATCGCCGCAACCGGCAACACCATCTCGCTGCTGGAACTGGAGCGCCTGCATGCCTTGAAAACCGGTGCGCTGCTGCGCTGTGCTGTCCGCTTGGGTGCGCTGGCTGCACATGCCGATGCCAAGCAACGACAGGCGCTGGATAATTTTGCCGATGCGCTGGGGTTGGCCTTCCAGATCCGTGATGATTTGCTGGATATCGAAGGCGATGCCGCCACCTTGGGCAAGACCGCCGGCAAGGATCAGGCGCAGGCCAAGGCCACGTTCCCGGCCTTGTTGGGTGTCGCAACCAGCCGTACTCGGCTGGCCGATCTTGCCGCCACCATGCACGCATCACTATGCGGCGTGGACAGCAACACCGAGGCCCTGCAAGCCCTGGCCCACAAGGTCATTCATCGCGCGCACTGAACGCGCGCACTGAACACTCACACTGCGCGCGCGCAAAAACCCTCAATGCGCGCGACAAGATGCCAGCAAATCTTTGTCCTTGCGATACACCGTCGTCTGCACGTCGAATGCCCCCAGCAAAGTGGAAAACAGGGCGTCGTGATCGGTCGGCTGACGTGCAATTTGCTGCATGCAGCGCATATCGATACCGGCATCTGCGGCAAAACTTGCTGATAACCACAGCACCATCGGCACGTGCAACTGCTGCTTGGGGGCGATGGCATACGGCGCACCGTGCAGGTACAGGCCATATTCGCCCAATGATTCGCCGTGGTCGGACACATACAACATCGCTGTGTCGCGCAGGGCTTGTGTTTTCAACATATCGATCAGCTGCGCCAGCACGCTATCGGAATACAGAATGGCGTTGTCATACGCATTGGCGATCTGGGCCTGCGTGCAACGGCTGAGTTCGGGGGTATTGCACACGGGCGTCCAGCGTTCAAACGCTGGCGGATAGCGTTCAAAATAATTTGGCCCATGATTGCCCAGCATATGCAGCACGATGAGCACATCGCCCGGCATCGCATCCAACTTTGCCTGCAAGCCGGACAATAAAATTTCGTCGAAGCAACGCCCTGCGGTGCAGAGTCCCACGCCGTCACTTGGGCCCATGGTCTGCGACTGCACGCCGATGCACGTACCTTTGCAACCCGACTGATTGTCGCGCCACAACACCTGCACCCCGGCCCGTGCCGCGACATCCAGCACCGATTCATGGCTGCGGATAGCATCGCGGTTGTACTGCGCGCGGCCCTGCGACGAGAACATGCATGGCAGCGACACCTCGGTGCTGGTACCGCAGGCGGTCACATCTGGGAAGTTCAAAACATTGCGCGCCGCCAGCGCGGGGGTGGTTTGGCGGGCATAGCCATTCAACCCCCAATGGTCGCCGCGCACGGTTTCACCGACTACCAGCACCAGCAGGCGCGGCTTGCGCGTAGTCGCTGCGGGTGCGCGCCGAGCATCTGCCCCGACCACTTGGCGCGGGCCGCGGGCCGATTTTTTGGATGGCTTGAGCACATCCACCAGCGACACGATGTAATTGCCGGGGGTGATCTTGTAGCGCAGCACCTTGTCGCTACGCATCAGTGCAAACACACCTTGCGAGGATGCCCCGATGGCCGCGCCGGCCAGCAGCACCATCGCCAGCAAGAAGCCGCCACGCAGCAGCAACCCTCGCTTCCAAGTCCGCGGTTTAGGCCGCGTCAACAACACCAGTACCGCCGGAATCACACCCAGCAGCAATGCATGCAACACCATGCCAACGGTTATCAACTCGCGGCTTTCGGCGCTATCGGTGTGCAGCACATTGCGGATCATTTCCGCATCAAACACCACCGCATACCGGGTCATGTACCAATGCGCCAGCGCGGTCACCACCAGCAACACGGCCAACAATGGACGCGCCAGCCGGCCCCAACACAGCAGCCCCAGCAACACCGCATGCAGTGCGAACACCGCCACGCCCAATGACAACAACACGGGCACCGAGCCGGTACCCGCACGCACTGCCGCCCACAACGGGCCATTGCAGACCAAGACGAAGTACCCGCTCACCAGCGCGATCAACAGCTCCACGGACACCCGCGGCCGCCACCAGCGGTCGCTGTTTTGCACGCCTATCCCCGCACTACGCCCGTGTCCTGCCACGTTTGCCTACCTAAAAATAACCACCGTTGCTGGTGGGCGACAGTAGCAGCTAAGCCGACTGCCGCCCATCCTTCAACCTTGCACCCACTTAGCGTGCGCTGCGACGCTCGCCCTGCCGAGGACCACGTTGACCATCACGCTGACCATCCCGCTGACCATCCCGCTGTGCTGGCTTTGGCCCGGTGTGCGCGTGTGCATGCGCTTCCGGCTTGTGCGGCTTGGCGTGCGGACGCCGACCGCGCGATGCAGGACGCGGCCCGCGCGGGGTGTTGTCGAACGGCCGTGCATCACTGCGAATCATGCGTGACGGGGCAAACCCGGCCACGGTCTCCATCACGATGTCGCGCCCCAACAGTTTTTGGATTTGCCGCAGCAAATGTGCTTCGTCCGGCGACACCAGCGAGATGGCTTCGCCGCTGGCGCCGTTACGCCCGGTGCGACCGATGCGATGCACATAGTCTTCGGCCACCATCGGCAAGTCGTGATTGATGACCAGCGGCAATTGCGGAATATCCAAGCCGCGCGCGGCTACATCGGTGGCCACCAAGATGCGGGTCTTGCCCGACTTGAACTGGCCCAATGCCTTCTGGCGTGCCGCTTGGCTTTTGTTGCCGTGAATCGCCAAGGCCGGCAAACCGGCTTCTTCCAGCTGCTCGGCCAAACGATTGCAACCGTGCTTGGTCTTGCCAAATACCAAGACCTGCTCGGTATGCCGCTCGGCCAAAATTTGCACCAGCAAGTCGCGCTTTTTGTTGCCATCCACCGGATGCGCGCGGTGGCTGATGGTCTCGACCACGGTGTTCTGCGCTGCCACCTGCACCTGTTGCGGGTTTTTCAGGAAGTCCAGCGCCAGCGCCTTGATGCGCGGTTCAAACGTGGCCGAAAACAGCAGGGTCTGGCGCTGATGCGGCACATGCTTGATCACCCGTTGGATCGACGGCAAAAAGCCCATGTCCAACATGCGGTCGGCTTCATCCAGCACCAACATCTGCACATCACCCAGTTTGCAGGTGCCGCGCTCCAGATGGTCGATCAAGCGGCCCGGGCAGGCGACCAGCACGTCCACGCCGCGACGGAAGGCGTCGATCTGCGGCTGCATACCCACCCCGCCAAACAACGCGGTGACGTTCAAACGCAGGTGCTTGGCGTAGCTGCGCAGGTTGTCGCTGACCTGCACCGCCAGTTCGCGGGTAGGGGTCAAAATCAACGCGCGCGGGCGATGCACGCCTTGCGGCTTGGGTAGCTCGGCCAATTTTTGCAATAACGGCAAGCCAAACGCGGCGGTCTTGCCAGTGCCGGTTTGCGCGCCGCCCAGCACGTCGTGGCCGGCCAGTACCAGCGGGATGGCTTGGGCTTGGATGGGGGTGGGAGTGGTGTAATTATTTTCGGCGAGCGCGCGCAGCAAGGTAGGCGCAAGGCCAAGGGTTTCAAATGACATTAGGAACTCCAGAACAGTCAACGCCACGCGCAAGGCGTGGGCGAACCTGTGCGATTCCCAAGAAACCACGCACAAGTCGGCAGATGGCACGACGCCGGAACTCCGGGCCGTGTCTGCGCGACGAAAGGCGTGTGGGGAAAACGAGCCGCAAAGGCGGCGGGCGTGACCGGGAATAACGATCAGGCGTGCGCAGAATGCGGCGGATTCTACGCCAAAGCCGGCCGCCCTGCGTTATCCGGATGAACCTGCCATTCACGATGGCCCACGCGCCGCCTTGACCAAGGCCTGCGGCCAACCCGTTCACATCCTCGCGCAGGCATGGCAATCTGCGACGATTCCATCAGCGTGCATCGGCACCGACCCCACCATGAAAATTGAAGTTCGCATCGCGCAATGGTTGCTGGCTAGTGTGTTTTTGGTGATGGGCGGATTCCGCCTGTGGCAAGCCCTGCACGGCGTGCCGATGGGCAACCAAACCCTGCTATTGAGTAGTGGTGAAGTCTTGTTGGGCGTGCTGATTGCAGCAGGCTGGCAATTGCGGGCGATGACCTTGATCGCCGCGATCTTGCTATTGGTGGATGCCGCGCTGTCGCATCCGTTTTGGCACTACAGCGGTGCGGCGATGGGCCCGCAACTGCTGCAATTCATGAAGAATATGGGCCTGGTCGGTGGTCTGGTATTGCTGTCCACTGCTGGCGGTGCCAAACGCCGCTGACGCGAAGCGGCGTTGACGCGCCTACACATCTAGCGTCATCCCTGGTCGCGCCAACGTCGCCCGTACTCCAAAGCGTTCGTGAATCTCGCCGGCCAGCGCCTCACGGGCCAGATCTTCGCCGTGCACCAGTGCCAACGGTGGCGATGGGGTGAAGCCGGCATACCAGTCCAATAACCCTTGCTGGTCGGCATGCGCGGACAGCCCGCCCACCGTATGCCGATGCGCATTGACGCGCACGTCATGGCCGTGGATGCGTACCCACTGCGCGCCCTCCACCAATCTGCGCCCCAGCGTGCCTTCGGCTTGATAGCCGACAAACACCATGCGGGTCTGTCGCTTGGGCAGGCATTGCCGCATGTGGTGCAGGATGCGGCCGCCACTGGCCATGCCATTGCCGGCGATGATGATCGCGCCGCCGTGGATGCGGTTGATCGCCATCGACTCTTCGGCGGTTTCGGTCACCCGCAGATTGGGTAGCCGGAACGGGTTGGGCGTCCCGCGCCAGACTTCACGCGCTTCGGCATCAAATAATTCATGGTGATGGTCGTACACCTGCACCACTTTGGAAGCCATCGGGCTATCCAGAAAAATCTTCCAGCGCGCCATGTCCCAAGCATCCCAATGGCGCGCAAACCAGTACAACAACTCCTGTGTGCGACCCACCGCAAATGCCGGAATCAGCACATTGCCACCATCGCGCCATGCGGCATTCAAAATTTCACCCAACTCGGCAATGGTTTCGCTGCGCTGCTTGTGGTTGCGGTTGCCGTAGGTGGATTCCATCAGCAATAGATCGGCGGCGGCAACGGTTTCGGGGTCACGCAGAATCGGGGTGCCGTGCATGCCCAAGTCACCCGAAAACACCAATTTCTTACCATCGGCCCAGAGCTCGACGATGGATGACCCAAGGATGTGCCCAGCATCGCGGAAGGCGATTTCAACGCCCGGCAAAATCTGGGTGCGCGCGGCGTAGTCCAGCGGACGCAGCCGCGATAGTGCATCGCGCGCGTCTTCGCGGGTGTACAGCGGCAATACCTTGGGTTGCCCCGGCTTGCGTTTGCGGTTGCTGCGCTCGGCGTCGTGTTCTTGCAGCGAGGCCGAATCCATCAGCATGATCGGCAACAAGTCGGCGGTGGCGCGTTGGGCATATATCGGCCCGTTGTAACCGGACAGCGTCAGCCGTGGCACCCGCCCCACATGGTCGATATGCGCATGGCTCAAAATCAGCGCATCGATGCCTGCAACATCAAACGGAAACGCCGCAAAATTGCGCGCATCGGCTTCGGGACTGCCTTGCACCATGCCGCAGTCGAGCAAGATGCGCTTGCCTGCCGCTTCGATCAGATGCATCGAGCCGGTGACCTCGCCAGCAGCACCGTGAAAATGCACTTGCATGCGTCAACTCCCGTCTGTTTGGGTCAGAGTAACTCACCCCACGACTTCCGGCAGTTGGCGGCACACCCCACATTCCGGCAAGCTGCGCGAGTTTCGTCACTGGATATTCCCATGCGCATTCTCCCTTATGTCCTTGCTTGTGCGTTGACACTGGGCACGGTGTCCCTGCCGGCATACGCAGCCACGCCCGCAGCTGTGCCGGGCAGCCAAGCCATCGTCAGCAAGACCTTGCCCAATGGCCTGCAAATCATCGTCTGGCCCGACCACGACATCCCCAATGCCAACTTCTATACGTTCTACAAAGTGGGCAGCCGCAACGAATACCCGGGCATCACCGGGCTGGCACACTTCTTCGAACACATGATGTTCAACGGCACCAGCCGCCGCAAACCCGGCGAGTTTGACCGCATCATGGAAGCCGCCGGCGGCAGCAACAACGCCAGCACCAGCAATGACCGTACGGTCTACACCGACTGGTTTCCGTCCTCGGCACTGGATACCATTTTTGATCTGGAAGCCGACCGTATCGCGCATTTGTCCTTTGACGACAAGGTGATCGAAAGCGAACGCGGCGTGGTGTATAGCGAGCGCCGCTCCAGCGTGGACAATCAGCCGTTTGGTTCGCTGATGGAGCAGATGCAGGCCACCGCATTCACCGCGCACCCGTACCAATTTCCCACCATTGGCTATCCGTCCGATATCGAACGCTGGACCAAAGCCGACTTGCAGCAGTTCTTCAAAACCTATTACGCACCCAATAACGCGGTGCTGGTGATTGCCGGTGATGTGCAACCTGAGCAAGTGTTTGCGCTGGCCGATAAATACCTGTCCCCCATCCCGCGTCAGCCGACGCCGCGTGAAATCACCACCATCGAACCTGAGCAGCACGGCGAACGTCGTTTGGTGCTGGAGCGTCCGGACGCACAAACTGCCACCGTCGCATTCGCTTATCACAGCGGCACCAATGAAGGCGGCAAAGACACTCCCGCGCTGGCGTTGATGAGTACCATTCTTGCGCAGGGTGTGTCCTCGCGCCTGCATCAGCGATTGGTGGAACAAGAACAAGCAGCGGTAGATGCCGGTACGTTTGTTGATAACGGCTACAACCCGGGCCTGCTGTGGGTGTATGCCGCCCTGCCACCCGGCGGTGATCCGGCCAAGGTGGAAGCGTTGCTGGACGACGAGCTGGCCAAATTGGTACGCGATGGCGTGACCCCTGCTGAAATGGAGAAAGCACGCAATCTCAAACTCTCGGCGTTCTGGCGCGGCATGGCCACCATCAACGGCAAGGCGCAAGCCTTGGGTGACTATCAAACCTTCTACGGCGACTATCGCAAAGTGTTTGATGCCCCCGCCGCCTATGCCGCCGTCAGTGCCGCCGATATACAAGCACTGGCGAAAAAAATCCTGCGCAAATCCAACCGCACCGTGGGCTGGGTGCAGCCTGTTGCGGCCACCGCCACACCGACCCAGGCCAGCAAGGAGGCCACCCCATGAGCCGCCTGTTTCGATTGTTTGCTGTCATCGTACTAACCAGCATGGCCGTGAGCGCACAAGCGGCCCCACCGGCCAGCGTGCGCCTGCCCGACTACACCAGCACGACCTTGGCCAATGGCGCCACGGTGCTATTGATGCCGCGTCATGATGTCCCAATGATCGCGGCGTCAATCATGGTGCGCGGGGGCGCCTTGGCCGACACTGCTGGCAAGGAAGGCACCGCGTCCTTACTGGCCGATCTGCTGGAAAAAGGCGCAGGTGATCGCAATGCCTTGCAGTTTGCACAAACCGTGGACGGTGCCGGCGGCAGTCTGGGTGTGGCCAGCTCGCGCGATGCCATCGTTGCCAATGCGCAATTTCTGGCCAAAGACAGTGGCTTGATGCTGACGCTCTTGGGGGATGCACTGCTGCGCCCGCGACTGGATCCCGCCGAGTTCGACAAACTCAAACAGCGCGCTATCGACGGCATCGCCAGCGCCAAAGATGGCGATGCGCGCATGTTGATCCGCAACTACATGAATACTTGGTTATTCCAGCAACACCCGTATGCGCGTCCCGCCGAAGGCGACCAAACCAGTCTTGCCACGATCCGCTTGGACGATCTCAAGCACTTTCGCAGCCAACAGATGGGTGGCGATCGCCTGATCATTGCAATTGTCGGCGATTTCGACCCCGCCGTCGTAGGCAAGCAAGTCGAAGCCACGTTTGGCGGTTGGGCCAAAGCCAGCGGCAGCTTGCCGCAAGTCAGCACCGCCCCGATGCAAACGGGTCGCCGCGTCTTGCTGGTGGACAAGCCCGGTGCCACGCAGACCTATTTTGCGCTGGCCAATATCGGTACCCGTCATGGCGACCCCGCCGAAGCCGCGCAAAACGTGGTGCAAACAGTGTTTGGGGGGCGCTTTACTTCGATGATCAATACCGCACTGCGGATCAAATCGGGCTTGAGTTACGGGGCGTCCTCCATGCTCGAACGCCCGCGTACTGCGGGCGCGGCGGCCATCCTCAGCTATACCAAAACCGATTCAACCCAGGCCGCCATTGACCTGGCCATCACCACTTTGGATCAACTGCACAAAGAGCCGCTACCGGCGGATGCCATCGGCTCGGCCAAACAGTACATCGCCGGGCAGTTCGCACCCAGTCTGGAAACCGCACCGCAACTGGCGGCTGAATTGGCGCGCATGACCCTCTACGGCGACACGCGCGAACAAGTCGACGGCTATTTGGGCCGCGTCGTCGCCGCCACTCCGGAACAGGTCAATGCCGCACGCGCGGTGTTTCCCACCTCTGCGAATTTGGCGATTGTCGCCATTGGCGATGCCGCCAACATTCGCAAACTGATGCAGGCCTACGGCCCGGTGACAGAAATGAAACTGAGCGACCCACGCTACTCGCCTTAACCTCCGTTACCGACGATGGCGGCGTATGACCTCCGGCACCCGCCGCCATCTTGCGCAAGCATTACAGTCGCAAGGCTGCGGCCGTGCGCCGCATTTTTCATTCCCATTTGGAGCCATCACCGGTGAACGCGCCCAAGAGTTTGTTGCTGTCGTTGTCCATTGCCGCCGCCCTATCTGCTTGCCAGAAGCCCGCTGAAAAACCCGCTGCCGACACCAGCGCCAAGCCCAACGCCGCGCCTGCATACACGCTGGATGAAGCCAAGCTGCCGCCGGTCAACCGCTTTCAGTTGAGCGACTTGGATACCAGCAAAAACGCCTGTACGGATTTTTCCGGCTACGTCAACGGCAAGTGGCTGAGCGCCAATACCATCCCCGGCGATCGCAGCAGTTGGGGCGCATTCGAAATGCTGGATGAGCGCTCGCAAGGCGTGCAACGGCAACTGGCCGAACAAGCTGCGGCCAAAACCAACGCCAGCGGCGTGGACAAATTGATTGGCGATTTCTGGGCCAGCGGCATGGATGCGGCCAAGATCAATGCACAGGGCCTGACCCCGCTGAAACCGCAACTGGATGCCATTGCCGGCTTGGATAGCCAGGCCAAGATCGCCGACTACCTGCGCAGCAGCGCGGCCAAGGGTGAAAACATCCTGTTCGGGTTTGGCCCCGAAGCCGACTTCAAAGATTCGACCATGAATATCGCCTATGCCATGCAGGGCGGTTTGGGGCTGCCCGATCGCGGCTACTACTTCGATAAGGACAAAGCCGACAAACTGGCTGCCTATCAAGCATATGTCGCGAAGATGCTTGCGCTATCCGGCGTACCCGCGGCCGATGCGACTAATCAAGCCAAGGACGTGATTGCGTTTGAAACACGCTTGGCCAAAGTCTCCAAATCCAACGAAGATATGTCGCGCGATGTTGCGCTGTCCTACAACCCCATCAGCCCCGCCGATGCCGACAAACTGACCCCCAATTTCCCGTGGACCAAGTTCTTCGAATCGCAAGGCGTGGCCACCCCGAAGATGTTCTCGCTGGCCATTCCTGCGTTCCATGAAGAGGTCAGCAAGATGCTGGCCGATGTCCCCGCCGCGCAGTGGCAAAGCTATCTGCGCTTTCACACCATCGACAGTGCCGCACCTTATTTGTCGGATGCGTTTGCCAACGAGCAATTCAATTTTTACGGCAAAACCATGCGTGGGCAGAAAGAGATCAAAGAACGCGGCAAGCGCGTGCTGGGCACCATCGAAGGTGAAGCCGGTGAAGCGATGGGCCAACTCTATGTCAACGTGGCCTTCCCTGCAGAGTCCAAAGTGCGGATGCAGCAACTGGTCAAGAATCTGAGCGAGTCGCTGAAATCACGCATCGAACACTTGGCGTGGATGAGCGATGCGACCAAGAAAAAGGCACTGGAAAAATGGGCCAGCTTCACCCCCAAGATTGGTTACCCGGACAAGTGGCGTAGCTGGGAAGGCTTGACCACCAGCCGCGATAGCTACATCGGCAATGTGCTGGCGGCCAATGCCTTCAACTACAAATGGGCGCTGGGCAAAATCGGCAAGCCGGTGGACAAGACCGAGTGGGGCATGAGCCCGCAAACCGTCAATGCCTACTACAACCCGATGCAAAACGAGATTGTGTTCCCGGCCGCGATCTTGCAGCCGCCGTTCTTTGACCCCAAGGCCGACGACGCCACCAACTACGGGGGTATCGGCGCGGTGATTGGCCACGAGATGACCCACGGCTACGACGACCAAGGCAGCCGTTTCGGGCCCACCGGTAATTTTGAAAACTGGTGGACCCCCGCAGATGCCAAGGATTTTGGCAGCCGTACCGACAAGCTGATCGCACAGTTCAACAGCTATCTGGCCGGCCCGGATTTGCACGTCAACGGCAAGCTGACCTTGGGTGAAAACATCGCCGATCTTGGCGGTATTGCAACGGCGTATGACGCCATGCTGAAGGCGACCGCTGGCAAGCCTGATCCCAAAACCGACGGCCTGACCCGCGACCAACGCTTCTTCCTCAACTGGGGCACGGTGTGGCGTCGTAACTTCACCCCGGAAGAACTGAAAGTGCGCCTGACCACCGACCCACACGCCCCGGCCAACTTCCGCGCGATTGGCGCACCGTCCAACATGCCCGCTTTCGCCACCGCGTTCAGCTGCAAAGCAGGCGATGCGATGGTGCGTGATAGTGCCAAGCAAGTGGTGATCTGGTAATCGCAGCGGCCTAGCAGGACTGTATTTGCAAGCAAGGCCCGGCACGCCCGGGCCTTGTGTTTTTCGGGTCTATCCTTAGCACATCAAGCAAAACCACGGGTCCACACCATCATGCATTCGAACGATGCCGACCTCGCCAACCTTGAGCTATCCCCCGCACACATGCAGGCGATGGGTGAAGACGTGCTGGCACGGCTGGTGCAGCATTTGGCCGAGCTAGGCGATGCGCCCAGTTGCGGGGATTACGCTGGCATCGAAGACCTCTGCCGCAGCTTGCGTGAAGATGCACCCGAGCACGGCAGCGCATTGCCCAACTTGCTCGACCCGCTGTTCAACGATTGGATCCCGCGCTCGTTTGGCACCCCCGGCCCCGGCTACATGGCCTACATTCCCGGTGGCGGCGTGTTTCCGGCGGCGCTGGCCAGTTTTATCGCCGATGCCGCCAACCGCTACACCGGTATCTGGCAAGCGGCACCGGCCTTGGTGCAGTTGGAAGCCAATGCGTTGCACTGGCTGCGGCAATGGATGCAATTTCCTGACAGCGCGCGTGGGTTGTTCACCACCGGTGGCTCGATGGCGATGTTCAACGCAATCGCCTGCGCGCGGGAAACATTATTGGGTACCCATATCCGCAACGGCACCTTGTACGTGTCCTCGCAATCGCACCATTGCATCGTCAAAGCCGCAAAACTTGCCGGCATTGCGCATGATCGCGTGCGCACGATCGCGGTGGATGCCCACTACCGCATGCGGGTGGACATGTTAGACGCCGCGATTGCGGACGATCGCGCCGCCGGCCTAACCCCGTTCATGGTGTTTTCCACCGCCGGCACCACCAATACCGGTGCCGTGGATCCGCTGGATGCCATTGCCGATGTGGCCGCACGTGAAGGCCTGTGGCACCACGTCGATGGCGCGTATGGCGGTTGCTTCCACATGGTGCCCGCGCTGCGCCCGCTGCTGGAAGGTTTGCCGCGTGCAGACTCGCTGACGTTAGACCCGCACAAGGGCTTGTTCTTGCCGTATGGCACCGGCGCACTGTTGGTGCGCAATGGTGAAGCACTGCGCGCCCTGCATGCGTCCAGCGCCGGCTACCTGCCCGACAATCAGGGCGAGTTTTACGACCCGGCGCAATACGGCCCCGAACTCTCACGCGGTTATCCCGGCCTGCGCGTGTGGCTCGCGTTGAAGTTTTTTGGCGAAGCCCGTTACCGCGCCGCCCTCACCGAAAAGCGCGACTTGGCCGTTTGGGCCGCCGAACAACTGGCGCAGACACCTGGCTTTGTGCTGGATGCCGCACCGCAACTGTCGCTGCTGGCCTTCCATTTGCAAAGCCCGGCACTGGCCACGCTGGACGCACAAAACGCGGCTACCCGCGCACTGATGGCGCGGGTCACCGCGCGTGGGCAAGTGATGCTGACCGGCGCGCAAGTGGGCGAGCGGTTCTTGGGCCGCATCTGCGTCCTCAGCTTCCGCACCCGCCGTGCACATGTGGAGACCTGCGTGCAGCAACTGCGCGAAGAAGCCGCCCTGCTGCTGTCCGCCACCACCTGATGCGCGCGTGAGCACCCGCACCCATCGCAGTCACGGGTGGCACGGCGACGCCGTGGTGCCAGATTGGCCCGCGTTGGATGTGGCCGAAGTACAGGCCGTGCTGGACAGATTCCCGCAACTGCAAGGCCCGGTTGCCTTGCGCTGGCACAGCCCGCGCCCGTTTTCAGCCGCAGCGCGCGTGCAAACGCACATCGGCGAGGTATTTGTGAAGCGGCATCACCACCGCCTGCGCACAGCCGCCGCTCTGTGCGAAGAACACGCTTTCATCGCCCATTTGCGCCAACATGCACTGCCGGTGCCGCAGGTGTTTGCCGATGCTGCAGGTCACACCGCAATCGTGCGCGGCGATTGGACGTACGAGGTGCATGCGTTGGCCGCCGGTGTGGATATGTACCGCGATTGCCCATCGTGGACACCCTTGCGTGATCTGGCGCATGCGCACAGTGCCGGCCGCATGTTGGCGCGCTTGCATCAAGCCGCCGCCGACTACAACGCACCGGCGCGCAGCATCCATATTCTTATTGCCAACGACACCCTCCTGCGCAGCGCAGATATGCTGGCCGGCATCCATGCCCAATGCCAACAGCGCCCCGCATTGGCGGACTTTTTACGCCAGCGCAATTGGCAGCACGAGGTCACCACACTAGTGCCGCGCCATCGCGCCTTGTACCCTCAATTGCTCACCCAGCCACGCCTGTGGACACATGGCGACTGGCATGCATCCAATCTGTGTTGGCAAACCCGTGCCAGCAACTCCGAGATCAGCACCATTCTCGACTTCGGCCTGTGCGCGCCCACATTTGCGCTATTCGACTTGGCCACCGCGATCGAGCGCAACGCGATTGCATGGCTTCGGCTGGAAGATGGCATGCACGCAATCTTCCCCGATACCGCCCGCGCACTGATCGCAGGCTATGCCGACGTGTTGCCGTTATCGCTCGCACAACGTCACCTGTTGGCCGAGGTATTGCCGCTGGTGCATCTGGATTTTGCGCTGTCTGAAGTGGAGTACTTCCACGCCATCACCGGCCATGCCGCCGATGCAGAACTGGCTTGGCGCGGTTTTTTTCTAGGCCATGCCGCATGGTTTGACACTGCGCCGGGGCAGGCCATGCTGGCGGCGATTCGCGCTGCCCACTGAGCGCATTGCACTGGCCCATCGCCGCACACTGTGGTTCAATGCGCGCCATGAAGCGGGGGTGCCTGGCGTTGCTGGGCTGAGAGAGTCCCTTGGAACCTGATCCGGTTTGCACCGGCGTAGGGAGCTTGATTCGAGCCGTCTGGCGATGCTTTGTGCATGGCCGTGCACATGCCTACGGGCATGTGGGTGCCAATGGCATCACCCGCTCGCCGTCGCTTCGTCCCTTTCCCCAGACGATGCCCGACGATGACGCTTTCTCCCACCCCGCTGCTGCTTGCCCTGCTGCCCCTGTTGGCCACCGCTGCGCCGGCCGATACGCACACCACCACCGATGCCAGCACCAAGATCACCAAACTGGCCACGGTGCAGGTCATCGCCGATGCCAAAGACGCCCCGCGCGATACCGGCAGCAATGCATGGGGCAAGGCCGCACTGCACGATACCCCCGCCACCGTCAGCATCATTGACCGCGCGCAAATCGAGGATCACCGCATCCGTACTTTGTCCGAGCTGGCGCGCGAAGATGCCGCACTGGGCGACAATTACGCGCCGGTGGGCTACTACCAAAACATCGCCATCCGTGGTTATCCGCTGGATTTGGGTAGCGGTTACCGCAGCAATGGCTTGGCCACCACCGGCGAGCAAATCATCGCGCTGGAAGACAAGCAACAGGTGGAAGTCCTCAAGGGCTTGGCGGGATTGAATGCCGGCGTGATCGAGCCCGGTGGCGTGGTGAATTTCATCAGCAAACGCCCGGCCGAAGTGCGCACGCTGACCTTGGGCACCGATGCGCGTGGCTCGCGCTATGCCGCGTTGGATGTCGGCACGTGGTTGCGTCCCAATGTTGGCCTGCGCGCCAACCTAGCATGGGATAACGCGCATTCTTACGTGCAACATGCCGATGGGCGACGCGGCTTCATCGCGTTGGCCGCCGACTGGAAAATGTCCGATGCCACCACGCTGGAATGGGATAGCAATTACCAAAGCAGCGCGCAGCGTTCGGCATCGGGTTACATGCTCTTGGGTGGCAGCGTGCTGCCCAGCACGCCCGACCCAAAAAAATTACTCGGCTACCAACCGTGGCAACAGCCGGTGCGCATTCACGCCAGCAATGTCAGCGCGCGCTTGCAGCATGCCTTCAACGATGACTGGCGTTTGCACCTGAGCGCCGGCCGCAGCCGCAGCGTGATCGACGACAACGTGACCTTCGCCTACGGCTGCTACTACGCCGCGCAATGCGCCAGTGGCAATGTGCCCGGCAACTTCTTTGCGCCCAATGGCGATTACGACATTTACGATTACCGCAGCCCCGACGATACCCGCGTGTCCGATCAAGCCCGTGCGGTATTGGAGGGTCAACTGGGTGATGGCAGTGTGCGTCACGCGCTGAGTGTGGGCGTCAGTAGCTTCCACCGCAGCATTACGCGCCGCCCGTATGTGTACGACTACGTGGGCACCGGCAATATTGCTATGCCCACACCGCCCGTATTCGCGCCGTCGCCCAACCAACCCGGTAATCCGGTGCTGCGCTACGACGGCTGGCAGCGTTCGCTGTTTGCACTCGATCGCGTGCAACTGGGCGAACACTGGCAACTGCTCGCCGGTGCCAGTGCGGTGCGTCTGCACGAACGCGCATGGAAAAGCTCCGGGAAATTGGTGCGCACCACCCGCATCAATAAAACCCTGCCGCAACTGGCCCTGCTCTGGCAGCCCAGTGCCGCACTCACGACCTATTTCAGTGCCAGCGAAGGCATGTCACTGGGCAAGGAAGCCCCCTTTTGGACCAGCAACGACGGCGAATTTTTAACCCCACGCCTGTCGCGTCAGCTGGAAGCCGGGGTGAAATATCGCTGGCACGATGCACTGGATCTGGGCGCGTCATTGTTCCGCATCCGCCAGCCTTACCAATTTGCCCAACCCGACGCCAGCAGCGCCGGCTACACCTTCGTCCAACACGGCGATGAAGTGCACAGTGGACTGGAACTGTCGGCCAATGGCCGCATCACCGACACGCTACAAGCCAATGCCAGCGTGGCGCTGATTCGCGCCCGCGCGCAGGGCACCGGCACGCCGGCGTATGAAGGCCACCAAGTCGCCAACGTGCCAGCTCTGCGCAGCAGCGTGCATCTGGACTATCGCCTGTTGCCACACCTGTCGGTACTCGGCGGCTGGCGGCACGCATCGTCCAACCCCGCCACCCCCAGCGGGCAGGTGCGTGCCGCCGCGTATGACGTGTTCGATGCCGGCCTACGTTGGCGCAGTGAATGGCAGCAGCACACATTGACCACACAATTGGGCGTGGACAATCTGTTCAACCATGCCTACTGGCGCGACACCGGCAGCTCCGACGGCGATAGCTATCTGTTCCCCGGCGCGCCGCGTACCGTGTGGCTGACCGTGCAGGTTGCACTGTAATGCCAGTGCACGAGATCGTCGCCGCCTGCCTCAGCGCCAGCGCGGTGTGGCTGACCACGCGGCGCAGCCCGTGGTGCTACCCGGTGGGGCTGGCGTCGATCTCGGTGTACATCTGGGTGTTTATCGAAGCCCGGTTGTACTCGGACGTGCTGCTGCAATGCGCGTATGTGGCGATGCTGATCAGCGGCTGGCTACGCTGGCTGCGCCACCTGGACAGCACCGGCCACGTCCGCATCGCCGCACTCGCCCCGCGCACGGCGGGGCTGCATTTGCTGCTTGGCCTTGCCGGTGGATTTGCATTGGGTATCACCATGCACAGCTTTACCAACGCGGCATTGCCGTGGCTGGATGCCTTCCTGACCGCGTTCAGTCTGGTCGGTCAGTGGTGGCAAAACCGCCGCCATATCGCCGCATGGTGGATGTGGATCGCGGTGGATGTGGTCTATATCGGCATGTATCTGCACAAAGATCTGCACGTCACCGCGTTGCTCTATAGCGGTTTCGTACTGCTGGCCGTGAAAGGCTGGCGCGACTGGCAACGCGCGGCACACCAGCACGCACTGGCCTGATGCCAACCCGCGCCACTCGCCTGCGCACGCGCCCGGGTGTATGTTCGCCCGCATCACTCTCTCAACTTTCGATCAAGCCCGCCATGGACATCCACGACATCGCCCTCAATTTATTCGCGCAACTGGTGCACGCCAATGGCAGCCAGCCGCTCAGCCAAGACGCGCGCATCGCCATGGGCCGCGAGGCCTACCGCTTCGCCGAGGCCTACATCGCCGCAAAGGATCTGTATATCCGCGAATTGCCAGTTGCTAATGACCAAGGCTTCTGATGGCGGAGCTGCTCGACGGGTATGCTTGCCAGATTCCCCTCGGAGTTCGCGCATGAGTTTTCGGTTTGCCAGCATTGCAGTTCTCGCGCTGTTGTTCACCGCTTGCAGCAGTGGGCCGGTGCGGCGTATCTCTGAGCCTACCGCCAGCCTGCAACAAGTCACCGTGCGCGCCGATGGCGGTTGGGATGTGCAATTGCGCCTGCAAAATTACAGCAGCGTGGCGATGCGTTTTGACAAAACCGCCTTGGGCATCGTGTTTGATAACGGCAACGCCGCGCGGCTGGATTTGCAGCCAAGGCTGGAAGTTGGCCCCGAATCGGCCGATGTCGTCAACGCCACCATCAACCCGCTGCCAGCCGGGCGCGCGCGTATCGCCAGCGCATTGGCTGATGGCCGCGGCCTTAGCTACACCTTGAGCGGCACCGTCGATGCCGCGCCGCTGGACGGCAAACCAAAGACCTACGACATCAAGCGCGACAGCGCGTTGTCACCGGTGCCCGGGCTACCCGGCGCGCTACGCTGATTGTTCATCGCGTCTAGAGCTTTCGCTCAACATACGCAGTAGTACGCTGGAATTTCAGCGGGCCGATCGCCGGCCTGCATCTGCACGGACACACGTCATGAGCATCTACAAAGCCCCCCTCGACGACCTGCGCTTTGCCCTCTACGACGTGCTGGATGCAGAAGCGCATTGCGCCAAGCTTGGCTTTGCCGAGGTCAACCGCGAGCTGGCCGATGCGGTGCTGGACGAAGCCGCGCGCTTTGCCGAAACCGTGCTGGCCCCGCTCAACAAAATTGGCGACGAAATCGGTTGCAGCTTCGACAAAGCCAGCGGCGATGTCACCCCGCCGCCCGGCTTCAAGCACGCCTTCGACACCTTTGTGGAGGGCGGCTGGACCGGCCTGACCAATGCCCCCGAACACGGTGGCCAAGGCATGCCCGCGCTACTGGGCGGAGTGCTGACCGAACTGGTGGATGCCGCCAACTTGGCCTGGGGTAACTTCCCGATGCTCAGCCACGGCGCAGTCAAAGCGCTGGAAACCTATGGCGAAGCGTGGCAGCAAGACGTATTTCTGAAGCCGCTGGTGGCCGGCCAATGGACCGGCACTATGTGCCTGACCGAGTCGCATTGCGGCACCGACCTCGGCCTGCTCAAAACCCGCGCCGAGCCGCAGGCCGATGGCACCTATGCCGTCACCGGCACCAAGATCTTCATTACCGCCGGCGAGCACGACTTGGTGCCCAATATCGTCCATCTGGTGCTGGCCAAACTGCCGGATGCGCCGGCCGGAGCAAAAGGCATTTCGCTGTTTGTGGTGCCCAAGTTCAAGGTGGCCCGCGACGGCAGCGTGGGCACGCGCAATGCGGTGCGTTGTGGCGCGATCGAACACAAGATGGGCATTCATGGTTCCGCCACCTGCGTGATGAATTTCGATGGTGCCGAAGGCTATCTGCTGGGCGAGCCGCACAAGGGCTTGCAAGCGATGTTTGTGATGATGAACTCGGCCCGCCTGGGTGTGGGTGTGCAAGGCTTGGGCCTGTCCGAACGCGCCTATCAAAATGCACTGCGCTATGCCCGTGAACGCCTGCAATCGCGTTCACTCACCGGCCCGAAGTGCCCCGACAAGCCGGCCGACCCGCTGATCGTGCAGCCCGACGTGCGCCGCATGTTGCTGTCGCAAAAATCGCTGGTGGAAGGTGGCCGGCTGTTGTCGCTACACGCCTATTCACTGCTGGATGTGGCCGAACACGCCACCGACCCGGGTGAACGCGAACGTGCGCATACTCTGGTCAGCTTCCTCACCCCAATCTCCAAAGCCTGCTTGACCGAATGGAGCATTGAAAACACCTACAACGCCTTGCAGTGCTTTGGCGGCCACGGCTACATCAAAGAACACGGCATGGAGCAATACGCCCGCGATGCCCGCATCACCACGCTGTACGAAGGCACCACCGGCATCCAAGCCCTGGATTTGATCGGCCGCAAAACCGCCGCCACCCAAGGCGCTGGTTTGAAGCTATTTTTGGCCGATGTAGAAGCCTTCGCCAAACAACATGAAGGCGATGCTGCGCTGGCCGAATTCATTGCACCACTGCGCGACAAATGCATGGAATGGGGCAAGTTGACCATCGCCACCGTCACCCGCGCCGCCAGCAACCCGGACGAATTGGGTGCCGCCAGCACCGACTACCTGTTCTATTCCGGCTACGTGGTGCTGGCCTACTGGTGGGCGCGCAGCGTGGCCGCCGCCAATGCTTCCGGAAAATCTCAGGCGTTCAAGGATGCCAAACGCGACACCGCGCGTTTCTACTTCACCCGTATGCTGCCGCGCACACTGGCGCACAAAGCCGCGATTGAAGCCGGTGCTGCGTCATTGATGGCCTTGCCGGATGCAGGTTTCGGCGATTAAGGCCTTTGCCCCGGATGCGCCGTGCTGATCCGGGGCAACACTGACAATCGGACGTTTCACACGGCTGCCAAGAAAGGCGTATAAGCTGGTTTCCCGATGGAGACCGATAGAGCGCATACCCGCCCGGTGCATCTAGGCCGTGAATCCGCAGCACCTGTTGCGGACGGTCAACTACTCCCTAATCTTCTCTTTCCCGGTGGCGTGCGCTTGCTTGGCTTGGATGCGCATGGCCGCGCGCTGGATTGGCTCAGCTGGCAAGACGCAACCTGTTTGTATGCGCGCAATGCGGTGGCATGGACATTGGGCAGCCCTTGCCTTGCCGTGCATGGCGGGATCAATCGTGACAGCGGCCAGCGCAGCCAAGTCCTGTTACATCCCATCATCGCCGCGCGTGGCCATGTTCGCCCAAGTGCCATCACCCCTACCCCGGCGCTGACCAACCCGGCCTTGTTTGCCCGCGATCAGCAGCTCTGCTTGTATTGCGGCCGCAGCTATTCTCGTCATGCATTGACCCGCGACCATGTGCAACCGGTATCCAAAGGTGGCCGCGATGTGTGGGAAAACGTCGTCACCGCCTGCGTACACTGCAACTCGCGCAAGGGCAGCCGCACACCGCAGCAAGCCGGGATGCCGCTGCTGGCGATTCCCTATCGGCCCAGTTGGGTCGAACACCTGATCCTATCCAATCGCAACATCTTGGCAGATCAAATGGCCTTTCTAACAGCACAGCTGCCCAAGCACCCTCGCCGCACTCCGATGGGTGCCTTCTAGGCACACGCGCAACAAAACGTGACAACTTGCCATTGACGTAGAGCCTCGGTTTGTCAACACTCCCCCAGGGGAGTCACAGGAAAAGACGATGGCGCTGACGTTGGGTACGACCGGAATGGATCGCAAGACGGAGGCCGAAGTACAGGCGGCCTTCAAAGTAGCCAATGCCGAAACCGGGCATCACTGGACCTTGGTCGATGGCGACAGCGCCGACTACGTCCTGATCGACATGGACAGCCTATATGGGCCGATGAGCTGGCTGCGCCTGCACTCGCTAGGCCGCAAGGTAATCGGCTTGTCCTCGGCGGATCGCCAGCAAACCGACTATCGCCTGCCACACCCCATCAATGCCAATGACCTCGTCGTCCTACTGAGTGAAATCGCTGGCGACATCCCACTGCAACCAGTGCCGCTGGCAGAACCTGCAAGCACAGCACCAGCGGCAGCACCGGTCAGCGCTTCACCCGGGCCGACGATAGCCGCGCCGGTAGCCACGCCGGCTGCAGATCCGGTTCCGGAGCCGGCACCCATTTTCGCTCCAGAGCCAGAACCGGCCCCACCAGCACCGCCATTGGTGCGCACTCTGCATCATTGGCTGAATATCCATAGCTTGCCCAAGCGCGTCCGCCTGCAACGGGATGGCCATCCACCGCTGCTGATCGATGTTGGCAAAGCAATTTGGCACGGTTCTGCCACGCTCAAACCACTGATTGCCTGCTTTGAAGGGGAATTATCCGAGGCTGACTTCAGCCTGCCCGATAATGCTGCTTGGGATGCCGAAGCCGCCAAACTGGGGGCAGCGCAGCCGTTGCTGCGTTTGCAGTGGCTAGGTGGCCTGTTGTCGGGTGCGGCTATTGATGGCAAATACATCTTGAAAAAATGGCCGCAGACCGAGCGCGAATATCCCAAACATTTCCGCATCGCCACGGTGATGATGAAAGGGCCTGCCAGCGTCGAAGATGTGGCCACGGCCAGTGGTGTTTCGGTCGAGGAAGTCATCGCCTTCATCAATGCCAATTTGGCAACAGGCTATGCCGAACTGGCACATGACGCCTCCCCGCCACCTGCCACCCCGTCCAAACCCACCGGCTTGTTTGGACGCATGCGCGGGCATTGATCACACGGCATTGGGCGCAGTCGCAGCACAAAACTTCCAGAGCACGGGGATTTTGTTGCGCAAAGCATGTAAACTTGCGCCTCGTTTTTCAGCGACGTTTGGCTGGGCAGCACACCCAGTCAACATTTCTATGGTGGCCCCGTCGGCCCCTCGCGACGCTAGGTTGAAAATCCCGCCAGGGCCGGAAGGCAGCAACGGTATCGACTGATGCGGGCGCCGAGGTCAGCCGGCGGGGCCATCGCCTTATGCGGGCCGCCTTTTCAATATCCGCAATTCAATACCCGCGATCCCACGCCTGCTGATACGCCGCGCGCAACAACCCAAACTCCGCATCCACACGGGCAATGCTGTGCCGCCCTGCCAGCTTGCGCAACGAGCGCTGCAAGCGCAGTAGATTCGCCTCACGCCAAGCCGTTGCGGGAATCCGCAAGCGCGAGCGATCGAAGTCGATCATCCAGCCCTGTCCCGCCACATCAAACAAAATGTTGTGCGCATTGAGGTCGGCATGATCCAGCCCCGTGCGGTGAAAACGCGCCACCAACTCGCCGGCTGCCGCCCACGGCGCCTGCTCGTCAGCGGCCAGCGCACCCAACGAGTGCACATCGGGTAAGCGCTGCATCAAAATGGCAGCCCGATAATGCAAGCCTTCACGCCGATACCACGCCGCAAACGGCATCGGCACCGGTAATTTTTTGTTGCGCAAGACGCGTAATAGGCGAAATTCGGCAAAACTGCGCACATGCTGGATACCGCGCCACAAATGCGCATCGTGGCTAAGCTTGGCAACCAGACCACCGCGTAAATAGTGCCGCAAGAACGCATCACCTTCGCCAAAATCAATAAACCACGCGCCGCCACGCCCGCCCTCGCCCACCACTTGCGCCGCATCTCCCCAATACGCAGGGTCAAACCATTGCGGGTCGGGTTGCCGTACCTGGGTGCGGTCGAACAAAATCGCACCGTAGCCGGGCCCATCGCGGAACGGTAGTAAATGTTCGTTGGCGTCAAATCCTGTCATCCCTATGAGTGTAGCAATACGTGCAAACAATCGAAGCCCCACGTTCCCTATGCCTGCTGCGCCTATCGGCATTGGGCGATGTCACCCATGTGCTGCCGCTGCTGCACACCCTGCGCGAAGCCTGGCCTGACGCGACCATCAGCTGGGTGATCGGCAAGGCCGAGCAGCGCCTGCTCTACGGCCTGCAAGGCGTGCGCTTTGTTGAATATGACAAGCGTAGCGGTGTCCGTGGCATGCTCGCCCTGCGCCGGGAATTGGGTCAACACTTCGATGCCCTGCTGCAACTCCAGGTATCCGCACGCGCCAACCTGCTGTCCGCATTTATCCCGGCGCGCCGCCGCATCGGCTATGACACTGCCCGCAGCAAGGAGGGTCACGGCCTTGTGATTGGCGAGCGCATCGCCAGCCGTCCCGGCCAGCATGTATTGGATGCCATCGGCAGCTTTTGCGAACCCCTGGGCCTGCAGCGCCAGCGCGTGGTGTGGCAACTGCCGGTACCCAGTGAGGCGCATGCTTGGGCACATGCGCAATGGGACGACGACGGCCGCAACACACTGATGATCTCGCCCTGCTCAAGTCATGTGCTACGCAACTGGCGCGCGGAACGCTACGCGGCACTGGCCGACCACGCTATCACCCAAGGCTGGCGGGTGGTGCTGTGCGGTGGCCGCAGCGCATTGGAGCGCAGCACCGGCGACGCAATTCTGGCCGCGACGCAGGCCCGCCATGGCGTTCTGGACTTGATTGGCAAAGACACGTTGAAACAACTGCCAGCGCTGCTGGCCCGCGCCGACTTGTTGGTGACGCCAGACTCCGGCCCGATGCACATCGCCAATGCGATGGGCACCAAAGTGCTGGGCCTGCACGCCGCCACCAACCCCGACCGCAGCGGCCCGTATTCCGACCGCCGCTATTGCGTGAACCGCTATGACGAGGCCGCGCAGAAATATCACGGCAAGCCCGCGTCGGCACTCCGGTGGGGCACCAAGATCGAAGCCGACGGCGTGATGGATCTGGTCACCGTGGATGCGGCCATCGCTGCGTTTGAGCGCTACCGCAGCGATGCCGCCTGATCAGGCACCCTGCCCGTTCCCATAGTCTTGATACGATTTTTCTTCGACATAGGCCGACCCCAACGCAAGGTTGATGTCCTTTTTCACCCGTGCGCGCACGTCATTCTCGAAATAGACACTGCGTGCCAATTTGACGAATTCGGCATCAAACGCCTGCGCTTTTTCTTTTAAGCGGATATCGTCCTCGATCACCCACAAGCGCTCGTTGACGGCTTTCAGCGCCGCGCGCAAGGCGGTGATGTCCTGCGCCGAGGCCGGATGCGCCAGCCACGTGCTCTCCAATGCCTGTAATTCATTGCGCACATTGGCCAATTTGGCCGGGTCAGACATGCGTTCGGACTTGATTTGCAGGATGGCAAGCTTGTCCAGCAATTCGCCAAACGACACGGGAACAAGAATTTCAGACATCGGAACACCAAGCCAAAATGGGGCTGCCAGTGTAGCCGGCTTGCCGCCCGCCAGCAGGCCCGGTATCATCTACGGCCCACTTCCGGAGAGGTGGCAGAGCGGTTGAATGTACCTGACTCGAAATCAGGCGTAGGTTTATAGCCTACCGAGGGTTCGAATCCCTCCCTCTCCGCCAGTTATGAAAATACCCCCGCAAGGGGGTTTTTTCATGCTTATTCGTCTATCTATTTCGTGAACTGCATCCGCGTTGCCCCCACTTCCGGCAGGGGTCGCACGGTAAGCTGCCACGCATGATGCGTCGCTACCGCGCTTCCTCGTCCGGTTTCATCGCACCCTTGCGTTACTCCCATAAACCCCGGACGAATGCCGCCTGCATGATCGAATTCGGACACTTGACCCATGTCGGCCTGCGTCGTGAGCTGAACGAGGACACCTACTACGGCGATAGCGAGCTGGGCCTGTGGCTGGTGGCCGATGGCATGGGTGGCCACGAATACGGCGAAGTTGCGGCCGCCATGGCGCGCGAGATCATCGTCAATCAAGTCCGCGCCGGCAGTGATTTAAGTCACGCCATCAAGGTGGCCGATGAAGAAATCATCCGCTGCTCCAAACGCCGTGGCGACAGCCTGCCGATGGGCACCACGGTGGTGGCGGCACGTGTGTATGGCAATCGGTTTGAAGTGGCTTGGGTTGGTGATAGCCGGGTGTACCTGTGGCGCGATGGGGCGCTGACCCAGATTTCACACGACCACAGCTATGTGCAAGAACTTATCGCCCAAGGCGCGATCAGCGCCGCGCAAGCACGCAGTCACCCACACCGCAATGTGGTCACCCAAGCCTTGGGGGTGACCGCTCCCGAGCAATTGAATGTGGAAACCCTCAGCGGCGAGTTGCGCGCCGGCATGCAGCTATTGCTGTGCAGCGATGGCCTGACCGAAGAAGTGGACGACCGTCATATTGCGCGCGTACTGGCGCATAGCGAGTGCAGTGCGCAAGAATGCGTGGATGGCTTGGTGGCGGCGGCGTTGGACGGCGGCGGCTCCGACAATGTCACCGTGGTGCTGGTGCGCCGCCACTGAGGCCGGTCTGCGCGGTTTGACGCGTGGGCTCAATCGCCACTTTCGACTGCTGCCTCAAGGGCCAGCCAAAGGCAACGCCCGGATTTTTTCTGCAACCCGGCCAATCGTTCAGCATGCAACTGCGCTTCATCCGGCAATATCCGCACGCTTGGTCGCACTGCACTCGCGGTCACCGACAAGCTGACGTCGATGCGTTCCGCCGGCGCGGCAATAGGCTGGCTTGCAAAGCCAATTTCGCCTTGGCCCGAAGTCAACGCCAGATACACATCCAGCAGAATTTGCGCATCCAGCAATGCGCCGTGCAATTGCCGCTGTGAGTTATCCACCCCCAACCGCTTGCACAGTGCATCCAGCGAGTTGCGCTGCCCGGGATAACGCTTGCGGGCCAGCAACAAGGTGTCCTCCACCGTGCAGCGATCCAGCACTTTACCCAGCCCATCCAGACGCGCAAGTTCGGCATCCAAAAACCCAAGGTCAAACGCCGCGTTGTGAATGACTAACTCGGCACCGTCAATAAACGCCAAAAATTCCTCGGCAATTTCGGCAAAGCGTGGTTTGTCGGCCAAGAAATCCAGACTCAAGCCAGTGACTTCCTGCGCCCCGGCTTCAAACTCACGATCGGGGTTGAGGTAGTAGTGGAAGGTGCGCCCGGTCGGCCGCCGCTCCCAAAGCTCCACGCAGCCAATTTCGACCACGCGATTGCCTTTGCGCCACTCCAGACCAGTGGTTTCGGTATCCAAAATAATTTGCCGCATCAGCCCGCGTACTCCTTGAATTTCAATGCCTGCGCGCGCGCCAACTGATCCACACGCTCATTGCCCGGGTCGCCACTATGGCCTTTGACCCAACGCCAATCCACGTGATGCCTGGCGGCGGCGGCGTGCAGGCGCTCCCACAAGTCACGATTTTTGACCGGGGCACCGCCTGCGGTTTTCCAACCGCGGCGTATCCACGCTGCCATCCACTCCAAGATACCTTGCCGCACATATTGCGAATCGGTGTGCAGCACCACCGTGCACGGCTCGCGCAAAGATTCCAACGCGGCGATGGCCGCCATCAACTCCATGCGGTTATTGGTGGTATCGGCTTCGCCACCGGAGAGCTCGCGCTCAACCCCACGCCAGTGCAGCAACACCCCCCACCCCCCCGGGCCAGGGTTGCCCAGACATGCACCATCGGTATGAATATCCACCTGCTTGCGTGCCACAGTCATGCGGTAGCCCCCGGCTGCCAGCCGAGCACACTTGGCGCGCGCCGGGGGGTGGCCGGCACTCGGCGCTTGTGCGCACGCAACAGAAACGCCGCGCGCAGTCCCGCGCCTTCTTGTACGTCCACCACCGGGGCCAAACCCCACGCGGGGCCCAGACCTTGCGAAATGGGTTCTGGGCTCAAACCCGCAGCACGCAGGCGTCGCCGCCATGTGATTGGCTCGGCGGCAGTCAGGCCTTGCCCTTGCCAGCGCAAACGAAACGGCGACAGTGGGTTGAGCGCCAGTAACCACACGCTGCCACCCGGCAGCAAAATGCGCGTGCATTCGTGCAGTAATTCGGTTGCCTGCGGGCTCGCATCCAGCACATGCTGTAGCACCACGCAGGCGCAGGACTCACTGACGATGGGCAAGGGCAAGCGGCAACGCAAATCCCCTGCCAAAGCAGCTTCATTCGCGCCATGCAGTCGCAGCAAGAGTGCCGATGTACTGGTTTCGGCTGGCATCAGGTTGGCGCACGCGCCCAACCATAGCTGCGGCTGGCCCGGCCATTGCTGTTGAGCAATGCGCACGCAATCGGCCTCACTGACCAGCAGCACCTGCCCGGCCATGCTGGCAAACCAGGCGTCGGCCGATGCAGGTTGGGATTGACGCGGGAAACGGGGTGGCGGCATGGTGGTGATTCTGCGCGAAAGCTCGCGCGCCGTCACGGCTGGACAAATGGAGCTGCGTGCGCTTGCTGCTTTCGACGACAACTACATCTGGCTGCTGCGCGATGCCGCCGGCCGTGCGCTGATTGTTGATCCCGGCGATGCCGCCCCGGTATTTGCTGCGCTAGAGGGTGACCCGCCGCCACTGGCCATCTGCATCACCCACCATCATGGCGACCATATCGGGGGGCTGCCGGCGTTACTGGCGCGGTGGCCAGACACACCCGTGTTTGCTCCGCACGAAGCACGCATCGACCGCGCCAGTCATCGCGTTGAGGATGGCGACACGCTCGCCATTGGCTCTTGGCGGTTTGCAGTCATGGCGGTGCCCGGACATACCCGCAGCCATGTGGCGTATGTCGGCGAAGGCCTGCTGTTTTGCGGCGACACCTTGTTCAGTCTGGGCTGCGGGCGACTGTTTGAAGGCACGCCCGCACAAATGCACACCACGTTGATGCGATTGGCCGCGCTGCCGGCGGACACCCGCGTGTGCTGCGCGCACGAATACACGCAAGCCAACGCCGCTTTCGCACGAACGGTGGATCCGCACAACCCTGCGCTGCAAGCGCGCGCCAGCCAAGTGGATGATTTGCGCGCCGCCGGACAGCCCAGTTTGCCCGTGCACTTGGCAAGCGAGCTTGCCTGCAACCCCTTTTTGCGCTGCGCTACCGCTGCCGTGCACGCCGCCGCGCAAGCCCATGCTGGCCGGTCATTGCGCGATGACATCGCCGTGTTTGCCGCCTTACGCGCCTGGAAAGACGACGTTCGAAATTAAGCCAATGCACTGGCCGCCAGTGTTCACACAAGGCACACTAGAGCATTCGCTCGAAGCGCCCCACGCGCATATTCAAGGAGACACCATGGGATTTTTGCAAGGCAAGCGCGCGCTGATCACCGGCATCGCCAGTCAGCGCTCCATCGCCACCGGCATTGCTGACGCCTTTCATCGCGAAGGCGCGGAATTGGCGCTGACTTACCAGAATGAAAAGCTGAAGTCGCGGGTGGAAGACGCCGCCGCCGAGTACGGCAGCAAGATTGTGTTGCCGCTGGATGTGGCTGACGACGCCCAGATCGACCATTGTTTTGCCGAGTTGGGCACGCACTGGGGTGACGGTTTCGACATCCTCGTGCATTGCATCGCGTTTGCCCCGCGCGAAGCGATCGAAGGCGATTTTCTGGATGGCATCAACCGCGAGCGCTACCATATCGCCCACGACATCAGCGCCTATTCGCTGGCCGCATTGGGCAAAGCTGCGCGCCCGCTGATGAAAGGCCGTAATGGCAGCATCCTCACGCTTTCTTACCTTGGTGCCGAACGCGCACTGGCCAACTACAACACGATGGGGGTGGCCAAGGCCTCGCTGGAAGCCACGGTGCGCTACATGGCGATGGCGCTGGGCCCGGAAGGCACCCGCGTGAATGCGATTTCGGCCGGGCCAATCCGCACCTTGGCCGCCAGCGGCGTGGCCAATTTCCGCAAAATGCTCAGCCAATTTGAAGCCGCCGCGCCACTGCGTCGGGTGGTGACGATTGAAGACGTAGGCAATGCCGCTGCCTTTTTGTGCTCGGATCTGGCCAACGGTATTACCGGTGAAGTGACCTATGTCGATGCCGGCTACAACATCATGGGCATGAGCGGGATCGACTGACGATTCCGCCGCAGGCCTCACAACAAAACGCCCGGGATGCCCGGGCGTATTTGTTTCAAGACAGCACTACCGATTACAGCCGATCTTCGGCCACCTTGATGTCGTAATGCGCACGCGCGGCGCGCACAAACGCTTCTTGCGCCTGCATGCCAGTGCCTTGCGATACCTGTTGGCGGAGCTGGGTGCGCTCTTGCGGCGTCACTTGCGCAAGATCACCGTCGCGCACGGCACGCAGGGCAAACACCATGTAGGTTCCGCCAATCATGGCCTTGCCTGCCGACACGCTGCCACCACGCGGGCGCGGCAAATCGAAGAAGGCCTGTACCGCCTCGGCCGACGGTAGCGGACTACGGCGCAACAAATCGTTGGCATCGGACACGCTCAGACCCGCTGCCTGTGCGGCCACCGCCAAGCCCTTGGCTTGAGCAGCCTTCAGCAGTGCGTCGGCGGCAGTGTCGGCCGCTTTGCGCTGGCGATCTGCATGGATCGCTGCCACCACGGCATCGCGCACTTGCGCCAGCGGCATCACCCGCTCGGGCTCATGTGCAATCACGCGAATCAGCACGGTGTGTTCGGGGCCAATTTCGATGGGATCGCTGGCAGTGCCGTCTTGCATCAACGTGTCCGAGAACGCAGCACGCAGCACTTTGGGGTCTGCCGCAATGCCCGGGCCACCGGCATGGGTGAACGCAGGCGTGGTTTGCACTACAAGCCCCATCGCCTTGGCTGCCGGTTCCAGCGACGTCGGGTTTTTGTACACCGCATCCACCAGCTTGCCGGTCAAGTCATTGAAGGCTTGCTCACGGCCACCTTGCTGCACCTCTTTTTCCAACTCCGCACGCATGTCCTCGAACGAACGCTGCGTGCCCTGCTGAATCTGGTTGACCTTAATCACATGCCAACCAAAATCGCTCTTGATCGGGCCACGCACCTCACCGGCCTGCATCGCAAACGCGGCATCGTCAAACGTGCCTGGCATGCCGCCCTTGGACAACCAGCCCAGATCGCCGCCCTTATCCTTGGAGCCGGTGTCATCCGAATTGGTTTTGGCCAGCGTCGCAAAATCCGCACCCGGCGCACGCGCCATCTCGGCCAATTGCTTGGCCTTGGCTTCTGCAGCTTTCTTCACCGCATCGCTGGCATCCGCTGCGACCGCAACCAAGATATGCGAAACCTCGCGCTTGTCGCCGGTGGCGGCCTTGGCAAGTTGCTCCTGATACTTCTTGCGTAACGCGGCCTCATCCACTACCGGAGCGGGCAGCTTGCTACCGTCCACTTCCACGTACTCCAGGCGCACGGTTTCTGGTGCGCGGAACTGCGCTTGATGCCCTTTGTACCAAGCATCTATCTGCGCGGCGGTGACCTCAGCGGTATCTGCGGCAGGGGCCGGCAAGGTGACATAACTGACATCACGGCGCTCACCCAGCAAACGCATCAGGCGATCCAGCTCGCTATCGGTCACAAACGCCGACTTTGCAATTCGCGCAGGAATCAGCTCATCCATCAAACCTTCGCGCACCTTTGCTTCAAAGCTACGCGGGGTCATGGGTGGGTTCTGCGTGGACAGCAACATCTGGTAGCGGTCTTTATTGAACGCACCGTCCACCTGGAAGTCCGGAATCTTGCCGATCGCGTCTGCCACCTGCGCATCACTGATGACGATGTTGTCGCGCTTGACTGCCAGCTGCATCAAGCGGTCGTCGATCAAGGTGTCGAGAATTTTGCGCTTATTGTCCACCGACTCGAAGGCTTTTGCGTCGTAGTTTTCACCTTGCTGCGCACGCATGCGCATGCGCGCGGTTTCCAGCCGATCTTTGTAGGCTTCGGCATCGATGTCATCGATCTTCCACAGATAGGTGATCGGCCACACTTGCGGTGCCGATGCCCACCACGAGGGCGGCTGCGCAATGCGCGCGACATAGGTATCCACCCGTTGCGACATGTAAGACTCCATGCCGAAAAAGGCGAAGGGAACAATCAGGAGGCCAAGGATCGCGGTTGCAATCCAGCCGGAGGTCTTTTCGCGAAGTTTCTGCAGCATGGGCAAACTGGCATTGAGGCGTAGCCGCCTAGTCTAACGCGGGATAACGTCGGCCGGGCGCAATCGCCGGCATCATCCGTTTCCGTATCTTTGTCATGCCGTCACATGCCTTGAATTGCAGACAGCAAAAAGCCCCGCATTGCTGCGAGGCTTTTGCTTCAAACTGGCGGAGTGGACGGGACTCGAACCCGCGACCTCCGGCGTGACAGGCCAGCATTCTAACCGACTGAACTACCACTCCGCTGTGAGCCCGCAATCATACGCAGGGTTTTTCGATCGTGCAACTTTTTTCGTGAAATTTTTTCCGGCCCGCCAATGGACCCCGCACGCATGCGCATTGCACTGCGCCATCGCGGCCCCAACCGCGTGCTACGCAAGCGTCGTGGGGCGGGCTTTCCGTTAGAATTGCAGTGTTCACTCATCTACTGGAATCCCCATGTCTCAACTCGCCTATCGCCGTGTTCTATTGAAACTCTCCGGCGAGGCATTGATGGGCGACGAGGATTACGGCATTGACCCCAAGGTGCTGAGCCGCTTGGCCGAAGAAGTCATCGAGGCCAGTGCGGCGGGCGTGCAGATCGCGCTGGTCATTGGTGGCGGCAACATTTTTCGCGGTGCCGGGCTGGCAGCAGGCGGCATGGACCGGGTCACCGGCGACCACATGGGCATGCTGGCCACGGTGATCAATGCGCTGGCGATGCAGGACGCGCTGGAAAAGCAAGGCGGCAAGGCGCGGGTGATGAGCGCACTGAAGATCAATGATGTGTGCGAGGACTATATTCGTCGGCGCGCCATCCGGCATCTTGAAAAAGGCCGCTTGGTCATCTTTGCCGCCGGTACCGGCAACCCCTTCTTCACCACCGACTCCGGTGCGGCACTGCGTGCGATCGAGATCGGTGCTGACTTGCTGTTGAAGGCGACCAAGGTGGACGGCGTGTACGACAAAGACCCCAAGAAATTTGCAGATGCAGTGAAGTTCGACAATTTGTCGTATGACGAGGTCATCGCGCGCAATTTGCAGGTGATGGATACCGCCGCGTTTGCCCTGTGCCGTGATGCCAGCTTGCCGTTGCGCATCTTTGACATGGCCGAACCCGGCGTTCTGTTGCGCATTCTGCACGGCGAACGGGTAGGCACCTTGGTGCATGGCCGCGGCTGAGGCGCGCCAGCCACCCCGCTTGCCGCTTATAATCGCCGGTTTGCAGATCATGACCGGAGCGATGCCATGCTGAACGAAATCAAGAAAGATGCTCAAGCCCGTATGGCCAAGAGCATCGAATCGCTCAAGCACAATCTGGTCAAAGTGCGTACCGGGCGCGCCAACACTGGACTGGTGGATAGCATCAAGGTCAATTACTACGGCTCAGACATGCCGCTGTCACAAGTGGCCAGCGTGTCGGTGGGCGATGCGCGCTCGATCATCATTACCCCATGGGAAAAGCAAATGGTCGGCGCGGTGGAAAAAGCCATCCTTGCCTCGGACTTGGGGCTGACCCCCAACACCGCCGGCACCACCATTCGTTTGAATATCCCGGCATTGACCGAAGAACGCCGCCGTGACCTGACCAAAGTCGTGCATGGCGAAGGTGAAGACGCCAAAGTGGCGGTGCGCAATATTCGCCGCGACGCCAATCATCAGGTTAAAGAACTGCTGAAAGACAAGCAGATCACCGAAGATGAAAGCGCACGCACCGAAGCGGAAATCCAAAAGATCACCGATGCTGCGATCAAAGACGTGGATGACGTGATCAAAGGCAAAGAACAGGAGTTAATGTCGGTTTGAGGCACGTGAGTCTGCCCATGCCACCGACCACTCCAGCGCTTCCGCGCCACCTTGCCATCATCATGGATGGCAATGGCCGCTGGGCGCAGCAACGCCATCGCCCGCGCATCATTGGCCATCGCGCCGGTGCGCAAGCGGTCAAGCGCTGCGTGGAGTTTTGCCTGCAACACGGGATTGAGGCGCTGACCTTATTCGCATTTTCCAGCGAAAACTGGAACCGCCCAACCGAAGAAGTGGGCGGCTTGATGCGGCTGTTCCTGGGCGCGCTGGAGCGTGAGGTGGACGAGCTGCACCGGCTCGGTGTTCGGCTGCGCTTCATTGGCGAACGCGAACGTTTTGATCCGGCCATTCAAGCACGTATGCAGGCGGCCGAAACCCTGACCGCCGGCAATGAAAAACTACATCTGAATATCGCTGCCAGCTACGGCGGCCGTCTAGACATTGCCCGCGCCGCCCGCAGCTTGGCGCAAGATGTGGCCGCTGGCCGCTTGCTGCCGCAACAGATCGACGAATCGGCACTGTCTGCACGCATGGCGCTGGCAGATCTACCGGCACCTGATTTATTCATCCGCACCGGTGGCGAACTGCGCATCAGCAATTTTCTGCTGTGGCAGATGGCCTATACCGAGTTGTGGTTTACCGACGCACTGTGGCCCGATGTTGATGCCAACCTACTGCAACGCGCGATTGACGACTACGCCCGCCGTGAACGCCGGTTTGGTCTGACCAGTGCGCAACTTCAACAATCGCCTTGCGGGAGCACGCCATGACCAAAACCCGCGTTCTGGCTGCCTTGGTCATGGCACCTGCGGTCATCGCCGCAGTGCTGCTATTGCCTACCGGCTGGCTAATGCTAGTCAGTGCTGTGGTGTTTTTATTGGCGCTGTGGGAATGGCTGCGGCTTTCCGGGCTGGAAGACACGCTCGCTCGCAGCATGTTGCTGGCCTGCAATTTGGCGTTGATGGTGGCGTTGGTATGGGGCTCGAAATCCCACCACACCCACAATCTGCCGTTATTCCAATTGATCATCGTGCTCGGCGTGCTGTGGTGGTGGCTGGCATTGCTGTGGCTGAAACATTTTGATTTTTCCAGCCGCATCGAGGGCAACGCCCGCATCCTCAAATTGGTGGCAGGTACCGCCGCCATCATCCCGGCGTGGTGCGCACTGGCGGTAGTGCATGCCGCATCACCACACGGGCCAGGCTGGCTATTGCTGGTCTTACTGCTGGTGTGGGCCGCCGATAGTGGTGCCTATTTCACTGGGCGCAGCTTTGGTGGGCGCTGGTTTGGCGGGCGCAAACTGGCCCCGCGCATCAGTCCTAACAAAACCTTGGAAGGCCTTGCCGGCGGTGTGGGCCTAGCGATGCTGGTGGCGCTTGTTGGCGCGTGGCTGCTGGGTGCACCGGCCCCGCAATGGCCGGCTATCATCGGTGTGGCGGCGGTCACCGTACTGTTTTCAGTGGCCGGGGACTTGTTCGAAAGCCTACTCAAGCGTCACGCCGGCATGAAAGATTCCGGCACCTTGATCCCCGGTCACGGCGGCGTGCTGGACCGCGTGGATAGCGTGTTGGCGGCCTTGCCGATCTTCGCGCTGGGCAAGATTTGGCTGGGGTTTTGAGGATGCAACGGGTCGCCGTTCTGGGTGCCACTGGTTCGATTGGCACGTCCGCACTGGATGTGATTGCGCGCCACCCACAGCAGCTGTGCGCCAGTGTGTTGGCCGCCGGCAGTCAGGTGGACGCCTTGCTGGCGCTGTGCCGCACGCATGCGCCCGCGCACGCGGTGATCGCCGATGCCGCCTTCTACCCGGCACTGCGCGATGGCCTGCAATCTGCTGGCCTGCACACGCAGGCCCATACGGGCGACGCTGCATTGCAAGCCTTGGTCGCCAGTGCTGCGTGCGACACCGTGGTGGCCGCCATCGTGGGTGCTGCCGGCCTGCCCTCGACTTTGGCTGCCGCGCGCGCCGGCAAGCGCCTGCTATTGGCCAATAAAGAATCACTGGTGCTGGCCGGTGACTTGCTGATGCAAGCCGCACGCACGCACGGCGCGGTGATCGTGCCGATCGACAGCGAGCACAACGCCATCTTTCAATGCCTAGCCGACGGCAATCCGGCTGCGCGCATCACCCTGACCGCCTCCGGTGGGCCATTTCGGGGCTGGACGCGCGAACACTTGGCTGCGGTGACCCCCGCGCAGGCCGTAGCCCATCCCAAATGGTCGATGGGGCCAAAGATTTCGGTGGATTCGGCCAGCTTGATGAACAAGGGCCTGGAAGTCATCGAAGCGCACCACCTGTTCGCAGTCGCCGCCGATCAAATCCGCGTGCTGGTACACCCGCAGTCGCTGGTGCATTCGTTGGTGGATTTTGTCGATGGCAGCACCCTGGCCCAATTGGGCTTGCCGGATATGCGTACTGCGCTGGCGGTGGGGCTGGGTTGGCCGCAGCGTATCGCTTCGGGCGTTGCGCCATTGGACCTGTTGGCCCAAGGCGGACGCTTGGAATTTGAACTGCCGGATGTGGACGCATTCCCGTGTCTGGCGCTTGCTTATGCCGCGATGACCGCCGGCGGCACCGCCCCGGCCGTGCTCAATGCCGCCAATGAAGAAGCAGTTTCAGCCTTTCTTCAGGGCCGGCTTGGTTTTCTGGGCATCCCCGACACCGTTGCCGCAACCTTGGACGCCATGCCCGCGCAACCCGCTGATACCATCGAAACCCTATTGGCGACGGACGCGCGCGCACGCACCTATGCCCGGCAGTACATCGCCCGCGTGGGTGGCTACGCGTGAGTACGGTGCTCGGTTCGATCTGGTGGCTTGTGGTGGCCTTGGGGGTACTGGTCACCTTCCACGAATTTGGCCATTTTTGGGTGGCGCGACGCTGCGGCGTCAAAGTACTGCGGTTTTCGGTGGGCTTTGGCAAACCGCTGTGGACGCACCACGGCAAAGACGGCACGGAATATGTGCTCGCCGCGATCCCGCTGGGCGGCTACGTACGCATGCTGGATGAGCGCGAGGACGAGGTGCCGGCGCACTTGCTGCCGCAGGCCTTCAATCGCAAGCCGGTGCTACAACGTATTGCGATTGTCGCGGCAGGGCCGGTGGCCAACCTGGTGCTGGCGTTTGCCCTGCTATGGGCGATGTTGGTGATAGGCCGCCCCGACTTTGCCCCGGTGGTGGGCAGCGCCTCTGCGATTGCCGCACAAGCAGGGCTGCACGCCGGCGATCAGGTCTTGGCCATCGGCGACCGCGCCACGCCCACTTGGAGCGAGCTGGTAATGGCGCTGAGCGTGGATGCGCTGGATCGGCAGCCGGTGGTGATGCAAATCCGCCATACCGATGGCAGCACCGTGCAGCGCACCCTGCCCCTGCAAAACCTGCCGACATCGGTGGATGAATTACACGCGCTGACAGCCATCGGACTGGTGCCACGCCATTTGCTGGTGCCGGCCCTGGTGGGCAAGGTGCGCCAAGCAAGCCCGGCCTGGGGCGTCTTGGCCGAAGGCGACCGCATCACCGCGATCGATGCCCACCCGGTGGCAAGTTTTGAGGATATCGCCCCGCTGGTGGCGAAACTGGGGCAACGCGGTGGCCCCGGCATGATTGAGGTCGAGCGTGATGGCGAGCGCCTAGCGCTAGAAATGACGCCAGCATCGATGCCCGGCAACGATGGACAAGCGCACTGGATCTTGGGGATTACCAATGCCGCCCCTACCGCGCCACCGCACGATGCCGTGCTGCGGCTGGGCCCACTGGCGGCAGTGCCTGCCGCCGTGCGTGAAACCGGCTACCAAGCCAAACAGATCGTGAATATGGTGGCGCGCGCCGTGTCTGGCCGGGTTTCGGTGCAAAATACCGTGTCCGGGCCCATTACCATTGCCCGCGCCGCCAATGATTTTGCCGCGCGCGGGCCGGCGTGGTTTCTGAACTTTCTGGCCCTGTTATCGGTCAGTCTGGCACTGATCAACCTGCTTCCCATCCCCGTCTTGGACGGGGGTCACTTGCTGTATTACCTTATCGAACTGACCATCCGCCGTCCCTTGGGCGAGCGGGCCATGGCTGTGGGCCAGTACCTTGGACTTGCAATGATCGCAGGGTTGATGGGACTGGCCTTCTACAACGACATCCTGCACCTGGTGTCATGATTCACCGCAACACGCCCCACCGTTTCCCCCGCTGCATGTGCAGCACCTGGCGGCTCTCACAATGAGCCCCACCACTGGCAGCACCCACATCAGGATGTTCCGAATGACCCGACCCTTGTCCCGCCGTCTGCTGACCCTTGCCTTGGCTTCGGCACTTTCCCTGCCAGTCTGGGCGCAGACAGCATTTACCCCGTTCACGGTCAGCGACATCCGCATCGATGGCCTGCAACGTATCGGCGCTGGCACCGTGTTCACCTACCTGCCAGTGGAGCGTGGTGACACACTGGATCAAGGCAAGGCCGCCGAAGCCGTGCGTGCGCTGTATAAAACCGGCTTCTTTGAAGATGTCCGCATTGACCACCAAGGCAGCATTTTGGTGATCACAGTGAGCGAGCGCCCCGCCATCAACAAACTGACCTTGGCCGGCAACAAAGACCTGAAGACCGAAGACCTGACCAAGGGTCTGAAAGAAATCGGCCTTGCCGAGGGTGAAACCTATAACCCGCTCAATCTGGATCGCGTCACCCAAGAATTGACCCGCCAGTACAACAATCGCGGCAAGTACAACGTGTCGATCTCGCCTAGCGTGGAACATCTGGATCGCAACCGCGTCAATTTGACCATCACCGTCAAGGAGGGCAAAGCGGCCAAGATTCGTCACATCAACCTGATCGGCAACGACACCTTCAAGGACGAGGACATCACCAAAGGCTGGGAATCGCACACCAGCAACTGGCTGTCCTGGTACAAACGCGATGACCAGTACTCGCGTGAAAAACTGTCGGGCGATATCGAAAAACTCAACTCTTGGTATTTGGATCGCGGCTATGTGGATTACAGCCTTGATTCCACCCAGGTGGCGATTAGCGGTGACCGCAAGGATATGTACCTGACCGCCGGCATGACCGAAGGCCAGATCTACAATTTTGCCGATATCACCGTATCTGGCGACACCGTATTGCCAAAGTCCGAAATCGAAACCATCGTCGCCTTCATCAAACCCGGCAATACGTTCTCGCGTAGCTTGCTGGAGTTTGCCTCCAACGCCATCACCATGCGTTTGGCCAATATTGGTTACGCCTTTGCCAAGGTCAACCCGGTACCCAATGTCGACCGCGACAAGCGCACGGTGGCAATTGACTTCCAAGTACAACCCGGCCCGCGCGTCAACGTGCGGCGGATCGTGTTCAAGGGCAATACCCGCACTGCCGACCCAGTGCTGCGCCGTGAAATGCGCCAATTCGAAGGCAGTTGGTATTCGCAAGCGGCGATCGATCGCGGCAAGGTGCGTTTGGATCGACTGGGTTATTTTGAAACCGTGGATGTGGACAGCCAACCGGTGGCCGGCAGCGACGATCAGGTCGATGTGACCTATACCGTCAAGGAAACCACCTCCGGCAGCATTTCTGCAGGCGTTGGCTATTCGCAATTGTCCGGCCTCAACCTGTCCTTGCAGCTCTCTGAAAATAACTTCCTGGGGACGGGTAACCGGGTGTCTGTGGCCTTGACCAAGAGTGCCTACCAGAAGCGCTACGACTTCTCGTACATGAACCCGTACTTCACCGATGACGGCCTGTCACTGGGCTACAACGTGTGGTATCGCCAGTTTGACTATTCCAACTTCAACGTAGCCCAATACTCCACCAATAGCGGCGCTGTGCAGATGTTCATGGGCCTGCCGTTGAGCGAAAGCGACTCGATCCAAGTGATGTTTGGCGTGGACTCCAACCAAATTTTGGCATTTGAAGGCAGCACGCCTCCGCCGATGGTGGACTACGTGAAGGCGGTGGGCCAAAGCACCTTCCATAGCTGGCGTACCCAGCTCAGCTGGGGCCGCGACACCCGCAACAACTATTTCACCCCGGTGGTGGGCAGCACCCAGAATTTCTCTGCTGAAATTGCCCTGCCCGGCTCCACTGTGGAGTACTTCAAGCTGCAATACGACATCGCCAAATACTGGCCGCTCAGCCAGGCATTGGTGATCAAGACCGGCTTGAACTTGGGCTACGGCGACTCCTACGGCAAAAATATCAGCCGCAATCTCTGCTTCACCGCACCGCTGCCGGCAATTCCACCAACGACCGACAACCCCAACCCGACCCAACCGCCGGCACCACCGCCACCCAGTAATCCGTGCTTGACCACGTCCAGCGATTACATCAAGACAGTGACCGCAACGGGCTTGCCGTTCTTCGAAAACTTCTATGCCGGCGGCATTGCATCCAGTGGCAAGGTGCGTGGTTTCATGGATAACACCTTGGGCCCCAGCTACAGCTCGATCACCGGCTACAAGCAGCCGTTGGGTGGTTCGGTGCTGTTGGCCGGTAGCGTGGAAGCCATCTTCCCGAAACTGTTCGACAGCCCGGCTGCGCGGGTTTCCGCCTTCTTGGACTTTGGCAACGTGTTCAACGGCTACAAGAACTTCAGCACGTCCGAATTGCGCGCTTCCGCCGGCGTTGCCCTGCTGTGGCGCTCGCCGATGGGGCCGCTGTCGATCAGCTATGCACTGCCGCTGCGCAAGAAGGATGGCGATCAGATCGAGCGCTTGCAGTTCAATTTCGGCGGCCAGCTGTAAGTGTTGCACCCGGTATGACGGTAACTACCCTCCGCGCCTCCGAGCTGGCAAAGCGTTTTGGGTTTACGCTGCGCGGAGAAGATCGCGAGGTGACGGGCGTCGGCACCTTGGCTGACGCCGGTCCGGCACAGCTGGGGTTTTTGGCCAACCCACGCTACCGCGCCCAATTGACCGCCACCCAAGCCGGGGTGGTGGTCATGCGGGAAGCGGACATCGGCGACTTTGCTGGCAGCGTGTTGGTCGCACACGACCCGTATGTGGCCTACGCAAAAATTGCCGCACTGTTTGAATATCGGCCGGCCATGACGGCGGGCATCCACCCCAGCGCCGTCGTGGATATATCGGCGCAGGTTGACCCCAGCGCCAGCATCGGCCCACATGTCAGCATCGGCGCACGCAGTCACATTGCCGCCGGTGCACGCATTGGTGCCGGCTGCGTGATTGGCGAAGATTGCAGCATTGGCGAGCACTGCGAACTGGTCGCGCGCGTCACCTTGGTCACGCGCGTGCGCCTAGGCAAGCGGGTGTTGATTCACCCCGGCGCGGTGCTGGGTGCAGATGGTTTTGGCATCGCGATGGATCACGGCCATTGGATCAAAGTGCCGCAACTGGGCGGCGTTGTGGTGGGCGATGATTGCGAAATTGGCGCCAACACCACCATCGACCGTGGCGCGCTGGACGACACCGTACTGGAAGACGATGTGCGGCTGGATAACCAGATTCAAATTGGCCACAACGTCCGCATTGGTGCACATACCGCCATGGCCGGCTGCTCAGCCGCAGCCGGGAGTGCGCGCATCGGCCGCCATTGCTTGATCGGTGGCGGTGCGGGCATCCTTGGCCATCTTGAAGTCTGTGACCGCAGCATCATCACCGCGATGTCGTTGGTCACCCACTCGATTCAAACGCCGGGCGAGTATTCTTCCGGCACCCCGCTGATGGACAACCGCAGTTGGCGCAAAAGCGCCGCGCGCTTCAAACAACTCGACCGCATTGCCCGGCGTGTGCTGAGCAGTGACAAGGATTCCGAATGAGCGATAGCCAAGACACCGTCACCCTCCCGGTCACCAGCGCCGAAATCGAGCGTCTGTTGCCGCACCGCTATCCATTTTTGTTGGTGGATCGCGTGGTGGAATTCGAAAAAAACAAGCGCGTGCTGGCCTACAAAAATGTCACCTGCAATGAACCATTTTTCACCGGTCATTTCCCCGGCAACCCGGTGATGCCGGGTGTGCTGGTGGTGGAAGCACTGGCACAGGCTGGCGGTCTGCTCACCCAGCTCTCGCGTGACCCCGGCGTGGGCGAGGGGCAAGTGTTTTATCTGGTGAAAGTGGACAACGCCAAGTTCAGCCGGATGGTCGTGCCTGGTGATCGCTTGGAGTTGGATGTCGAGCTCAAGCGCCGCATTCGCAACATGGCGCAGTACGTGGGTGTGGCCCGGGTGGATGGCGAACAAGTCGCCTGTGCCGAAATCCTGTGCGCGGCAGCGGCACGCGCATGAGCGATGCCGCACCGCTGATCCACCCCACCGCAGTCATCGACCCGTCGGCGGTGCTGGGCGCCGGTGTGCAGGTGGGTGCGTATGCGGTGATCGGGGCCGAGGTCGTCATCGGTGACAACACCCGCATCGGCCCGCATTGCGTGCTCGAAGGCCCCACCACGATTGGCCGCGACAATGTCTTTCACGGCCAAGCGGCGATTGGTGGCGCGCCGCAGGATAAAAAATATCGCGGCGAACGCGTTGAACTGGTCATCGGCGACGGCAATGTGGTGCGTGAATTTGTCACCCTCAACCGCGGTACCGGCGACGGCGGCGGCATCACCCGTGTGGGTGATCGCAATTGGATCTTGGCCTACACCCATATCGCGCATGACTGCATCATCGGCAGCGATTGCGTGTTCTCCAATAATGCCACCCTCGCCGGCCACGTCAGCGTGGGTGATTTCGTCATCATCAGCGGCTTTGCCGGCATCCACCAATTTTGCCGGATTGGTGACTACGCCTTCATCGGCATGGGCGCGTTCGTCAATGGTGATGTGCCGCCGTATTTGATGGTGGCGCAAGAAAAATACGCGCGCCCGCGCGGGATCAATGCCGAGGGCTTGAAGCGCCGCGGCTTTGACGCACCGCGTATCGCCGCGATCAAGCGCGCTTACCGCGCCTTGTACATGGGCGATGCCAAGCTCGACGAGGCCAAGGTAGAACTTGCTGAAATCGCCACCAGCAGCCATGATGTGCGCGCGTTCCTGGACTTCATCGACGCCGGCGAGCGGCCATTGTTGCGGTGAGCCATAGCCCCTCTCCCTCCGTGAGAGGGGTTGGGGTGAGGGTACGGAAAACACTCATGTCGCATTGCTCGCTCTCCACGAACCCTCATCCGGCGCTTCGCGCCACCTTCTCCCGAAAGGAGAAGGAATGAGAATCGCCCTTTGCGCCGGCGAAACCTCCGGCGACCAGCTCGGCGCCGGCCTGATCGAGGCACTGCGGCAACATTTCCCGGATGCACAGTTCGCCGGTATCGGTGGCGACACCATGCGTGCGGCGGGCATGGACACCTGGTTCGATGCCAGCGAGCTGGCGGTGATGGGCTTGGCCGAAGTATTGGCGCATCTGCCGCGCCTGCTGCGTCTGCGCAAACAGTTTCGCCAGCGGGTGTTGGGTTGGCAACCGGATGTCTTCATCGGCATCGATGCCCCCGACTTCAATCTCGGCGTCGAACGTTGGTTGAAGCAGCGCGGCGTGCGCACCGTGCACGATGTCAGCCCCTCGATTTGGGCGTGGCGGCAAGGCCGCGCCGCCAAAATTGGCCGCAGTGCCGACCGCGTGCTGTGCTTATTCCCGATGGAGCCACCGATCTATGCCCAGCATGGCGTGGATGCGCGCTTCATCGGCCACCCGCTGGCCGATGCGATCCCCTTACAGCCGGACCGCGAGGCCGCGCGCGCAGCTCTGGGCGAGCCCCACAATACGCGGATCCTTGCATTGCTGCCCGGTAGCCGGCTGGGCGAAATCACCCGCATGCTGCCCACGTTTGCCGACGCCGCCCGCCGGCTTGCCGTCGATGTCCCCGGGCTACGCATCTTGGTGCCCGCCGCGAATGCGCAATGCCGCGCCGCAATCGACGCAATCCTGGGCGATGCGCCGGGTGTTCGCATCCTGGATGGTCAAGCGCAACAAAGCATGATCGCCAGTGATGTGGTGCTACTGGCTTCGGGCACCGCCGCGCTGGAAGCGATGCTGTGCAAGCGGCCGATGGTGATCGGGCATCGCATTTCCGCGTTGACGTATCGCATCGTCAAACTGCTGGGCTTGTTGAAATCCGCACATGTCAGCTTGCCCAATGTACTGGCAGGCAAAACACTGGTGCCGGAGCTATTGCAAGATCAATGCACCGCAGACAATTTGCATCGCGCCTTGCGGCATTGGTTTACCGATGCTGACGCGGTGGCTGCCTTGCAGCCGCAGTTTTTGACCCTGCATGAAACCTTGCGCTGCGATGCGTCGGCGCGTGCGGCGGCGGCGGTGGCCGAGGTATTGCAACCATGATCCATATCGCCGGCGTGGATGAAGCCGGGCGTGGCCCACTGGCAGGGCCGGTGACGGTGGCGGCGGTCATTCTTGATCCTGCGCGCACCATCGCTGGCCTCAATGATTCCAAACAACTGAGCGAACGCAAACGCGATGCGCTGTATCCGCTGATCCTTGAACGCGCATTGGCATGGCGCATCGAGTTTGTCGAAGCCGACGAGATCGACCGCCTCAACATCTTGCAAGCCACCTTGACCGGCATGCGGCGTGCGCTGGAAGGCTTGGCGATTGCGCCGCAACATGCATTGATCGACGGCAACCGCATCCCCAACCACTTGCCCTGTCCTGCCACCGCGATCATTGGTGGCGATGCCAGCGAGCCGGCGATTTCTGCCGCATCAATTTTGGCCAAAGTGGCCCGCGATGCGCGCATGCAGACTCTGCACGCGCAGTACCCGCACTACGGTTTTGACCGCCACAAAGGCTACCCCAGCGCCGCCCACCGCGCCGCCCTGCTGGTGCACGGCCCCTGCCCGGAACATCGGCGCAGTTATGCGCCGGTGCGTGCGCTGTTGCCAACACGCGGCCCCGGTTGATGCCATTGCCGATGTCAAGCCTTGCCCCATCTGCGCCACCGCCCTACCCTGCTACGTCATAACGCGATACCGCGATGCCCGCCCAATTTGTCCATCTGCACCTGCACACCGAATTCTCGCTTGTGGATTCCACCATCCGCGTGCCCGAGAAGCCAGACTATGCGCGCCCGGAAAAAGCCGGTGACCGCCCGAATTTGCTCAGCCGCGCAGTGGAGCTGCAACTGCCAGCGCTGGCCATCACCGATCGCAACAACCTGTTTGCGCTAGTCAAGTTCTACAAAGCCGCCGAAAGCGTGGGCATCAAGCCGATTGCCGGTGCCGATGTGTTGATTGCCGACGGCGGCGACGCGCCCTCGTTGCTGACCCTGCTGTGCCGCGACCATAGCGGCTACTTGAGTTTGTCGCGCTTGCTGAGCCGCGCATGGCTGGAAGGCCAGCGCGGCGATTGCGTGGCGATCAACCCGGAATGGCTGCGCGATGACCACCAAGGCTTGTTTGCCATTGCTGGCCGGCAAAGTCTGGCCGGGCGTATGGCGGTGAGCAATCGCCACGATATTGCCGAGGCCCAGCTCAGTGAATGGCGGCGTGTGTTTGGCGATGACTTGCATCTGGAGCTGACCCGCACCGGCCGCGACGGCGAAGACGCGTTCAACCAATTTGCCCTGCATGCCTCGGCCAAATTGGGCCTGCCAGTCATTGCCAGCAATGATGTGCGCTTTTTGGATGCAAGCGGTTTTGATGCGCATGAAGCGCGCGTATGCATCTCCACTGGGCGCGTACTGGACGATGCACGCCGCTCACGCGAGTACAGCGCCCAGCAATACCTGCGTTCGACCGAAGAGATGACAGCGCTGTTTGCCGATGTGCCCGACGCGCTGGACAACACCGTGGCGCTGGCGCAGCGTTGCAATATCCAACTGACCTTGGGCAAATATTTCTTGCCCGCCTATCCCGTGCCTGCGGATGAAACACTGGATAGTTGGATTCGCAGTGAATCACGACGCGGGCTTACGGCACGGCTTGAAAAAAATCCGATCGCACCCGGCAAGACCCGTGAGGACTACGAGGCGCGGTTGGAATTTGAGCTGGACACCATCATCAAGATGGGCTTCCCCGGTTACTTTTTGATCGTGGCCGACTTCATCCAGTGGGGCAAAAGCCAAGGCATCCCGATTGGCCCCGGGCGCGGCTCGGGTGCGGGTTCACTGGTGGCATGGGCGCTGCAAATCACCGACCTCGACCCACTGCCGTACAACCTGCTGTTCGAGCGTTTCTTGAATCCAGAACGCGTGTCGATGCCCGACTTCGACATCGACTTCTGTATGGATCGGCGCGATGAAGTGATTGATTACGTCGCGCGCAAATACGGCCGCGACCGCGTTTCGCAAATCATCACCTACGGCACGATGGCGGCCAAAGCCGTACTGCGCGATACCGGCCGCGTGCTGGGCTTTGGCTACGGCATGGTGGATGGCATCGCCAAGCTCATTCCCAACATTTTGGGTATTTCGCTGAAAGATGCGATGGGCAAAGGCAAGGGTGGGATGGATGGCGAAATGGCATCGCCAGAATTGATCTTGCGCTATCAAAACGAAGACGATGTGCGCGACCTTATCGACCTTGCCCTGCAACTGGAAGACTTGACCCGCAACGCCGGCAAGCACGCCGGTGGCGTGGTGATTGCGCCCAGCCCACTGTCTGATTTCAGCCCGCTGTACGCCGAACACGACCACGGCACCTTGGGCAAAAACCCGGTCACACAGTTCGACAAAGACGACGTGGAAGCGGTGGGGCTGGTGAAGTTCGACTTCCTCGGCCTGCGCACGCTGACCATCATTGACTGGGCAGTGAAGGCGATCAACATTCGCCGCGCCCAAGAAAGCCAAACACCACTGGATATCAGCAGCATTCCGCTGGACGACGCCAGCGTATTTCGCGACGTGTTTGCCAACGGCAATACCGGCTCGGTATTTCAGTTTGAATCGGCCGGTATGCGCCGCGCGCTGAAAGACGCCAAACCCGACCGCTTCGAGGACCTGATCGCGCTGAACGCACTCTACCGCCCCGGCCCGATGGAGATGATCCCGTCGTTCGTGGCGCGCAAACACGGCACCGAGACGTTCGACTACCCCGATCCGCGCACCCGCGCCATGCTGCAAGAGACCTACGGCATCATGGTCTATCAGGAGCAGGTGATGCAGATGGCGCAGATCGTCGGCGGCTACTCACTGGGCGGCGCCGACCTGCTGCGTCGCGCGATGGGCAAGAAGGTCCCGGCCGAGATGGCCAAGCACCGCGAAATTTTCCGCGAAGGTGCGGCCAAGGGCGATGTCAGCGCGGCCAAGGCCGACGAAATTTTCGACTTGATGGAGAAGTTCGCCGGCTACGGTTTCAACAAATCGCACGCCGCTGCGTATTCGTTGGTGGCCTACCAGACCGCGTGGCTGAAGAAGCACTACCCCGCCGAATTTATGGCCGCCACCTTGTCTTCGGACATGGATAAAACCGACAAAGTAGTGGGCTTTCTGGAAGAAGCCCGTGGCCTGGGGCTGACCGTGTTGCCGCCGGATGTGAATGCCTCGGGCTATATGTTCGAAGCCACAGCATCCCACACCCTCCGCTATGGCTTGGGGGCGGTCAAAGGCGTGGGCCAAGGTGTGTGCGAGGCCATCATGACAGCGCGCGCAGATAGCGGCGCGTTCACTGATCTGTTGGATTTTTGCAAGCGCGTGTCGGCTGGCGGCATGAACAAACGCACGCTGGAAGCCCTGATTCATGCCGGCGCGCTGGATGCCTTGGCGGTCAATCGCGCATCGCTGATGTTGCAGCTACCCGAGGTGCTGAAAGCCACCGACCAGATGAGCAAGAACCGCGACGCCGGGATCTTCGACATGTTCGGCGGCGGTGGTGGCAGTGCTGACATCCGTATCGAGCTACCGGTCACCGACGACTGGCCATTGGCGCAAACACTGGCGGGCGAACGCGATACCTTGGGCCATTACCTCAGCGGCCACCCCATGGATCCGTACCGCGAGGATGTGCAGCGCCTGATTGGCCACGATCTTTCGGCACTGGCTAAATTGTGCGAGCGCGGCCGGCACCACACACGCCCGCAAGAAGGCCGCAGTTGGCGGCCAATGGTGCAAACCGTGTTGGCCGGGCAGGTGGTCGATTTCCGCAAGCGCGGCGAATCGCAGGCCTTTGTCGTGCTGGAGGACGGGCGCGGGCGCATCGAGTGCGGCTTTTTTGGCGACCAATGGCAGGCCTACGCACCGTTGCTGACCCGTGACCGCATCTTGGTCATCGAAGGTGGGCTGCGCGAAGATGAATTCAACGGCGGCTACGCACTGCGCGCCAATCGCTGCTGGGATTTTGCACACCTCTGTGCGCAACAAGCGCAGCGCATTTCGATCCAGATCGACTTGCGCGTCCCCGGTGCCTTGCAGGGGCTGGAGCAAGCCCTACAAACCCACATCGGCAGCACCCCGGTGCTGCTAGAAGCCACCACCGCCATTGGCCGTGGGCGACTGCTGATCAACGGTGGGCGCGGCTTGCAACTGGACTCTGAGCTGCCCGTGCGCCTGCGTCGGCTGCCTGGGATCAGTGCGGTCAACGTACAACTTGGCAAACCGTGGACTGTTTCCGACTAAGCGCGACCATGCGCATCGGTATGCCCGTCGCACTACGATAAACTGATCAACTTATGAATCCGAATTACCTCGACTTCGAAAAGCCCATCGCCGATCTGGAAACCAAAATCCAGGAGCTGCGACAAGCCAGCAATGGCCCGGCGCTGAACATCGACAAAGAAGTGCATGCGCTGCAGGAAAAATTGCGCAAGCGCACCGCCACCATCTTCCGCGACCTGACCCCATGGCAGGTCTCGCAACTCTCGCGGCACCCACAGCGCCCCTACACGCTGGACTATGTGCGGGTGATCTGCGATGAATTCCAAGAGCTTGCCGGCGATCGCGCGTTTGCCGATGACAACGCGATCGTGGGGGGGCTGGCCCGCATCGATGGCCGCCCGGTGATGGTGATTGGCCATGAAAAAGGTCGCGACACCAAGACCAAGGTGCGCCGCAATTTCGGCATGCCCAAGCCAGAGGGTTACCGCAAGGCGCTGCGGTTGATGCAAATGGCCGAACGCTTTGGCCTGCCCATCTTCACCTTCATCGACACCGCCGGCGCGTGGCCGGGCATCGACGCCGAAGAACGCGGCCAGTCCGAAGCCATCGCCCGCAACCTGTTGGAAATGGCCGAACTCAAGGTCCCGATCCTCTGCACCATCATCGGCGAAGGCGGCAGCGGCGGCGCACTGGCGATTGGCGTGGGCGACTGCACCTTGATGCTGGAATACAGCACCTACTCGGTGATCACCCCCGAAGGCTGCGCCTCGATTCTGTGGCGCGATGCCGGCAAAGCCAAAGACGCCGCCGAGCAACTGGGCATGACCGCCAACCGCCTGAAAGGCTTGGGCCTGGTCGATAAAGTCGTGCGCGAACCCACCGGTGGCGCGCACCGCAACCCCGTGCAAATGGCCAAACGCCTGAAAGCCGTGCTACTCAACGAGTTGGACAGGCTGCAAGCCATCCCCAGCACCGACCTGTTGGAACGCCGCTACCAGCGCCTACGCGGCTATGGTGCGTACGAGGGGCATTGATCCCGCAATGCGCCTTGGGCTTGCGTTCGCAAATCGCTACGTCTGCAACGACGTACGCACACAAGGCCAGTGTGCTCCGCGACCTCCATCCCGTTTGATAGCGCAACTTTTTGAAAAAGCCGCGCGCTGTCGCGGCTTTTTCATGCCAAGGCTCAGCCCTGCGCCCGCAATTTCCACGCACGATGAATCCGCGCATTGCGGGCAAAATCCTGCGGGATGGTGGCGGCGCTGATGTCTTCCACCGTGGCAAATTCGGTCAGTGCGGTTTCATCCAATTTGAAACGGCGGAAATTGTTGGAGAAATACAACACGCCGCCGTCCGCCAGCCGCGCTACCGCCGCACGTAGCAAGCGCACATGGTCGCGCTGCACGTCGAAATCCTCGGCGCGCTTGGAATTGGAGAACGTCGGCGGGTCACAGAAGATTACGTCGTAGCGGCCGGTGTCGGCCTCCAGCCATTTCAGTGCGTCGGCCTGGGCGATGCGGTGACGGGTGCCGCCCACGCCATTTTCACGCAGGTTATCGGCCAGCCATTCCAAATACGTCGATGACAAATCCACGCTGGTGGTTTGCTGCGCGCCCTGCACCGCCGCTTGCACTGTGGCGGCACCGGTGTAGCAAAACAGGTTGAGAAAATGTTTGCCGCGCACTTCTTGCGCCATCTGCGCGCGCAACGGGCGGTGGTCGAGGAATAGCCCGGTATCGAGGTAATCAAACAAGTTGACTTGCAGCTTGGCCGCGCCTTCTTCAACGATCAAAAATTCACCACGCTGGTCGAAGCGGCCGTATTTGCTGCCGCCCTTGCCGGTGCTACGGGTTTTCACCGCGACGCGTTCTTTGGGTAGGCCAAATACCTCACGTGCTGCCAGCAGTAAATCGTTCAAGCGCTTGCGGGTGGTCGCTTCGGGGATTTCGGTGGGCGCGGCGTATTCCTGCACATGCAGCCAAATTTCATCACTGATCGTGGTGTACACATCCACCGCGCAGGCGTATTCGGGGATGTCGGCATCGTAGGCGCGGTAGCAGGTGACCTGTGCCTGTTGCCGCCAGCGCGCGAGTTTGTCGAGGTTCTTACGCAGCCGATTGGCCACCATCTGCGCACCTTCTGGCAATGTGCGCGGCTCGCTGGTTGCGCGCTGCACGGGCGCGATCAAGTCGACCGCGATCAAGCTGCATTCGATCGGGCCGTTGAACAACTGATAACTTTTTTTCGCACGCAAACCGGTAGCGCGGGCCAACTCGGCATCGCCACACAGCAGCGCTGCACGCCATTGCGGGGCGGCGCGTTTGAGTGCGTCGCCCAATGCGCGATACAACGCGGGGTCGGCCGCCAAGCGTGCGTCATACGGCGGGTTGCACACCACCACGCCCAGCGGGTTTTGCTGCACGGGCAAATCCGCAACATCGCGCACCGCAAACGTGATGGCATCATCCACACCCGCGTACTGCGCGTTTTCACGCGCGGCGCGCACCGCATGCGGGTCGATATCGCTACCGGCAAAACACGGGCGCAATGCGGCCAGCCCGCGTGCTTCGCGCTGAATGGCGTCGATGCGCAAGCCATTCCACGCTTCCACATCAAACCCCGGCCAGCGCGTGGGCGGTAGCGCATCGTGGCGACGCAGCCCCGGGGCTACATCGGCGGCCATCAGCGCGCCTTCGATCAACAGCGTGCCACTGCCACACATGGGGTCCAGCAAATCGCCACCCTCGGCATATACCTGCGGCCATTTGCCGCGCAGCAATACCGCGGCGGCCACGGTTTCTTTCAGCGGCGCTTCGCCCTGCACTTTGCGCCAGCCGCGCCGATGCATCGGCCCGCCAGACAAGTCCACCGACAAAATCGCGCGGCCTTTGCGCAGCACCAAACTCAAGCGCACATCGGGCGCGTCTACGTCCACATCCGGGCGCTGCCCGGTCTTGCTGCGCAGGGTATCGACGATGGCGTCCTTGACCCGCTGCGCGGCATACCGTGCATGGGTGACGGCTTCACCGGACACATGCGCGTCGATGGCAATGCTGTGCATCGGGCCAATATGCTGCGTCCAATCCACCGCGCAGGTACCGGCATACAGCGCGTGCTCGTCATTGCACTCAAATTCGGCAATCGGCCACAGCACCCGGCTGGCCAAACGCGACCACAACACCGCGCGCTGCGCATCTTGCGGCGTGCCGTCCACATTGGCCCCCGCCATGGTGGCGGTGGCGTGCGCGCACCCCAGTTGCAGCAACTCATCGGCCAGCAAATATTCCAAACCTTTACCGCAGGACACAAAAAATTTCATGAGTTACAGCGCCCCCAGCAATGCCGCAAACGCATCGGCGCTGGCGTGCACATGATCACTCAACCGATGGCCGTCATCGACCAATAACAACCGCGCCTGTCGCAGCGCGGCCCAGTCCACCACTTGCTGCGCAGCGATAAGCTCATCGTGCCAGCCATGAATGATGGAAGTGGGCACCGTGGCCGCTTGCATCGGCGGCGCGCCCTGCATCAGTACCGGTGGTGCCATCAAAAACAAACCCACCACCGGCACCTGTTGTGACACATGGCCGCTGATGTAAGCACCCAGACTGGAGCCGGCCAACACCACCGGGCCACGCGCAGCGGCGGCCTGCGCCAGCGCTAACAGGCGGGTGATACGGGCGGGGACATCACCCAAGGGGGTCACGTCGCGCCTATTGTCTAGGTCGGTGTAGTCGGGGCGCTGGTGCGTCCAGCCCAAACGTTCGGCAACATCGGCTAAGGCCGTCACTTTGGTGGCGTCGGGGCCGCTTTCGAAGCCGTGCGAGAGTATGCAGTGTCCTTTCATGGGTGAATGCTAGCATCGGCGCATGCCGCAGCCCGTCATCCATCCCCATCCCTTGCCCTATGTCGATGCGCTCAGCGCACGCGCATTGGCCGCTATCGACACCGTGGTGATCCACTGCACCGAACTGCCCGATCTGGCCACTGCCCGCGAGTACGGCGAGCGTGCGCTGTACGCCGCCGGTACCGGCAATAGCGGGCATTACTACATCGACCGCGATGGCCGCATCGAGGAATACGTGCCGCCCACCCGCATTGCCCATCATGTGCGCGGCTGGAATCCACGCAGCGTGGGCATCGAACTGGTCAATACCGGGCGCTATCCCGACTGGCTGGATTCGCGCCATCAGGCGATGCAAGCGCCCTATCCCGAGGTGCAGATTGCCGCGTTAATCAGCTTACTGAACGCGCTGCGGGTGCAACTGCCGGCGCTGACACACATCGCCGGGCATGAAGATTTGGACCGCGAACAGGTCCCCGCCAGCGATGACCCGGCCTTGCATGTGTGCCGCAAGCGCGACCCGGGGCCGCAGTTTCCGTGGCCTGCGGTGCTGGCAGCGGTGGCACTGCAACGGATCGAGGACGGGCTTCGGGGCGGTGTCCCCGTATAATTCGCGGCATGAATGCCCCCGTCTCCGAACTGATCGAACTGCTCTCACTGGAGCGGCTGGAAGATAATTTATTTCGCGGCCAAAGCCGCGATATCGGCACCAAATACGTGTTTGGCGGGCAGGTGCTGGGGCAGGCCTTGTCGGCTGCGCAGGCAACCTTGGGCCAGCCGCGCCACGCGCATTCGCTGCACGCCTATTTTTTGCGCGCCGGCAATATCGAAGCACCGATCGTCTATGAAGTGGACCGCACCCGCGATGGCGGGAGTTTTTCGGTGCGTCGAGTAACGGCGATCCAGCACGGCAAGGTGATTTTTTTCTGCGCGGCCTCGTTCCAAGACGAAGAAACCGGCGGCGAGCATCAATTGTCGATGCCGGAAGTGCCCATGCCCGAAGACCTGAGCCCCGCGCCGCCCCTTTCAGCCGACGCTTTGGCAAAACTGCCCACCAAAGTGCAGCGCTGGCTGGACCGGCAAGGGCCGTTCGAGTTTCGCCATGTGTATCCGCGCGATGAGCTCAACCCGCCCAAGCGCCCGCCATATCAGCAGGTGTGGTTTCGGCTGGTCGAACCCGTGGGCGATGCCCCCGAGTTACACCGCGCCTTGCTGGCCTATGCCAGTGATTTCCACTTGCTGGGCACCGCCACCTTCCCGCATGGCATCAGCTACTACCAGCCGAATGTATTGATGGCTTCGCTGGATCATGCGCTGTGGTTCCACCGCCCGTTTCGCGCCGACGAATGGCTGCTGTATTCCATCGACAGCCCCAGCGCACAAAG
>NZ_DAOOUM010000004.1:0-74763 GCF_035369645.1 Thermomonas sp. | reverse complement strand
GGGGTGTGCAATGCGCTGGAAACCTTGTTGGTGCATCGCGAAATTGCCGATGCTTTCTTGCCGCCTGCATTGGCCGCACTCAAGCAACGGGGGGTGCAAGTACGTGGCGATGCCGCCACGCAAGCCTTCGATGCCAGTGTGGTGGCGGCCAGCGACGCCGATTACGCCGCCGAGTTTCTGGATCTCATCATTGCGGTACGGGTCGTGGACAGCCTGGATGCGGCCATCGCGCATATCCAGCGCTACACCTCCGACCACACCGAAGTCATTGCCACCGACGATGCCGCCGCTGCGGATGCCTTCATTCGTGCCATTCGAAGTTCGGCGGTGATGATCAACGCCAGCTCGCGCTTCAATGACGGCGGGCAGTTGGGCTTGGGTGCGGAAATCGGCATTTCCACTACGCGCCTGCACGCCTACGGGCCGATGGGTGTAGAAGCCCTGACCATCGAGCGTTTTGTGCTGCATGGCAACGGACAGGTGCGGCACCCAGAACGGCTAAATCCGTGTTGAAATAGACCGGATCTTGGCTGCTTAAACGACACCAACGACGATTGATGCGCATTCCGGACAGGTGGACATAAGCAATTCGCGCTATGCCTTATCGCAAATAGGATAGGCCGCCACGGTGACTCTAGACTCCAGAAATTCGCAGGCTGCGCCTGCATTGTTTCGTGGGGAGCACATCGCATGGTACGCGCAGCGAAAACCGCTTCGAGTCTCGTTCTTAGTCTGTTGGGTTTGGTACTTGCCAGTCCTATCGTGCATGCCGGATGCGCTCCGGATGCAGGGGGGGGGGCGCTAGCCTCGCCTTTGCAACAATCTGCACCCGTGGCGCAGCAGGCCAGTGCACCTGCGCAATCAGCAGCCCCGCAATCTGCAAGCACGGATGCCGCCGAAAACGATACCCGGCAAGCCTTGTTGGCCATGGGCAAGCTGGAAGATGCCGATACCGCGTTGGCGATGGCGGCCGATGGTGCCGCGTTGTACGAGCGCGAAAAGGTCAAACTGGACGGCTACGCTTATTGCAGCCAAGCCGTGGAGTTGGCCGAGAAGGGCGAGTTCCGCGAAAGTACCCAAGCCGCCAGCAAGGCCTTGCATGTGGCCTTGCAAACCGGCAATAAGGACTTGCTAGGCAAGGCCTATCGTGATTTGGCGATCGCTTTTAGCTATGGCGGCCAGTTGGAACGTGCCGAACAATTTGCCAATCTTGCGCTGAAGTACCCAGGCCAAGACCCCACCCAAGTCAATGGCCCTGCGCGTAAGGTATTGGGCGATGTGCGAACACGCCAGGCCAACTATGCCGAGGCCATTGCACTGTATGAGCAGGCACTGGGCGAAAGTTCGGAGCGTTTCCGTCCACTGGTGCAGGCATCGCTGGCCAACGCCTTGATTTTGTCCGGCGATGTGCCGCGTGCCCGCAGCACACTGGATGCGATCAAGGTCCCCGACGATGCGCGCCAACGTGCGCAGTTGCAGCGCACACGCGGCCGCTTGCTGCTGGCCGAGCAAAAGCCTGCCGAGGCACTGGCGCTGTATCAGCAGTTGGCCAATGCGCCTGCCGATGGTGATGAAGATTTTTACCGCGCCTGGGCCTTGGATGGCATGTCCAAGAGCCAAGCTGCCATGGGGCAGGACGCCGAAGCCGCACAATCGCTGGATCAGGCGATTGGCGTGTTCGACAAGGCGCGCTCGCAGTTCCGCAGTGACGAATTCAAGATGGGCCTGTTCTCCGATCTGCAGTCAGTGTTCGAACGCGCCATTTCTCTGCACAGCAAATTGGGGCAGGCCGATCAAGCCTTCGACATCAGCGAGCGTAGTCGCTCCCGCGCCTTGCTGGATGCGGTGGCCGGGCGTGCCGATATCGATCGTGGTGAAGCTGCGGCACTGGATGCCAAAGCCCTGCAAGCGATGCTCAAGCCGGATGAAGTGGTGGTGGCTTTCCACACGCTGCCGGATCGGTTGGTGGCGTGGGTGCTTTCAAATGACGGGGTGCGCGAAGTCAAGTTCCCAGTCACTTTGCCGCGTGCCGACTTGGTGCGTTTGGTCGATGCCTATCGTGATGCGTTGATTCGCTTGAGCCCCAACGCACAGGCGGTGAGCGACAAGATTGGTCAATTGTTATTGGCGCCGCTCGATGTTGCTGCGGGTAAGCGCATCATCATCGTGCCGCACGGACCGCTGCATTATTTGCCGTTCCAAGCGCTACGGTTGGATGGCAAATACCTGATTCAGCGCAACCCGATGTCGATTGCGCCTTCGATCAGTGTGGCCGCGCGTTTGGCCCAGCGCACGCCCACCACAACCGCGGAGTTGCTTGCGTTTGGCAACCCGGCGGTTAATCCGGAAGTGGCCAATCCACTGCCCGGTGCTGAAAAAGAGGTGCACGAGCTGGCAAAAGAATTCCCAGGTGCCAAGTTGTTCTTCCGCGAGCAGGCCAATAAAGATAATTTCGAGGCCAATGCGCCGCAGTCTAAGTTGGTACACATCGCCGCCCATGCCATGGCCGACACCCTGGATCCACTGCATTCCAAAGTGTTGCTGGCGGATGAAAACGGCCAAGCCAACTATCTGGAAGCCAAAGATGTCTTGGGGCTGAAGCTGGGCAACGTGGCGATGGTGGCGTTGTCTGCATGTGAGTCAGGGCTTGGCCGAGTGGAGAACGGCGACGAAGTGCTGGGCTTCACGCGCTCGTTCTTGTCGGCGGGTACGTCCACCTTATTGGTTTCGCTATGGCCGGTATCGGATGCCGCCACCGAGCACCTGATGACCACGCTTTATACCGATCTAGCCAAGGGCATCGAGGTGCAAGACGCCATGCGGGATGCGCAATTGGCGGTGATGGCGAATGCGGAAACCGCACACCCCTATTACTGGGCACCGTTCAACTTGATTGGTAACTGGCGTTTGAAGGTGGTCAAGTGAAGCGGTCGGGGCAGGGACACAGGACGAACATGATGGATACCCAAACGATGCACAGGAATCTGCTGACGGCCGCATTGTTGCTGGCGTGTGTGCCGATGGCACAGGCTGCTGATGGCAGCGACGCTGGGCCGCAACAAGCGACGCCGCCACAACAGGCACAGGCCTTGGCCGAGCCGCAAATGGCCGGACAAACGCAGGCTAGCTTCATGTTGCAAGGGGTGGAATTTGCCGGTGCCACCGGGGTGCCCGAAAGCGAGTTGCAAGCGGCGGCCGCAGGAATGGTGGGCCAAATGGTGGGGTTTCAAGATCTGGAAAAAATCGCCGCCAAGGCCGCTGAGATCTACCACAAGCATGGATTTGCGCTGGTGCAAGTCTTCGTGCCGGTGCAAGAGGTGAAAGATGGTCGGGTCAAGTTGCAGGTCGTGGAAGGGCAATTGGGGGATGTAACCATCGAGCTTGCCCCTGGAACGCCTTTGCACAAAGAACGTGTTGCCAAAACACTGGCGATTCTTGAGCCAGGCAAGCCCTTGAATGGCCGCAATTACGAGCGCGCTATGCTGCTGCTCTCCGACTTGCCCGGCATCAAACCACAATCGGCTATTTCCGCAGGCACCGCCTCAGGGGCCACCGATTTGAAAGTGCTGGTGAGCGAGCGCGATCGGCTCAAGTTTGGTGTGGAATTAGACGATTACGGCACGCGCGATTCCGGGCGTTATCGTTTGACCGGCAGCATGCGTTGGGCCAGCCCATTCGAGCGTGGTGACAACCTCGACCTGCGCATCATGGCAGCACAGGGCATGCACACCGCGTTTGGTCGCATTTCTTACGAATCGCCCGTGGGCTATTCCGGTCTGCGTATCGGTGGTGGCTTGGCGCGTGTGCAATATGAATTAGGTGGGCCCTTTGCCCCGCTCAAACCCACCGGGCTTGGCAATGTGGCGGATGTGTCCTTCAGCTATCCGCTGATCCGGCAACGCAGCACCAACTTGTTTTTGCGCGGTGTGCTGGACAATAAGTCTTTGACTGATCGGTTTGAAGCCGTTGGCTTTGAAACGCGCAAGCGTATCCACGGGATCGGGCTTGGGCTATCGCTTGAAAACCGCGATCGCTTTGGTGGTGGCGGCTATACCAGCGTGAATGCGCAGGCCTATCACGGCACCTTGAGTCTGCGTGACGCAATGAGTCAGGCGTTCGATAAGCCCCCGTTTGGCTACGACACCGAAGGGGACTTCAGTAAATTCACCCTGCAATTGGCACGGCTGCAATATCTGGCGCCAAAATTGAGCCTGTTCCTAGGCACAGGCATGCAGCGCGCCAGCAAGAATCTGGACACCTACGAAAAATTGTCTCTGGGTGGCCCCAAGGCGGTGCGTGCGTACGCCAGCGGTGAAGTGTTGGTGGACGATGGCTGGCTGGCGACGGTTGAAATGCGCTATGCACTGAGGCCGGAAGCCAGCTTGTTTGCTTTCTATGACGCCGCCCACGGTGATCAATTCCACACACCACGGGCAATTGACGGGGACGTGTCGCGTAGCTTGCGTGGCTATGGGGTTGGCTTCAACTGGAGCAAGCCGGACAAGGTCACCATCAACCTGAGTATTGCTTGGCGCGCAAGCGGGCCGGGCCTGACCGACGGTGGGGATCGGAATCCTCGCGTGTTTTGGTCGATTCAGAAAGCATTTTGAGGAGAGCTGGCATGCGCATGAATAAGACGAATCGCAAGCAACTACAGAGCCTGCGCCGGCGGCATTTGGCCTCTGCCTTGGTGGCCGCTATGGCGATGCCCATCGCACCGGCAGTGGCGCAGAGTTTGCCGAGTTCCGGAAATGTCGTTTCCGGATCGGCCAGTATTGAATACTCCGGAAATAATGTCGTCATCACCCAAACCACCAAGGGCGCGATCATCAATTGGGGTGACTTCAGTATTGGCTATGGCTACGGCGCAACGTTTGACCAGCAGTTCGGTGCCAGTAGTGTCACCTTGAACCGTGTCGTTGGCTTTGGCTACGGCTACGGCGGTAGCGCCTCCTTCATTGATGGCAATTTGACCTCGAACGGAAGCGTGTTCCTGATCAACCCATCTGGCATCACGTTTGGTAGTGGTGCCGTGCTGAATGTGGGAAGTGTTGTGGCATCAACCATGGATATCACCAATGCCAACTTCCTCACTGGCGTGGACAGTGGGCACTATCAGTTTGAGCCGATGACCAATGTGGGCGCTCAAACTGTCATGGTTTATAACGGTGCCCAGATCAACACGTCAGCTGCGGGAACCGTGGCGCTGCTGGGACGACAGATACTCAATCAGGGCGATATCACCACTCCTGGTGGCAGCGTGCTGTTTGGCTCGGCAGAAAACGTCACTCTGGATTTTCAAGGCGACGGACTGACGATGCTGACCATCACCGGCCCAGGAATTGCGAAACCGGGCAGCTTTGGTTGTCCGTCGCTGCCATGCCCAGCTCCAGTCAATCCTGCACTTATCAATGTCGGCACGATTACCGCGGATGGCGGGCAAATTTTGATGCGCACGGCGATGACTTCGGGTGGTGTCGGCGGCAATATTATTGCCGGTGGCACACTACGCGCGCGCAGCCTTGTCAGTCGAAGTGGGCGTGTGGAATTGACCACCGACGGGGACTTGCAGTTGGGTGCCCCTGGATACTATTCGGGATCGGATACTCCCACCGTTGGGATTATTGACGCGACAGGTGGCGCTTATCAAGGCGGGACAGTATTGCTGCAAGGTGGTCATATTCAATTGATTAATGACGAAGCATTTGGTGGGTCTCTTCCTGCATCGAATGGGAGTTGGATCCTTGCCGACGGTAATGCAGGTGGCGGCCGGATTGAGTTGCAATCGGGTAGCACGGTTGATCTGCAGTCCCTTACCTTGTTGAGTGCCAATAGCGTGACGGGTGCAGCCGGCACGATTAATGTCGTGGCCAATAGCGGAATCACATCGATGGGTGATGTGACTGCCAGTTCCAAAGGGAACAATGGTGGCAGCATTACTTTGGATGCCGGAACCGGCGCTTTGCAGATCTTCGGCAATGTCCATGCTTTGGGGGCCATCAATGGTGGGCAGGTGACCGCCACAGGCACCGATGTGATCTTGGCCCAAGCCTCCACCGTCAATACCAATGGCAGCAGTGGTGCAGGTGGGCATATCAGCTTGAATGCTTCCAACTACCTCGCGGCTTATGGCGCCTTGTTGGCTCGTGGCGCATCTGCGGCTGGCTCCATCTTCACACACAGTGGCGGGGTATTTGACTTGCGGGGGCTACAAGTCGATGCGGGCTCCAATACTGCGGTGGGCACATGGACGTTAGATGTGCCTGATCTGGTGGTTGTCAATGGCAGCCAAGTCGGTAGTGAGGCAAATCCGGTTTATGGCTACACCTTGCAAGACGCCGAAATTAACTATGCCTTCTACAACGGTACCAATGTCGTTCTGAATTCAAACGCAGATGTCCAGTTCAACGCCGCACAAATTTATTCGGACAACGCGGCGCGTCTCTCGTTGGCGGTGAATGCGGTGGGCAGTATTACCGGCAATGGATTCTCCATCGCGGCATCCAACGGCGCACTGGATATGGCTTTCAATGCCAATTCTGGGGGGGGCGCGCCCGGGGCTGGTGGCATCAGTTTTGGTAATGCCACTTTGCTCAGTATGGGCGGCAATATCCTGATGTACGGGCAATCCGATTTGGTCAATGGCACGGCCAGTGGTGCCACCAGCGGGATTTCGCTTGCCGCCGTTGACCTCAATACGGGTGGCGGCAATGTGCTGATGCGTGGCAGTAGTGTGGGCTCGGACAATGGCGCAGGGGTGCGGGTTTTCAACAGTACGATCGATGCCGGCAGCGGCGGCGTGACGCTTTACGGCGTGGGCGCTGGGTTGGCCAGCGGCGTCAGTTTGGACGGTAGCAATTTTACGGTTGGCGCGCCGGGGATTCACATCGACGGGCATAGCGCCACGATGGATGGCGTACATGCCACGGGCAGTGATTTGACCGTGACCGGCGGCGATATCGATCTCACCGGCATAGGTGCGATCCATGGTGTGTATTTTGATGGTGGGCTGTACAGCACCGGTGGCAATATCCGCGTGCATGGCGAAGGTGGCAGCGCAAATGGCACCACCATTACCGGGGTAGTCGATAGTGCGGGCGGAGGGATCGATATCTACGGCTCCAGCACCGGCGCGATGGGCTTGGTGTTGGGAGGTGGCGACTACGCGGGGGTAACCAGCGGTGGCGGCAATATCGTATTGCATGGCGATGGTGCGACCGGGGGCGTCGCCCTATACCGGGGGCATTTCTCAGGCGATAGCGTCGATAGTCACGGAGGCTCATTGACCGTCACGGGTAATGCCAGTGGGGCGGGTGCGATAGGCGTCAATGCGGATGGGGTTGGGCTGACATCAGGAGCCGGGGCGCTACACGTAGCCGGCAATGCACCACAAGGCGTGGGGATTCAATTCCTCAACGGCGCAGGCGTGACCACCACCACCGGTGCGATTGGCCTGTACGGCACCGGCGCCAGCTTTGGTTTGGATGTGGCAAACGGTGGGATCACCACCAATAGCGGCAATATCACCTTGGATGGCACCGCTACGGCGGCCACTGCTACGGCCGGCGTGCGGGTGACCGGCAATGGTTTGGTGACCAATGGCGGCACGATCCAAGTGACCGGCCACAGCGCCGGTGGTGCGGGTGTGCAGTTGGGCGATGGGAGTAATCCGTTTGCGGTAGGCAGCAGCGGCGGCGCGATCAGTATCAGCGGCGTGGGCGTGAATGCCGGCGTATTGATGCAGAACAATCAAGTCAATAGTGGCGGCGGTGCGGTGGCCATCACCGGCAGCGGCAATGCACTGGGCGTGTCCTTGAGCAACGGCGGCGTGACCAGCGCCGGTGGCGATATCGACATCAATGGGGATGCTGCGGCCAGTGGTGGCGTAGGGGTGTTGCTGTCTGCTGCACCGCTGAACAGTGGTGCAGGGCATATTGTTGTACATGGTGATGCCGCACAAGGCGCGGGGATCCAGTTCGCCAACGGCGCAGGCGTGACCACCACCACCGGTGCGATTGGCCTGTACGGCACCGGCGCCAGCTTTGGTTTGGATGTGGCAAACGGTGGGATCACCACCAATAGCGGCAATATCACCTTGGATGGCACCGCTACGGCGGCCACTGCTACGGCCGGCGTGCGGGTGACCGGCAATGGTTTGGTGACCAATGGCGGCACGATCCAAGTGACCGGCCACAGCGCCGGTGGTGCGGGTGTGCAGTTGGGCGATGGGAGTAATCCGTTTGCGGTAGGCAGCAGCGGCGGCGCGATCAGTATCAGCGGCGTGGGCGTGAATGCCGGCGTATTGATGCAGAACAATCAAGTCAATAGTGGCGGCGGTGCGGTGGCCATCACCGGCAGCGGCAATGCACTGGGCGTGTCCTTGAGCAACGGCGGCGTGACCAGCGCCGGCGGCGATATCGACATCAATGGGGATGCTGCGGCCAGTGGTGGCGTGGGTGTGGATCTCAATGCCACTCTCACGTCCGGTGCCGGTGCGGTCAAAGTGCGCGGTATTGCGGCTTCAGGAAGTGGCCTTCAACTGGGGGCTGCATCAGGGATCAACACCACCACGGGTGGCATTGCTTTGACTGGTGTTGGTGTTACCAGTGGCCTGACCATTGGCGGTGGCACCATTGCAACGACCAGTGGCCATGTGGATCTGCGTGGACGCAGTACCGGTGCCAATTCGGATGGTTTGGCCATTGCCAATGGGGTCACCGTTTCCAGCAATGGCGGCGGTATCGAATTGAGTGGTGAAGGAACTGCGGCTGGCCTGCGTTTGGGTAATGGTTCGCTGGTGGATGCCGGAAATAGCTTAGTGGTGTTGCGTGCAGCCAACGGCGGAGCTGGTGATGCCTTGGTGTTGGGCGGCAATATTCGCAGCAGTCTTGGTGTAAACCTGCGCCCAGGCGGCGTGGATGCCAATGGCGGTGTCTATGACCGTGCCGGCGACCAAATTTTGTTGGGTAACGGCAATGGTTTTGCCATCAGTAATGATGAATTGAGTCGTATCAGTGCACCGGAATTGGTCATCGGTAGCAGCCTGCATGCGGGTGCAATTCGGGTGCAAGAGGCGATCACCCGTGCCGGTAATTTGACCTTGCAAAATGGCGGCGGCAATGGTGGCATCGATGTGCAAGCTGCGGTGAATGTGGGTAACTACACCTTGGCGCTGGCCAGTGGTGGCAGCATCACCCAATCGGCCAGCGGTGCAATCCTTGCGCATAGCTTGCTGGCAAATGCTGCCGGTGATGTGTTGCTGGGTGTTGCACAAAACGATGTTGCCAGCACCACGTTGGCGGGTTCTGCGGGTGGCAACTTCCAATTCCAGGATACCAATGATTTGGCAATTGGTAGTGTGTCGGCGACAGGCTTCAATGCAAGCACAGGCCAGCTATCAAGTATGAGCGCCACGGGCGTCACCGCAAGTGGTGATGCGATGGTGCGCAACCTTGCCGGCGATATGACTCTCAATGCCGGCGTGACGGCGACCAATATCGATTTGGTTACGGCCGGACGTTTGCAAAATGCTGCAGGTGCCAAGCTGATCGCCAGTGGGGATTGGCGCGTGTGGGCGGCAACGTGGACGGGTGAAACCCGTGGCGGTCTGGCAGGTGACGGTAATCTGCCCAATCTCTACGGCTGCGTCTATCTAGGTGCCTGTGGGGTGACAGTGGGGAGTGGTGATAACCACTTCATCTATACCCAGCAGCCCATTGCCACGATCACGATGGGCAATGCGTCGCGGGAGTATGGTTTGGATAACCCCGCATTCACCTTTATCGTGACCGGTGCAATCCTTGGCGATACTGCGGCCAATGTCGCCAATGGGACGGCGACATCTGTGGCAACGAAGGGTAGTGATGTTGGTAACTACGCAATCCTGGGCAACTTTACCTCGGCAGCCGGGTATCGCATCCAACTGATGCCAGGTACCTTGAGTATTACCCCGGCCACCTTATTCTTCACTGCCGATCCGTTTGTGCGTTACTTGGGTGGCCCCAATCCGGTCTTTACCGGGACGGTCGAAGGGTTCCGCAATGGCGATACGCAGCAAAGTGTGTTTGGAAGTGGCAATATCTGGTCGTCGCCGGCTGGCGCACTTTCGTCGGTGGGGTATTACCCCGTCAACGGGGGCACTAGCGCCAAAAACTATGTGTTCGCGCAGGCATCTGGCAACGCAACGGCTTTGCATGTCATTCCATTGCCACAAATGTCCTCCACGCCGGTGGATTTTGTGCGCGAAACCGTGGACACCTATGTGTATGACCGCAATTTCGGGGCGGCACCGGTGTGTGCGGTGAATGCAACGCTGGATGATCAGGCATTGGCATCAAGTGGAGATGGTTTGGCCAACGAGTGGTCGAAGGTGCGCTCACGTCCAAACCTGACCAACTGTTTTGATAGTGAGAAACGCAGCAGTTGCGGGGATTTCTAAGCCAACAGCCCCCGGACAACCGGGGGCTATTGGTTTCAGCAGGTCTAGGCCGAACGGGGTATCGAAATTCGCCCTGGTCTAGCGCACACTGAAACCATGCAGGCTGCCGCCTGACGTGCGCATAGCGCATGGAACCAATCGGGCCGTAAGGCTACAACTTTGACGAGGATGCAACGATGAGCATGAAGACAATTTTGCATGGTGCGCTGATGGTGGCCTTGTTTGCAAGTGGCGGCACTGTGTTGGCACAAGACGCCCAAAAAGCACCCCCGCAGGCGCAGGAAGCTCCCTCAGTGGATTCCATCATTGGCACGCTGAAGACTGACAATGCCGGACAGTCCGCCGGGCAGACCCGCGCACTGCGCCCTGGGGCTGCTTCGATGGCCACCACCGCGCCGGCCCCAGCTCCGGTAGCTACCAAACCTGCCAAGGCAGCTTCGATCAATATGCAGATCAATTTTGAATTCAATTCTGATCGCATTTCCGGCAGTTCTGAAAACACCATGGCCAATCTGGCCGCAGCACTGGCTTCACCGCAACTACAGGATCGCAAGTTCACCGTCATCGGACATACCGACGGCAAGGGCACGGCGGAATACAACAAAGCACTATCCGATCGCCGTGCCAATTCTGTGCGTCGCTACCTCGTGGATCACGGCGTCGCGGCGGCGCGTTTGCGTTCCGTGGGTAAAGGTAAGAGCGAATTGTTGAACAAGAACGACCCTTTTGCCGCTGAGAATCGTCGGGTGGAAATTTTGGCAACCGGTGGTTGATTGGTTGAGGCGCTAGGCTGAAAAGGGGCGTTTGCAGTGCCGATTCAAGTGGTCAATACGGCGATGCTTCAATGCTCGTTCGGCGTAGCACCTTCAACGTTGATGGTGACGCCCGAGAACCGCGTGCTCTCGGGCTTCCAACCAGCGGCAACCATCATGGATTTCATCCCCATGAAAAACATCATGCCGTTTGGAATGTGCATCACCCCCAGCAATCCGATGGTGGCAGCAGCAACGGCCGCAGCGTTGGGCGTGTTGACCCCGCAACCTTGCATACCTGTTGTGGTGAGTCCCTGGAAACCTGGCGCACCCACGGTGCTGATTGGCGGCATTCCCGCACTCGACAATATCAGCACCAATCAATGCATGTGGGGTGGCGTCATCATGATCACAAGCCCGGGCCAATTTACAGAAATGATTCCATGAGGTCAGGCGTAAGAGCCTGCAAATTCGTTGTGATGCAGATGCAATACATGCGAAGGGCGACAAATGTCGCCCTTTGTGTTTTGAAGTCTTGGCAGACCATGATCAGCCTGCAAGATTTCCCAATGAGCTGGCAGCATTGCCGATGGCCTGGGTGGCACCTGCGATCGCAGATTGAGCACCCGCTACAGCATTATTGGCTGCTTGTGCGGCAGCATTACTGGCTTGGGTGACGGCGGCCTGCGCGGTAGCAACGGCTGCTTGCGCTGTTTGGCCTGCGGAGGCGACGGCACTTTGTGCAGCAGTTTGTGCCGAATTGAGTGCGCCTTGTGCTGCATTATTTAAGGCTTGCTGGGCTTGCTGCGCGGCTTGGTTGGCTTGCGTCAATGCTTGCTGGGCCATTTGGTTGGCCTGCTGCTGCGCCTGTGCCGCGGCCTGTTCGGCTGTATTCAGCGCGCTCTGTGCGGCATCACCCACTTGTTGTTGCGCCGAATCCACCGCCGCCATCGCTTGATCGACAGCCCCGTTAACGGTGTCGTTGACTTGGTTGCGTACCGAATTGACCGCGCCCTTGGCCTGATCAATCGCACTCTTGGCGGTGTCGCGCACGGTTTGTTGGGCCTGCTGCACAGCGCCTTTGGCGGTGTCGATGGCTTGGTGCGCAGCCTGATTAGCCGTGGCTTGCGCATCATCCAGCGCGGTCATTGCCTGATCCATAGCCCCCATCGCCTGATCAGCCAATGCGTCGGCTTGATCCAGCATGTCATCCGCGTGATCTAGCAGTGGGCCCGCCACATTGTTCAGAGCATTCACGGCATTGCCCAATGCGTTATTGGCCGCGGCTGCGCGCCGTGCCAAGGCATCGCGCAGAGCATTCACATACGGACAACTGGAGGCGGGAAGGTCGACCGGAAGATTAGGGAACGAGGTGGGCAATGAATCCAAGGCGCCACGCACATCGCCCAAAGCATCGCGTGCGCGATCCATGACTTCCGATCGCGCCTTTGCCAAAGCATTGGTTGCAGCATTGCGTAGCAACTCTTGTGCATGGTCGATGGCACCATTGGCGGCATCGAGGGCTTGATTGACACCGTTTTCGATCAGATTCGTGGCCCGATCCACCATCGCCATTGCGCGGTCGATTTGCTCCTGGGCGGCGGCTTCTGCCGTATTCATCGCACTATCAAGCGCTTGGTTGGCAGTATCGAGCGCGCCTTTCACCATATTGCGTGCTTGCTGCTGCGCGGCATCAACGGCGGCATTGGCTTGGTTGAGTGCGTTTTGCGCGGCGGCACCGGCCTGCGCGCGCGCTTCATTCAAGGCGGCATTGGCTTGGCCCAAAGCATTGTTCGCCATGTCGTTGGCGGCGTTGCGGGCGTTGTCGAGCGCGGCGTTGGCTTGTTGCAACGCACTTTGTGCCGCAGCGCCCGCTTGCCCAACAGCCGCTTGTGCCGCTTGTTGGGCTTGCGTAATAGCCCCACTGGCTGCACCGGCAGCGGCAGTGGCCGCATTGGAGACAGCAGTTTGGGCTTCCCTGATGGCACCTTGCGCGGCCTGTGCTGCTTGCTGCGTGGCTGCATTGGCGGCTTGTTGTGCTTGTTGGACAGCACTGCCAGCGGCGTTGCCGATGCTGGGTAGTCCTTCGGTCAAGGATTCAAACATGATCAGCCTCCCTGCGCCCGGCGGAAGTCGCTGTAGGCGGCGGCTGTCCACATTTCGATGAGCATGGCGCGGTCGATTTGGGAGCTGCTGCGGTCGGCCAGGATGCCGACAATGGAAGGATCACCGGCGACTCGATCGTTGCCAAACAACGAACAAGCCAAGGCATACGATGCAATCGCACGCTGGGTTTTCAGACCTGCTTTCTGGCAATGCGCGATCACCGCATCCAGTTCGGCATCGAGTTGATCCAGTTGCAGCGGTGCTTTGCCCCCAAAATGTTGATTGAGGAAATCGGCTAAATTGTTGCGTAATTGGGTTTGCCCAATCGTCGTCAACTGTTTGCGGTCGAGCTCGAGCATGATGCATCTGCTCCTAGGCTGCTGCGGACAGCGGCAGAACCGCGGATCCCTGCTGGTGATCGCGGGCAAAGTAGAGCGCATGCTGGGTGTCACGCGCTTCTACGTAACAGCCATGAATGGGGCCAAAAAACACATGGTGCTGCTGTTCGTTGAAGGTTGGCACCACGGTGCGGAAAGCGCGGGGGTCATAAAAGCGGAACAGCATGGACTCGCCGCCGGGTGCTGCCACGCGCAAGATCCGACGCAGGTGCGAGCGCAAGGCCAGCATGGAGGTATCAGCATCGGTCACCAGCACGATACCCCAATGGGCATTCCAGCCATCGCGCAGGGCCAATTGTGTCACCGAGGAACCACTGCGCAATGGGATCAAATAGGGCGCTGCTGCTGCCAACATTGGGTCAAGATCGCCAGAAAACAAGCACATCGCATCCGGTGCATGCTGCTGCAACAGTGCCGGCAGGTTATCGATACCAGCCCCATCCAGTACGGCAAAGGCAGGGCGCCCTTGGCCGAAGATTGCCCGTTGCAACTGTTCGTACTGACCCTGACCAATCACGAAGACTTTTCCGTTATGCGTAGGTGTGTCGGTGTTGCCCGTGGTGTCATCGCGCCCCCCCACAGGCACAATGCTTCCGGGGTACACCTGTTCAATACGCAAGGGCGTGCTGAATCCGGACATGTCAGCTCCTACCCTGCTCAAAATGGGCTTGAGTAGCCGGGGGCGTCATCAGCGGATTCGAGTGCTTCCAATGCATGACGTGCGGCCTCACATTCGGCGCAGAACGGCAGTTTTTGTGCGTGGGCATTTTTCAGGCCGGCTGCCTGCAGCTGTTGTATGGCATTTGTCACAGCGCCGGCGGTGTTCTTGATGGCCTCGACTGCCTTCTTTGGCTTGTCGGCTTTTTCTGCCTTTTGCGCCTTCATCGCAGGCAGGCCACTGCCACCGGAATTGATCATCACCATCGTGCCATTGATCATCACCCCGGCAGACGACAGCATGATGGACGCGCCACCGGCTTTCAGGCTGAGCACCGCGCCGGCGTCCAATACAAGATTGGCCCCCGCCTTGATGTCGATATTTGCGCCGGCGGAGAGTGCGGCATTGGCACCGGCGCTGAGGTGGGTGTTGGCACCGGCGGTGAGCATCATATTGACACCTGCATCGACATGATGATGGGTGCCGACGGTCAAATAGTGCTCTTTGGATACGGTAGTGGCTTGGTTTTCGCCAATCGAAAGTGTCTGATTTTTGCCAATGCTCAAGTCGGCATTTTCACCAATCGACTCGGTGCGATGCTTGCCGATGGTGAGGTGGGACTCCACCCCGATATTCTCGGTGCGGTTGTTGCCCGTGCGTAACTGCAAGTCTTTCTGCGCATGTACGAAAATTTCTTCGCTGCCTTTTTTGTCCTCAAAGCGCAGTTCATTGAAGCCACCGCCGCCTTTGGATGACAGCGTCTTGATGGTGGAGCGGGTGGCATCTGCAGGAAAGTTGAGTGGTGGCACGTTGGGGCCGTTATAGACGCAGCCAACCACTAGTGGACGGTCGGGATTGCCCTCCAGGAAATCCACCACAACTTCCATCCCGACGCGTGGCAGGAACATGGTGCCATAACCATTGCCGGCCCACAGCTGCGCCACCCGCACCCAGCATGAGGCTTTGTCGTCGGTGGTGTTGTTGCTGCGCTGTGAAACTTTGCGATCCCAGTGAAAGCGCACCTTGATGCGACCGGCATCGTCGGTATAGATTTCATTGCCTTGTGCGCCCACCACCATCGCCGTTTGCGGCCCGCGTACCAGCCCGCGTGGTGTGTTGATGGGGGCACGATAGACGTGGTCATTTTTTTGCAAGGTGAAGGTATTACGGTATTTGGCGCCGTCGAAATTGCCCAGCAGATTGTTGTTGCCACGATGCTGGACGCTAAGCACCATGTACTCGGCGTTGAATTCTTCGCGCGAGTGATCTTCCAGCGTAAATACATGGCCGGGTGTGAGCTCACGCACTTGGCTTTCACCCGAGTAGCTCATATGGCTGGCTTCTTCCGCCTCCATCATGATTTTGCTCAAATGGCTGCCCGCTGGGGTCTTGCCTTGTGCATCGAAGCCACCGTAATAGCGGTAGCGTTCGGTATCGATCTCGTTGCCGATTTTCAGGAGAGTTGGTGTGTTTTCGCTCAGGACGGTTTTGTTTTTGTAATCCCAGTCGGAGAGCGAGGCTTTACGGGTGCGGATCTGTTGATCTGATAGCAGTTTACGGATGGCGTCAGAACCGCCGGCGCGCCCGGAGTGATGGAATGGGATGTGTGCCGGAACCAGTTTTGGATTGGCACTTTTGTTGTCGGTGAATACCAAGATGTGCTTGGAGTCTTCGCTTTCGTTGTGGCGGAAATAGTAGTAGATGCCCTCGCGTTCGATCAGACGCGAAATGAAGTCGAAGGAGGTTTCGTTGTACTGCGTGCAGTACTCGAGGTTTGGGTAGGTTGCGTTTAGTTCGAGCTTATAGTCATCAAACCCAAATTCACCAAAAATCATGTCGATGATGTCGGGCACCGACAGGTTCTGAAAAATACGGCAATCCTCGTTCTGGGTTAGAAACCAGAACCACGGCACGATGTCGCATTCGTAGCAGTAGATGTCCTGATCCTTGCTGCCAGAAGCTGGCAGTGTGCCGGTAATGGCAAAGCGCGACACATAGCCATTCCAGTGGCGTTGGCCGCCGCTGTGGTGGGTATCGAAGGTTTCGATACGCAAAATGGCACTTTTGCCGATGATGTTTTCGGGAAGGATGTCGGCGCTTTCGGAAAGGAGCTTCAAGCGGAACTCAAAGAGCTTGGAAACACCTTCTTGACCTGACATTTCTTCAATCAGCAAGTCATCCTCCCCATAGGCCTTGGGAGTGAGGAAGAACATCCGGTTGCTGGTTGAGATTTTTGGCATGGCAGGAGTGACCGTTATCGGTGACTATCCTCGTTGCATTTCACGCAATGCAACATTCGTCCGAAGTGCTATGCAGACGGGCGCAGAAGGGGTGTGGCATAGGGCGAAGGGCCTAGAACGTGATGCTGGGGATGCGGCATTGTGAGACGGCCTTCGCATTCCTGATGCGCCCCCTGCGCCGCCAGTTGCACGGCACAGGGGGCGGCGTGGCTCAAGACACCGCGTAATTGAACTGGCCATCCTCGCCAATCGAGATGTTGATGCTGCCGATGCCGCCGCCTTCGGCCATCCGTTCCAGCACATAGCCGGACACCTCTGGCAGCACCGTGCCGGTCAGGATGTTGTCGATATTGCGGGCCCCCGAATCTACTTCGGTGCAACGTTGGGTGATGGCATCGACCACGGCTTCGTCGTAATTGAATTCGGCACCGTGGTTGGCCTTGATGCGCTTGCCGATCTTATTAAGTTTCAGGCGCACGATCTTGCGCATGTTTTCATCGCGCAATGGGTAGTAAGGCACCACCGCAGTGCGGCCTAGGAACGCAGGCTTGAACACGCGATTGAGTTCGGGCTTGAGCAGGTCATTGAGATATTCGACCGTGGGCACCTCCTCGGAGGCGTTGCAGGCTTGCATCACCAAGTCGGTGCCGGCATTGGAGGTGAGGATGATCAGGGTGTTGCGGAAGTCGATTTCGCGGCCTTCGCCATCTTCCATGCGGCCCTTGTCGAAGACTTGGAAGAACAACTCCAACACGTCCGGGTGGGCTTTTTCGATTTCATCCAGCAACACCACCGAATACGGCCGACGCCGCACGGCTTCGGTTAGCACGCCGCCCTCGCCATAGCCCACATAGCCGGGTGGGCTGCCTTTGAGGCTGGAAACCGTATGCGCTTCTTGGTACTCGGACATCGCAATGGTGATCATGCTGCGCTCGCCGCCGTACAGGGCGTCGGCCAGTGCGATCGCGGTTTCGGTCTTGCCCACGCCCGAGGTGCCTACCAGCAGGAACACGCCTTTGGGCTTGTCCGGGTCTTCGAGGTTGGCCCGCGAGGTGCGCACGCGCTGGGCGATCGCATCCAGCGCATGGCTTTGGCCAATGACGCGTTCTTCCAGCGATTCTTTCAGTTTGAGCACGGTCTGGATTTCATCGGCCACCATGCGCCCGACGGGGATACCCGTCCAGCCGGCGATGATCTGTGCCACTGCGTTGGCGTCCACCACCGGCAGCATCATCGGTTCAAAGCCTTGCAAGGTTTTCAGTTCACCGCGCAAGACATTGAGCGTGGCCACCGCATCGGCACGGGTGGGGTCGTCGGCGGCCAGCGCTTCCACTTTGTCCAGTTCGGCGTGAATCTTGGCCACCAATTCTTTTTCTTGGGCGAAGCGCGCCTCGTCGGTGGCCAGCGTTGCGCTGAGTGCGCTAGTTTCATCGCCAATATCAGTCAACCGCTTGCTGTGGTCGGCACCACCTGCAGCTTCTTTTTCCAACTGCGCACGTTCGGTGGCCAGCACATCCAGCCGCCGGCGGGCATCTTCAATTTTTGCCGGCGTAGCATTTTGGCCGATGGCGATTTTGGCGCAGGCGGTGTCCAGCACGCTGACCGCTTTGTCTGGCAATTGCCGGCCGGGAATGAAACGTGAGCTGAGTTTGACGGCCTCGGTGATGGCTTCATCCAGGATGCGCACTTTGTGGTGCGCGGCCATCGCTTGGCCCACACCACGCAGCATCGAAATCGCTTTGTCGTCGTCAGGCTCATCGACCTTTACCACTTGGAACCGGCGGGTCAGGGCCGGGTCTTTTTCGAAATATTTTTTGTACTCGCTCCACGTGGTGGCTGCAATCGTGCGCATTTCGCCGCGCGCCAGTGCGGGCTTGAGCAGATTGGCGGCGTCGTTTTGGCCGGCTGCGCCACCGGCACCAATCAAGGTGTGTGCCTCATCAATAAACATGATGATGGGCTTGGGGCTGGATTTGACTTCTTCGATCACGCCTTTCAAGCGGTTTTCAAATTCGCCCTTCACCGATGCGCCGGCCTGCAACAGGCCCAAGTCCAGCGAGAGCAGCTCCACGCCCTGTAGTTGCGGCGGCACATCATTGGCGGCCACACGCAGGGCCAGGCCTTCCACCACCGCGGTTTTACCCACGCCTGCTTCACCGGTGAGGATGGGGTTGTTTTGGCGGCGGCGGGTGAGCACATCCACCATCAGGCGAATTTCCGAGTCGCGCCCCAATACCGGATCAAGCTGGCCATCGCGGGCGCGCTGGGTCAGGTTGATGCAGTACTGGTCCAGATTCGGGGTCTTGCTGGGCCGCCCGCCCGTTGGTGCGGCACCGGGGGTGCCAGCATCGCCGCCCACGGCGGCACCGGCATCACCCAAGGCGCGCGCATCGCGGGCTTCGGACGAGGCTTCGGTGAGGGCGTGGAAATTTTTGGTGAGTGTTTCAAGATTGATTTTTTCCAGCGAGCGCGCACTGACACTGACCAGCCGGCGCAATTCAGCATCGGCCAGCAGTGCAATCAAGATATGCCCGCTGCGAATCTTGGCTTCGCCAAATTCAATCGAGGCCCAGCCCCATGCGGCTTCAAACAATTTGGGCAGCATGGCCGACAGCGCCGGGGTGCGCTGATTGCCGGTCTTGAAGCCATCCAGTGCCTTGCCCAGTTCGCGTTCCAGTGCTTCGGGGGCGATTTCGAACTGGCGCAGGATGCGGCGAATGTCGGTGTTTTCCACCTCCATCAATTTGACCAACACGTGTTCCACTTCGACTTCGTAATGCCCGCGCGACATGCACAGGCCTGCTGCGCCCTCCATCGCGCCGCGCACAGTGGTGTTCAGTCGCGCGATGAGCGCACGCAGGTTCAGTGCCATGATTGACCTCCCATTGCAGAAAAGTGAAATTCGGTTTCAGTGGTTGGATGGGGGCCGCGCCGTCCACGCAGCCATGTGTTCCAGCCCAGTTGCGGGCGGTCATCGCCACGCGCACCTAGACGTAGGGGCGGGACTTGATCGGCGGGCAGCGACAAACGCACGCGCAGATCCAGAGCCAGCCCTGTCAAGAAACGGGTTAGCTCCATGAGATCGGACAGGCGTGGGCCACGTGGCAAAAGGGCATTAAATTTTTGGCGGCTCAGTGGCCCAATGCTCAGGTGTAACGTCGTTTGCCGGTCCCAATAGTGCGAGCCCAGCACGCAGCCATCGCCCAATTGATGGCTCTTGCGGCCTAGGCGGGTGCGCGCAGCACGGGTGATCGGTTGCCAGGTACCCAAGCAGCCGGTGGTTTGCACGGGGGCACCCACCACGGCGGACAGGACTTGTGCGATGGCGCGTTCGCCATGCGGGCGTTGTGCAATTAGGCCTGAGAAATACACCATCGCCGCACCCGGCAATGGTTTTGTCGGGGTGGTGGCGCGTCGATTGGGATGCAAGCGCGCTTGTAGCGCGGGAGTGCCCAAACCCACGACGTGTTCCAAATAACGCAGTACCGAATTTTGAAAGCCAAATTGGCGGCCGATTTCAGGCCGATGCTTGGCCCATGCCAGCCAAAACAGCGCCACCAAGCGGTGGTTGAAAATGTCTAGAAATTCTTGCGCGCTGTGGTCACGGGCAACCCGGCGTGCGATGAGTAGTTCGGTGTAATTGCGCGGCAAAACTCCGGAGGGGCCGGTGAGGCCAAGAAAATTCACACATAGGCGGGTGTTGTTGTCACCAACTTCGATCGAATGCAGTTCAGCGGGAGGAAAGGCCAACGATGCAGGTGTGATGAAGCGTAGCGGGCCTGGCCGCGCACCACTGCCGCGGCCATCAAAACCATTGGTGCCGTACAGCAGGCGCACGGCTTGAAAAAAGCCGAACCGTGCAGGCTGTGCACGCAGGCGTTCCAGTGCGGGGCGCATCGGGTCTATATCGATGGATGCATCGCCGTCGTTGATGGGGGCTGAAGTGGCTCCGGTGGTCATACCAGCGGCAGGCTCCCGCTGCGCGGTGCAAACTGCACCATCCAGTCCTCGCGTTGTTCCGTGCGCACACTCAAGCGCGTGTACGAATTGGCCGTGCAGTACAGCGCAAAAAAACGATCCAACACGCAGGCCATCAAATACACACCGGAGCCGACGTATTGGTTTTCATCGAAGCGCAGCTCGATTTCGGTGCCGCGCACGAAGGCTTGCCGTGGTGCACGTCCGACCCGCGTGACCGAAGGGTAGCCAGAGACATTGACGATGCCGGAAATTTGCTTGCGCAAACTGCCGGAGTCGGCAAAGTTGTACAGGTTCAAGATTTCCAGCAGGGCTTCACGCCCGCCATCGACAATGGATAAATGGTTGAGCGAAAGGTGTGAGATCAGCCGCCATTGATTGGCTTGGCGCATGGGTGCGCGCCAGGTGGCGCTGGGCTTTTTCAGCATGCGGGCACCGGAAATGACGCCCCCTTGCTCGGGTTGCAGCAGACTATCTTCACCACCAAATGGCAGTTGCGAGGGCAGGTCGCGGTTGGTGCAAGTCAGGCTGACGGACAGGGTATCCACGCTGGGAGTATTGGGATCCATGTCGCGGTCCACCAAGCTCAACATCACGTCCGTACCGTCATCGTTGGGCAAGAGTGAGGGCCGCCGCTGCAGGTACCAGTAGTGGCCTTCGCCATCATCGTGCAATGCGTGCTGCACAGAATACGCAGGATGAAATTCCACTGAATCGCTGCCACCCGGAGTACGGCTGAACTTGCGCACCCAATCCACCGAATACACCTCTAGCCCAAGCGGACGGCGCACATCGGGAACGATTTGGTAGTCGTGGCGTTCTTGGGTCAGGCGGATGGGTTCGCCTTGTTGCTTGAACAAATTGACCACTGGCGTGCAAAACAGCCGGAAGGTATCGGCCGAGACGGTTTGTTCGAGTCGTTGCAGGCGCTCGGGGCGACCGAAGGGGTTGAATTCGATAGCGATTTCAACCGCATTTTTGAAGCGCGAAACATCCAAGCCGGTCAAATCCACAAAGAGAAATTTCTCTGGCAAGACGAAATATTCTTGCAGCAGTCGATAGCCAAGGAACGAGCGTTGGTCATAGTCCAGCAGGGATTCGTCTTCGCCAAATCCCACGGGCTGTAGGGCCGAGGCGGGGAGTCGTAATGGTGCGACTTGTGGTTCGCCTTCCGGGGCGCGCAGGGTGATGTTGGCGGCGGAGTTCAACAGGAGCTCGTGCAGTGCATGCACTAGCGGGCTTTCGCCCTCCAGATAAAAGCGCAAGCGCTGGATTGGCAATTGCGATAGCGGTTGTTGGCCGGTCGTTTCGATGCGTAAGCGCAATGTTGCGACGGTGTCGTGGCGGGTCACCGCAAACGCGGAACGCTCGGCGGCTTCCAGTTGTGCCTGCGCGATGCGAATAGGCCACACATCGACCGCATAAGCGGTGCGGTAACGCACTTGCAAGCCATTCACTGGCCGACTCAGCAAGGTGCTATGGCGTGGGAACTCTTGCATTTCGCTGATGTCGGTCCCCGTAGCCAATTGCAGTTGTGCCACCGACATGGATGGCACGGGACGCAAGAAGTGTGGGTACAGCACCGACAGCATGGCTTCGGTGATTTGTGGGAATTCGTCGTCGAGCTTTTTGTGGATGCGCGCGGTCAGAAACGAAAATGACTCGATCATCCGCTCGACGTGTGGGTCTTCGCAGACTTCGCCTTCCATCTGCAAGCGCGAGGCGATTTTCGGGTACTTGGCGGCGAACTCCTTCGACAGGCGTCGCAGGTAGGTCAGTTCGTTCTCGTAATACGGCAGCAGATCGTCGAGCATGGCGTTCCTGCAGCAAGGCCCGGGTGGCGCGACATGCGCGCCCGGGGATAGCTACAGGCTAGATAGCCATCGACAAGACGGCCATTTGCCGGAAGGTGTATGCCATGCCGGCAAATGGGGGTTGTGGGCTATTCCTCAACGCAAAGCTCGTCATCGGGCACCGCGCAATCACGCAGGCCCACTGGTGCGCCACGGGTCTTGATACCGCTATCGGCAGCGCTGCCAGCCACCGATTTTGGCAATAGCAGCCACATTTGTACCGGTTGATTGGTGGCCAAGGCCATCTTGCCGGCTTTGTCGCCAAATCCCCAGAAGAAGTCACCGCGCACGCTGCCGCGAATTGCACCGCCGGTGTCTTGGGCAAAGACCAACCGACGCATTGGTGCGGAGCTGCCGGGTTGGGTGCCAGAAATAAATACGGGCGCACCGAGCGGTGTGGCGCGTGGATCGACTGCCATTGATCGGCCGGCACTCAAAGGGACGCCCAGCGCGCCAATCGGGCCTTCTGGGCCATCACCGATGCGCCGGAAAAACACATAGCTAGGATCTGGGATGCCTGTGCTTGGCACCGCCACGCCACTGCCCACGGCTTGTCCAGCTGCCTTGCTGCCGGCCACGCCTTCATATTCGGACATATCCATTTTTGCGGCAGATTTGCCGCTGCCTGCGGTTGTCGCCGCGGCTTTGCTAGGCGTGGGCTTGGGGGTGCTGATGGCATCGGCCACCGCCAGTGCATCCTCGTTGCTGGCGTTGTAGGTTTCGTTAGCCACGGGAGCGGTCAGTAGCAACTGGATCATCGCTTCGACCGAGCTAGAGTCAACCTTGCCTTGCCCCGAGGAAGCGATATGTGTGACCGGGCGTGCCACTTTGGATTTGCCTTGTGGCCGTGCTTTGCTGTGGATGCTTGGCGCCGAGCCTGTCGCAGCAGTTCCGCCACCTTGCAGTGCTGCCACGATGCGTGCCACTTCGGCATCCACGGCGCTGTTGCCGCCGGGTTTTTTCATGCCGCGGGTACCGCCGGGAACTTCAACCTCCACTGGCGCATCCAGCCCGCGTGCCTTGATGGCCAGCAGCATGGCATCGGTATCGCCACGGGTGGCATTGGGCATGAACGGATGACCGTTTTGTTCGGCATAGGCCAAGCGGATCAGGCCGCCATCCTTGAGCTGGATTTTGCCGGAGCCTTGAATTTGCATGGAATAAAGCTTGTACGGATCGGCCACCCATGCCAATACCGGTGCATTGATGCCGCTGGCGTCGATTTGTTGCCGTGTGTAGTAAGGCCGCACGGTGCTGCCATCGATACGCACGCGGTAACGTTTGTCGCGTGGATTGGGCGCGCCACCGGCCAAGTCGATACGGTATTCACGCGCACCCGCCTCGCCAGTTTCAGCCCCTTGAAGCTGGCCATTGGCGACCTTCATCCAACGTGTCTGCTGGCCAGCCACAGTGCGCGAATCCACCATGTACATGTCGCCAGGGATGCCATAAATAGGGTAGCGATAGGCACCTTGCTGGGTCAGTGAGCCGGAAATCATCGGCTCGAAATAGCCGGTCAGTTTGCCGGTTGCACTGCGGGTGGGCGTGAGCATCTGATAGGCATAGAACTCGTCGTGCATGAACTGGCGCATGGCCGCGTCTTCGCGCGGTAGCTTGGCCAGTTTTGCGCACAGCGGTGCCCACGCACTGCGGCGTTTCATTGCCTTGCAGTTGGTGTTGAAGTTGGCATACATCTCGCCCAAGCTTTCATCGCCCCAACCCGGAATTTCATCCAGCAAAATAGGGACATACGCCGCGTTGCGGGTGGCGAATGCGGGGCCGAGGTCGGGATTGACGGGTGCCTGTGGCGGCATATCCTGCGCGCTTTGTGCGGCCGCAATGGTGCTGATGGCAATCCCCAGCATCAGCATCGGGCTGCGCAATCGTGCCAATAATTGTGTGCGCTGCGGTTTTGGTTGGGTGCGGATCATGGGCAGGTCTCCACGGCCAAGATGGGCCGCGCATACTGCTCAGGCTGCGCTGGACACGCGGGTGGGACAATACGGCAGATGCACTATGGCCGCCGTTGCAGCCGGCAATACCGCGGCCAGAAAATCTAAAGTCCTTGCAGCTTGCGCGATGCAACGACCGCTTCCACCCGGTTGCGTACATTCAGTGCGCGGAAAATGGCAGCGAGGTGAATTTTCACAGTGCCTTCACTGATCCCTAGATCACGCGCAATCAGCTTGTTGGGCTTGCCTTGTGACAGCAAGCGCATGACGTCGATCTGGCGTTCGGTCAATAGTTTGCGCAGACCATCTAGTGAGTGTGAAGGTGCTCCAAGCGGGTTACTGGCGGGGTGTGTGGATAGCCGTGATTCACCGGGATGCCAGCCTTGTGCCTGTGCGTTGGAAAGAAGCAGTGGCGGGATATACACGCCGCCGGCCAGCACCAATCGGATTGCAGACAGCATGACATCCGGTGAGTATGCCTTCGGGATGAAACCCTGCACGCCAATGTCCATCAAGGCCCGCATCAAGCCAACATCTTCCGAGCCCGACAATACAATCACCGGTAGTTGCGGTGCCGCGCTGCGTAGCCACGCCACATGCTCATGGCCGTGGGTGCCGGGCATGGCGATATCGATCAACGCCAGATCCAGCGTTTCGGCATGTGCCTGTACGTGGCTTTCAAACTCATCAAGATTCATCGCCACCACGGTTTCAATGGCAGGATCAAGTTCGGCCAGTTTGAGTTTCACGCCTTCGATGATGAGGCGATGGTCGTCTGCCAGTAGGACTTTCACACAATTCCCCGATATATAGCGCCCAGCGGGGACGCGTTACGTGCGTGATGTGGACGGGCTTCCCCAGATAACCTGTCAGCACGTTGCACGATAGTCGGCACGGGGTATGCAGGGCAAGCTGTCAGCGCCGTTCCAATGGGATAGGCCCAACGGCATATGGTTGCAGGATGCATGCACGCCGAAGAATGCCACGGTGCGCGCCCTGTCTGGTGTGCGAGTCCTGCTGCAACCATTCCAATGTCTGCCATGTCCCGCCAGTACGATGCGTTGCTGTCCGTCCCCCTGTTGGGGGGCTGGGTATGCGCGTTGTTTTTAGGCGGTTTGGCATGCATGGCACAGGCGCAAACGGTGCCGGCATCGCCGATCCCACCGGTGCAAACCCGAGGCCTGTCGGCGCATGCCGCCCGCGATGCGGCCAATGAACAACTGCGGCCGCCGCAGGAAGCAACAACGACATCTGCAACGACACCTGCAACGACACCAAAGCCCGCAGTCCAAGATGCAGTCCAAGATCCAATCAAACCTGCGCCGCGATTGGCGCAAGCCGGACATGATCGTGGCGTGCTGTTCAAAGTGACGCCACCGCCATCCGTGCCGTTACCCGCGGAAGTGGCCACGCAGGGCGCGGGGACTGATGCTGCGTCGCCCGCAGTGGTTGTCCCCCCAGTTGCACCTGTGCCTGCTAGCTACTTACTGGGCACCATCCATTTCGGCACACCCGAAGAGCAAGCGATTGATTACGAGACATTAGGCGCCTTGATCGGCGGGGTAGACAATTTCGTCAACGAGGCCGATGTGAATTCGGCTTGGCTGCCAGCGTTCGACACCTATCGTTGGCTACCGGTGGAAACCCCACTGGGAGGGATGATCGGCAAAGACGATTTGCTGAAAGCGCAAGCTTTGCTACCCAGTGTGCGGCTGCAAGATTTGCAGCGCATGAAACCGTGGGCAGTGCTGGCACTACTGGAAGCGCGCGGCGAAAGCGCAGGGCAGACCAGCATGGACGCACGCTTGCAGCAAGTGGCAGCGGCGGATGGCAAGCATCTGCTGCATCTAGAAACACTGGAACAACAATTGCAGGCACTCGATTGCGTGCCTGCGGCAGAGCACGCCGCAGTCTTGGCCGAGCGCCTGCAAAAATCGTGGGTGCTGCGCATCGAGTCGGCTGAGGCCATGGCGTTTTATCGCAGTCGGAACTTGGATGCCTGGCTGGCCAGCATTGACCGTATGGATGGGTTGAGTGACACCGCCCGCAGTATCGAGCAGCGATCGCGCATCTGTCTGTTGGAAGACCGCAATGCGCGTTGGATTGGCCCATTAGAGACGATTTTTCAGGATGCGCCCAGCTTTGTTGCTGTGGGTGCGATCCATTTGACCGGCACCGATGGTTTGGTGGCACGTTTGCGACGTGATGGCTATACCGTGGAAGCCGTGCCGTTTTGAAGTGTGGTTTGCGTAATACAGAGTTGAGTACTGGTTTGCACATGAAAGGATCAATGGCATGGCTTTTGGCATGAACGGGGACAGGCAGGTGCATTGGGGGCAAGGGGCATTCCTCAGCCCGCAACACTTGCAGGCACAAGATGCTTGGGCGCAGGCATGCAGGCATGCCTTGCATCAACGGGTAACGCCGTTTCCGTGGGGCTTTGAGTCCTTGCGTATTCGCGAGGATGCGCTGGCCAGTGGCATGGTCGATGTCGAGCAATTCACCTTGGTGACCCGTAACGGTGAACGGTTACGTGGCGGTAGTGTCGATACCGCCGGCGGGAATACCCGCGTACCACAGCGCAATATTGCGGACATTCGGGTCAATAGCAGCGACCCGATCACGCTGTACTTGGTGTTCAATTCCGAGCGCACCTTGCAAGGCTTGGCGCAGCGTGAATCCGAACGTGTCACCGCGCGGCACACCTTGGCAACCGACAATCTTGCCGACCCCCATGATCCGCAAGCGCCCGAGGCTTCGGTGGATTTTTTGATGTATCAAGCCAATCTGATCACGGCGGTGGATGAAAACGCCGAGGCCATCGTACGTGGTTCGGACAGCTACAAGCTCGCCGAATTGGTACCTGCTGGGCCGGGCAAGTTCAAACTTTCGGCAGACTATATTCCGCCCACCACCGCGATCCTAGCCTCCCACAACCTGGCCCGCTGGACCCGCGCATTACGCGACTTGCTGGTATCGCGCGGGCAAGACTTTGCCGCGATCAAGCGGCAACGCGGCATTCGTGCGGCATCCACGTCGGCGCAAGAAGTGATGCGCGTGCTGATGATGCAAACGTTTGCTCGCTTCATCCCGATGTTTCAAGAGCATGCCCGCTTGAATACGGTTTCGGCCTACGCGATGTACCAAGACCTGCGGCAACTGGTGGCCGAGTTTTCAGTATTTTCCGAAGACATCGGCTATTTTGGCGAGCTGGCCAGCAACCCGCGTGAAACCGAGCTCCCCGATTACGATCACGATGACTTGCGGCGCTGCTTCCGCATTGGGTTTGATCGTGCAGAGGCGTTGATCAAGGCGCTGACCGTGGGCGCAGAAGTCGGGATTACGCTGGCTTATGACGGCCGTTTTTATCGCGCAGATCTGCCGGTCAACTTGTTTGAAAGCGACAAGACTAGGTTCTATCTGGCGTTTGAATCCGAGCAAAAGGGTGCCGATTTGTTTGCGCGGCTGTCGCGCACTGGCAAGATCGCATCGATGGATGAAATGCCGCGCCTGCTGTCGGCAGCCTTATTTGGTTTGAAGATCGACCTGTTGCCGGTTCCGCCCGAAGAGCTGCCGCAAAAGAGCCCCAACACCACGTATTTCCTGGTCGATACCAATCACCCGTTCTGGCAGATGATCAAAAACGGTCGCAACATCGCTGTGTTCTCGGATCTGCCGCCGGACTCGACCGTCATCAAGCTGTTCCCGGTCGCGGGCCAGGAGTAAGGCATGGCCAGACTGATCCATCATTTTTCTGCAGTTTTCACCTTTGGCTTGGCACTGGACGAAAAAGTCAGCGCCAACCAGGCGGCCGACACTGCCATGTCGGTCGCCACGCGTGCGCGCGAGTTGATCGAACGTGCCAAGTCGGCGGCATTGGCCGATGGCAAGCGCCCTGAACAGGCCGATGACGCCTGCTTTGCGGTGGTGGCATGGATCGACGAAATCATGGCGCGCAACCCGGCGTGGTTGACCAGCGGCACAACCCCGCTGCAGGTATCGATGTTCACCACGAACAACGCGGGGAATGAGTTTTTCACCCATCTCTCCATGCTCAAGCAAGAGCAGGATGAAGTGCGCGAGGTCTATTACCACACCCTGTTGTGCGGGTTTGTCGGTCAGTACTACTACGAAAATGGCGACACTGGCGAACTGGGCAAATTGAAAGAGTTGCACGGTCGGCAGCTGCCCATTGCGCCTGCCGCAATTCATACCCTGCGCGAGGAAAAAATCACCCAGCAGCCGTATTCGGTAGCAGATCCTGCTGGTCCCAAATTGCCACGGCAATGGGACCGCGCCTTGCTGGCCATCGGTGCCTTGCTGGCGTTGTTGATTCCCGTGATTTACCTGATCTACATCCTGCTGGCCGCGCCCAAACCCTCGATCACTGTGCCTGTGCAGCAAGTGGTGGCGAAGTTTGAATGTGCCGATATCAAAACCAGCGTCGATGAAGACAAGGGCACGGTCAAGCTTAGTGGCTATGTGTCACGCCCCGATGACATGTCGGCAGTACGCCAGCAAATCACGTCGATCGAAGGTGTGAAGGCGGTGGACACACAGTTGCAATTACGCATCTGGCCGCATTGTGAGGTTGTGAAATTGCTGGAACCGTTCAAGGCACGTAACGACGACAGCGGCCAGCACTTGGTCATCACTCCCAGCACCGGCCATTCCGACCGTTTCATCGAAGGTGAAAATGTCATCGTGAAGTTGCAACAACCCAATTACGACGGCTATTTATATGTCGATTACTACACCGTCAATGGTGCCGTTGCGCATATCTACCCCAATGCCGGCGAGCCCAATAGTGGCCGCTTATTGAAAGCATTGGAGCAGTTTGAGGTGGGGGCCACTGCAAACAAAATGTGGACAGTCTGCGCTCCATTCGGGCAAGAACTGATCACGGTGATTTCCTCGCCAAAACCGTTGTTCCAAGAGACCTTCCCCGAGGTTCAAATGGACGCGAAAGACTACTTGCCCAAACTGCGCCAAATGTTGGATGCCAACCGTGGTAATGCACAGCTGTTGGCTGCGCATTTGTTCATGCAAACCGAGCCCGAAAACGATCCGAGCAAGAAGCAGGCCGCACTGACTGCTTGTTCAGCACCTGAGGCCGCAGCGCCGCAACCGGAGGCCGCGCAATGAGCCCGCTGAGCATGATCGAAACGCTGTTCTCAACTATCGGTAGCGTGTTCTCACGTATCGGGTATCTCTATCAACAAGGGGCCGATACCGCCAAAAAGCCGTGGTTGCGTCGCATCGTGGTGACATTGCTACTGCTCGCAGTGTTGGCGGGCCTGGTGTTTTTGGCATTGGCCGTACTTCCGCAGTTGCCGATGCGGTTTTGGCAAATCCTTGGCCTTTGCGTGGTGGTGTTGGTGGTGTTGTGGTGGTTTATGGCGGGGCAACGCAAAGCCTCGTTAAAAGGCCGTACTCGCAAGCGTATTGGCGATTTGGGGCCGGCCAACGAAGAGGAAGAACGCGCACCGGTTGCACGCATGACCGCCGCGATTACCGAGGCCAAACGCACCATTGCGCGTGCGCCGGAGATGGCGCAGGGGCGCACGCCGCTGTATCGCATCCCATGGGTATTGTTTGTTGGCGATGGCAGCGCCAATGTCGATGGCCTGCTGCGGGCGGGGAGTGAAGTGTCGCCCTTCCCGGCGTCCGATAAGCCCGCGATGGAAGCCGATGATGTCTGGCGCTGGTGGTTTCACAAGTCGATGATCGCCATCGAAATGCATCCGCGCGTGGTTTGTGACGCAAGTGATCGGCTTGATCGCGGGCTGTGGTACCAAGGCTTGATGAAGCTGGCCGATGAGCGCGAAAAACTGCCGCTCAACGGCATTGTGGTGGCGGTGTCAGTACAGACCTTGCTGGGCCCGGCAGATGCGCTGAAAGACACCGCCACGCGCCTGCGCCGGCTGGTGGACGAAGCGATGGAACACTTGCAGGTGCAGATGCCGGTGTACTTTGTGATCAGTGGTTTGGAGCGACTGCCTGGGTATGCGCAGATGCGCGCCACCTTGCCAGAGGAAGCCTTTGCACAGGCATTGGGTCATCGGTTTACCGAAAGCGAAAACACCAATGCTGCGGCCAGTCGACGGATCGATGAAGTACTCCAACCCATTGAAGACCGCCTGCATGCCTTGCGCATGACCGCTTTGCGCGCGCAGCACGGCCCCCAGCAACGGCGCGCGGTGTTCGATTTCATCGAATCTTTGCGGCAGGCGCGGCCGGGGCTGGCGATGTTCGTGAGTTTGATGCTGGAGGACAACCCATTCCAGCGCACGCCGCGTTGGCGCGGCATGTACTTCGCCGGCGCTGCCGATGCCGCGCATCGTGGGGGCGCTTTTGTAGCGGACTTGTTCACCCGCTTCTTCCCCAGTGACCAATCGCTGGCCGGAACCAGTTTTCGTGGCAATGCCGGGCGCATGGCGATTGCGGGCGCGGGTGTGTTGGCCATGCTGGGCTTGTCGGCTTCGTTTGCCTATGGGCTCAAATCTGCCCATCGCGACGATGCGGCGCTGCTGGCACAAACCCATAGTGCCTGCGCCGAGGTCGCCAATCGCACCTCGACCGGGCGTATTGAATGGGTAGCCAGTTGTGGCCGAACCATCGAAGAGTTAGAGGCCGCACAGGGCGACACCTTGCTGAGTTTCGGCATACGCCGTGCGGATTCCGACATCGCCAAACTACGGCAGCGCGTCATCGATGATTTTGCCAATTTGATCTTGGCACCCGAAGACCAGATGCTGGCCACCGATATTGATCAGCGGCGGGCCGGCATCGAGCATGTGCTGGCCATCACTCAACGGCTGCGACTATTGGAAGAATGCGATAGCAGTAATCCGGTGTGCCGTACCCGCGAGATGAAGAATAACGTCAGCTTCGATGCACGGTCACGCTTATTTGCACCCTTTGTCAGCGCCGATAACGACACCCGGCGAGACCGCAATAATGCAGATGCGTTGTTCGCCACCTATCTGGGTTACCTGAGGTGGCAAAAAAAAAACGTACGTGAGGCCGAGCACGCCAGACTTGAAGGTCTGCTGACACGCTTGCTGGCCAATTACACGCCGCGCGCCGCTGACTTGAAGCAATGGGCGGATGCGCGTGGCGTTGGCATGGATCTGGGGAGTTTCTGGTTGCCGCAAGGTGCCGTGGTTGGCACCGAATCCGGTCAGCTGGCCAGCATTTCCAGCGCCTACACGCGGGACGCGTGGGAAGGTGCGGTCGAGCCGATGTTGGCGACGTTGCGCAAACAAGCGCCCGATCGTGCATCGCGGATGGATGACCTGCGCGAAGCCTACTTCCACGACTATTTCGCGCAATGGGAAAAATTCCAAGCCCGCTTTGGTGATGGCATCACCCTTTGGCGTGGGCGTTATCCGGATCTACTGGCGCGCTCGGGGGGCGTGGATAATCCGTACACACGTTTTTTTGTCGCCGCCCAGCGCAATCTGTACGAGCTACCGTTTGATTGGCCGCTTGCGTCGCGCTGGGCAGCAACATGGGCGCAGATGAAATCCAAGTGGCTGTCATCGTGGCGGCCGTTTGGGCGATTCATTGCCGATTCGTTTCGGTTTGGGGGTGAAAAAGTCACGCCACCCGTGTGGTTGCTGGCCATGCACGATACCCAGGCGGTCGTGTTGAATCGACAAGATGCCGATTATGCGCGTGCCTACCTGCGGTTGCAGGCAGAAGGTTCGGGCGAGGATGTGTATCAACTGGCCTCGGACTTGTTTGCTAGCAAAGGCAAGGCAGAAAAACCGCCGGCGAGCGACTACACCAAATTGATCGAGGCGGTGGACAAGCCCGAAGAAAAATACGCCACCAGCTTCAAAGGCGATGACTTGGCCGCATGGTCGGTGGTGCAGGGGCCGGCGAAATTGCTGTTGTTCTTGACCGTGCACAAAGCCGGTGCCTATGTGCAAGAACGCTGGCGTGAAAGCGTGGTCAAGCCACTTGCCGCACTCCCGCCTGAGCAACAAGTGGATGCGCTGTATGGCCCACAGGGCAAACTGTCAGCCTTTGTCAATGACTGGTTGAAACCTTTCATTTCCGAAAAAGAACGTTTGCCGGTCAAGGTGGATGGTGTGGCCATTCCACTCAGTGGCGCTTATCAGGGCATGGTTGCGGCTGAACGTAAATTCCAGCCAGTGCTGGGGGATGTGGCCCCGTTTTTGGCGGGTAGTTTCACCTTGACCCAACCCAGCCAATTGGGTGCATTGAACGAAGGCAATGAAGGCACCGTGCTGGAGGTCGAATGCCGCGAGCGCGTGTATCGCGCCAACTCGGCCGGGGCGTCCTTGGCCGACGCGACTGCGCAGGTGTTCTGGTCACCCTCCAGTTGCATGCAGGCGCGGGTACGCATCAGCATCGCCACCCCTGCACCAAAGCAGACGGAGGTCAATCCGGTGCAGGAATTCGACCCTGCCACCAGTCAAATGCGGCCAGCAGACACCGCACCTGCGGCGCCTGATTTAAGCCTGGTGCGCACCTATGTAGGTGCCGATGGCTTTGCCGCATTGATCAAAGACTTTACCAGCGGTGCGCATGCCTTTGGCGTGGAAGACTTCCGTGACAGCTACAGCCCGGCGCAATGGACGCAACTACGGCCAAAGCTTGACGCGGCGGGGTTTCGTGGCGCGCGGGTGTTTTTGAAGGTGGAATTGTCAGACGAAATGAAACGATACCTCGGCGCCAGTACAGCACGCGCCGAAGTGCCCAGCGAAATTCTTGAATAAGCCAGTCGCGGAGGATCCATGGCCATTGATGTCAACGAACTGCTCGCCCCAATCCCGGGCAGTGACCCAGCCGGCAGCGATGCCAGTTTTTCCGATCAATTCGACCGCATTCGCGAGGCGCGCCGTGCCGATGACCCCAATCTGACCCAGGGCGAATGGCAAACCGAACTTAAAGTGGCCGACTGGCGCGAAGCGCAGCGGTTGTCTGAAGACATTTTGCAGCGCACCAGCAAGGATTTGCAGGCCGCCGTGTGGCTATGTGAAGCGGTCATTTCGCGGCACGGTCTGGACGGAGCCAAAGACAGCTTCGAGTTGTTGACCGGCTTGCTAGATACGTATTGGGAAGGGCTCTATCCGCGTGCAGATGATGGCGATCTCGAAGAGCGTGCCGGCAAATTGGCTTGGTTCTCTAGCTGGGGAAGCCGTGCGTTGCAGGCGGTGATGCTCAATGATGATCCACAAGGCGTACTGACCTTAGCCAAATGGATCGACTCGCGGGAAGTGGACAACATGGGCCGGCAAAATGCCGACGCCTATCAGGCCGCGATGGACAGCGGGCGTCTCAATGGTGAAGCCTACGATAGCCGCATGCTGGCCACCCCCGATGCAGTGGTGCGCGAGCGTATCGAACAGGTGCAGGCCGCGCGCGATGCGTTCGCCAAGTTCAGTGCGATGTCCGATTCCAGGCTAGGCCGCGAAGCACCAAGTTTGGCGGCAATTGATGATGCCCTGAAGAAAATCCAGACGATTTATTCACGGCTTGCCACGGCGAAGGGCTTTGGCGGTGCTGCTGCCGCCGACGAAGAGCTTACAGAAGGCGCGGTGGCCGGCATGGCCGTAGCGGCAGGCGGCGGGGGCGGTGCACTCAACCTGGGGGCCGTTAATTTGGCTTCAAAAGAGTCCGCATTACGCGCAGTGAGCGATATTGCCGGTTACTTCCGTCGCACTGAGCCGCATAGTCCGGTGGCCTACCTACTCGAGCGCGCAGTGGCTTGGGCCAACATGCCGCTGGAACAATGGTTGGCAGAGGTGGTGCGCGATGACGGTACGCTGTCGTCGATTCGTGAGCGTGTGGGCTTACCACCAAGCTGAAATGCATGCAGCACGTGAATCATCACTCAGGGCGGGCACGTCGAACGGCATATGCCCAAGTCTGGCCGTCCGATGGATGTTTCCCTCGAGTCTGCTTCCTAGACTCATTCAATGTTCTGGAGTGCGCCGCCTTCACTTGGTGCCGCAACAGAAGCAAACCGACCAGTCCAGCAACCCACAACGTGTACGGGGATTCAAATGGCCAAGAAGGAAAGCACGCAGCACAAACTTGATCGCGTTCGCGCCCCGCGCGTGCAACTGACCTACGACGTTGAAGTGGGTGATGCAATCGAGAAAAAAGAGCTGCCGTTCGTTGCCGGCGTGATGGGCAATTTCAGTGGGCAGCCTGCCGAGCCGCTGGCAAAACTGAAAGACCGCAAGTTCGTCAATGTTGACAAAGATAATTTTGACGACGCAATGAAAGGCATGAAGCCGCGGGTGCAGGTGCAGGTTGAAAACAAGCTGGCTGGGGATGGCTCCAAACTGGGCGTCGAACTGAACTTCCGCAGTCTGGAAGATTTCTCGCCCGAACGTGTCGCCAATCAAATCGAGCCGCTGCGCAAGTTGCTGGAGGCCCGCCAGAAGCTGGCCGACCTGCGCAACAAGGCCGCAGGGAATGACAAATTCGAAGATCTGCTCAATGACGTACTGGCCAATACCGACAAAATTGCCCAGCTGAGCAAGGAAGTTGGGCCGAAGTCCGAAGAGTAATTTCCTCCATCCTTGGATGAACCATCGGCACGCTGCCTGAATTTTTGATCCCGAACTGCAACCGAGCACACAACATGGCCAATACCGAAACCCAAGCTGCATCTTCCACCACCGCCGAAGCCGCTGAAGGCGGGCTGCTGGATCAAATCCTGACCCAGAGCAAAATCGCTCGTTCGGATACCGAACGGAGCCGCGCACGCGACCTGATTGCCGAGTTGGTTGCGCAGGTCAGTGACGGGGCGATGGTGGTGTCGAAAGATGCAATTGGGGCATTGGACGCACGTATCGCCGAAATCGACCGTGTGTTGTCAGATCAACTATCCGAAGTGATGCACGCGCCTGAATTTCAGCAGTTGGAAGGTAGCTGGCGCGGCTTGAAATATCTGGTGGACAATTCTGAAACCAGCACCACTTTGAAGATCAAAGTCTTCAATACCACCAAAAAAGAGCTGGTCAAAGACTTCAAAAACGCCTCGGATTTTGACCAAGGCACACTGTTCAAAAAGTTGTATGAAGAAGAGTACGGCACCTTCGGCGGTGCGCCGTTTGCCACATTGATTGGTGATTTTGAGTTCGGTCGCCATCCCGAAGACATGTATCTGCTGGAAGAAATTTCGCATGTCTGCGCCGCCGCACACGCCCCATTCCTGAGCGCCGCCTCACCTGAGCTGCTGGGCTTTGACGATTTCACCGAACTCTCTGGCCCGCGTGATCTGGCCAAGATTTTCGATACCGTTGAATACGCCAAGTGGAAGAGCTTCCGCGCCTCCGAAGATTCGCGCTATGTGGGCCTGGCAATGCCGCATGTGCTGGGTCGCCTGCCGTATGGCCCGGATACCGATCCGGTGGAAGCCTTCAATTTTGTTGAGCGTACCGACGGAACCGAGCACGGCAAATATCTGTGGATGAATGCCGCATATGCACTGGGTACCAAGGTCACCGACGCCTTCGCCAAGTACGGTTGGTGCGCGGCTATCCGTGGTGTGGAAGGCGGCGGCCTGGTCGAAGGTCTGCCAACGCACACCTTTGCAACCGACGATGGCGAAGTGGCGCTGAAGTGCCCCACCGAAATCGCGATCACCGATCGTCGCGAAAAAGAACTCGCGGACTTGGGCATGATTCCGCTGGTGCACTGCAAAGGCACCGACTATGCAGCGTTCTTCTCCACCCAGTCGGCACAGAAGGCCAAGGAATACAACACCGATGCGGCGAACGCCAATGCGCGCTTGTCTTCGCAGTTGCAGTACATCTTTGCAGTGAGCCGTATCGCGCACTATCTGAAGTCGATGATGCGCGACAAGATCGGTAGCTTCGCCAGTAAATCCAGTGTCGAAATGTTCCTGAATAACTGGATTGCCCAATACGTGTTGCTGGATGACAACGCCTCGCAGGAAATGAAGGCGCAATACCCGCTGCGCGAAGCCCGCGTGGATGTGGTGGAAGTGCCTGGCAAGCCGGGTGCGTACAAATCAGTCGCTTTCCTGCGTCCGCACTATCAACTCGATGAGCTCAGTGTGTCGCTGCGTATGGTCGCAGAGCTGCCGAAGTCAGCACGCTAATTTTTCAAGTTTCGTAATGTAATTTCAAATCCCACTCATGGAGAATCACAATGTCTAGCGATATTTTCATCAAAATCGACGGAATCGACGGCGAATCCGCAGATGCCAAGCACAAAGGCGAGATCGATGTGTTGGCATGGTCGATTGGTGCCACCAACTCTGGCTCGATGGCCTATGGCGGCGGCGGCGGTACCGGTAAAGTCTCATTCCAGGATTTGACCATCACCAAGCGCATCGACAAGAGCAGCCCGAAGGTGATGGAAAAGTGCGCAGATGGTACACACATCAAAAAGGCGGTCTTGATTGCACGTAAGCAAGGTGGGCAGCAGATGGATTACCTCAAGATCACCTTGACCGATCTGCTGGTATCGAGCATTTCGATGTCGGGTTCGGGCGATGATTCGGAAACCGTGTCATTGAATTTCGGCCATATCGAATACACCTACACCGCGCAGAAGCAGGATGGGTCGAAGGAAGGCGATACCGGCATGAAGTGGAACATCAAGAAGAACGACAAGAGCGGCGCATAACGCGCCCTGCCCATGCGTGGCTTGATGGATCGCTTGGTCGATGCACCCCTGCCGGAAGATTCCGGCAGGGGTGTTTCTATGAGTGATATTCGTAAGGGCATCGCGGCCGATCTTGAAAATTTGCTCAATACGCGGTCGGAAGGCGCGCGTCTGATTCCGGAAACTTACAAGGAATGTCGCGCTTCGTCGCTGACCTTTGGAATTCTCGATTTTTCTGCGTATAGCTTGCTGAGCCCACAAGATCGTGATCGCATTCGTCGTTCACTGGAGCAGGCGATCAGCCTGCACGAAGGCCGGCTGTCACGGGTTCGGGTGACTTTGGAGCCACAGCGTGAATTGGATCGCGCCCTGCGGTTCCGTGTGGATGCAATGATGGAGCTGGGGCCAGACAATGAGAAAGTGCAGTTCGATGCAGTCCTGCAATTGAACTCGCAAAACTACATGGTGCGCTGAGCGTTGTATTGCTGATTACGACTCGGCATCCAGCAAGGCCATGCGCGCCGCCAAGTGCAGCCCGTCTTCCAGTTGACTGGCAATCTGCTGCTGCCACCATTCCGTACTTTGCAAGCTTGGGGTGCCATCGGCTCCCGGCACTGCAATGTTCGTCATGCGTTCGACCAGTGCCTGCAATAGCGCAGGGCGATCGCGCTCGCCATCTAGTAATTTGACTAATTCCAGCCCAAGCTGACTATCCAGCCGCACCAGCGATGGGCGCAAACTGGCGATCATGTCCTGCCCAAGCTCCAGCTGCAAACGCGACAATCGGTTCAAACGGGGACGTAGCCCCGGGGCATCGGCGAATGCGGGGGCATCGCAGTGCAAAGTCAAAAGCCCGTATTCAAAGGCGATCAATAGTGCTTTACAGAGCGTACTTTCGGCGTCCTGTCGCGCGCCCGGCTGCTCTGACTTGCTAGGGAAATGGCGCAGAAGCTGTTCAACGCGAAGTGGATTTGGAAATGCGTGGCCAACTGCATTCAATACGTCGGCAACTTCTGCATTGGGAGTCGTCAATGCAGCTCCGCTACTGCTACAAAACCGCCGCAGGCCGGGGTGAGCTTTGCCAAGGTCGGAGTTTGCGAATGCAGTGTCTTCGTGTAGTTGTCCGATGACTTGCAAAGGCAAAATAGCGTGCGCGTGGGGTGGTCTGGCGATCGTGGCCTGCTGCCGACATAGCAGCGTTTGGCGGAAGCGACGGCCTTTCAGATAGTCCAAATACTGCTCGCGGCGGACCACGTCGTCACCGGCTATTGCTGTCAGACTTGCGGCAGTGTCTTCCGAGAGTGATGCGCCACTGGAGTCGTGGTATTCGGCTTCGGCCAAAAAGGTTAGGCCGTGCGCGTGTGCGCGTGCTGCGAATTCGCTGATCGAGTAGGGCAAGTTCAATTCGGCCAGATCATCGTGGTAGAACACCGAGGATGCTGTCTTTTCGAGTAGATCCTGCGCTTCGTGGCGAACGACATCGGCATAAGGCGTGTGTGTGGTGACCGACGTGGCCAACCAAGCCAGAAATTTCTGTGCGGCTGCAATTTTTTGATGGGGATCTTCAATGCCTGCGGTATGTTGCCGCAGCATGTCCCACATCATGCGCCGCAGGTGGCAGCCGGGCAGCGCGTTGTAGCTGATATAGGCAATGCCGTCTGCGGCAAGGCTGCGTTGGCACAGTGCCAGCAGGGTGTCTTGCACTGGGACGGGCACCCAAGAAAAAAACCCGTGGGCGACGATGTAGTCAAATAGCAGTGCACCGCTGTCCCAGTGGCAAACATCGACCGCATGCAATTGCAGATTGGACAGGCCCAGTTGCGCACGCATTGCTTCGCCGCGTGCGATAGCGGCCTGCGATAAATCCACGCCTACAAACTGCGCCTGCGGGTAGGCCTGCGCCAACGTGAGTAGTTGCAGGGCATCGCCGCAGCCGATTTCCAGCAAGCGGCAATGCGTGGGCGAACGTGTGGCAAGCCCGTGCAGCTGGCCAATGGCAGCTATCCGCGAGGGATGCATTTGCGGAAAAATCAGCGCCGGGTATTGCAGGGCGTCATAGGCGAAGACATCGGTCATGGGTGTTCCTCTCTGGGCGGTGCCTTGGCGGCCAATACGGATGCCAGCATCGCTTCTCGCAGGCGTTGTGGGGCAACCGGTTTGAACAACACCGGGATGCGTTTGGAGGTGATGGCCTCGATACGATCAGGACGGGTTTCGCCGGTCACCAGCAATCGTGCAAACGCAGGGTGTAGAGGGTCGCAGCGATAGCGGCGGCTGACGGCATCCATCACGTCCAGGCCGCTGAGGTTTTGGCCAAGATGCAAGTCGCTGATAAGCAAATCCGGTGGGGTGCTCCAGTCTTCAATCTGCGCAAGTGCGGTGTCGATATCGTAGGCAGTGCGCACCTCGCAATTCCATTCCAGCAGCAGTGCGCGAAGTCCTTCCAAAATGCTGGGTTCATCATCGATGGCCAGCACCCGCAGGCCACTGATGTCGAGCGGAAATTCAAAGCTGTCGATGGTGGTTAATGCCGTTTCGGTGCTGCGCGCAAGTGTGATGGAGACCAACGTGCCGCGCCCAGGTCGCGACGATAGCGTCAATGCACAGCCACAAAGTTCCGCCAAGCGACGCACGGTTGCCAACCCAAGGCCTAGCCCGCGTTTGCGTTCACCGACGGCAACGGTGGCCTGCTTGACCTGATAAAACTCATCGAACACCCGTTGCTGGTGTTCGGGCGCAATGCCGCAGCCGGTATCCCAGACATCGATACGAACCTGCTGGTGGTCTTGATGGCGCACACCAATCAGAACGCCGCCGCTATCGGTGTAGCGCAGCGCGTTGCTGACCAGATTGTTGAGAATGCGTGCCAGCATGGTGCGGTCGCCGCGCACCCACGCATCGGTTTTGCGCACCACCAGTCGCAGCCCACGGGATTCGGCCAGCATGCGGAAATTGCGGCTGACTTCGTCGAACACATCATCCAGCCGCACGTCGGTTTCGCTGGCCTGCATGCTGCCGGACTCCAGTCGCGACAAGTCCAGCAGTTCGGCAAACAGTTGATCCAGCGACGCCACACACTCTTGGATATGCATGATCCGGGTGATTTTGTCCGGATCGGTTTCGCCAGCGCGCAGGGTTGAGGAAAATAACGTCAGCGCATACAGCGGTTGTCGCAGGTCGTGGCTGGCCGCGGCCAACAGGCGCGCGCGCGACAGGCTGGCCGATTGCAGTTTGGCGTTCTTTTCGGCCAGTTCAATACTGGTACGCCCAAGCGCGCTTTGCATTCTGTTTTGCATATGCGCCACAGACTTTTCGGCCTCGTGAATGGCGTGCTGTAGCTTCCACAGGGGATTATTTTGATGATCAAGCGCCAACTGCACCGGCTCACCATTGCCTAAGCGTTGTACTGCCAAAGTCAGTGTGTGGAGCGCGATCCGAAACCGCCTAGCGATGCCCCAACTGATTGCCAAAACCAAACCCACCGCCACCAGCAGCATTCCACCGGCTTGCCATAGCAGCGTATGAAATTGCCCGGCAGGCAATTGCGCTTTCAGTGGCAATGCCGCCAATGCCAGCAGGCCAAAGGCTAGCAATGCCGCCAGAATCAGTGGCAGCACCACTGCTACCGCCCACTGCCGCAGCAGCGATGGCGCCTGCGATGCAGCCACCCGTGGGTCGGGAACATGAGCGCGTGGTGACTGCATATGCATATCGAAATGACCGTTGCCGTTCATTACGCAATTTGCGTGGATGCGGGGCCAGATGCAAATCGTGGTCTGCGTCGTGGGTGCGCGCCGCCTACTGCGAGTTTCTGCATTGTAGGGACCGAGTAGGGATTTTTGCCGTGAAGCCGGATGTTAGACCCCCCAAACGAAAAACCCCACACCGGCTGAAACCGTTGTGGGGCTTACGTTTCACGCTGGTGGCTCGGGACGGAATCGAACCGCCGACACGGGGATTTTCAATCCCCTGCTCTACCAACTGAGCTACCGAGCCATTGTGCGTGAGCCGCGCATGATACTGGGTGCTGCGCGGTTCGGCAAGTTACTTGCCAATTATTGTGAAGTTAGGGGCGTGGCGCTGGCTGGGGCACTGGCGGTGAGTAAGCCACGGTTGGGCTTGTGGTGTGGATGATGGGGGCATCCCAATTCGGAGATGTGCCATGAGGATGCTGTTGGTTGCGGCGGTGGTTGCGGCAGCGCTTTCTGCGTGCGCCAGCAACCGGGTCAGTGATAGTGATCGGCTGGCGTTGTATCTGTCGCATGCGGGGGCACCGGTGAAGCAGGTGCGTTATTTGCCGCCGATGAGCTGGGATCGTATCGATGACCAGCACGTGGTGTTGGAATTGCGTCCCAATGAAAGCTGGATGTTGCGGCTGGCTGGGCCGTGCTTGAGCTGGAGCAGCGGTTCGCCGTTTTTGAAGGTGGAAACACTGAACGGGATGACGCTGACCCCGTTTGACAAGGTGACCGTGCCGGGATCGCAGATCAGTTGCCAGATCCGGGAAATCCGCCCACTGGATGTCAAAGCGATTCGCGCAGGCATGAATGCGCTGCGCGATGGCGTGAAGGCTCAGGCTTCGGGCACATAACCGGCAGGTTTGTCGGCACCGCCGCCGAATAGGAACTTCAGCATTTCGGCTTCCAGAAAGGCGCGATGTTGCGGGTTCATAGGTGAGATGCGGTGTTCGTTGATCAGCATGGTTTGATGCGCCAACCAGCGTTGCCAAGCCGGCTTGCCGACATGATTGAACACGCGCTTGCCGGCGTCGCCAGGCCATGGGGGGAAGTCGAGGCCGTCGGTGTCGATGTCATCAACGCTGCAATGCACTTGGCGTGTCATGTGTTTGGCCTCATAAGTAGTTTACGAATGGGTGCGGGCAGGCCGATGCGGGTAAGCGCATCGCGCGTGACCCAGCGCAGGGTGTCATTATCACGCACACTGTTGCGTAAGCCGTTGACCTGCATTCGCTGCGGATGGATGTGCAGACGGAAGTGTGAAAACCCGTGCAGCAGGCTAGGCAGGGTGTGGGCATCGTCAACATCACCCTGTAGGTGTTGCTGGCACCAGTGGCGTGCGCTGTCGATGTCGTCGTGCTCGGGCAGTGACCACAGCGATGCCCAGATGCCGGTGGGTGGGCGTCGTTGCAGCAAGATGCGGCCAGCAGCATCTTCGATAATCAGCATATGCACTGCGCGCTGCGGAAGTGCTTTGCTGGGTTTGGGTGTGGGCAGTTGCAGGGTGCGTGCTTCACGGTACGCAACACAGACATCTTGCAGCGGGCATTGCGTGCACGCGGGTTGGCTGCGCGTGCACAAGGTGGCACCAAAATCCATTTGCGCCTGTGTCCAGTCGGCCAGGCGTGCCTTGGGCAACAAGGTGTCAGCAAGCAGCCAAAGTTTTTTTTCGATGGCGGCTGTGCCCGGCCAACCGGCGACGCCAAAAACCCGGCACAGCACGCGCTTGACGTTGCCGTCGAGGATGGGTGCGGTATCGCCCCATGCCTGCGACACAATCGCACCGGCGGTGCTGCGGCCAATACCGGGCAAGGCAGTCAGGGCGGCAAGGCTGCGCGGTAAGTCGCCGGCATGGTGTTGCACACACAGCTTGGCCGTGGCATGCAGGTTGCGGGCGCGGGCGTAATAGCCAAGGCCCGACCATAGCGCCAATACTTCGTCCTGTGGTGCGTTTGCCAGTGCAGGCACGTCCGGCAGTGCGGTGATGAAGCGTTGGAAGTAGCTGATGACCACGCTGACTTGCGTCTGTTGCAGCATGATTTCACTGAGCCAGACGCGGTATGGCGTGCGTGGATGCTGCCAGGGCAAATCGTGGCGGCCATGCTGGTCAAACCAAGTCAGCAGGCGTGAAGTGATATCGACGGTGGTCATTGTGTGCGGGTATCGTCGATTTCGATCTGCACACCGTCCAATGTTGCACCGGGAATTTGGATGCGTGGCGTGGTCAGGCTGCCGCTCAGTGGCGGCAATGGCGAGCCTTCGCTGGCATCCAACCAGGTCAAGACTTCAGGAAGCTGGAACTGTGCGCGGAAGATGGTGGCATCCCGGCGCAAGGTAAGTGTGGCCGCATCGGAAAATGCTGGCGCGCCTTGATAATCCAACACAAACGGGAGGGTGGACGACGACGCGGCCAATGGCATGGGCAAGGCCGGCCATGCCAAGGGCCAAGTGTCCAGTGCGCCATCCAGATGCAGGCGCAAACGCGCGCCCACCGACACGCTGCCACGGGCTTGCGCATTGGGGATCATGCCGCCGCCCCGCAATACCAGCGTGGCGGGCACAAAGCGCCACGCAGCGTTGTTGAACACCATCGGGGCATACACGCCCAGTTGAAATGGCAGATCGCTGCTGGCAGAAATATAGCGCGCCGCAATACCCAGTTTGGCCGGCCGCATCAGTGCTGAATCTTTGCCGATTTGCAGTGGGCCGGTGAGTGATACCTGCGCAGGTATGTGCCAGCCGCCGGCATCGACCAAGGTCAGCGTTCCGGCCCCGGAAACCGCGCTGGCTTGGCCCGCCAGCAAGTGATTGAGATGGGTGATAGTGAGGCGCAGATCGGCGGGAATTGATATTGGCGCGGCCAAGTAGCGGCCACGCACGCGGGCGTGCAGCGGCAGATTGAGGGCCAAGTTGGGAAGGTCGATGGCGACCCCATCGATGCGCCAATCGTCGTTGTCGATGCGGCCATCGCGAATGCGCAGGCCAGTGGTCAAGCTGGGGATGCGCGGCGCGGCGCTGGGCGGGCGTGTGGCCAGCCAACGTTGCAGGGCAGGAATGTCCAGCACCGGTGCATCTAATTCGATCCGTTGCAGAACAAGACTGGCACCGCGCGTGCGCAGTGTTTTCCATGGCAATGCGAGCAATAGCCGCCGTGCGCACAGTAACGGGACGGCATCGCCCGGGCGTTGCGCCACCACATCGTGCAACTGCAATTGCGGGGTGCCGCGCAGGCGGTAATCAAGTGTGCCGGCACGAATATCCAACCCCAATGCCGCACCGGCCTGACGCAGCAAAAACCGGCCTGCATACGGCGATTGCAGCCACCAGATCGCCACTGCAACAAGCACCAGCAAGACAAGCAGACGTCGCGGCCAGCGCCGCCGCCGCAGGGTGGGCGCTAACGCAGCGTCGTTCATCCGCCCAAGGCGTCGGGCAACAGCGCATCCACAAAGGCTTCGGCATCAAATACCCGCAAGTCTTGCGGGCGCTCGCCAATGCCGGCATAGCGAATGGGGATGCCAAACTCACGCGCCAGCGCAAACACCACGCCGCCTTTGGCGGTGCCATCCAATTTGGTGACAACCAGCCCTGTCACCTTAATTTTTTCGTTGAATTTGCGCACTTGGTTGATGGCGTTTTGACCAGTAGTGCCGTCGATCACCATCAACACTTCGTGCGGCGCTTCGGCATCAAGTTTGCGCAGCACGCGCGCCACTTTTGCCAGCTCATCCATCAACCCAGCTTGCGTATGCAGACGGCCGGCGGTATCGGCAATCAAGATCTCGGTGCCACGCGACTTGGCCGCTTGCAGTGCATCAAATGCCACCGACGCGGCATCCGCATTTTGCCCTTGCGCCACCACCGCCACGCCATTGCGCTCGCCCCAGCTTTGCAACTGCGCCACGGCGGCGGCACGGAAGGTGTCGCCGGCAGCCAGCATCAGGCTGCGGCCTTCATCTTTGAAGCGGTGCGCCAGTTTGCCAATGGTGGTGGTCTTGCCCACGCCATTCACGCCGATGGTGAGCAACACGAAGGGTTTTTTGGATAGATCGATATGCAGCGGTTTGGCGACCGGTTGCAGCAGCGCAATCAAGTCCTCGCGCAGGGCTTTCAGTAGCGCATTGGCATCCACAAACTCGCGTGCCTTCATGCGCTTGCGCAGCGATTCCACCAATTGCGTGCTGGCGGTCACGCCCACGTCGGCGGTGAGTAGGGCGGTTTCGATGTCGTCCAGCAGCGCGTCATCAAGTTTTGGGTTGCGCGAAAACAGCCCGGCAAACGTGCGCGCAAACGCACTGCCGCGCAAACGTTCGCGCCAACTGGGTTTGTCGGCGGGCACTGCCGGCGGTGGTGGGGGCGGGGCCGCCTCCGCCGTGGGTGTTGGTGGGTCGGGTTGCTTGCGGCGGAACCAGCTGACCATGAAGCCGTCGGAATATCGGAAAATGGCCGCCATGGTAGCACTCACCCCCCGGTCACTTTGATGAATACTCGCAGTGGTAAACCCGCCTTTGAGCGTGCAAGCAATGGGCCTACCGGCACGGTGCGCATCATTGGTGGGCATTGGCGCGGCACCCGTCTTTCGGTACCCCAGTCGCCGGGATTGCGGCCCACCTCCGACCGCGTGCGTGAGACTTTGTTCAATTGGTTGATGCCGGTGTTGCCGGGTGCGCGGGTATTGGATTTATTTGCCGGTAGCGGCGCTTTGGGCTTGGAAGCCGCCTCGCGCGGGGCCGGTGGTGTGCAATTGGTCGAAGCCGACCCGCAATTGGCACGCGCGCTGGCCGATACCGTGCAGCGATTGCAGGCGGGCGCGCAAGTGGCGGTGCATTGCGGTGATGCGCAGGCTTATCTGCGCGAACACCCCGAGGCGCGCTTCGATATTGCCTTCGTGGACCCGCCGTTTGCCGCCGGCTTATGGCCGCAGGTGCTGGCACTGTTGCCTGCGCGGATGGCTGCCGATGCATGGATATACCTTGAGTCCCCAGCCGAAATAACCCCGCAATTGCCGCCAGAATGGGTATTGCATCGCGAAAACCATACCCGCGAAGTGCGCTATGCCCTGTATCGCCGCGCTACAATCAGCGCATCATTGAGCCACGGAAGCGCAGCAACGACATGAGCGTGGCAACGCGCATTGCGGTTTATCCCGGCACGTTTGATCCGATCACCAATGGTCATCTGGATCTCGTGAGCCGGGCCGCCCCTTTGTTTGAAAAACTCATCGTGGGCGTGGCCGCCAGTCCTTCCAAAGGGCCCGCCCTGCCGCTGGCATTGCGTGTGCAATTGGCGCAGCAAGCGCTGGCGCGGCATCCCAATGTGGAGGTGCGCGGGTTTGATTCTTTGCTGGCGCATTTTGTGCGTGATATCGGTGCGGGAGTGCTGCTGCGCGGCCTGCGTGCGGTGTCTGATTTCGAATACGAATTTCAGATGGCCAGCATGAACCGCCACCTGATTCCCGAGGTCGAAACGCTGTTTTTGACCCCGGCCGAACAATACGGCTTCATTTCGTCGTCACTGGTGCGTGAAATTTCACGGCTGGGCGGCGATGTGTCCGGCTTCGTGCCCACTGCGGTTGTGGTGGCGCTAGAAGCACATCGACGAGGCAAAACATCATGAAACAATGGTGTTCACCTCGCCCATTTTGTCACTGCATTTTCAGGGGATTCCCATGCACATGTTGATTCGTTTGCTTGTCGTTGCCAGCCTAGTGTTGCCATTCACTGCCTGCAAGAAAGCCGAGGCCCCGAAGGTGGAAGCGCAGGCTGCAGTGCCGCTGCCCACCAGCAGTGAGCAAAAAGATTGGAAGCCCTATCTGGAATACAAATTGACCCCGCATATGGGCGGCATCACCAGTTCGCCGTTTGTGTACTTCCTGCCCAAGGCCGATGCCGAGGACTTCGACGGCAAGTACAAGCGTCAATTGGAAAAGCTTGAAGGCGACCTAGGTCGCGGTATCGTCGAGGGCAATATGCTGGTGTTTGCCTCGCCGGATTCCGAAAAAGAAGTTGAAATGATCGAAGCGGCCTTCAAGTCGGTTCCTGCCGGCAGCATGAAGGGCGTGAAAGTCGTGTTCATCGGTACCGGTGTGTTGGGTGAACGGGTCAAGGCGGCGGTGGAACCGGCAGGCACCGTTTATATCTTTGAAGAAGCCAAGTAAGTTTCTGCACGTGGCCACTCACGGTGGCCACGTGGTTGCGGCGGTGTCGTTGCTCGCACGCAACGCGGGCGTGGCAATGACGGTTTGAAATCATGTCGCTGAAAATCAACGAGCTCTGCGTCAACTGTGATGTTTGCGAGCCGGTTTGCCCGAATAAGGCAATCTCGATGGGGCCAGACATCTACATCATCGAAGCAAGCCTGTGTACCGAATGCGTCGGCCATTTCGATGAGCCGCAATGTGTTGCGGTCTGCCCGGTGGAGTGCATCGACCCCGACCCCGAACACCCCGAAACGCCACAGCAATTGCTGATCAAATTAGCTGGGCTGCAAGCGAAAGGAGCCACCCGATGAAGCGTTACGCTGCTGTTTCCCTGATCTTGCTGATGCCACTGTGGGCTGCCGCGCAATCGGCTCCCGTTCAAGGGCATCCACCTGCGGCGGCGGTGGCTTCGGCACATGCATTGGCCACGCGTGCCGGTATCGATGTCATCAAACAAGGGGGCAATGCGTTTGATGCAGCGGTGGCGGTATCGGCTGCGTTGTCGGTAGTCGAACCCATCAGCTCCGGGCTGGGTGGTGGTGGGTTGTGGCTGCTGCACGATGCAAAATCTGGGCGCGATGTGTTTGTGGATGCGCGCGAAACCTCGCCGGCTGCGGCAACACCAGACAAATTCCTGGACAAAAAAGGCAACCTGGATCCCAGCCGCTCAGAAAGCGGACCGTGGTCTGCGGGTATTCCCGGACTGCCTGCCATGCTGGTGCACGTTGCCGAGAAATACGGCAAGTTGCCGCTGCGTCAGTCGTTGGCACCGGCGATTGGCATCGCCCGCAATGGCTTCCCGGTGTATGCGCGAATGGCCGGTGGCTATCAGGCCAAACGTGCCGAAATGGAACGTTTCCCGGGCACGCGCGCGGTATTTTCACCGGGTGGCAAACCCATCCAAGAGGGGGATGTGTTCCGCCAGCCGGATCTGGCCAAGACGTTGGAATTGCTGGCCAAGCAGGGCTTCGATGGGTTTTATCGCGGCAGCGTGGCAAAAAAACTGGTGGCCGGCGTCAACACGCAAGGCGGGCAGTGGACGTTGGATGAGCTGGCCAGCTACCGCGTAAAAGAACGCGACCCCATTCGTTTCCGCTACCACGATTGGGATATCACCACCGCACCGCCGGTGTCTTCTGGCGGCATTGCGTTGGCGCAGATGCTGCAAATATTGGCGCCCTATGACCTCAAGGCGATGCCGGAGGCGCAGCGTGTGCACTTGGTGGTGGAGTCGATGCGGCGTGCCTACCGCGATCGCACGTTTTATTTGGGGGATCCGGATTTTGTCAAAGTGCCGCAAAAATTGCTGACCAGTGACGATTATGCCGCCGGCTTGCGCGCTTCGATCAACCCCGACAAAGCCACCCCCAGCAACTTGCTGTCGGGTGCGCCCACGCCACTGGAAGACGAAGAAACCACGCATTTTTCCATCATCGATGCCGATGGCAACCGCGTGGCGGCAACCCAGACGGTCAACTTGCTGTACGGCTCGGGTTTGATCCCACCCGGCACAGGAGTGCTGCTGAATGACGAGATGGATGATTTCGCGCTTAAACCCGGCACACCCAATGCATTTGGGGTGATGGGTTACGAGGCCAATGCGCCCAAGCCGGGCAAGCGCATGCTCAGCTCGATGACGCCCACCTTCATGGAATCCAAAGACAAGGTGGCCGTGCTGGGCACCCCCGGCGGCAGCCGCATCATCACCATGGTGCTGTTGGGGATTTTGGGCTATGACGATGGCTTGACCGCACAGCAAGTGGCAGACCTGCCGCGCTATCACCACCAGTGGTTGCCAGATGCCATTGATGCCGAGCCGGGGGCGATTTCAGCTGCCGCAGCCAAGCAATTACAAGCGATGGGGCATGCCGTGGAGTTGCCGCCGGCCGAGGCCAAAGGTGGGCGTGGTTCCAGCTACGTGTGGGGCAATTTGCAAACGGTGGAATGGGACCGCCGCAGTAATATCGTGCGGGTGGGCAGTGATGCACGCAATGCAGTCGGGGTGGGTGAAGTCTTGCCGCAGCCTTGACGGTGGCGGCGTACACTTCGCGCATGAAACTTTGGTCGATCCTCGGTAATTCGCAAAAGCTCGACGGCGGCGCAATGTTTGGCAACGCGCCGCGTGCCCTATGGGAGCGTTGGGTAGCGGTGGATGCGCACAACCGCATCGACTTGGCCTGTCGTGCCTTGTTGGCATCGCCACTCAACGGTAAAACCGTGCTGTTTGAAACCGGCATCGGCGCATTTTTCGAGCCTGCACTGCGTGAGCGTTACGGCGTGGTGGAAGACCGCCATGTGTTGCTGGATTCGTTGGCAGCGGCCGGGTTTCAGCACGAAGATATCGATGTGGTGGTGCTGTCGCATCTGCATTTTGATCACGCCGGTGGCTTGCTGGCACCGTGGGCAGAAGGGCGCGCGCCGCAGTTGTTGTTTCCCAACGCCACCTTCGTGGTGAGCCAGGCGCACTGGCAGCGCGCACTGCATCCGCACCCACGCGACCGCGCCAGCTTTATTCCCGAATTGCCCACGCTGCTGCAAGCCAGCGGGCGCTTGGAATTGGTCGAGGGCGCGCACGCGCAGGCATTGGGTGATGCCGTGCGGTTTGCTTACAGCGATGGGCATACCCCCGGGTTAATGCTGGCCGAAATCGTGGGGCCAGAGCGCGTGGGTGGCGATGCGCATGGTGGCGTGGTGTTCTGTGCCGACTTGATTCCGGGCCGGCCATGGGTGCATGTGCCGATCACCATGGGCTACGACCGCTGTGCAGAAACCTTGATCGACGAAAAACGCGCGTTTTTGGAAGACAAGTTGGCGCGCAATGTGCATCTGTTCTTCACCCACGATGCCGGCTGCGCGCTGGCACAAGTGGTTCGGGATGAAAAAGGACGGTTTGGCACGGCGCAGGAACACGTGATGTTGCTGGCGCGGGGGTTGGCGGCTTGACCTCAGATAGTCTGATTTTCCGACTAATCTTTGGAGGGATGTCTGATAGAACCCACTCCGGCTTGAAGACATGCTGTGTGCATGAACGTCGGCGAAGTCTTAAGGCGATTACGTGAAGATGGGTGGGTACTTGTGGCCATACGTGGCAGCCATCGACAATATCGGCATCCGGATAAACCCGGGCGAGTCACCGTTGCAGGGAAACCCAGCGATGATTTGGCACCCGGAGCGCTCAACAGTATCCTCAAGCAAGCTGGAATGAAGAGGTGAGTGCCGTGCGTTACGCCATTGTCATCGAACAGGCCGCAGGGAATTTCTCGGCCTATGTCCCGGATTTGCCAGGTTGTATCGCAGCTGGGGAAACATTGAAAGCGGTGGAAGCCAATTTACGTGCAGCCATTGCCTTCCATCTGGAGGGTTTGCGCGAGGAGGGTTTGCCTGTGCCAATCCCGGTCAGCCAAGTCAATTATCTGGATATTGCCGCCTAATCAATCCACCGGTGTGCCGAATAGCCGATCCCCGGCATCGCCCAGACCGGGCAGGATGTAAGCGTTCTCGTCCAGCCGCTGGTCGATGGCGGCCACGTACACCTCGATATCCGGATGGGCGGCTTCCAACGCACGCAAGCCCTCTGGTGCTGCGACTAGGAACAGGCATTTGACGTGTTGGCAACCGGCGGCCTTGAGCATGTCGATTGCCGCCAGCGCACTGCCGCCGGTGGCTAGCATCGGGTCGATCAGCATCGCGGTGCGTGCGGCCATGTTGTCGGCCAGCCGCTCGTAATAGGTTTCCGGTTGATGCGTGGTTTCGTTGCGACGCAGGCCGATCACGCTAACCGCGGCGGATGGCAACATCGCCTGCACGCCGGGCAGAAAGCCTAGGCCTGCGCGCAGAATTGGCACCAAGGTGACCTTCTCGCTGCGGACGTGTGCAACGTCCAGCGGCCCGGCCCAGGTCGGCACGCTGCGGGTTTCCACCGGCATATCACGGGTGGCTTCATACGCCAGCATTGCGGCGATTTCGCCGGCCAACTGGCGGAACAGGACTGGGTCGGTGCCGATGTCGCGCAGCTTGCCGAGCTTGTGGCGGATCAGCGGGTGTTGCACTTCAATGATCTGCATGGCGGCGCTCCAAATGCACGACAAGTGTGCCGTATCTTAGGTTGCCACGACACACAAAAGCCGGCATTCAGCCGGCTTTTGGAGAGCGCATACGTGCTGAGTGTGGGTCAAGCAGCGGCGGCTTGTTCCATGCGCGGCCCTTCCAGGATGGCGCGCTTGACCATCGCAACGATCAGCTTGAGCTCGGCCTCGTCGATGGCAAACTGCGGGGTGAAGCGCAGTGAGTTTTCACCGCCATGGATCACGCCCACACCGTGTTCGCGCATCCATTCTTCGGTAGACCCGGCACCATAGCCCTTGAATTGCTTGGTCAGCTCGCACGAGAACAACAGCCCGGTGCCCTGCACCTTGGTGATCGGGCCATTCAACTCTGCCTGCAGTGCTTCCAGCAGGGCCACGGCGTCGCGGCCGCGCTGCTGGATATTGCTGCGCAGCGCCGGGGTTAGTGAAGCCAGCACGGTGCAGGCCACATCCAGCGCACGCGGGTTGGCGGTCATGGTGTTGCCGTACAGGCCGCGCTTGTAGATGGCGGCGGTGGCAGCCGTCACCGCCAGTACCGACAGCGGGTATTGGCCGGCATTGAGCGCCTTGGAATAGGTTTCCATGTCCGGTGCTTGCGCGTGTTCAAAGCCGGGGTAATCGACGATGGACAGATAGCCGGTGGCGCGCAGGCCGGCTTGGATCGAGTCCACCAGCAGCAGGCTGTTATGGCTCTGGGTCAGCTCGCGGGCCAAGTTGTAGAACGCCACCGGTACGCTGCGGCCGGGGTCGCCTTCACCCATCACCGGTTCCAGGAACATCGCTTCGATAAACCAGCCATTGACATCGGCCTCGGCAAATACCTTGCGCAGCGCGTCCATGTCGTAGGGCGCAACGGTAAGCACGCTGTCCTCGCCGCGGAAGCTGGCCAGATGCTGGAGATAGGTTTTGCGCGAGGAATCGGAATACAGCGCGGGGCGTTCGGTGCGGCCATGGAACGCGCCTTTCACCACCACCCGTTTGATGGTCTTGCCGGCGTGGCGGGCACCCGGATCGGTCTGGGTTTTGGCGTTGGCATCCACGATTCGCGAGGCCAGCGATACCGACTCGGAGCCCGAGTTCAAGCACATGAACGCGGCGTAGGGGCAGCCGTTACGGGTCTGCCCGATTTCTTTGCGCATGGCATTGGCAAAGCGCAGCTGCGCGACATGTGGGGTCATGATGTTGGCCATCGTCTGCGGCTTGGCCATCGCCGCAAGCACTGCCGCAGGTGCGTGGCCCAAGCCCAGCATGCCGTAGCCGCCGGTGTCATACAGCACCGCACCTTTCAGGGTGACGATCCACGGCCCGCGTGCGCACAGCGCCACATACGGGTTGGTGGCATCGGCTGCGTAAAAATTGATGAAGCCGGCCTGCACCTGTTGCGCCTGCGCATTTTCGTCCAGCGCCAGCAGTGCAGGAAATTCCTGTTGAAGCTGCGCATATTCGTCAGCGGCGGCATGGATGGCATCCACCAGCTGCGGGTCGCGTGTTGCGAAGTCGAGCAGGGTGGCGTCATCCAGACCGGTGGTGCGGGCGTGGCCGTGGGCGCGCAGCGGGGCGAGGGTGTCGAGTAGGCTCATGCAAGGGTCTCCATCGGGGCGCCAGAGTAGGGAAATACAACGCCAAGCCTCACATTATGGCGGGTTCGCCGTCATTCGGTAGGGTGAATTAGACTTGAACGACGGACATTTTGGGCGAATTGCCGGTACAATTTTTCGATATGAGAATTTCACCCGCCGACGAGCTATTGCTTTCGATCCTGCGCGAGGATGCCCGCGCCGCCACCGCCGACATCGCGCGGCGGCTGGGGTTATCGCGGACCACCGTGCAAAACCGGATTACCCGGCTGGAGCAGTCGGGGGTCATTCGTGGTTACACGGTGCGCGTGGAGGACGAGCTGGAGCGCAGCCGCATCCGCGCGCACATCATGATCACCCTGCGGCCCAAACAAATGACGGCGGTCGTCAAAGCCCTGCAAGCAATGCACGAAGTCCGCGTGCTGTATTCGGTCAGTGGCGGGCATGACCTAATCGCGCTGGCGGTCACTGCCAATGTGGGCGAGATGGATGTGCTGACCGACCGCATCGGCGCGATCGACGGGGTCGAGCGCACCAATAGTTCGATCATCTTGTCCACCAAGTTCGAACGCTGAAGCCACAGCAGGCTCGGACTACAATGTGCGGTTCCCTTGTCGTTGTTGACCGCCTTGAAGAAGTCCGATTTCCATTTTGACTTGCCGCCCGAGCTGATCGCTCAGGAACCGTTGCCGCAGCGTTCGGCCAGTCGCTTGTTGCATGTGCCTCCCGCAAGCGCAGCCTTTGTCGATATGCAGGTCCGCGATTTGCCCAGCTTGCTGCGTGCCGGCGATCTATTGGTATTCAACGACACCCGGGTGATCCCGGCGCGTTTGTTTGGCAACAAAGCCAGCGGCGGGCGGGTGGAGTTTTTGATCGAGCGTTTGCTGGCAGGGAATGAAGCGCGCGCACAATTGGGCGTCAGCAAACCACCACAGATTGGCAGCCGCATCAGCTTGGATGCCGGCGGCGAAGCCGAAGTGCTGGAACGTTGCGAAAGCGGCTTCTGGCGGCTGCGCTTTCATGTGGATGAATCCCTGGAGAATTGGTTACAACACGCCGGGCGAATGCCGCTGCCGCCGTACATCCAGCGCGAACCCGGCGCCGACGATGCCGAGCGCTACCAAACCGTGTTTGCCCGTGAAATTGGCGCGGTGGCCGCACCCACGGCGGGCCTGCATTTTGATGATGGCCTGCTTGCCAGCCTGCGCGAGCGCGGCGTGCAGTTTGGTCACGTCACCTTGCACGTGGGCGCGGGCACCTTTCAGCCGATGCGGGTGGAGGACATCCACCAGCACAAAATGCATAGCGAGTGGATCAACGTCGGTGCCGAATTGGTGCAGCAAGTTCGCCATACCCGCACCAATGGCGGGCGCGTGATCGCGGTGGGCACCACGGTCTTGCGCGCGCTGGAAAGCGCCATGGTGGATGGCGAGCTGCAACCCTTCGCCGGCGATACCAGTATCTTTATTTTCCCCGGCTACAAGATTCATTCGGTGGATGCCTTGATGACCAATTTCCACCTACCCGAAAGCACTTTGTTGATGCTGGTGTCGGCGTTTGCCGGCAAGGACAAAATTTTCGCCGCGTATGCACACGCAGTGCAGGAACGCTATCGCTTCTTCAGCTATGGCGATGCGATGTTGTTGTGGCCGCAGGAGGCGTGCGCATGAGTCGCATGCAATTTGAGTTGCTCAACACCGACGGTGCCGCGCGCCGTGGCCGCATCCGCTTCCCACGCGGGGTCATCGAAACCCCGGCGTTCATGCCGGTGGGCACCTATGGCTCGGTCAAGGGTGTGCTGCCGCCGCAGATCGAAGACCTGGGCGCACAGATTATTTTGGGCAATACGTTTCACTTGTTTTTGCGCCCCGGGTTGGACGTGATCGAGGCGCACGGCGGCCTGCACGGCTTTGCACGCTGGAACAAACCCATCCTCACCGACTCCGGTGGTTTTCAGGTGTTCTCGCTAGCGCATCGGCGCAAAATTACGGAAGAAGGCGTGACCTTCGCCGCGCCCACCGATGGCCGCAAGGTGTTCCTGGGCCCCGAGGAGTCGATGCACATCCAGAAGGTGCTGGGCAGCGACATCGTGATGATATTTGATGAATGTCCGCCGGTGAACGACAAGCACGGCCAGCCGGTGCATCGGCGGGTGGTCGAAAAATCCATGCAACTGTCACTGCGCTGGGCCGAACGCAGCAAGCGCGCGCATGCGGGCAACGACGCGGCGCTGTTTGGCATCGTACAGGGCGGTGTGCATCACGATCTGCGCACGCAATCGGCCGAGGGACTGCAAGCCATTGGTTTCGATGGCTATGCCATTGGTGGCTTGGCGGTGGGCGAAACCGAGGCCGAGCGCAACGCCATGCTGGAGCACACCGCGCCGCAACTGCCACAAGACCGCCCGCGCTATTTGATGGGCGTGGGCCGGCCCCAAGATTTGGTGGAAGCGGTGGCGCGTGGGGTGGATATGTTTGACTGTGTGATGCCCACCCGCAATGCCCGCAATGGTCACTTCTTCACCACCAGCGGGGTCATCCGCGTGCGCAATGCGCAGTACGAGCACGACCTGCGGCCGATTGAAGAAGGTTGCGACTGCGTGGCATGTGCTGGTGGCTATTCGCGCAGCTACCTGCGTCATTTGGATCGCTGCAATGAAATGCTGGCACCGATGCTGGGCACCTTGCATAACCTGCGCTACTACCAGCGGTTGATGGCGCAGATGCGGGACGCGATTGCTAACGGAACTTTTACGCAGTTTCGTGAGTCTTTTTACGCAGCCCGCCAAGCCTGACGTGGCTTTATTCCCCTTTGGCGAGGGGAGAGGCAAGCCATGGCATAATCCCCGGCTGGCCTAGGCCCGCCCTTTGTATGACTGACCCGGATTTGTGATGAACCCGCTTGATTCCCTGCTTGACCTGATCGTCCCCGTTGCCCACGCCCAAGCTGCCGCGCCGGCCGCAGCTCCCGGAGGCATGCTGTCCACCCTGCTGTTCCCGGTCATCCTGATCGCGATCATGTATTTCCTGATGATCCGCCCGCAGATGAAGCGTCAAAAAGAACACCGCGCCATGCTGGACAAGCTGGCCAAGGGCGATGAAGTCATCACCAGTGGCGGCGTGGCTGGCACCGTGGTGGGGCTGGGTGAAAACTTCATCACCGTGGAAGTGGCCAGCGGCGTGCAATTGAAGCTGCAACGCGGTGCCATCACCAGCGTGTTGCCCAAAGGCACCTTGAAGTCGGCTTGATTCATTCCTCGTTAGAACCCCAAGACCTGACGCCGCAGCGGCGTCAAGCAGGATCCTGCAATGCTTGAATTTCCACGCTGGAAGTATGTCCTCATCCTCCTGATTTTGGCGGTTAGCGTGTTGTTTGCGCTGCCCAATAAATACCAGAAGGATCCCTCCATCCAGATCACTGCGAATCGTGGTGCGCAGCTTGATGCCGCATTGACATCCAAGGTTGTGGCGATGCTGGACAGCGCCCACCTCAAACCCAAGGCTATTGCCAAAGAAGGCGATAACTTGGTGGTGCGGATGGCATCGCTGGATGACCAGACCCGCGCCAATGACCTGATCCGCGAACAAGTGGGCGAAAACTACACGGTGGCGTTGAATCTGGCCTCCACCGTGCCGGCATGGCTGACCAAACTGGGCGGCAAGCCGATGGTGCTGGGTCTGGACTTAGTGGGCGGTGTGCACTTTGCGATGCAGGTGGACAAAAAAGCGGCGGTGGATAAGCGCTTTGATGCGTATGCCGACGACATCCGCACCAGCTTGCGCGATGCACGGGTGGCTTATCGCTCGGTGGAGCGTAATAGCACCAACACCTTACGGGTGGTGCTCAATAATCCAGCCGATGCCGACAAGGCGCACGCGGCTTTGGCCAAGGCGCAGTCCACACTGACATATACCGATGATGCCGCCGGCATTTTGGCGACCGTGCCGCAGGCGGAAATGCAGCAAATCGCCTCCAGTGCGATCGAGCAAAACCTGACCACCTTGCGCAACCGCGTCAACGAATTGGGCGTGGCCGAGCCCATCATCCAACGCCAAGGCGAAGACCGCATCGTGGTCGAGCTGCCCGGCGTGCAAGACACTGCCGAAGCCAAGCGCATGATCGGCGCGACCGCCACGCTGGAATATCGCGCGGTGGTGGACGGCAATGCCGCCGAGGCCGAGCGCACCGGCCGTATTCCGCCCGAAGCCAAGTTGTATCGTGACCGCGCCGGTCGCCCGGTATTGCTGAATAAGCGTGTCATTGCCACCGGCGACCAGATGGTCACTGCCAGCGCCACCACCGACCAGAACGGCCTGCCTGCGGTCAGCGTCACCCTGAACGGCGTCGGCGGCCAACGCATGTTCGACTTCACCAGCGGCAACGTCGGCAAGCCGATGGCGGTGGTGTATACCGAGCGTATTCCGCAGGTAACCATGGTCGATGGTAAGGAAGTGCGCAGCTTCAAAGTCAAAGAAGAAGTGATTTCTGTCGCCAATATCAGTGGTGTGTTTGGCAAGCAATTCCAGACCACCGGGCTAGAACGCACCGAGGCCGAAAACCTGTCCAAACTGCTGCGCGCCGGCTCACTGGCCGCACCGATGGACTTCGTCGAGGAATACGTGATTGGCCCCAGCTTGGGTGCCGAAAACGTGGCACGCGGGATCAAGGCGGTGGTGTTCTCATTCCTGTTCACGCTGGTGTTCTTCGGCATTTACTACCGCATGTTTGGTTTGATCACCTCGGTGGCGTTGTTGTTCAACCTGCTGATCGTGGTGGCGGTGATGTCGATGTTCGGTGCCACCATGACCTTGCCGGGCTTTGCCGGTTTGGCGTTGTCGGTGGGTTTGTCGGTGGATGCCAACGTGCTGATCAACGAACGCATCCGCGAAGAATTACGGTTGGGGCTGCCGGCCAAATCGGCGATTGCTGAAGGTTACGAGCGCGCCTCGCACACCATCATGGACGCCAACTTGACTGGCTTGATCGTAGGTGTAGCGCTGTACGCCTTTGGTACCGGGCCGCTGAAAGGCTTTGCCTTGACCATGATCATCGGCATCTTTGCTTCGATGTTTACTGCAATCACCGTGTCGCGTGCGCTGGCCAGCCTGATCTATGGCCGTCGCAAGAAGCTCACCTCTGTGGCGATCTGACCGGGATAGGGACTACTGAATGAAACTGTTTCCGCTACACCTCATCCCCAACGACACCACCATCGACTTCATGCGTCATCGCCGCCCAGTGCTGGCGTTGATGCTGGTGTTGTTGGTGGCATCCATCGCTATCATCGGCCTCAAGGGCTTCAACTACGCGTTGGAGTTCACCGGCGGCACCATGGTGCGCACCCATTTCGCCCAGCCGATCCATGTGGAAGATGTGCGTGACCGCCTGAGCAAGGCCGGCATCCACAACGCACAAGTGCAAAGCGTGGGTGGCGGCAATGATGTGATGATTCGCCTGCAGCCAGACGCCGAACACAATAACGCCGCCGATGCTGCACAAAAGGTTTCTGCGCAAGTGTTGGCTGCGGTGAACACGACGGCTAACCCGGCGACCGTGCAGCCGGGTGAGTTCGTGGGGCCGCAGGTGGGCCGCGATCTGGCAATGAACGGTGTGTATGCCACCTTGTTCATGCTGGTGGGGTTCTTGATCTACATCGCTGCGCGTTTTGAATGGAAGTTCGCGATGGTGGCCATCATCACCGCGTTCTTCGATCTGATTCTGACGATTGCCTACATGTCGATGCTGGGCCGCGAGTTTGACTTGACCGTGCTGGCCGGCATGTTGTCGGTGATGGGTTTTGCGATCAACGACATCATCGTGGTGTTTGACCGCGTGCGCGAAAACTTCCGCAGCCTGCGGGTGGATTCATTGGAAGTGCTGAACCGCTCGATCAACCAAACCTTGTCACGCACGATCATTACTGCGGTGATGTTTTTCCTGTCGGCAATGGCGTTGTATATGTATGGCGGCGAGTCAATGGAAGGCTTGGCCGAAACCCATATGATCGGTGCCGTTATCGTGGTGGTGTCGTCAGTGATCGTGGCGGTGCCGATGCTGACCATCGGGCCGTTCAAGGTCTCCAAGCAGGACTTGATGCCAAAAGCCAAAGATCACGCCGAGCTGGCACGACGGCCGTAAGCGGTGCTGCAGTGAGGCACAAAAAACCCGCGCAGCTGCGCGGGTTTTTTGTGGGTCAAATCGAAAGCAATCGGTTATGTGCAGGCCGCAGCAAACCCTGACTGCATAATCACTTTCTGCAATTCGGCAGACAATTTCTGATTGCCGGCCAACAAGGCGCGGCCATGAATGCCGCGGGTGTCCATCGGGCCTGTGGCGGCACCTTTGAAATCACTGACGCGGCCACCGGCTTCGCGTACCAGCAGTACGCCGGCGGCGATGTCCCACGGCTTCACCCCTGTTTCAAAATAACCATCGCTACGCCCACAGGCCACATAGGCCAAGTCCAGCGCGGCCGAGCCGGTGCGGCGGATATCCTCGATGCTGCGTAGCAATTCACGCACGCATTCCAGCTGCGCTGGCGCGCGTTCGCGTTCACGCGGAGGGAAGCCGGTCGCTAGCATCGCGCCGTTCAAGTCCTTGCGCTCAGACACGCGGATGCGACGATCGTTGAGCACAGCACCGCTGCCCTTGCTGGCGGTAAATAGTTCATTGCGCAGGGGATCAAAGATTACGGCGTGCTGTGGCTCGCCGTTTTCGACCAAGGCGATCGACACGCACCAATGCGGGAAGCCGTGTAGGTAATTGCTGGTGCCATCGAGTGGGTCGATGACGAACAACGCGCCGCCTTTTTTGCCCTGCACGCCGCCTTCTTCGCCCATGAACGCGGCATCGGGGTAGGCGCGGCGCAGCTCCTTGATGACGGCTTGTTCGGCTTGCTCGTCCACTTCGCTGGCGTAATCCAACCGATCCTTTTCGATCACATTGATCGCATCCAATCGATTCATGTTTCGCAACAACACCCCTCCCGCAGCGCGGGCGGCCTTGACCATGACAGTGACGACGGGTTTTTGCATGGTAAAGCGCCTCGCGGGTCTGAGGTGGATGGGCAACGGCGGAAAAGAGCATTCCGACGCACAGGTCGGTGCGCAAAGTTTACCATTTACACATGAATGAACTGCATGCCTTGACCTTATCGTCCGCCGAACAGCTGCGCATCGTGCTGGTGGGCACCCAGCACCCCGGCAATATCGGCGCGGCCGCGCGGGCGATGAAAACCATGGGGTTATCGAAGTTGGTGCTGGTGGCCCCTGAGAAAGCCCCAGATCGCGATACCCATGCGATGGCGGCAGGGGCCGATGATCTCATCGAAGCTGCGCCTGTGTGTGCCAGCCTTGCTGAGGCGGTGGCCGATTGCTGCTGGGTGCTGGGGGCCACCGCGCGCAGCCGGCGCATCCAGCTGGAACCACTGCACCCACGTGATGCCGCGCAGCGTGCTGTCCTTGCGGCCACTAGCGGGCCAGTGGCGCTGGTGTTTGGGCGCGAGCGCACCGGCTTGAATAATGACGAATTGCAACTGTGTCACGCGGCAGTGCATATCCCGTCCGACCCGGCGTTTAGCTCGCTCAATCTGGCAGCGGCAGTGCAAGTGCTCAGCTATGAGTTGCGCTGTGCCTTGCTCGGGGAGGTGATGGCGGCACCGCGTGATGTGCGCACTCAGCCCCCAAGTGCGGGTGTGGCCGCGCATGCCGAACTGGAGGGGTTGTTTGCGCAACTGGCTGATACTTTGGAGCAGATCGACTTTCATAAAGGCCGCGCGCCGGAGTCGGCTATGCGCAAGTTGCGGCGGTTATATCTGCGTGCCAATCTGGATAGCGCCGATGTGCGGCTATTGCGCGGCGTGCTGGCGGACACCCAGCGGATGGCCAAGATTGCGGGCGAGGCTACCACGGACAAAAAAATCGGGTAGCCTCAGACAACTTCAGGTTGCAGATTACGCCTCATTCCATGCGCCGCTTGCTCCCCGCATTGCTTTGCCTGTGCTGCCTACTGGCATGGCCTCCTATAGTGCATGCGCAGCCGTTGCCCACACAGGAAGACGATGGTGTGTTGGTATTGGGACGGGTCAGTGATGACCCCAAGGCCCATTACGATCAACTCAAGCCGCTGCTGGATTATGTGATTCCGCGAATGGCCTCGGTGGGGATTCGTAGTGGGCGCATCTTGATGGCCAAAGACCCACAACAAATGGCCAGTTATCTGCGTCGTGGCCGGGTGGATTGGATCAACGAGACCTCTGGCAATGCCGCCATCTTCGAGCAACGCGGGGTGGCGCATGCGTTCTTGATTACCGAGCGCGAAGGTGCGGTGCGCTACCACACGGTGTTCTTCGTGCGGCGTGATAGCCCGATCACGACATTGAAAGATCTGGCGGGGCATAGCATCGCGTTCCAGAGCCCGTATTCGACCAGCGCCTATTTCCTGCCTGCGGCCAAATTGCTGAATGCAGGCATGGCCCTGGAATTACTACTGTCGCCCATGGACAAGCCCGCACCGGATCGGGTGGGGTATGTGTTCGCGCGCACCGAGTTGAACATCACCACGTGGGTACATAAACGATTGGTGGATGTGGGGGTGCTGAGTAATCTGGACTGGGTTAATCCGACACGGATGCCGCCCACCTTTGCTCAGGATTTTCGTGTGATTGACCGCACCCAGGATGTTCCGCGTGCCTTGATGCTAACCCGCACCGGCTTGAGCCCGAAGGTGCAGGCACAACTGCAAACCGTATTACTAGAGGCATCGCGCGACCCTGAGGCCGGCGAGGCCTTGCGCAGGTTCTTGGGTACGGCGCATTTTTTACCCATCAGTGATGCCGACAAGCAACGATTGCAACAACTAGGGCAGGATGTGCGCCGGGTCAACACGGAGGTTGAATGAAGCGTTCCTGGCTGAGTCTGCAGGCGCGATTCCAGATCGTGATACTGGCGGTACTGGCCTTGTTGCTACTGCTCACCGCGTTGCTATGGCATAGCTTGCAGGTGATTCAAAACGATGTCATCGACATCACCAGACAGAGCACCCACAGCCTATTGGAAGAGCAGTTGCGCAGTAGTGGAGAGGCGCAGGCCAGCCAGCTTGCGGATGCCTTGAGCAACCCGCTGTATTACTTCGATTTGGATGCCGTAGGTACGCTTGCACGCGGTGCCTTGCGTGCGCCGGACGTGGAATATGTGCTGGTGTATGACGCGCAGGGGCGCATCTTGCACGATGGTTCTGGCGATATCGCAGCGTTTGGCAAGCCCATGAATGATGCATTGGCCCCCGAGATCATGGCGGCAAGTGGCTCGCATACACGGATGTTGGCGGACACGCTGGATGTGTCCGCGCCCATCCGGATTGGTGACGAAACATTGGGAGGGGTACGGATTGGATATTCGCTTGCGCGTTCCAGCCATGCAGAAGCACAAACACTGAGCGCGCTGCACAACCAATTTGATGCAGTAAACCAACGCAGCCTGCATTGGCTATTGATACTGTGCGCGGTACTGGCGGTGTTTGCGTTACTGGGGGCGATGTTGCTGCAGCGACTGCTGGTGCGGCCACTCAACCTGTTGGGTGATGCCATCCGCCAGACCGAGGCCGGGGATTTTTCATCACCGATTCCGGAAAGTCGCCGCGCCGATGAGATTGGCGACTTGATCCGTGCTGTGGGCCGCATGCGTGAAAGCTTGAACCGGCACGACCGCGAAATTCGGCGTGTGGCCTACAGTGATGCGCTGACTGGGATGGCCAACCGGCTGGCGTTCCGCGAGTCCTTGGAGAGCCGCCTGCGTGCATTGCAGGGTATGGGGCAGCAGTTGGCACTGCTGTTTGCGGATCTAGATGACTTCAAACGCATCAACGATACCCTCGGCCATGAGGCGGGTGACGAGGTGCTACAACAGGTGGCACTGCGGATCGAACAGGCCGTGCAGACACTGGTGGGCGTGGATGTCTTGGTGGCGCGTTTTGGTGGTGACGAATTTGTCTTGTTGCTGCAACTGGACGATGCTGGCGTGGATGCCAGCGTGCGCGACAAGGCCATCCAACTGGCCGAAGCACTGGTGCGCAACTTGAGTGAGACGATGCTGCTGCATGGGCGGCAAGTTTTGCTGGGGGTTTCGGTAGGGGTGGCGATATTCCCCGAGGATGCGGTCAGTGTTTCCAGCCTGTTGAAAAATGGCGACATCGCGATGTACCAAGCCAAGGTGGCCGGCAAGAACTGCTATCGGTTTTACAGCCAAGCGATGGATCAGGCGGTGGAGCGGCGCGTGCGCATGGAACACGACCTGCGCGGTGCGTGGGAGCGTGGTGAGCTTAGCTTGGTATACCAGCCTATCTATCGCACCCGTGATCATGTACTGGTGGGAGCGGAGTCGTTATTGCGTTGGAATCACCCGGAAGACGGTGCCATCGCGCCCTCGTTGTTCATCGATGTCGCCGAGCAGTGCGGCTTGATCGAACAAATAGGGGCGCAAGTATTGCTGCACGCCTGCCAAGAAGCGGCTGGCTGGCAGGTGCCGGAAGGTGCGGGCGAGCCGCCCTTCATTTCCGTGAATGTTTCGGCGCGGCAGTTACGTAGTGGCGATCTGATTCAGCAAGTGGCCGATGCCCTGGAACTAAGCGGCTTGGCCGCTGAGCGTCTGCATTTGGAATTGACCGAGACAGCGGTGATCAGTGATGAGCTGCACGCCACTGAGTTGCTAGGCCAATTGCGGCAGTTGGGAGTACGGGTGTGGCTGGATGACTTTGGCACCGGCTTTTCTAGCCTCAGCCATTTGCGGAGGGTGCAGGTGGATGGCTTGAAGATTGATCGCAGTTTTATCTCGGACTTGCTGCGTGACCCGGATGATCTGGTGCTGACCAGCGCCATCATTGCGATGGCACATTCGATGGGGGTGGTGGTGGTGGCTGAAGGCGTGGAGCGTCAGGGGCAGTTTGATTTGCTGCGTGAACGCGATTGTGATTTGGTACAAGGGTTTTGGCTGGGCTATCCATTGGAAGCGCCGCAGTTTGTTGATCTGCTGCACTGAACGAGGTAGCAGCGTTGGTGAGGTGATTTAGCCTTACCCTTCGCCGGGTGCGGCATCGCTGCGTTGCAATAAAAGTTTGTCGATACGCGGGCCATCCAAGTCCACCACTTCGATACGCCACGCACCGATGCGGAAATGTTCGCCCACGCGCGGAATCCGGCCTAGTTTGGCGATGACCAAGCCCGCTGCGGTGCGGTATTCCAATTCTTCGGCATCGGCCAAACGCTCACCGGTCAGCTCGCGCAGTTCCTGCACATGCAGACCGCCATCCACCAACAAAGAGCCATCTTCACGGGTGACGACCAGTGCCTCGTTGGTATCTGCTTCGTTACTGCTCTGTAGCCGGCCAATCACCGCATCCACGATGTCGCTGATGGTCACCATGCCTTGGATGTCGCCATATTCGTCCACGACCAAAGCCAGCGATTGTTGTTCCTCGCGCAGAATTTCCAGCAATTTCATGGCGTGGGTGGATTCGGATACGAATACCGCCGGGCGTAAATCATTGAACAGCGATGGCTGCGGTTTGCCCAATTCGTCCAGCAGGGTCTTGACCTCCAAAATGCCGGCCACGTCGCTGTCATCGCCGTGATATACCGGGTAGCGTGAGTACGCGCCTTCCTGCATCGTGGCCAAGTTTTCGACCAAGCTGGCCGAAGCATCCAGCCAGGTGATACGGGTGCGTGGGGTCATCAGACTGTCGGCGGTGCGATCCCCTAGGCGCATCACCCGGTTCAACATATTGCGCTCGTCCAGATCGATCACGCCTTGCTCGTGGCCTTCACTCACCAGCAATTGAATTTCTTCCTCGGTGACCTGCGAATTATCGCCGCCACCGACCCGCAGCAATCGCAATAACCCACGCACGGTGGCGCTGAGCAGCCACACCACCGGGCTTGCCAGTCGTGACAACCAATGCATCGGGATTGCTACCGCAGCGGCCAGTCGCTCGGGGGCCAGCAGGGCCAGGCGCTTGGGGAGCAGCTCACCCAGCACAATGCTGAGGTAGGTGATCAGGCCAACCGCCAGCACGGTGCCCAGTGGGGCGGCATAGTGGCCCAATGCCGGTGCATTGTGTGCCAGCCATGCGCCAATCAGACTGCCCAGTGCCTCGCCCCCCAACATGCCGGTCACAATGGTGATCAGGGTCAGACCAACCTGTACCGTGGACAGGAAACGCTCCGGGTGTTCGGCCAGCTCCAGTGCTTTGCGCGCACGCCGGCTGGTGCTGGCGTTTTGTTTCAGGCGCGCCTTGCGCGAGGTGACGACGGCCATCTCCGACAGTGCGAAAAAGCCGTTCAGCAAGATCAGGGCGAAAACGATGAGTAATAGTTCCAGCACGGGGGATCACCAGGTGCAGGCGAGGGGAAGGAGTGGTGTTGCGGCCAACACACGCGGCACCATTGCGGTGCGGTGGTCTAATGCTGGCGATGGCAGAGAGTGTGCGTCCATGGGCTGCGCCGGAGCGCGGTGACATCATAACAGGGCGCTGCGAGCGAGTAATGCCGGGTAGGTAACGCAAGCCGTCATCGAAACGTCATAATTGCGCACTATCGTTGCAACATTCCTGACATCGGGCGGATTTCGCATGTTTTCCTTGCAAACAATATTTGGTTCCGGCACCCAGTTTTACGCATTGCTGGATGACGCCGCCGCCGCTGCATTGGATAGCGCCAAGGCGCTGCATGCGATGATGAAAGAAGCCGACCGGCAGCCGGCGCTGGATGCCTTCAAATTGGCCCGTCTACGCGAGCGCGCTGCTGCCGACAAGCTCAGCAAGGCCTTGGTGGACAGCTACATCACGCCGTTCGAGCGTGAAGATATCGAAGCGCTGGGCTCGGCGCTGCACAAAATCCCCAAGCAGATCGAAAAATTTGCTGACCGCTACGCGCTGGCGGTGCAGCATTTGGGGCAAATTGATTTTGCGCCGCGTGCTGCAATGCTGGAGCAGGCCGCCGAAGTGGTAGTGCAAATGGTCGATGAGCTGGAGCGGATGAACCTGGACCGCATGACCGCGCTCAACGAAAAATTGCGATCGATCGAGAACGAAGCCGACCGGTTGATGCTGGAGCTGTACCGCGAAATTTATTCCGGCAAGTTGGACAGCTTGCAGATGTTCTTGCTCAAGGAGTTTTTCGAGATTCTGGAGAAAGCCATCGACCGCTGCCGCGAGGCCGGCGTGGTGGCGTACCAGATCGTATTGAAGAATTCTTGAGAGGCCCAGCACCATGCTGACCCTCGTGCTTGTGGTGGTGGTTGCTGCGTTGGCGTTCGAGTTCATCAACGGCTTCCACGACACCGCCAACTCCATTGCTGCATCGGTGGCAACCAAGGTGCTTACCCCCGGGCAGGCGGTCATTTTGGCGGCTGTCACCAATATGTTGGGTGCGCTGACCGGCACCGCGGTGGCGGCCACCATTGCCACCGGTATCGTCAATACCGGGGTAGTGGATGCGTCCTCGCAATTGGTGTTGAGCGCCCTGTTGGGGGCGATCGTGTGGAACCTGCTGACATGGTGGTTTGGGTTGCCGTCGTCGTCCTCGCATGCACTGATTGGTGGTCTATGCGGTGCGGCGTTGTCGGCATCCAACATGAATTGGGATTCGCTGATCTGGATCCAGGGTGCGGCTGATTGGACCAAGAGCAAAGGCTTGGTGTGGAAAGTGATCGTACCGATGGTGACATCACCGCTGATTGGGTTCTTGCTGGGCGGTTTATTGATTGCCTTGCTATGGACGCTGATCTTCGGGATGGAACGTGCTGGCGGCGTATTGCGCAGGTTGGCGCGGCCGCGCTGGATCAACGCCAGTTTCGGCAAACTACAAATCGCTTCGGCCGCCTACATGGGCTATGCGCATGGGCATAACGATGCGCAGAAGACCATGGGCGTGATTGCATTGACCTTAGTCGGGGCCGAGGCCAACGGGGCGCTTAATGACTTGCCGGCATGGTTGGCGTTCATGCACCCGCATGCCACTGCTGGTGGCGATGTGGCCACATGGATCGTCGTGACGTGCGCCTTGGTGATGGCCGCCGGTACCGCTTCGGGCGGTTGGCGAATCATCAAAACGCTGGGCCACAAGATGGTCAAACTGCACCCGCTGGACGGGTTTGCGGTGGATACCAGTTCGGCCACGGTGCTGATGGCCGCCGCTCACTTTGGCATGCCGGTCTCAACCACCCATACGGTGTCCACTGTGATCATGGGTGTGGGTTTTGCCAAGAATCCGCGCAAGCTCAAGGTCAGCACCATCGAGCGGATCGTTTGGGCTTGGATCTTGACTATTCCGGCATCGGCGGCAGTGTCGTTTGGGGTTTACAAACTTTTGCGCCTAGTCGGTTGGGTATAGCACGATAGCGAGTCAAGCTCGGTCCATCTACGGTATGTCGCCGCGGTTTTTGGCGGACTTACAGCAGGTCACCACCGGCGGACATGCGGTGTTCCATTTCATCGCCGGTGCCGCCGATCTCCAGCACTAGGCGGTCGATTTCGGCGGCGGTCAAGGTGTCGTAGGGGCGGTTTTCGCACAGGTGCAGATACGGCACGCCATCAAGTTCACTGATGGCCAGATAACCCACTCGGCTTTCCCAGTTAAAACGCAGCGCACGCCGCGCATCCAGTCCGGTGATGGGGGCCAGCGCGGTGCTGATGCGCAGGTAGTCGCGGCCATCGTCGTCCTGCATTTCGGCCAGAAAAATGGCCTGATGGCGCTTGCCCTGCGCCAGTGACAGCTCGACGCAGACCACGAAGGGCTCTTGTACGCTGAGTTTGTAACCGGAGGAAGCGAGGTGGCGGCGGATTTGTTCGAAGTTGTCCATAGCGTATGCGGCATGCAAGCGGTGCAGTCGCTATGCTAACCCGAACCATGACCGCACCCGCGCCCACATCACCGCCCGCATCAGCGCCAACGCCGGAGCAGCGCATCTTGGCTGCGATCCGTGCGGTGTCGCGTGGGCAGGTGGCTGGGTATGGGGTGATTGCGCAGCGTGCCGGGTTGCCGGGGCGGGCGCGGTTGGTGGCGCGCATCTTGGGCCAACATGAGGACGCCAGCCTGCCTTGGCATCGCATTGTGCGTTCGGACGGGCGCATCGCGTTGCCGCCGGGTTCGGCCGGTTGGGACGAGCAAATCCGCCGCTTGCGTGCCGAGGGGGTGGATGTCCACAACGGGCGCGTCCGCCTGCCGCCGGTGGAAGCCAGCTTGGATGCGGCATTCTGGGCACCGCGTTGATGCACGGATGAATCATCGTGGCACTGACCTGTGCGCGTTGACCCGCTATGATGCACTGCAACGAAACTTGACTGGATCGACGCACGGATGCCGTTCAATCTTCCCCGCATGACCCAAGCCCTGTTGATCGCCAACGTGTTGGGGTTTGCGCTGCAATACTTCATCGGCGATCAGGCGATGCTGTCGCTGATGTTGTGGCCGTGGGCCGACGGCGTATTCGATCCGGCAGGCAGTGCGCCGGCGTTCATGCCGTGGCAGTTGCTCAGTTACGCCTTTTTGCATGGTGGCTTCATGCACATTGGCTTCAATATGCTGGCGCTGGTGATGTTTGGTGCGCCGCTGGAATACACTTGGGGCGAGCGCCGCTTTCTGACGTATTACTTGGTCTGCGTGGTGGGGGCCGGGCTATGCCAATTGCTGGTGGGCTCGTATGCGGTGGCGCAGGGGGCCGACCCTTATCCCACCATCGGCGCATCGGGCGGGGTGTTTGGCCTATTGCTGGCTTACGGGATGTTATTTCCCAATCAACGGGTGATGTTGCTGTTTCCGCCCATTCCGATGAAGGCACGCACCTTGGTCATCGTGTATGGCTTGTTTGAATTGGGCGTGGGTATCACCGGCCTGCAACCCGGGGTGGCGCATTTTGCGCATCTGGGCGGGATGCTGTTTGGCTGGCTGCTGATTCGCCATTGGCGGGGGCAACCGCCGTTTGGCGGATCCAACCGGAAACCCAAGCCCCGCATGCGCATCGTGCCCTAGGGCGGGTTGTCACCCGTCCTAGGGGCTGCGTCAGTGAAATACACTGACCCGAGCATCCTCTTTGGCCTGCATGGGGCTGCCCACTTTGCAGGTAAATGCACTGCCAAAGGCTGGTTGCTGCATCAATGGAACATTGGCACGCCATTGGCCGGGTGCACGGACATCTTGTTGTGCACGGATCTGCGCCTCATCAGCGGCCACTTGTTGTGCCCACAACTGCGCCCAGCCGGTAAAGAATTGACGTTCTTGTGCCGGGTTTGATTTGGGCTGGGCATTTTGGAAGGCGGCGTGCGCCAGTTCGACACCGGCCAAATCCGCTAGGTTTTCATCGCGGGTCAAGCTGCCTGAGACCTTCACATCCTGCGTCCCCGGATAGGGCAGATTGGCATACAGCGTTGTCACTTTGGCGGCCACGGTAGCCCACGCCGAGGCGACTTCGGGGCTCCACCAATCGCGGACATTGCCATCGGCATCGATATGACGACCGCGCTCATCCAACGCATGGCTGAGCTCGTGCCCCACCAGTGCGCCAAATGCGCCATATTGCTGCGGCAAGGGTTGCGCAAGATCCAGCGCCGGTGCTTGCAGCATGGCGGCGGTTACGATCAACCGGTTATGCGCCAGATCGTAAGTCAGTGCAGGTTGCTGCGGCAATACATCCCAGCGGCGGTCGGCATTGCCCTTGCCGATGCGCTTCATTTCTTGGTTATGCCGCCACGTCGAGGCGATCAGCATATTGCCGCCAAAACTGCCGCGCCCCATCGGTTGCAGGCTGTAGTCAAGGTCGCGCTTGGGGGTGCCAATTTCAATCCGCAGACGTTCGAGCTTCTTGCGGGCCTCGGCCTTGCCGGCGGCATCCAATACAGGGGTGTTGGAGGTGGTTTGGATAAGGGCATCGCGTACTTGCCCGGCAATCAATTCGGCTTGCTTGCGGGTGGCGTCGGGCAGGTAGGTCGCCGCGTATTCCTTGCCCAGCATCGGGCCTGCGGCCAGGTTGATGGCATCCAGCACTTGTTGCCAGCGCGGGGCGGGGTCGGTTTGCCCCAGCAGTACCTTGCCGCGGAACTCGAATGACGCATCACGCCACGGTCTGGACAGGTAGGGGGCCATTGCATCGCCCACCCGCCAACGCAGATAGGCCTGCCATTGCGCCGGCTTCAATTTGCCAACCAAGCTGTCCAATTGCTCGAACAGGGCGGGGTTGGCCAGTGACACGGTATCGTCGTTGATGCCTTGGGCTTTGAGGAAGGCATCCAGCTGCAAATTTTTGTATTGCTTGCCAAGGTTGGCGGTCGGCTGTGGGGCAAAGTTGTTGCGTGGATCACGTAGATCCACCAAGGGCCGCGCCGCGCGCGCAATCCGGGTTTCCAAGTCCAATGCCAGGGCGGTTTGGGTTTCCAAATCTTTCTTGGCAACGCCGGTCAAGGTCAGGATTTTGCGCATGTAATCGGCATAACGCGCCAGCAGCGCCTTGGTGTCGGCATCGTTGCGGGTGTAGTAAGCCGGGTCGGGCAGGCCGATGCCGCCTTGGCTGAAATAGCCAAGATGGCGATCCAAATCACGCAGGTCGATATCGGCATTGAAGCCAAACGCCACCGGAATACCCACCTGATGCAAGGCTGCAATCGCTGGGGCAATATCGCCATTTTTGCGAATGGCGTCGATGCGTTGTAACAGCGGCGCCACAGGGGCGGCCCCGTCTTTTTCTACGGCGGCTTCATCCAGTCCGCTGGCCCAAAAATCACCCAATAATTGTTGCACCTTGCCCTGTGGCGCCTGCATGGTATGGTCTAACAGGTCGCGTTGTTGCTGCTGTGCACGTGCGGTCAATTGACCCAATGCGGACACCGCGCCGGACTTGGGCATCGGGTTGGCGGCCAGCCACGGTTTGTTGGCCTCGCTGTAGAAATCGGTACAGGCCAGCGCAACGACAGCGGACTTCGACTTGTTGGCAGTGGGCTTCTTGGCAGCATGACTTTGCTGGGAGATGACTCCGGCTGCTAGGGCGACGGCAAGGGCGAAGACCAACGGACGGTGCTGCAGCATGCGGAAGTACTCGTTGTGAAGACGATGCCGGAGTTTAGCAGCGCCCTGCCACTCTGTTGGTTGGCAGGTTCAGGCTTACTTCACCCCATGCATCATCCGCCGCAACAGTGGTGCGGCGAGGAAGGCCAATGCCGCGCAGCCCAGCCCGATCCACATCATCAGCCAGAACAGATGCTCGTATTTGGCAGCGGCGGTCACCATGTTCAGTGTTTCGCCTTCCGCCACATCAATCGCCGCCAGTTTGCCGAACAACGCTGCCAGCGTTTCCGAAAACGCGGTGGCAAGAAACCAGGTGCCCATCATCAGGCTGACCACGCGCGGCATGGCCAGCTGGGTGACGGCCGACAGGCCCACCGGCGACAGGCACATTTCACCGATTTCAAGCACCAGATACGCCAGCACCAGCCACCACACGCTGGCCATCGCGCCGGTCGCGCCCACCTGTTGCGCGGCCAGTGCCATCGGGACAAATGACAGCCCGCCGAACAGCAAACCAAATGCGGATTTGGTGGGCTTCGATGGATCCAGCCCACGCTTGTCCAGCCAGCCCCACAGCCCGGCAAACAAGGGGGCCAGGGCCACCAGGAAGAACGCGCCAAGATAGGTCAGCGAGCCGGCAGTTTGCGGCAGCGCCACGCAGTCGCGCACCAGCAGCACGATGATCAGTGCGCTCACTGCAAGGAACAATGCACGCGGCGCAGCGGAGTCGGGGTTGCGGTCCGACATGCGCGCCGCCACGAAAAACGCCAGCGGTGCCAGCAGCAATGACAACGTGGACCACGGCCACGGGGTGCCATCACGCACCACCATCGACGGCACGATGTCTTTGCTCAACAGGCGATCAGTGAAGGTCACCCACGAGCCGTAGGTTTGCTCGTACAGGGTGAAGAACACCAGCGCCATGAAGATCAGCACCATCATCGCGATCATTTGTTGCCGTTGCACCGACGTGCACTGCGTGCCGGTGAACCATGCAAACCACAGCAGCACCGCGCCCAGCACCACAATCATCAATAGCAGTGCCAGCGAAACCTCACCGCCCAGCGCAAACGCACCATTGGCTGCCGCCCACATCAACCACGCCACCGGTACCACGCCCAGCACCGCCAGGGCATAGATCAACCCTTCACGCGGCAGCCCGGCCACACGCTCACGCAGCAAGGCCGGGTTGGCGGGCTCGGCGTGCCCTTGCAGATAGCGCTGGCCCCATACGAACATCGCAAGCCCGGCCAACATGCCGATGCCTGCGGCGCCAAAGCCATACTTCCAGCCCCAGGTTTCGCCCACATAACCGCACACCAGCGAGGCGAACAATGCGCCCAGATTGATCCCGGCATAGAACAGCGAGAACCCGGAATCGCGGCGCGGGTCGTTGTCGGCGTAGAGCTTGCCGACGATGGTGGAAATATTCGGCTTCAAAAAGCCCACACCCATGATGATCAGCGCGAGCGAGGCATACATGATGCGTAGGGATGCCTCATCACGTACCGCGCTGCCATTTTGCAGCGTGGCCGCGTGACCCTCGAAGGCCATCCCGATATGCCCTGCCACCAGCAAGATGCCGCCAAAGATCACGGCCTTGCGCATCCCCAACCAACGGTCGGCCAGCACGCCGCCAAACACCGGAATGCAATACACCAGCCCGCCATACGCGCCGAGCAAATCCAGCCCGGCCTTGTCACCAAACAAGTGATATTTGGTGAGATAGAGCAACAGCAGCGCTTTCATTCCATAGAACGAAAACCGCTCCCACATCTCGGTGAAAAAGCAGACATACACGCCCTTGGGATGGCCCAGGAAGTCGTTGTGACTGGGCTGCGCGGCAAGGTTGGCTGAGGACATGATTCGGGTTCGCGTGAGGTTGGCGGAGTATAGCGATGTGGTCGGGCAGGCTTGCGGGTGCCCCGCCCAACACCCTTCCCACACGGCGGCGGTCTGCGATACTTGGCCGTTCCCATCGCCGGAAGACCCTGCATGTCCAAGCCAGTACCTGTGGCCAGCGAGCCGCGCACCGAGTTCACCTTGCGCGGCATCGTGCTGGGGATTGTCATCACGCTGGCGTTCACCGCCGCCAATGTGTTCTTTGGCTTGAAGGCGGGGCTGACCTTTGCGACGTCAATTCCAGCAGCGGTGATTTCGATGGCCCTGTTGCGCGGCTTCAAAAACTCCACCATTCAAGAAAACAACATCGTGCAGACGGTGGCATCGGCGGCGGGCACGTTGTCGTCCATCATTTTTGTGCTGCCGGGGCTGGTCATCATCGGCTGGTGGACAGGCTTCCCCTATTGGGCCTCGTTTGCGATCTGCGCACTGGGCGGCATTCTCGGCGTGATGTATTCGATCCCGCTGCGGCGCGCGCTGGTCACCAATTCCGATTTGCCGTACCCGGAAGGCGTGGCCTGCGCCGAGGTGCTGAAAGTGGGCAGCCCTGGCGAAGCAGGTACGGCGCAAGGTGCCGAGGAAAGCCGTGCGGGCCTGATGGCGGTCACCTGGGGCGCATTGGTGGCGGCAGGTTTTGCTTTGGTGGTGGCCACCAAGACCTTTGCCAGCGATGTGAAGAGCTATTTCAGAGTGGGCGATGGGGTGAGCGGGTTTGATTTCGGCTTGTCGATGGCGCTGTTCGCGGTGGGTCATCTGGTGGGGTTGTGGGTGGGCCTTGCGATGCTGTTGGGCGCGCTGATCGGTTGGGTGTGGGGGGTGCCGCATTTCTCCGCACTGGCGCACGGCCTGACCGGCAGTTTTGAAGACATGGCCGGGGCGACATGGAGCACGAATGTGCGCTTTGTTGGTGCCGGCACGATTGGCGTGGCGGCGATCTGGACCTTGGGCAAACTGGTCAAGCCGGTGGTGTCGGGGTTGGCGTCGGCAATGGCGGCCAACCGCGCTCGCCAAGGGGGCACCTTGCATTTGTTGCCGCGCACCGAGCACGACATTCCGATCGGGGTGGTCGGCGCGATGATGCTGGCGTGCTTCGTGCCGCTGGCGTTTTTGCTGGTGCATTTTTCCAACCAGACCGGCTTGGGCGCGCACGCGTTGCCGCTGATGCTGGGCAGCCTGCTGTACATCGTGGTGATGGGCTTTCTGGTGTCTACCGTGTGCGGCTATATGGCCGGTTTGATTGGTTCGTCCAATAGCCCGCTGTCGGGGATCGGGATTTTGGTGGTGATCGGCGCGGCGCTGCTGCTGGTGTTCGGGCTGAAGTCGCAAATCGATGCCGGCCAAGAAAAAGGGCTGGTGGCATTCGCCCTGCTGGTGACGGCGGTGGTGTTCACAGTGGCGGCGATTGCCAACAACAATCTGCAAGACCTCAAGACCGGGCAGTTGGTGGATGCCACGCCGTCCAAGCAGCAGTGGGCGTTGGTGGTGGGCGTGATTGCTGGCTCGGCGATCATTCCGCCGATCCTCGATATCGTCAATCAGGCCTATGGCTTCGTGGGCGCGCCGGGTGCGGGCAAGGACGCACTGGCTGCACCGCAAGCCGGCCTGATTTCAGCGCTGGCGCAGGGTGTGATTCAGAACAACATCGACTGGAACTTGATCCTGATCGGTGCCGGAATTGGCGTGGTGTTGATTGCAATCGACGAAGTGCTGCGCCGCTCCACCAAGGGCGCGCATCTGTCGCCGCTGGCCGTGGGCTTGGGCATTTACTTGCCAACCGGATCCACGCTGATGGTGGTGGTGGGAGCGATTGTGGGTTGGTATTTCGATCAGCGCGCCGAGCGTCATGGCAAGCCGGAGGCGGTCAAGCAGCTGGGCGTATTGTTGGCATCGGGCATGATTGTGGGCGAAGGCTTGATCGGCGTGTTGATCGCCGGCATCGTCGCGTTCAAGCTGTTGCCGCTGCAAATGGTGAGCGATGCCTTTGCCGAAGGCCCGGCCGCATGGCTGGGCGGCATTGCTTTCGTCGCGGCCATCTTCCTGCTGTATCGCTGGGTGGAACGCTTGGCGCGCAAAGCCATTGTTTGATGGTGTCAACGTCCAGATTCAAACCTTTTATCAAGTACTTCTAAGCATTTCCAAGGACATTCCCATGAAGCTTCGCTACGTCATTCTTCCGCTTGCGCTTGCGCTGTCATTACCGGCGATGGCCGCCAACACGGCC
>NZ_DAOOUM010000003.1:77288-79188 GCF_035369645.1 Thermomonas sp. | reverse complement strand
TCTATCAGCCGATTGCGATGGAGCAGTCTGGCTATTCCAGCTGGATTTCCGAGCGCATTCGTGCCGATGTGCGCAAGGAAATGGATGCGCGCGGCTATCGCTACAGCACCGAAGGTGCCGATTTGTTGGTGAACTTCCAAGGTGTGGTGGAAGACAAAACCGCTGTGTGGACGGTGCCGCGCAGCGACACTGAATGGTTCTACAGCTATCGCCACAAGACCTATGTCGCGGTGCCGATTTGGTACGACGAAACCCAAGTATCACGCTATAAGGAAGGTACCCTGACCGTGGATTTGGTGGACGGTAAGCGCAACCGCATGGTGTGGACGGGTTCGGCCAGCAATCCGGTACGGTCCAAACAAAAGCCAGAACAGAAACTGGGCGAAATCGACGCAGCCATCACCGGCATCTTCGCAAAATATCCGCATAAAGCCGGCGGGATGTAAGCGTGGTGCACGCCTAGAAAAACAAAAACCGCCGGCAGCAACCCGGCGGTTTTTGATTGCAGCGGCAACGCCGGCTTAAAACTTCGGCTTGTCTTCGCTGGTGTTGTAGCGGGCAATCGCATCCATAATGATCGACTTGGCCTCATTCACGCCGCCCCAGCCATCCAGCTTCACCCACTTGCCGTCTTCCAGATCTTTGTAGTGCTCGAAGAAGTGGCCGATGCGTTGCAACCAGTGCTTGCTGACCTTGGCGATGTCGTCGATGTGGCTGTAGCCGTTGAAGACTTTGTCCACCGGGACGGCGAGGATCTTTTCATCGCTACCGGCTTCATCGCTCATCTTCAATACGCCCACCGGGCGGCAGCGGATCACCGAGCCGGGCACCAGCGGCAACGGCAGAATGACCAGTACGTCGGCCGGGTCGCCATCACCACAAACCGTGTAAGGCACGTAGCCGTAGTTGCACGGGTAGCGCATCGGGGTGGACAGGATGCGGTCCACGAAGATCGCACCTGACGCCTTATCGACTTCATATTTGACAGGTTCGGCATCTTTCGGGATTTCGATGACGACATTGATTTCGTCCGGCGGGTTATTGCCGGTGGGGACGAGGTCCAGACCCATGTGGTAGTGCTCCGACGTGTGTGCCGCACCCGATTGGGCGCAGCGATGATTGAGGGGGGAGTGGGTACATTTTAGCGGAGCGCGGCGGCAAAAGATGACGCTGGGCGAACCAGCGAGCTTGACGGGTGTGATTTGTATGCGCATAATAAATGCGCATACAATGGAATTATGTCATGCGCATTCGAGAGCGATACGCCGATTACGGCAAGCGTGCTACCAATGTCAGCATCAACCAAGGCTTGCTGGAAGACGCCAAGGCGCTGGATATCAATCTGTCTGCCACGTTAGAGCGTGCGTTGGATACGGAAGTGCGTGCACGCAAACGTGCCAAGTGGCTGGAAGAAAATCGTGAGGCGATCGCCGCGTACAACGTACGTATCGAGCGGGATGGGCTTGCCGGTGATCATGTGCGTGCGTTCAAGGCCAAACTCAAGGCGTCGTCTGCCGCATGAATCAATTTTGCGCGTATGTGAATGCGGATGCCGCATCCAGGCGCACCATTCCTTACTGGCTAATCGTGCAAAATGATTTGATCGATGCCACCCAATCACGCGTGGTTGTGCCCTTGATTGCACCGCAACTGGCAGGGCCTTTGGTGGCAAGGCTGATGCCGGTGCTGGTGGTTGCAGGCAAGCGGCTGGTGATGGATGCAGCGCAAATTACCAATGTACCAATGCAGATGCTTGGCAGGCATGAGGCGGATTTGTCGGCCGAACGCCTGACCATCCTTGCTGCTCTCGACATGCTGATCTCGGGGATATGACCGTGGCCAATACGCTGCGTATCGCAATGGCGCAATTTGATTTTCCGGTGGGCGATGTGGCCGGCAA
>NZ_DAOOUM010000003.1:63230-77188 GCF_035369645.1 Thermomonas sp. | reverse complement strand
GTGCTGCGCGATGGTGGCATCGAACAGACCTATCGCAAGCGCGAGTTGCCCAATTACGCGGTGTTTGATGAGCGCCGCTACTTCGATGTCGATCCGGACCGTGAGGATTGCGTATTCCAAATCAACGGCATTGATGTCGGCGTGGTGATTTGCGAAGACCTGTGGTTTGCCGAACCCATCGCCAGTACCGTCGCCAAGGGTGCGCAACTGGTGCTGGTGCCCAATGCCTCGCCGTATGAGCACGACAAGCATGCCCAACGTGATGCATTGTTGGTGCAGCGCGCACGCGAAACCGGCGCAGGCATTGCCTACTTGAATGTGATTGGCGGACAGGACGCATTGGTGTTTGATGGTGCGTCGGTGGTGTGCGATGGCGATGGCACGGTGCACCCCGCTGCGGTGGCGTTTGAAGAGCAATGGCTGGTGGTCGAGTTTGATGCCGAAGCAAAGCGTTTTGCGCCACTGCAATGGACAGTGGATGGCGATGAAAGCTGCGACGCACTGGCGTGGCGGGCGGTGGTGCGTGGTACCCGCGATTACTGCGCAAAAAATGGCTTCAAGCAGGTGTGGGTGGGGCTGTCTGGCGGAATTGATTCGTCGGTGGTACTGGCAATCGCCGCCGACGCGCTAGGGCCGGAAAACGTCACAGCGGTGCGCATGCCCTCGCGCTATACGGCCGGGCTGTCCAATGATTTGGCGCAGGAGCAATGCGCGGCGATGGGGGTCAAGCTGCTGGCGCTGCCCATCGAAACCCCATTTCAAGGCTATTTGAATGCGCTGGCCGAGGTGTTTGCCGGCAAGCCTGTCGATCTGACCGAAGAAAATCTGCAATCCCGCACGCGCGGTGCCTTGTTGATGGCGCTGTCCAACAAGTTGGGCGGCCTGCTGTTGACCACCGGCAACAAGAGCGAATATGCGGTGGGCTATGCCACCATCTATGGCGACATGTGCGGCGGCTATGCGCCGATCAAGGATCTATACAAGACCGAGGTGTTTGCCTTGGCGCGTTGGCGCAACACCGTGGGCGACCGGGTGATTCCGCAGGCCGTGATCGATCGCCCCCCCACTGCCGAGCTGCGCGAAAATCAATTGGATCAGGATTCCCTGCCGCCTTACGACGTACTCGATGCCATCTTGCTGCGGCATATCGATCAAGAACAATCCGGCGCCGAGATTATCGCCGCCGGCTTCGATGCCGCTGTGGTAGATCGGGTGCTGCGATTGGTGCGCATCAGCGAATGGAAGCGGCACCAAGCCGCACCCGGACCCAAAGTCAGCCGACGTGCGTTTGGGCGCGAGCGGCGCTACCCGATCAGCAATGGCTGGCGTGATTGAGTCAAGCTGGCATCGTAAAAGCTGATTCAAGGAAAAGGGGCCGCTGGGGCCCCTTTTCAATTCAACGCGCGTCGCCGGTAAACGGATTCAAGCGGCTGATAATGCCACGGTCATTGGGCCATTTGCCGTGCAGCCACGGGTGCTGCGGTGCATTTTGCTCCAGCACGCGCTTGGCATCGGCTGCCAGTGTGGCATTGCCCATGCGCGTATAAGCCTCGCCCAACAGGGCCACGGCGTCGTACTGATATTCGCTTTGTGGGTAGGTTTCCAGCAGATAGGTGGCGCGATCGGCAGCCGACACCCACGCACTGCGGCGCAAGTAATACAGACCGGTATTCAACTCAAAGCGTGCAAATTCATTGCGCAAGAACACCATGCGCTGGCGCGCATCGCCGGCATAGCGGCTGTTGGGGTAGCGTGTGGAAACCGTGTTGAAGTCGTTATAGGCCTGCTGCGGGGCTTCTAGGTCACGCGTGCTGGTGTCCAGCTTGAAGGTGCGCGCCATGAACACCGTATTGCGCGCCATGTTGGACAAGCCGCGCAAATAGTAAAAATAGGCGATGTTCTTGTGCGTAGGATAGGTGCGAATGAAGCGGTCGATGGTGGAGATCGCATCCTCGTGCTTGCCGGATTTGAACTGCGCGTAGGCCTGCTCCATCATCGCCTGTTCGGTGTAGGGGCCATACGGATACTGCGCGATCAAGCGGCCCCAGGTCTCACTGGCATTGCTCCAGTTGCCGTGCTCCATCTGGTTATGGGCCTTGTCGAACAAGGTGGCGACGGGGACGCCCTCGTTCTTGTCTTTGTCTTTCTTGAACAGGCCTTTGACACTCGAGCAGCCGCTAACGGCAACGACGAGCGCAAGCACAAGGGTGGGGCGAAGCAGGGCTGAACGAGAAATCATGGGCATCGAACGGGCGCCAGGGGCATGAAGGTTGGATAATAGCAGTCCACTGCTTTAATCGAATCCCAACGGCTGCTCGAAATCGCCGGAACTTTCGCCTCATGCCCAATACCGACCCGCGTACCACCCATGTCCCCGACGCTTGCGCAGGCCGCCGCCTAGATGCGGTGCTGGCCGAGCTGTTTCCTGAATATTCCCGTTCGCGCCTGTCGGCGTGGATCAAATCCGGCGATGTGACGATGGATGGTGCCACTGCCCGCCCGCGTGATGCGGTGCGTGGCGGCGAGGTCATCGTGCTGACGGCGGTCGAGGAAGTGCAGACCCACGCCGTGGCTGAGGACATCCCGCTGTCCATACTTTATGAAGATGAACACGTCTTCGTGCTGGATAAACCGGCGGGTCTGGTGGTGCATCCCGGCGCGGGCAACCCGGCGGGCACCTTGGTCAATGCCTTGCTGCATCGCGACCCGGCGCTGGACAAGTTGCCGCGTGCGGGCATCGTCCATCGTCTGGACAAAGACACCAGTGGCGTGATGGTGGTGGCGCGCACCTTGGTGGCGCATACCGCACTGGTGGCGCAGCTCTCTGCGCGGGAAGTGCATCGGCAATATTTGGCGGTGGTGGTAGGCGCATTGGTCTCCGGCGGCACGGCCCATGCCGCAATTGACCGTCACCCGCGTGACCGCCTGCGGATGGCAGTGCGCGAGGATGGCAAAGACGCGGTGACGCATTACCGCCTGCGTGAGCGCTTCCGCAGTCATACCGCGCTGGAATGCCGGCTGGAAACCGGACGCACCCACCAGATCCGCGTGCACATGGCGCATCTGAAGCACCCGATCATCGGTGATCCACTGTATGGCGGTTCGCTACGGCTACCGAAAGGCGCATCGGAAGAACTCATTGCGGCGCTGCGCGGTTTCAAGCGGCAGGCCCTGCACGCCGAAGTGTTGGAGTTTGCGCATCCGGTGACCGGCGAGGCGGTGCGTTGCGAAGCCCCATTGCCGGAGGATATGCAGCATCTGCTACGGGTATTGCGGGAGGACGCCGCGTCGCATGCCGATGCCGAGCGGGCGCGGCGATGAGTGCTTTTTTGCACGCCGATTGGCCAACGCCACTCGGCGTGCATGCTCTGACCACGTTGCGGCATGGCTTGGGGGTCTCGCAGGCACCGTTTGACCACTTCAACCTTGGGTCGCGTTGTGGCGATGCGGCGCAGGCCGTTGCCGAAAACCGCAGGCAACTGGAAGCCGCGTTGGCACTGCCATCCGCACCACGCTGGTTGCGGCAGGTGCATGGGGTGGATGTGGCGTGCGAGCCGGGGCTCGACGAGCCCGAAGCCGACGCTGCGGTGACCTGCACGCGCGGCACGGTGCTGGCCATCCTGACCGCTGACTGCCTGCCGGTGGTATTTGCTGCGCAAGATGGCAGCGAAGTCGCCGCTGCGCATGCCGGTTGGCGCGGGTTGTGCGCGGGCGTGTTGGAGGCCACGGTGGCGGCGATGCATACCCCGTCGGCACAACTGGTGGCATGGTTAGGCCCAGCCGCTGGCCCGCAGGCGTATGAAATTGGCCAAGACGTATTCGATGCATTCGTGCAGCACGATGCGCAGGCCGCAGCGGCGTTCCACGCCACCCGCACAGGGCATTGGCGGGTGGATTTGTACGCATTGGCGCGGCAGCGCTTACGCGCAGCAGGGGTCACCGCGGTGTATGGCGGCGGGCGTTGCACGATCGCTGAACCCACACAGTTTTTCTCGCACCGGCGCGACCACATCGGCGGCCGCATCGCCACCTTGGTGTGGATGATGCGCTGATTGTGCGCGGTGTACCTGACGCAGCACACCGCCCTGCGCCAAGCACTGCCACGCGTTGCCATGCGCAAAAGGTGTACTGTGTCCGCACAGGGATCATCGATGCGGCGTGGCACACGCAACGTGACGGCATTGGATGATGACAGGGGGCGTTTCACCGCATGAGTTGGGCGAGACGATGAACAGGGCTGCGATGCCAACACTGTTTCAGCAAATTCTTGGGGCCGCGTTTTTCGGCTTGGCACCTTGCGTGCGACGCTTGCACGGGTTGCGTGGACAAAGCCAATTTCGAGGTATCGCCAGTATTGAACGTGGCACGCACCCGCTGGCACGCTTATGCGCACGCATGGTCGGCTTGCCGTCGGCATGCCAGGCAGTTCCCACCACGGTGGTGTTTGTGGCCAGTCCGCAGGGTGAAACATGGCGGCGTGATTTTGGTGGCCGCCAGATGGTGTCCAGCTTGGCCTACCGCGATGGTTTGCTGTACGAGCGGCTGGGCGCGGTGCAGTTCCGCTTCTGGCTACACGTCAGCGACGGCGCGCTGTGGTGGCAGGTCGCAGGCGTGCGTGTGTTCGGTATTCTGCCGTTGCCGGTGGCACTGTTTGAAGGTGTGCATTGCCGCGAACGCGAACACGAAGGCCGTTACGAATTTATGGTGGAAGCCGGCATGCCATGGCTGGGGCGCATCGTGCGGTATGAAGGATGGTTGGAGCAGGTAAGCACCAATGCGGCCGAATGATGCAATACAGGGCATCAACGCGCCGTTTGGCTAAGCCGATACATCAACAGTGCAGCGCGCTTGGCTTGGCGCAAGCTGGCGGCCAAATCGATACTCTCACCGGCGGCATGGGCATCGCCGCCGGAGGCACCCAGGCCGACCAATCCGGCCACATCGTTGGCGACAAAAGCGATATCGCCGGCACCCCGGCTGAGTGGGTCGATTTCCCCCATTTCCGGAAAATTAAAATCTTGGTTGATGGTGTTGAGCGTGGCCAGCAAGGCGCGGTTGCCTTCGGTGGGGGCCATCGGCGGGTAGTGTTCTTCGATCACGATGTCGGCGCGGGTGCGCGGCAAGTGGCGGCTGACGATTGCGCGCATTTTTTCAACCACGCGGGCGGTTTGTGCGGGGCTGAGGGTGCGGAAATCGCCACGCGCAAGCGCAACGCCAGGCACGATATTGTCTTTGCCGCTGGCGCTAATGCGGGTCTTGTTGGCATCGAATGTGGCTTGCTCGCCGCTACCCAATAATCCGACATTGAAGGTCAGGTTGGGCTCGGGAAGTTCGCTGCGAAACGCCGCCAAAATACGCGCCAATTCAAACGCTGCGCCATCGCCCATCGCCGGCGAAAAGATACCGGCGCTATGCCCCGTTTCGCCGTGTACGGTAAGTGTCCATTCGTTGGAGGATCGACGCGCCACCGCGCCCATCTCGCGGCCGTTTTGATGTGAGATATTTTCGAAATCCAGCGCCGCATCGGCACGTTTTCCGGCAGCGATCAAGTCGGCACGGGCGATGGTCACCGGGGTGCCCACATCTTCCTCGTCGCCGGTCAAGACCACGTCGATATCGGCATTTTCAAGCGCACCGGCTGCGTGCAAGGCGCGCAGCGCGGCCAGCATCACCACCACGCCGCCTTTGTCATCACCCACGCCGGGGCCAATGGCGCGACCGCCGTCGATGCGAAAGCCGGTGAACGGGTTGTCCGACTCGAACACCGTATCCAGATGCCCAATCAACAGTAGGCGCTTGCCTTTGCCATTGCCGCGATGACTGGCGAGCAGGTGTCCGGCACGACCGACTTGCGCCATTGGCTTCCATGTCACGGTGAAACCCAGCGCCGCAAATTCTGGTTGTAGCAAGTCTGCTACCGCCTTGACACCGGGGAGGTTGAAGGTGCCGCTGTTGTGTTCGACCAATTGCTGCAAGAGTGCGATGTTGCGCAGTTGCTCGGCATCCGCCACTGCCACGATGCGCTGCTCGGTGGGGGTGGTGGCGCTGGCGGCAAACGCCAATGACAGCAGCAATGGGCATAGCAAGTACGGCAGTTTTGGCATCGCATAGTCTCCGGTAGAGGGGTGAACATACCGCAGGGTGAATTGCGCGGCGCAGTTTGACTTGAATCACAGCAAGCTGCCCGCATCTGGGGAACAGTGGTCATCGTGACCTTTCCCATTAGGATTTCCGCATGCGCATGGACAAACTTACCTCGCGCTTCCAGCAGGCCTTGAGCGACGCGCAGTCGCTGGCCGTGGGGCGTGATCACAATTTGATTGAACCCGCACACCTGTTGCTGGCCTTGCTGGATCAACAAGGTGGCGGCACCCGCCCATTGCTGGCGCAGGCTGGTGTGAATGTGGCCGACCTGCGGCTGCGCTTGGCCGAGGCGCTGGACACGTTGCCGAAAGTCTCCGGGCAGGCCGGCACGGTCAGTGTGGGCAACGATTTGTCGCGCCTGCTCAATGTGACGGACAAACTGGCGCAGCAGCGTGGCGATGCCTTTATCGCCAGCGAATTGTTCCTGCTGGCGGCGCTGGACGATAGCGGCACAACCGGCAAAGCGTTGAAAGCGGCAGGTGCAAACAGGAGCAAATTGGAAGCGGCCATCGACAAGCTGCGTGGGGGTGAAAAAGTGACCGACGAAAATGCCGAAGAAGCGCGGCAGGCGCTGGAGAAATACACCATCGACCTGACCGCGCGCGCTGAGAGCGGCAAGCTCGACCCGGTGGTCGGGCGCGATGAAGAAATCCGCCGCACCATTCAAGTCTTGCAGCGCCGCACCAAGAACAATCCGGTGCTGATCGGCGAGCCGGGCGTGGGCAAAACGGCCATTGCCGAAGGCCTGGCCCAGCGCATCATCAACAACGAAGTGCCGGAAGGCCTGCGCGGCAAGCGGTTGTTGTCGCTGGACATGGGCGCGCTGATTGCCGGCGCGAAGTTCCGGGGTGAGTTCGAGGAACGCCTGAAAGCGGTGCTCAATGACCTTGCGAAAAACGAAGGCCAGATCATCCTGTTCATCGACGAACTGCACACCATGGTCGGCGCCGGCAAGGCCGATGGCGCGATGGACGCCGGCAACATGCTCAAGCCGGCCTTGGCGCGCGGCGAACTGCATTGCATTGGTGCCACCACGCTCGACGAATACCGCAAATACATCGAGAAGGACGCCGCGCTGGAACGTCGTTTCCAGAAGGTGTTCGTGGGTGAGCCGACGGTGGAAGACACCATTGCCATCCTGCGCGGCCTGAAGGAACGCTACGCGGTGCACCACGGGGTGGAAATCACCGACCCGGCCATCGTCGCCGCCGCCACGCTTTCCAATCGCTACATCGCCGATCGGCAATTGCCGGACAAGGCGATCGACCTGATGGACGAAGCGGCCTCGCGCATCCGCATGGAGATTGACTCCAAGCCGGAAGAAATGGACCGCAAGGAACGCCGCCTGATCCAGCTCAAGATCCAGCGCGAGGCGCTGAAAAAAGAGAAGGATGCGGAATCCAAACAGCGCTTGGCCGATCTGGAAGCCGAGATCGCAACGCTGGAGCGCGAGTTCAACGATCTGGAAGAAGTCTGGAAGGCCGAAAAAGCGACTTTGCAAGGCGCGACCAAGGTCAAGGAGCAGATCGAAGCCGCCAAGCTCGAGTTGGAAGCCGCGCAGCGCCGGCAGGATTACGCGCGCATGAGCGAACTCCAGTACGGGCAAATCCCGCAGCTGGAAAAACAATTGCTGGCCGCGCAAGAGGCAGAAACCCGCGGCTTCACGCTGCTGCAAGACAAAGTGACGGCGGAAGAAATCGCGCAGGTGGTGGCGCGCTGGACCGGCATTCCGGTGTCCAAGATGCTGGAAGGCGAGCGCGAAAAACTCCTGCAGATGGAAGCGCAGTTGCACACCCGCGTGGTCGGGCAAGAAGAGGCGATCAAAGTGGTCTCCGATGCGGTGCGGCGCTCGCGCGCGGGCTTGAGCGATCCCAATCGCCCCAGCGGTTCGTTCCTGTTCCTCGGCCCCACCGGCGTGGGCAAGACCGAGCTGTGCAAGGCGCTGGCCGACTTCCTGTTCGACTCCAGCGATGCGATGGTGCGCATCGACATGAGCGAGTTCATGGAAAAGCACAGCGTCAGCCGGCTGATCGGCGCGCCGCCCGGCTATGTGGGCTATGAAGAAGGCGGCTATCTGACCGAGGCTGTGCGCCGCCGCCCGTACAGCGTGATCTTGCTGGATGAAGTGGAGAAAGCGCATCCGGACGTGTTCAACATCCTGCTGCAAGTACTCGACGACGGCCGCCTCACCGATGGCCAGGGCCGCACCGTGGATTTCCGCAACGCGGTCATCGTGATGACGTCCAACCTCGGCTCGCACCAGATTCAGGAGATGAATGGCGACGACAGCGCCGAGGCCTACATCCAGATGAAGGCCGCGGTGATGGGCGTGGTGCAGGCGCATTTCCGGCCGGAGTTCATCAATCGCCTCGACGACATCGTGGTCTTCCATCCGCTGAACAAGGTGCAGATCAAACAGATTGCCCGCATCCAGTTGCGCAGCCTCGAAAAGCGTCTGGGCGAACGCGGCATTCGCATCGAATTATCCGATGCGGCGTTTGACCTGCTCGGCAATGTCGGCTTTGATCCGGTCTACGGCGCCCGCCCGCTCAAGCGCGCGATCCAGCAACAACTGGAAAACCCGCTGGCGCAGCAAATCCTGTCCGGCCAGTTTGGCAATGGCGACGTGGTCAAGGTGGATGCTGAGGGCGGCAAGTTGGTGTTCGTCAAGTGATGCGGGTGTTTTCGCATACCTGCTCGAATACCGAAATTGTCTGCGCGTTGGGCTGCGCCCAGATGCTGGTCGGGGTGGACAGTGATTCGGACTATCCCCCCGATGTGGTGGCCACGCTGCCTAAAACCGGGCGCGATCTGGACTTGAATATCGACGCGGTGCTGGCGCTCAAGCCCGAGTTGGTACTGACGTCGCTGACGGTGCCGGGGCATGAGACGGTAGTACACGCATTGCGCGATGCGGGCCTTGCGGTGCTGGTGTGTGATCCGCAATCACTGCAAGGCGTGTATGCCGATATTCAAGCCATTGCCGATGCGCTGGGCGTACCCGAGTGCGGCGCGGCACTGGTGGCACGGATGGAGGCGTTGATGCCGGCCGTGGCCGTGGCCGGTGATCGGCCCAAGGTGTTGGTGGAGTGGTGGCCCAAGCCGGTGATCGTTCCGGCAAAGCGTTCATGGGTCACTGACATGCTCCAGCGCGCCGGTGGCTGCAACCCATGGGCCGATGAGGACGCGAAGAGTGTGCCGCTGAACCACCAGCACGTGTTGGCTGCCGCTCCCGACGTGGTGGTGATGAGCTGGTGCGGGGTGAAAGAGGAGAACTATCGCGCCGAGATTGTCATCCGGCGCGATGGCTGGGCGGCCCTGCCTGCGCTGCAGCATGGACGCATCCATGCCATTTCCGAAGCCTATCTGGGCCGCCCCGGACCGCGTCTGGTGGAGGGCTATCGCCGGTTGCGTGCCTGCATTGCAGAGTTGCAAGAACAAGAACAGGGCACGCATTCTGCGATTTGATTACTCGGCATGGGCTGCCAGTACGTCAACTGCCGACCGGGCGCGCCCGATCCCCGGGCGAGCGCTTTAAACAGCCGCCTTGCTGGGGACACGCCATGGCGGTGAGGCCATCACCATATCCGCCAGCGAGTAGGCCAATTCGCGTTCTGCCAAAACGGCCGCATCGGCACCGTGTTCGAGTAAATACCTGACCTGGGTTTCGCTGTGCGCACGCGCCAGAACGCTGATTGTTGGGTTGAGTTTTTTCAGGCGGGCAATGGTCTCACCGGCTTCCAATGCTTGCGCCATCGCGAATACCGCAAGTTTTGCGCGTTCTGGTGCAGCTTCCTGCAAGACGCGCTGGTTTGCAGCATTGCCGCGCACGGTGGGTAGGCCATTGGCGCGTGCTTGTGCCACCAAATCGGAATCATCTTCAATGATGACCAAGGGCACACCACGTTCACGCAGAAGATGGGCAAGCTGGCTACCCACGCGACCGTAACCCACCACGATGGCGTGATTGCAAATATCCACCGGCACCACCTCGGGTTCTGGTTCGGCATTGGCGGCGTTGCGTGCGTCCTCTCGTGCCTGCCAGCGATCCAGCCCCATGAACAGGATCGGGTTGAGCATGATCGAAATCAGTGCGCCGGCCAGCACCAGATCATGGCCTTCCTTCGGCAGGATTTTAAGTGACAAGCCAAGCCCGGCGATGATGAAAGCGAATTCGCCAATTTGGGCCAGACTGGTGGAAATGGTCAGCGCCGTGGAATTGGGATGCCCGAATGCGCGCACGATGAGATAGGCAGCGGCCGATTTCCCAAACACGATGATGAGCGTGGTCGCCAGCACTTGCCACGGATGCTCGACCAGAATATTGGGATTGAACAGCATGCCCACCGACACAAAAAACAGCACTGCGAACGCATCGCGCATCGGCAGTGAATCCTGTGCGGCCTGATGGCTGAACTCGGATTCGTTGAGCAGCATGCCGGCGAAGAATGCGCCCAGTGCGAAGCTCACACCGAACATCGCTGCCGAGCCAAACGCCACGCCCATCGCGATGGACAGCACTGCCAATGTGAACAATTCACGCGAGCCGGTGCCTGCAATGCGTTCGAGTATCCACGGGATTGCCTTGCGGCCGACGATCAGCATGAAGGCGACGAAGGCGGCGACCTTGCCAAAGGTGATGGCCAGCGCTTTGAGAATGCCGCCGATGCCTACCGCTTCGCTGCCACCCAGTGCGCCGGCCAGTGCCGGAATCAACACCAGTGCGATGACGCAGGCCAGATCTTCCACGATCAGCCAACCCACCGCGATTTTGCCGCGCCGTGTATCCAGCAAGCGACGCTCTTCCATCGCCCGCAGCAGCACCACGGTGCTGGCGGTGGCCAGCGAAAACCCGAACACCAACCCTTCAAGATGCGACCAGCCCATCAATTCGGCCAAACCCAGGCCCAATAGGGTGGCGACGGAGATTTGCGCCACCGCGCCGGGGATCGCGATGTTTCTCACCGACATCAGATCGCGTAGCGAGAAGTGCAGGCCGACGCCGAACATCAGCAGGATCACACCAATCTCGGCCAGCTGGGGTGCCAACTCCGCATCACCCACGAAGCCCGGCGTGAACGGCCCAACGATGATGCCCGCAACCAGGTAGCCAACCAGCGGTGACAGCCGCAGCCGATTGGCGAGTGCGCCCAGAATAAAGGCCAGCACGAAGCCATACACCAGAATCGCGATCAGGGGGGTGTGATGTGGCATGTGTACTCCGCAAGGTCGATGCCACGATCATCGCATGTGCGGGTAACACTTCGAACAAAAAACGCCCCGGATGACCGGGGCGCGAAGGTGGAAATGAATAAGGTGTTCAGCTCACCACTTGTAGCTGACCTTGCCGTAGTAATACGCACCATTGAAGCCATACGGCGAGTACAGGCTGTAAGGTATCAGGCCGAATGTGGAGTTGGCGTAGGTATTTTGTTCGGGGTATTGGTTCAACGCATTGTCAGCACCCGCTGTAATCGTCCAGTGTTGGTCAGGACGGAAGTTGACGGATAGATCAAGCGTCCATTTGGCCCCGAAGGTCTGGTCTTGCAGCGGGTTGCTGGCGTTCCGCGCGGTGAACTGGCCATAGCGAGTGGCTCCGGCATTGATCTCCCAATGTTGCAGGGCCCAGTTTGCGTTCACTGCGAACTTGTCGCGTGGTGCGCCTTCTTCGATGCGGCCACGTTCATCGCGCCCCATCCGTTCCAAATTGGCCCCCAATGCTGTCAACGCGGCAGGGTTGGGGGCAATGCGTGTGACTTTGGATTTGTTGTAGTTGTAGCTGCCGGTCAGGTTAAGGCTACTGGCCGCCAGCGGCACATTCCAAGTGCCCACCACGTCGATGCCCTGCGTACGGGTATCAATCGCATTGTTGAAATAACGCGCACTGGTGACATTGGTGATGCCGAGACTGGCCAACAGTGCCTGTGCCGCCGCATTGTTGGCGATATTCAGATTGGATGAGAGCACGATGCGGTCATCGACGTTGATCTGGTAGGCATCGATCGTCAGATACACGCGCTCCAACGGTTGCAACACCAGACCCAAGCTGTAAGACCGTGAGGTCTCCGGCTTGAGCTGCTCTGCACCAAGCGCTTGTGCGGCTGCGCCGGAGGCCGGGAAGGTTCCGGTTTCAAAGGCCACACCATTATTGATGTTGGTGGTCACCGCCTGATAGTGCTGCTGTGCCAACGAAGGCGCACGAAAGCCGGTGGCGGCGGTGCCACGCAAGGCCACCTTGTCGGTAAAGGCGTAGCGCAGTGACAACTTGCCGGAGAATTGACTGCCGAAGTCGGAATAGTCTTCGTACCGCCCGGCGATACCGCCCGAGAATTTGTCGGACACATCAGCTTCCAGGCCCGCGTACAGCGCATAGTTGTGCCGGTTGTAACTGCCGGCGTTGCGTGGTGTGAATCCGCCAAAGCCCTGTGCACCGGAACCGAAATACGAATTGGCCTCACCCGCACGCTGCGCCCAGTCTTCGGTGCGATATTCCGCACCGAAGGAGAGGGTGGCTGGATACGCCAATCCAATCCCGATGGGCTTGGAGAAGTCGGCGTTCAACACTTGCTGGGTGTATTGCAGCGAGCCGTCATAGAAGCTGAGTGGGCTGCTCACACCCAAGGCATAGTTGATGGTGTTCTGGGTGCGAAAGCCCAGCAGACTGTCGCCGAAGTTGTAGCTGAAGTCCCAGTTCAGGCCATTGTCGGCAGTGCCCTTGGCGCCCAGCACCACGCTACGGTCGTGCGCATCTTGATTGATTTCAGGTACATAGCCGTTCGGGTAAACCTGCGCCAGCAGTGCGCCTTGCCCGCTGTGGTTTTTGGAGCGATAGAACGCGAACGATGTGATGTCGCGGTTACTGGCCATGGCGGTGACATACAGACTGGCGTGATCGCCAATGGCCAGATTGGCATTCAATGCCAGTGCTGTCTGATCCACATCCGGGTCGCCCAGCTTGAATGCTGTTTCGCCCACGCCCGGGAAATTGCCGGTGTTGGGCGCTGTGCCTTGATAGGTACCGGAGCGATTGGTCATGTCTTGGTGGCCGGTTTGTGCCGCCAAATGGATGGTGCCGCCGCCGCCGCCCAGGGTCAGGCCTGCATCACCAGACAGTTGCCACTGCTGGCCATCGCCCTTGGAATACTGGCCGCCTCCCAGTGCAATACTGCCTCCAGTGCCGGCGCCCTTGAGCACGATATTGATGACGCCGCCGATGGCATCAGATCCATATTGTGCAGATGCACCATCACGCAGGACTTCCACGCGTTCGATAGCGGCGACGGGGATCGCGTTCAGATCAACTGCAGACGAGCCACGACCGATCGTGCCATTCACATTCACCAGCGCCGAAATATGGCGGCGCTTGCCATTGACGAGCACCAGCGCCTGATCCGGTGACAATCCGCGCAGTTGCGCCGGACGCACACCGCTGGTGCCGTCGGCCATGCCGGGGCGCGGGAAATTCAGTGAGGGCAGTGCGCGTGCCAAGGCGGTGGCCAGCTCGGTGGTGCCGGTGGCCTCCAGTGTTTCCGGGGTGATGATGTCGATGGGCGATTGCGATTCTGCCACTGTGCGGTCAGCCACATGGGTGCCGGTGACGATCAGCGTGTCGAGGGTACGGGCATCTTTACTGGCCGGCGCAGAGGCCTGCTGCGCCAATACCGGGCCGGCGATCAGTAATGAAGACAGCGCCAGAGCAAGGGGGGTCATGCGGGGCATGTTCAACTCCAATGGAGGGTAAGTCTTGGATCTGTTTAACACTGAATTAACACGATCGCAAACGCTTCAATGGCATAGGGCTATGCCATCGGTTG
>NZ_DAOOUM010000003.1:60342-63130 GCF_035369645.1 Thermomonas sp. | reverse complement strand
TGCCGGACCCGGCGATCGATTTCGTGCTGTCGGGCGATAGCGCCGTGCACGCGGCCATCCAGATGGAGGCCAATGCGTTTGCCAATGAGGATTGGGAAGCGGTGGCCGTGGCGCATCAGTTGCTGGAAGAAGTGAACGGCTACGATGGCACGGCGCGTGCCGGCCGGCTGCTGCATGGGCTGGGGTTTCCGGCCGAGGTGCATGAAAAGGCGGTCTCGGATTTCTCCGGTGGCTGGCGCGTGCGCCTGAACGTGGCGCGTGCGCTGATGACGCCCTCCGATTTGCTGTTGCTCGATGAACCGACCAACCATTTGGATCTGGATGCGGTGGTCTGGCTGGAAGAATGGCTCAAGCGCTATGACGGCACCTTACTGGTGATTTCGCACGACCGCGAATTTCTCGACAACGTCACCACCCACATCTTGCATCTGCACGACGGCACCGCGAAGCTGTATTCGGGCAATTACACCGATTTCGAGCGCCAGCGCGCCGAACATTTGCGGCTGCAGCAGATCACCCATCTGAAGGAGCAGGCCGAGCGCGCCCACCTGCAATCCTTCATCGACCGTTTCAAGGCCAAGGCCAGCAAGGCCAAGCAGGCGCAGTCGCGGATGAAGCGGCTGGCCAAACTGGCCGGCACCGAAGCGGTACGCGCCGAGCGCGCGCTGCATATCGATTTCCCCGAACCGCTGCGGCTGCCCAACTCGCTGCTATCGCTGCACGATTGCGATTGTGGCTATGGCGTCGACGCCAAAATCCTGCATAACGCCAGCTTCGGCCTGGAAGCCGGCGACCGCATCGGCCTGCTGGGCCCCAATGGCGCGGGCAAATCGACCTTGGTGAAAACCCTGGTGGGCGAGCTGGCGCCGATGACCGGCGAGCGTAAGGCGCATCCGGATTTGCGCATCGGCTACTTCGCCCAGCACACGGTGGAGTCACTGGTGGCCGGCACCTCGCCGCTGGATCACTTGCGCAAGCTCGATCCGGATTCGGCCAATCAGGTACTGCGTGATTTCCTCGGCAAATGGAATTTCCCCGGCGACCGTGCGTTTGAAGTCATCGACACCTTCAGCGGTGGCGAAAAAGCGCGATTGGCGCTGGCACTGATCGCCTATCGCCGGCCCAACGTATTGCTGCTTGATGAGCCCACCAACCACCTTGACCTGGACATGCGCGAAGCGCTGGCCGAAGCGCTGAGTGATTTCGATGGCGCCATCGTGATGGTCAGCCATGACCGCCATTTGATCGGTCTGGTCTGCGACAGCTATTGGCGCGTGGCTGGCGGCAAGGTCGAGCCGTTCGATGGTGATCTGGACGAATACGCCGCGTGGCTGCGTACTCGCCCGGGCAGTGACAACCCCAAAACACCGGTACCCAAGCAAGAGCCCAAGCGGGTCGTACCCGCACCGGCACCTGCCGCGCCGAAAGCCAGAATCAACCCGCACAAGCTGCAAAAAGCCGAAGAGCGCGTGGCGCGCCTGGAAGGCAAACTGGCCGAGTGCGATGCCCAGCTGGCCGACCCGGCGGTGTATGTCGATGCTGGCAAAGTGGCTGATTTGGGGCGCACGCAGTTGCAACTGCGCAGCGAGCTGGAGCAGGCCGAGGCCGAGTTGCTGGGGTTGTACGAATAAGCTTCGCCTTGAAATCGCGGCTGCGTGCCGCATGTGTTCTTACTCACCCTGTTCTTGGTAGCGCCATGCCCATCTACGCCTTCGCCTGCGAATTCTGCGGGCATCACTTCGATAAATTGCAGAAACTCTCCGACGTCGACCCCAGTGTCTGCCCGCAGTGCGGCAAAGACGGCGGCATCCACCGGCAATTGACCGCGCCACAATTCCGGCTGGCCGGTGGTGGCTGGTACGAAACCGATTTCAAGAAAGACGGCGAAAAGAAAAGCAATCTGGCCGGCGATGCGGCCAAGCCTGCCGAAGCCAAAGCCGAGCCAGCAGCCAATGCCAGTGCCAAGTCAGAGAGCCCCAAGCCGGAAGCCGCCAAATCCGCCACCAAGTCGGCCGACTGAACCCGTTAAAATGATTGGCTTGCCGGTGCCCGCCGGCCCGAACCTCCCCGGAGTCTCCATGCGTACCCATTTCTGCGGCCTGATCGACCAAACGTTGATCGGCCAAACCGTCACCCTGTGCGGCTGGGCCGATGTCGCCCGCAATATGGGCCAGATCGTGTTTATCGACCTGCGCGACCATGAAGGTATCGTGCAAATCGTCGCCGAACCGGCAGACAGCGAGGGTAACGCTGGCATGTTGGCCGCAGCGGTGGCAGTGGGCTACGAAGACTGCCTGCGCATCACCGGCACGGTGCGTCGCCGGCAGTCGGTGAACGACAAGATCAGGACCGGCCAGGTGGAAGTGGTGGCCGAGACGATCGAGCTGTTGAACAAGGCCGAGCCGCTGCCGTTCCACCACCACGAGAACCCGGGCGAGGACATCCGCCTGAAGTACCGCTACCTCGACCTGCGCAGCCCCGAGATGCAGCGCAAGCTGCGGACACGCACCAAGCTGGTGTCGGCGCTGCGGCATTACCTGGATGCGCGTGGTTTCCAGGACATCGAAACTCCCATCCTGACCAAGGCCACGCCGGAAGGTGCGCGTGATTTTTTGGTGCCGGCGCGCATGCACCCCGGCGAGTTCTACGCGCTGCCGCAAAGCCCGCAGTTGTTCAAGCAGATTTTGATGATGGCCGGTTTCGATCGCTATTACCAAATCGCCCGCTGCTTCCGCGACGAAGCGTTGCGCGCCGACCGCCAGTTGGAATTCACCCAGCTCGACATGGA
>NZ_DAOOUM010000003.1:56190-60242 GCF_035369645.1 Thermomonas sp. | reverse complement strand
GCCCTGCATCACCCGTTCACCGCGCCGGCGGTGGATTCCATCGACGATCTGCGTGCCCACGCCAAGACCGCGGTGAGCCGTGGTTACGACATGGTGCTGAACGGCAACGAGATTGGCGGTGGCTCGATCCGCATCCACAATTCAAAGCTGCAAAGCGCGGTGTTTGAATTGCTGGGCATTGGCGAAGAAGAACAGCGCGGCAAGTTCGGCTTCCTGCTGGATGCACTGAAATACGGCGCACCGCCACATGGCGGCATTGCGTTTGGCATCGACCGCATCGCCGCGCTGATGGCCGGCAGCGACTCCATTCGTGACGTGATCGCCTTCCCCAAAACCACCGGCGCCCAGTGTCTGATGACCGATGCGCCGTCACCCATCGCCGATGCGCAGTTGGCCGAGGTGCATGTGGCGGTTCGGACGCGCGAATCAGTGTGATGGGTGATATGGCGTCACTGCGTAAAGTGCGCCATGGATGGCGCACGGCGGCGCGTCGAACAGGATGTTCGCCCGCGCCGGGGAGCAGTGATGCCATGTCGCCCGCGCCAGGAGTGCCATCGTGCAGGCTTTGATTCGCCGAGCCACCCCCGCCGACGCCGCCACCTTGGCCGCGCTGGGCACGTTTACCTTCATCGAAACCTTCGGCCATCTGTACACGCCGGAAGATTTGCAGGCGTTTCTCGACGCAAGCCACAGCGAGGCCGCCTACGCCGCGCTATTGTCCGCCGATTCCCCGTATGCGCTGTGGCTGGCCGAACGCGACGGTCAGGCCATTGGCTACGCGCAGGCCGGCCCCTGCGGGTTGCCGCACGCCGACGTGCGCGCTGAGGATGGCGAAATCAAGCGCCTGTACCTGCGCGGCGATGCGCAAAACAGTGGTGCCGGGCGCGCACTGATGGACGCGATGCTGGCGTGGCTGCTGGCCGATGGCCCACGGATCTTATGGTTATCGGTGTGGTCGGAAAACTACGGCGCGCAGCGTTTCTACGCCCGCTATGGATTCGAATTTGCCGGCGAATACCACTTTATCGTGGGTGAGCAGCGCGACCGCGAGTTCATGTATCGGCGCTTGGCCCGCTGATCATGCAGCCCCGTGTGCTGTTGGTGCATGGCCTGCTCAACGCTTCGTGGTGGTTGCTGCCGCTGGCCTTGCGCTTGCGCAAGCAGGGGTTTGCCACCGAACTTTTTGACTATTCAAGCGTATGGGAAGGGCCGGAGTTTGCGTTGCCACGCTTGCGGAAGCGGCTCTTGGCGCAGCCACCCGATGCCTTGGTAGGGCATAGCCTAGGCGGGCTGATTGCACTCACTGCATTGCAGCAAGCAGAACATCCCCGCGTGCAGCGTGTGGTGTGCCTTGGATCGCCTCTGCGTGGCAGCGAAACGGCGCGATGCGTGGCGGCGTTGCCGTGGGCGCGCCCGCTGCTGGGCCGAAGTGCCGGTCTGTTGCAAACGGGTGTGGCGGAGTGGCGCGGTACTGCCGAGGTAGGTGTGGTGGCAGGTATCGCACCGCGTGGGATGGGTTGCCTGTTTGCGCACTTCAAGGAGCGTTCGGATGGCACCGTGGCTTTGGAGGAAACCCGGCTCCCGTGGCTGGCTGACCATGTCGCGCTGCCTTGCAGCCATTCCGGGCTGGTGTTATCGCACAGCGCGGCAAGGCAAACCGGCCATTTTTTACATCACGGCCAGTTTGCGCCCACTTCCGAGCACACCAGTCGAGCAGCAGACGTATAATTCGCGGCTTCGCCTTTCGGCCGGAAGTACATCTATGGGACGTGGCCCCTCCATCGAAGCCCGCAAGAACGCAGTGGATGCGAAGCGCGGCAAGATTTTCACCAAGATCATCCGTGAAATTTCAGTCGCTGCGCGCAGCGGCGGGGGCGACCCGCATGGCAACCCGCGCTTGCGTGCGGCGATCGACAAGGGCCTTGACGTCAACATGACCAAGGACGTGATCGAGCGCGCCATCAAGAAAGCCACCGGCGAGCTGGAAGGCGTGTCCTACGAGGAAATCCGCTACGAAGGCTATGGCGCGGGCGGGGTGGCGGTGATTGTGGACTGCCTGACCGACAATCGTGTGCGCACGGTGGCCGATGTACGACATGCATTTGGCAAGTTTGGCGGCAATATGGGCAACGAAGGCTCGGTAGCCTTCATGTTCAAGAAGCTGGGCGTGCTCAGCTATGACGCCGGTGCCAATGAGGACGCTATCACCGAGGCGGCGATTGAAGCCGGTGCCGACGATATCGTGGTGTACCCGGAAGATGGCGCCATCGACGTATTGACCTCGCCCGATGCATTTGCATCGGTCAAGGCGGCGATGGAGGCCGCCGGGCTTGCGCCGGGCTACGCTGAAATCACCATGCGTGCCGACAACGACAGTCCGGTGGAAGGCGAAGTGGCCGAGCAAGTGCAGAAGCTGCTGCGGTGGCTGGAAGATATGGATGACGTGCAAAACGTCTATGCCAACGCCGATTTCGGCGGCGCTGCGTAACACGGCAATCGGTCAACCTGCGTCGTGACTCGCATCCTTGGGATCGACCCCGGTTCGCAGCGCACTGGCGTGGGCATCATTGATGTTGATGCCACTGGCAAGGTGAGCCATGTGCATCATCAGCCGCTGGTATTGCTGGATGCGGAAACGTTTCCGCTGCGCCTGCGATTATTACTGGATGGCTTGTGGGCCTTGATCGAGGAATACACGCCCGATGAAGTGGCCGTGGAGCAGGTGTTCCTGTCCAACAATGCCATGAGTGCACTCAAACTGGGGCAGGCGCGCGGTGCGGCGGTGGCCGCTTGCGTGGCGCGTGATTTGCCAGTGAGCGAATACGCCGCAAAAGAGATCAAACTGGGGCTGGTGGGCAGTGGCGCGGCCGACAAGCAACAGGTGCAACATATGGTGGCGGTGATGCTGGGCTTGTCCGGCAAGTTGCAGGCCGATGCGGCCGACGCGCTGGCAGTGGCGATTACGCATGCGCATGTGCGCGCCAGTGCACAGCGCTTGGGCGTGGTCGCACGCACGGCATGGGCACGCAAGGGCAGGGGTCGGCGATGATTGGACGATTGAAAGGCATCCTGATCCACAAGGCGCCGCCGTGGCTGGTGGTGGACGTGCACGGCGTTGGCTATGAGTTGGAGGCGCCGATGAGCACGTTCTACGACTTGCCGGAGTTGGGGCGCGAGGTGTTTTTGTTCACCCACTACGCGCAAAAGGAAGACAGCGTGTCGCTGTACGGGTTTTTGCGCGAAACCGAGCGCCGCTTGTTTCGCGATGTGCAGAAAGTCTCCGGCATCGGCGCCAAAATTGCGCTGGCGGTGCTGTCGGGCGCATCGGTGGATGAGTTTGTACGGCTGATCCAAAACGGCGATGTCGCCGCACTCACCCGCATTCCCGGCATCGGCAAAAAAACCGCAGAGCGCATGCTGGTGGAACTGCGCGACCGTGCCACCGACTTGGGCAGCGCTGGCTCAGGCAGCACCGCATTGCCGGGTGACCCGGTGGCCGAATCCATCATCGCGCTACAGGCGTTGGGCTACAAACCTGCCGATGCCGAGCGCATGGCGAAAAAATCTGCAGGCGCGGGCGACGATGCCCCCGCCATCATCCGTAAAGCATTGCAGTCTGCGCTGCGTTGACAGACGGCTGTAGGTATCACTATGACTTCCGCACAATCCAGTCCCGAACAGCACAGCCATACAGAGGGGCACTCCGCCGGGCTTGCGCTGATCGTCGGTGCCATCGGCGTGGTGTTCGGCGATATCGGTACCAGTCCGCTGTACACGTTGAAAGAAGCGTTTACTCCGCACTATGGGTTGGTCAACAACCACGACACCGTGATTGGCCTGCTTTCGTTGATTTTCTGGGCCATCATGACCATGGTGACGCTCAAGTACGTGACGATCATCATGCGTGCCGACAATGATGGCGAAGGCGGCATCATGGCGCTGATGGCCTTGACGCAGCGCACGTTGCGCAATGGCTCGCGCTCGGCTTATGTGGTGGGCATTCTCGGGATTTTCGGGGCGTCCCTGTTTTTTGGTGATGGCGTGATTACCCC
>NZ_DAOOUM010000003.1:22150-56090 GCF_035369645.1 Thermomonas sp. | reverse complement strand
TGTATGCCGACATGGGGCACTTCGGTGCACCGCCCATTCGCAACGCATGGTATTTCTTTGTATTGCCCTGCCTGGTTCTGAACTATATGGGGCAGGGTGCGAATGTGCTCAAGCACCCGGAATCGGTGGCCAACCCGTTTTTTGAAGCGGTGCCAGAGTGGGCGTTGTACCCGATGATCGTGCTGGCCACGATGGCGGCAATCATTGCCTCGCAATCGGTGATTACCGGTGCGTTTTCGATGTCGCGGCAGGCGATGCAGTTGGGCTATATCCCGCGCATGTTGATCAAGCACACCTCGCGCGACACCATCGGTCAAATCTATGTGCCCGGCATCAACTGGTTGATGATGGTGACGGTGATTGCGCTGGTGCTGGCATTCCAAAGCTCCACCAACTTGGCCTCCGCCTATGGCGTGTCGGTGTCGGGCACGATGCTGATCGACACCTTGCTGCTGGCGTTGTTGGCGCGTGCGCAGTGGGCTCGCGCACGTTGGTGGGTGCTGCCATGCTGCTTCTTCATAATTCTGGTGGATATTGGTTTCCTGATTGCCAATGGGGCCAAATTTTTCCACGGTGCATGGTTCCCGATTGCACTGGGGCTGCTGGTCTTCACCATGATGCGGACTTGGCGGCGCGGGCGTGAATTGCTGCGCGAGGAAGTCCGCAAAGACGGTATCCAGTTGGATGTATTCCTGCCCGGCTTGATGCTGGCACCGCCGGTGCGCGTGCCAGGGACGGCGGTATTTTTGACCGCGGATGCAGGGGTCGTGCCGCATGCGCTACTGCATAACCTCAAGCACAACAAAGTGCTGCACGAGCACAATGTGTTCTTGACCGTAGAAACCTTGCAAGTGCCGTATGCGCCGAAAGAAAAGCGCCTGCAGATTCAGTCGATTGGTGGGGAAGATTTCTACCGCGTGCTGATTCGCTACGGCTTTATGGAGGCGCCGGATGTGCCACTGGCATTGATGCGTTCTTGTGACCAGTGTGAGTTGGTGTTCAATCCCATGGACACCACCTATTTTGTCAGCCGCGAAACAATCGTGGCCGGCCGCCATCGTGGCATGCCGATCTGGCGCGACAAATTATTTGCCTTCATGCACCGCAACGCTGCGCCGGCTACCAATTTCTTCCGTATTCCCGGCAATCGGTTGGTGGAATTGGGTGCACAGGTAGAGATTTAGCGATAATCCGCGCATGACCGATCCCCGTATCCTTGCCCCTGCCGCCAGCCGCGACGACGACGCGCTGGAAGCCTCCATTCGTCCCAAGCGGCTGGACGAATACCTAGGCCAACGGCCGGTACGCGAGCAGATGCAAATCTACATCGAGGCGGCCAAGGGGCGTGGCGAGGCACTGGATCATGTGCTGATTTTTGGCCCACCGGGCCTGGGCAAGACGACCTTGTCACATGTCATCGCCAACGAGTTGGGCGTGGGGCTGCGGGTCACCTCGGGGCCGGTGATCGAAAAAGCCGGCGACTTGGCTGCATTGCTGACCAATTTGCAGGCACATGACGTGCTGTTTATCGACGAAATCCATCGGCTGTCGGCGGTGGTCGAAGAAATTCTCTATCCGGCGATGGAGGACTACCAGATCGACATCATGATCGGCGAAGGCCCGGCCGCGCGGTCGATTAAGCTGGACTTGCCGCCGTTCACCCTGATTGGTGCGACCACCCGTGCGGGGCTGTTGACCGCGCCGCTGCGGGATCGTTTTGGCATCGTGCAGCGCTTGGAGTTTTATTCGCCGGAAGATCTCACCCGCATCGTGCGACGCTCGGCGCAGATTCTGGGGATTGCCTGCGATGCCGACGGCGCGGGTGAAGTGGCGCGGCGCGCGCGCGGAACCCCGCGGATTGCCAACCGTCTGTTGCGGCGGGTGCGTGATTACGCGCAGGTGAAAGGTAATGGCGTGATCGACGCCAGCATCGCGCGTGCCGCCATGGACATGCTGAAGGTGGATCCGGAAGGCTTTGATGACCTCGACCGGCGCATGCTGGGGGTGATCATCGATGCTTTCGATGGCGGCCCGGTGGGCGTGGAGTCGCTGGCGGCGGCGTTATCGGAAGAGCGCGGCACGCTGGAGGATGTGATCGAGCCCTACCTGATCCAGCAAGGCTTCTTGATCCGCACCGCGCGCGGGCGCATGGCCACGCCGAAGGCGTATCGACATTTGGGTTTCAAACCAAAAGCCGACGCGGCAGGGCTGTTCGATGGCTGAATCATTTGTGTGGCCGGTGCGGGTGTATTGGGAAGACACCGATGCCGGCGGCGTGGTTTATCACGCCCAATATCTGGCGTTTATGGAACGTGCCCGCAGCGAATGGCTGCGTGCGTTGGGCCTGCACCAAGACGCCCTCAAGCGCGATGCGGATCTGGTGTTTGTGGTACGCGCCATGCACACCGAGTTTCGCGCACCAGCGCGGCTGGACGATCAGCTTCAGGTCAGCGTGACTCTGTTGCAATGTCGCGGGGCCAGCTTGGTGCTGGCGCAGCGCATTGAACGTGCGGGCGTGTTGCTGGTCGAAGCGCAAGTAAAAATTGCGGCATTGACGGCCTCAAGCTTCCGTCCACGCGCAATCCCAGATGCACTCTTGAACGTTTTTGAACCTTTGCCGGAGTCTCCATAGATGCCCGTTTCCACCATGCTGCAATCGCTGCCGCAGGCGCTGCCGGACAATGCCGCCGCCAACGCGGTGGCGCTAACTGATACCGGGGCAAAAGCGGCCGCCGCCCACGGTGACCAAGGTCTGAATATCTTGCAACTGGTCTTGCACGCCAGCATCCCGGTGCAACTGGTGATGCTGCTGCTATTGGCCGCATCGGTGGCATCGTGGGTGATTATCCTGCGCAAGAAGCGCGTGCTAGACCGCGCCGAACACGAAGCCGACCATTTCGAGGAAACTTTTTGGTCTGGCATCGAGCTGCCCAAACTGTATGCCACCGCGACCGAACGCAACCGCAGCATCGAGGGTCTGGAGGCCATTTTTGAAGGCGGTATGCGCGAGTTCAACCGCATTCGTCAGCGTCGCGGCGTGGATGCGCGGATGCAGTTGGAAGGTGCGCAGCGGGCGATGCGCGCCACCACCTCGCGCGAATTGGATGGGTTGGAGCGCAACCTCGAATTTTTAGCCAATGTCGGCTCGATCAGCCCGTATGTGGGCCTGTTCGGCACCGTGTGGGGGATCATGATTTCGTTCCAAGGCTTGGCCTCGATGAAGGAAGCCACCATTGCCACGGTGGCACCGGGTATTTCCGAAGCCTTGGTGGCCACCGCGATGGGCCTGTTTGCGGCGATTCCGGCGGTGTGGGCCTACAACCGCTTTGCCACTCGCGCCGAACGCATGGCAGTGCGCTACGACACCTTCAGCGAAGAATTCGCGTCGATCTTGCAGCGCCAAACCCACACGGACGACTAAGCGCATGGCCGTCTCCAACCGCCGCGCGCGCAAGCGCAAGCTCAAGGCCGAAATCAACGTCGTGCCTTACATCGACGTGATGCTGGTACTGCTGATCATTTTCATGGTCACCGCGCCCTTGCTCAATGTCGGCGTGGATGTGAACCTGCCGCAGGCCAACGCCAAATCGCTGGAACAAAAGAAAAAACAGCCACTGGTGGTGCAAGTGTTCAGCGATGGCAAATTGGGGCTGATGTACGAAGGCCTCAACCGCCCGCAAGCCATGGACGAAGCCGCACTGCTGATCAAAGTGGCCGCCTTTGTCCATGCCGACCCGGATGTCTCGGTGTATGTGGCCGGTGATGGCAACGTGCGCTATCAGGTGGTGTATGCGCTGATGGGCAAGTTACAAAGCGATGCCAAAGTGTCGCGGGTCAGCCTGATGGGCGCGCCACCCACGACGACGCAATCGGCCAAACCGGGCAAGTGATAGGCGATTTGTGAAGCAGACTCGCGCCGATACCCATGTCGCGACCGTGCAGGCCATTGGTCTGCATGTGCTGTTGTTCGCGCTGCTGTTTTTCGGCTTGAAGTTGCCACCAGATTTGCCGATGCAAGCGGCGCAGGGCGACCCGATCGAGGCCGATTTGGCCACCGCCAGTGACCTCAGTGCGCCAATGCAGCGCGCCTTACAACGCAAGCCGGTGACACCAGAGCAAGCGCCGACGCCGGTTGCGCAGCCGCTGCCCACGCCACTTCAAGAAGACGTAACGCCGCCCAAACTGACGCAATTGCCGCCGCCGGTGCCCGATCCTGCCCCTATCGAGCAGGAAAAAGTACAGCGCGACGCCGCATTGCCGGCGCAGAGTCAAGTACAAAAAGAACAGGACGAAAAGCGTCGCAAGCCCGACCAGGCCGAGCTGGATGCGCCCAAACCCGACCCCAGGCAGCGGGTGTTGGAAGAAATTCGCCGTCAGCGCGAACTGGCATCGCGCGAGCGCAGCATGGCCGAGCAGCGCGCCCAGCAATTGGCCGATGCACGAACCAGCACGGCCACGCCCACTACTACACCGACCCGGCCCCCCCCGGGCGACCCCAATAGCCTGCAACGCAAAAGCGCCAGCTATCAGGTGGCGTTGATGAACGCGATTTTGCGGCAATGGACGCGGCCGGACTCGGTCAAGTTGGGGCAGACCTGTGAAGTGCTGATCAAACAAATTCCCGGCGGTGAAGTGATCTCGGTGCAGGTGTCGCCAAGCTGTCCGTATGACGATCTAGGCCGGCGTTCGGTGGAAGCGGCCATCATGAAGGCTTCGCCATTGCCGTATGCCGGGTTTGAGGATGTTTTCGTGCGCAACCCGATGCTGAAATTCCGCGCCGAAGACCTTTAATGGCAATGTTGTGCCGGCATAGTCCGCAACCGTTCACCCTATTTCACACCGAATAGGCGATCCTGTTCATCTAGCTGACCGAATGTGGGGCCGCATGCGCAAGAATGCTTGCCGACTGTTGTTGCCGTTATTACTGCTACCCGCCTGTGCCGCACTGGCGCAATCACGCGGTGGTCTTGAAATCGACATCATCGGCGGCAACGCAGCCGCCTTACCGATCGCCGTGGTGCCGTTTGGCGGTGATTGCGGGCAGACCGACGTGGGCGGGGTGGTGCGCGCTGACTTGGGGCGGTCGGGGCAGTTCCGCACGCTGGATCCGGCCAATCTGCCAGAGCGCCCCACCGAGGGCAGCGCCGTGGCCTACCCCACATGGCGCATGCTCAAACAGGATTTTTTGCTGGTCGGGCGCTGCGTCAGCAGTGGCGGTGATTACCGCACCGAATACGAATTGTTTGATGTCGCCAAGCAACAACGCTTGCTCGGCTTCGCGTTGACCGCCCCGGGTGGGGCGATGCGCGATGTAGCCCATCAAATCAGCGATGCGGTGTACGAAAAAATCTTGGGGGTGCGTGGCGCGTTCTGGACCCGCATTGCCTATGTCACCTCCACCGGTCTGGGCCGCGAAGCCAAGTACTCCTTGGTGGTGGCCGATGCCGATGGCTTCAATCCGCGCACCGTGGTCAATTCCAGCGAACCGTTGCTGTCGCCGTCGTGGAGCCCGGACGGGCACAAGCTGACCTATGTCAGTTTTGAAGGCGGCAATTCCGGCATCTGGATTCAAGATATCGCCACCGGCAGCCGCGAAAAAGTCACCAACTTCCGTGGCATCAATGGCGCGCCAAGTTTTTCGCCGGACGGCACGCGCTTGGCGATGACTCTGTCCAAGGGCGGCAACCCCGACATCTACGTGATGGACTTGGCCAGCAAACACCTGACCCAGATCACCAACCAATTCAGCATCGACACTGAAGCCACCTGGAGCCCGGACGGCAACAGCCTATACTTCACCTCCGATCGCGGTGGTCGCCCGCAGGTGTATCAAGTGTCGGCCAGCGGTGGCAGCGCCTCTCGGGTGACCTTTGATGGCAGCTACAACGCCAGTCCGTCGCTGTCATTCGATGGCAAAAAACTGGCCACCGCACAGGGTGCCGGCAATGTGTATCGCATTGCCTTGATGGATCGCAGCACTGGCAGCCCGCGTTGGAGCATGCTCTCGCCCGGCTCGCTGGATGAGTCCCCCAGTTTTGCCCCGAATGGCGCGATGGTGCTGTATGCCGCGCGTGAAGGCCGACGCGGCGTGTTGTATGCGGTGTCGGCCGATGGCCGCGTGCGGCAACGACTGGTCTTGGCCAGCGGTGACGTGCGCGAACCCGCGTGGTCACCCTTCCGGCAAAAATGAGCCCCGTCAGCGTTGCCGTCAACGCACATTGACATGCAAGTCCCTACACTACCGTCGAACCCCACGACTCCCACGACTCCCACGAAAAGGTATCTACCATGAAGGCTTCCATCCCACAGATCGCCCGTATCTTGACTATTGCCGGCTTGTCCGCATTCGTTGCTGTGGGCTGCGCCAAGAAGGTCAAAGAAACTCCGCCGCCCAGCAATCCGGTGGACACCACGACGACCGCACCGATCAATGACACCCCGCGTGCAGGTGCCTACACCCCCGCCGACCTCGATAGCGATGCTTGCCTGCGTCAGCGCGTGGTGTACTTCGATCTGGATCAAGATGCGCTGAAGCCGGAATTCCAAGCCATCATGAATTGCCACGCCAAATACCTGCGTGACCGCCCGAGTGCGCGCCTGCGTCTGGAAGGCAATGCCGACGAGCGCGGCAGCCGCGAATACAACCTCGGTTTGGGCGAGCGTCGCGGTAATGCCGTGTCTTCGGCGCTGCAAGCCAATGGCGGCAGCAGCAGCCAGCTGTCGGTGATCAGCTACGGCGAAGAGCGCCCGGTCTGCACCGAATCCAACGAAGCTTGCTGGAGCAAGAATCGTCGCGTTGAGCTGGTTTACAGCGCCAAGTGATGCGTATCACGATGACCCTTCCGGTGCTGGCGGTGGCGCTTGTCGCGTCACCGCTGGCGCATGCACAGCGGGCCAGTTTGGCCGACCGGGTGGCGGTGCTGGAACAGCGCGCCGCCGGTGAGCAAAACGGTACCGAACTGGTCAACCAAATCAGCCAACTGCGCAGCGAAGTGCAAGAGCTGCGTGGCCAGATCGAGCAGCTGCAACAGCAGCAAGAGCAGGCCAAACAAGGCCAGCGCGCGCAATATCTGGACTTGAGTGGGCGTCTGGACCGGTTGGAAGGCGGCAACTCCGCCTCCGCTGCGGGTGCCGCCACCGCCGCTGCGGCCAGCGTGCCGGCAGCAACGCCAGCGGCGAAGGCGGCACCGGCAACGGCCAGTAGCAGCGGCGGCATCACAGGCAAGGACGAACAAAGCGCTTACGGTTATGCCTTCGACGCCCTAAAAAGTGGCGACTATGTGGAATCCGCGCGTCGTCTGCGCGAGTTTCTGGCGGCGTTTCCGGGTGGGCAGTTGGCCCCCAATGCCATGTACTGGCTGGGTGAGAGCTATTATGTCACCCAAAATTACAGTTTGGCCGGTGACCAGTTTCGCGCCTTGCTGGACCGCTACCCCAGTCACGACAAGGCCCCCGGTGCCCTGCTCAAACTGGGCCTGACCCAGTACGGGCAAAAGCAATACCCACAGGCCGAGGCCACCTTGCGGCAGGTCGTGCAACGCTATCCTGGCAGCGATGTCGCGCGCACTGCGCAAGACCGTCTGCGGTCCATGCAACTGGCCGGCAACCGCTAAACTGCGCCCATGAACGACGTCGCCGATGCGGCCGCCGCAGCGGCGGCCCTCCAACCCGAGCGCCTCAAGCTCACCGAAATTTTCTTGTCACTGCAAGGTGAAGCCCGCGATGCGGGTTGGCCTACCGTGTTTGTGCGGCTGACCGGCTGCCCCCTGCGCTGCACGTATTGCGATACCACCTATTCCTTCTACGGCGGGCAATGGTGGGAGATCGACGCCATCTTGGCCGAAGTTGCGAAACACGGCGTGCGCCATGTCTGCGTGACCGGCGGTGAACCGCTTTCGCAAAAACGCTGTTTGCTGCTGCTAGAAAAACTTTGCGATGCCGGCTATGTGGTGTCGCTGGAAACCTCGGGTGCGATTGATATCACCGGTGTGGACGCGCGGGTGTCGCGGGTGCTGGATATCAAAACCCCGGGTTCGGGTGAAGTGACGCGCAACCTGTGGGGCAACCTGCCGCTGCTGACCGCGCATGATCAAGTCAAAGTGGTGATTTGCTCGCGCGAAGATTTCGACTGGGCCAAGCAGGTGGTGTTGCAACATCGTCTGTTTGAGGTGTGCGATGTGCTGTTTTCGCCCAGTGCTGGCCAAATCACCCCGCGCGCACTGGCCGATTGGATCATTGAAGAAAAATTACCGGTGCGCTTCCAGATGCAGTTGCACAAACTGCTGTGGAACGACGAACCGGGGAGGTAAACCATGCACAAACCCGCAGTCGTCTTGGTGTCCGGCGGTATGGATTCAGCGGTGGTTCTAGCCATCGCCCGCGAGCAGGGCTTTGCCGTGCATGCCTTGAGCGTACGCTACGGCCAGCGCCACACCTCCGAGCTAGACGCCGCCGCGCGGGTGGCCAAGGCCTTGGGTGCGGTGACACACAAAACCGTCAATGTGGATTTGCGCAGCATTGGCGGTTCGGCGCTGACCGACGCGGACATTGCGGTACCTACCGACGTCGACGGCCACATCATCGGCCAAGGCATCCCGTCCACCTATGTGCCCGCGCGCAACACCATCATGCTGTCGGTGGCGCTGGGCTGGGCCGAAGTCCTGGGTGCCACCGATCTGTTCTGTGGGGTCAACGCGGTGGACTATTCCGGCTACCCGGACTGCCGCCCCGAGTTCATCGCCGGCTTTGAAGCCTTGGCCAATTTGGCCACCAAAGCTGGGGTGGAAGGCAGCCACTTCCGCGTGCACGCACCCTTGATGCGCATGAGCAAAGCCGACATCGCCCGCGAAGGCCTGCGCTTGGGCGTGGACTTTGCGCAGACCGTCAGCTGCTACCAAGCCGACGCCAACGGCCTTGCCTGCGGCCACTGCGATGCCTGCCACCTACGCGCGCAAGGTTTCGCCGATGCCGGAATTTTGGACCCCACCTACTATATTGCCCGCTGATTCGGTTAGAATGCGCACCCCGGCGCAATGTCGGGCAGGTTTTTCCCAGTGGGCCGTTAGCTCAGTCGGTAGAGCAGAAGACTTTTAATCTTTTGGTCGATGGTTCGAATCCATCACGGCCCACCATCGAATTCACAAAGAACTCGGACTGGATTGCCAGCCACGCGGCCGTGCTCAGCTTGTTTGCAGCACTTCCAACACCGCCTCCCCATAGCGCTCCAATTTGCCTACGCCCACGCCGCTGATGCTGGCCAAGGCGTCAAGTTGGCGTGGGTGGTGTTGGGCGATGCTGCGCAAGGTGGCATCGTGAAAGATCACGTAGGCGGGGAGGTTTTGCTCGCGGGCGATGCCGGCGCGCCATTGGCGTAGGGCGTCAAAGCGCGCGGCAGCGGCGGGCGGTAGGTCGGCGTTGGCGGCGGGGCTGCGCTCGCGTTGGCGTTCGCGCTTGCTGGCATCTTCACGCAGGTGCAGGGATTGTTCGCCGCGCAGCAAGGGGGTGGCAGCTTGGGTCAGGCGCAATGCACCGAAGTTGTCGAAGTCGGCCTCCATAAGACCTGCGGCCAATAGCTGCCGAAACACGCTGCGCCAGCGCGGGGCATCGAGGTTGCTGCCGATGCCATAGGTGCTAACGGATTGATGGCCGAATTGGCGCACCTTGGCGTTGTCGGCACCGCGCAGCACGTCGATCAAATGCGCTGCGCCAAAGCGTTGCCCGGTGCGATACGCGCACGACAAGGCTTTGCGCGCGGCGTCGGTGGCATCCCATGCGCGCGGTGGATGCAAGCAGTTGTCGCAATGCCCGCAGGCACCGGCATGGGCTTCGCCAAAATAGGCCAGCAGGCTTTGCCGGCGGCAGACGGTGGACTCGCAATAGCCAATCAATGCATCCAGTTTGGCGTATTCCAGCCGTTTGCGTTCGTCGCTGGCCTCGCCTTCGGCAATCATTTTGCGCAGCAAGACGGCATCACCCAAACCATAGGCCAGCCATGCCTCCGAGGGCTCACCATCGCGACCAGCACGGCCGGTTTCTTGGTAGTAGCCTTCCAGTGATTTAGGTAAATCCAGATGCGCAACAAACCGCACGTCGGGTTTGTCGATGCCCATGCCAAAGGCAATCGTGGCCACCATCACAATCCCGTCTTCGCGCAGGAAGCGGCGTTGATGTGCAGCGCGCGTGGCCGTGTCCAGCCCGGCGTGGTAAGGCAGTGCCGGCAGGCCGTGTTCTACCAGGAGCGCGGCTGTGGCTTCGACCTTGCGGCGTGACAGGCAATACACAATTCCGCTGTCACCGCTGTGATCTTCCAGAAAGTCCAGCAGTTGCTTGCGGCTGTTGTGCTTGGCCTGCACGGTGTAGCGGATATTCGGGCGGTCGAACGAACTGACAAACTGGCGCGCATCTTGCAGCGCCAACCGTTCCACAATTTCGCGGCGGGTGGGGGCATCGGCGGTGGCAGTCAGCGCGATGCGCGGCACGTGTGGCCAGCGTTCGTGCAATAGGGTGAGCTGGCGATATTCGGGGCGGAAGTCGTGGCCCCATTGCGAGACGCAGTGTGCTTCGTCGATGGCGAACAGCGCGATTTGCATGCGCGCCAGCAAGGCTAAGAAACGTGGGGTAAGCAGGCGTTCGGGGGCGACATACAGCAGGTCGAAGTCGCCCGCCAGTAGTTGTCGCTCCACTTGCGCGGCGGCGCTGGCATCCAAACTGGAATTGAGAAATGCCGCACGCACGCCAAGTTGGCGCAAGGCGTCCACTTGGTCTTGCATCAAGGCAATCAGTGGCGACACCACAATCGCAGTGCCATCACGCAGCAACGCCGGCAGTTGGTAGCACAGCGACTTGCCGCCGCCGGTGGGCATCAGTACCAAAGCATCGCCACCGGCAGTCACATGGTCAACGATCTGCTCTTGTTCGCCACGGAAGCGGGTGTAACCAAACGTGCGGTGGAGCTGGTCAAGGGCAGAGGTGGGCATGGCACTAGAGTAGCAAGCGGCGGCCAGGAGACGGTGCCTGGCCGCACACGTAAAACGGATTACTCCAGCAGCGACCGCAGCATCCAGGCGTATTTTTCGTGGGTTTGCAGGCGTGTGGTGAGCAGGTCTACGCTGGGGTCGTCGCCGGCGCTATCGGCAGATTTCAGTACTTTGCGCGCGGTGCGGCAAAAGGCTTCGTTGCCACTGACCAGTTGTTGCACCATTTCGTGCCAGGCCAGTGTGCCGGTTTGGCCGGGGGCTTCCTTGATGGAAGAAAGCTGCGCAAATTCGCTATAGCTACCCGGTGCATTGAAGCCCAGCGCGCGGATGCGTTCGGCGATTTCGTCAAGCGCGGTCCATTGTTCGCTGTATTGGGTTTCGAACATGGTGTGCAGGGCATTGAACATCGGCCCCGTCACATTCCAGTGGAAGTTATGGGTTTTCAGGTACAGCGTGTAAGCATCGGCGAGTACATGCGATAGACCATCGGCAATCTCGGCGCGATCACCGCCGCTGATGCCGATATCAATGGTGGCTGTTGTGGCGGAAGCCTTGCCGGGCTTCTCGCTATGCTTGTTGCTGGATTTAGCGCTGGGCTTGCTCTTGGCCATGACCGACTCCTGCAGGTGTGAAAAAGCGGGCTTGCGGCGACAATACGCGGGTTTTGCGACAACTTGAAATTCAACATATCACTGTCATTCATAGATGCGCGCTATCGATACTCAATTCAAGCCAGAGACCGTGCAAACACCGCGGCAGGCAAGGGCGTGGATCAGCGCCGCGTTGACGCGTGACCGTGGGCGTTTGCTGGGGCTGCTGTCGAAATGGCAGGCCAATCCTGCAGATGCCGTACTGCGCGCCGCAATGGTTGAAGCGTTGCAAGTCTCGGTGGCCGCCTGTGCGCAGCGCGCCACGCAGCTTCCCGGCGCAACCATCGATGACAGCTTGCCGATTGCCGCCCACGCCGATGACATCACGGCGCTGATTCGCGAGCACCAGGTGGTGGTGATTGCCGGTGAAACCGGCAGTGGCAAGACCACCCAGTTGCCCAAGCTGTGCCTGTTGGCCGGGCGCGGCGCAGCGGGGGTGATTGGCTGCACCCAGCCGCGTCGGATTGCGGCACGTTCGGTGGCGCGGCGCGTGGCCGAGGAGTTGCGCGTGCCAGTGGGTGGCGCGGTGGGGTTTCAGGTGCGCTTCAACGATGCGGTGAGCGAGCAGACCGCGGTCAAGTTCATGACCGACGGCATCTTGCTGGCAGAAATTCAGACCGACCGCTGGTTGTCGAAGTACGACACCTTGATCATCGACGAGGCGCACGAGCGCAGTCTTAATATTGATTTCCTGCTGGGCTATCTGAAGCAACTGCTGCCGCGGCGGCCCGACCTGAAAGTCATCGTCACCTCGGCCACGATTGATACCGAACGCTTTGCCGCACATTTTTCCGGTGCACCGGTGGTCAGCGTGGAAGGGCGCGGCTATCCAGTGGAGATGCGCTATCGGCCGATCGAAGGTGATGGCGAGGGCGCCGGGGAGCGTACTTTGCTGGATGGCATCGTTGCCGCCTGTGACGAAATTCAGAAAGACAAATCCATCGGCGATGTGCTGGTGTTTTTGCCCGGCGAGCGCGAAATCCGCGATGCGCATCAAGCATTGGAGCGGCGTAAATATCGCCACACCGAAGTGCTGCCACTGTACGCGCGGCTGTCGGCCAAAGACCAAGACCGCGTGTTCCATCCCGGCCCGCAGCGGCGCATCGTGCTGGCCACCAATGTGGCGGAAACCTCGCTGACGGTGCCACGCATCCACTACGTCATCGACCCCGGTGTGGCGCGGGTCAAACGCTATAGCCCACGGCAAAAACTCGACCGCCTGCATATCGAAGCGGTGTCGCAAGCCAGCGCCAACCAACGCGCCGGGCGCTGCGGGCGGATCGCGCCGGGCGTGTGTTTTCGCTTGTATTCCGAAGCCGATTTTGCCGCGCGGCCAGAATTCACCGATCCGGAAATCCGCCGCGCCGCATTGGCCGGGGTGATCTTGCGGATGTTGTCGTTGGGACTGGGTGAGATTGAGAAGTTCCCCTTCTTGGAACCGCCCGATCCGCGTGCGATTGCCGATGGTTGGCAGCAGCTCAACGAATTGGGCGCGGTGGACGACAAGCGCAGGTTGACCGCGATTGGCAAGCAGATGGCCAAGCTGCCGGTGGATGTGAAGCTATCGCGCATGTTGGTGGCCGCGCAGGCGCAAGACGTACTGCAAGACATGCTGGTGATCGCCAGTTTTTTGGGGATCCAAGACCCGCGCGAACGCCCCGCCGATGCGCGTGCCGCCGCCGATGCCGCGCACGCACAGTTTGCCGATGCCAAGTCCGAGTTCATCGGCATCCTCAAGTTGTGGCAGGCCTATCGCAGCGCGCATGAAGACCTGACGCAATCACAATTGCGCAAATGGGCCGATAAGAATTTCCTGGGATTTTTGCGGCTGCGCGAATGGTGGGAGTTGCATCGGCAGTTGAAGTTGCAGTGTGAAGAATTGGGCTGGCATGCGGCACGCGCTGACGATCTGGCATCGCCCGTCCATGCTGGTGCAACGCACTATGCGGCGCTGCATCGCGCGCTGATTGCCGGCCTGCCCACACAGATCGGCTATCGCAGCGACAAGGGTGGGTTCGATGGCCCACGCGGGCGTAAGTTCACCTTGTTCCCGGGTTCGAAGTTGGTATCTAAACCACCGCCGTGGGTGTTATCTGCCACCTTGCTGGACACCGAAAAAGTGTGGGCCATGACCAATGCCGCAATCGAACCCGATTGGGTGATTGCGCAACTGCCCCATTTGCTGGCACGCCGGCAGCACGACCCGCATTGGTCGCGCGCGCAAGGCCGTGTGCTGGGCAGCGAACAGATCAGTTTGTTTGGGTTGGTATTGGCACCGAAAAAGCCCGTCCACTACGGTGCATTGTTCCCCGAAGAAGCGCGTGCGCTGTTTGTGCGCGATGCCTTATTGACCGGTGAGATCAATACCCGCAGCGCATTTTTGGCGCGCAATTTGCGCACATTGGAACTTGCCAAACAAGAAGAAGCCAAACAGCGCCGGGTGGGCCTGGTGGTGGATGAAGACTGGCAAGCGCGCTGGTATTTGGATCGACTGCCTGCGCAGGTGCACAACACGCAGGCATTGGATGCGTGGTTTGGCAAATTATCGAAAGAACAAAAGGCCGCACTGGAATGGAGCCGCGACGAACTCCTAGTGGCGGATCAGAGCGATGCGGCGTGCTTCCCTGCGTATCTACCATTGGGCGATGCACGGTTGGCGGTGCAGTACCGCTTCGACCCCGGTGCGGTGGATGACGGCATGACCGTGGCGCTACCGCTGCATTTGTTGAATGCGGTGGATGACGCAAGGCTCTCGTGGTTGGCGCCGGGGTTTATCGAAGACAAGGCGGCAGCGTTGATCAAATCACTGCCAAAAGTACTGCGTCGCAATTTTGTACCTGCGCCGGAGTTTGCGCGTGCTTTTGCCGAGGCATACCCGCAACCAGGGGCCGATGCCATTGAAAGTGCATTAGCGCGGTTTCTGGAAAAATTGACCGGTGTGGAACTCAGTGCACTGGCGTTTGATGGCAGTACGCTGGCGCCGCATCTGCGCGCCAATCTGCGGTTGCTGGAAGGCAAAACCGTGCTGGCAGAGTCGCGTGATATTGCCGAGTTGCGCGTGCGCTTTGCACAGCGTGCTGCCGATGCGTTTGCACAACAAGCCGCACAAGGGCTGCGTCGAGACGGTATGACCCAATTTCCAGAACAACCGGTACCGATGCAGGTCGCCGGTGCCGGCGGTGTGCCGGCCTACCCGGCGTTGCAAGACGAGGGTTCCAGCGTGTCGTTGGGCGTGCATGCGCAGCGCGCACTGGCCGAACGCCTGCACCCGCAGGGGGTGCGTCGCTTGTTGGCAATTGCCCTGCAAGAAAAGTGCAAGCAGGCACGCAAACAATTGCCGGTGCAGCCAAAAATATCGTTGCTGTATGCAGCCATCGAGTCCGCTGCACCCCGCAAGGATGGCCTGAAAGATGCAGATCGCCTGCGCGCCGATTTGGTTGACGGTGCGTTTGCGGCGCTCAGTGCCGAAGGCTTGCTGGATGTGCGCGATGCCGATGCCTTTGCGCAACGTTGTGATGCCATCGGCAAAGCCTTGTTTGGCGAAGCCATGCAGCGGCTCAAACAGGCCGAAGCCATTTTGAGCTTGGTGGCCGAGGTGCGTGGCAAGTTGGAATCCAAATTAATGGGCTGGGCACGCGCGAACCTGGACGATATGCAGACGCAGTTGGAAGGCTTGTCCGCCCCAGGATTTTTGCGTGACACCCCCGCCACGGCGTTGGCCGACTACCCGCGTTGGTTGAAGGCATTGTCGCTGCGCGCCGAACGCGCCCAACGTGACCCGGTGCGCGATCAGGCGCGGATGCTGGAACTCAAACCCTTTGCCGATGCCTTGGCCAGCGGCGACCCGCAGGCCCCCGAAGTGCAAGCGTTGCGCTGGGACTTGGAAGACCTGCGCGTGCAGTTGTTTGCGCAGGAATTGGGGGTCAAGGCAGGGGTGTCACCCAAGCGATTGGCGGCACGATTGCAACGCATCCAGCGCATGTAAAGACTGGTGCACCCATGTGCTTGCGACTACTGTAGAACGATGTCCACCGTACTTGCTCCTGCTCTGAACTACGCCGCCGCATTGGCGCGTTTGCCCGACGATGCGCTGCCTGCCACGTTGGCGGCGTGGTGGCTTGCGCGTGCCGAAGCCGGTGCGCCGATGCGAGATCGCGCCGACGTGCTCACCGACACGCTGGCAATTTTGGTTGAACTCAATGCCGATGCCGAAGTCTTGGCGGCGGCCTTGCTGGATGCGCTGATCGATATCGAAGCGCTGGCCGCAGAGGCCAGGCAGCCGGTGCCCGAGCGCCTGCATGTGTTGCTGGAAGGCCAGCGTGCGGCGAGCCGGGTATGGGCCTTGCATCGCAGTCACGGGGGCGGCCGTAACCCCGAAGGCATGCGTCGGCTGTTGCTGGCCTTGGTGCGTGATTTGCGGGTAATCCCGATCGTGTTGTCGCGCCAGCTATCGCGCATGCGCGCCGCATGGCGACTGCCAGCGGAGGAGCAGCGCGCACTGGCAAAAATGACCCGTGATATTCATGCGCCGCTGGCCAATCGGCTGGGTATCTGGCAGTTGAAATGGGAGCTGGAAGATCTGGCGTTTCGTGCCTTGCAGACCGATGAGTATCTGCGCATTGCACAGTCGCTGGATGACAACCGCACCGGCCGCGAACGCTATATCGAAATGGTCAAAACACAGCTGCGCGAGAGTGTGGCCGCGCAAGGCATCCAGGCCGATGTGGCAGGCCGCCCCAAGCATATCTACAGCATCTGGAAAAAGATGCAGCGCAAGGCCTTGCCGATCGAGGAACTGTACGATTTACGCGCGCTGCGCGTGCTGGTGGACGATATCCCCACGTGTTATGCGGTGTTGGGGTTGGTGCATGCGCTGTGGGTGCCCATTCCCAGTGAGTTTGATGACTACATCGCGCGTCCTAAACCCAATGGTTATCGCTCGCTGCACACGGCGGTCATCGGGCCGGAAGGCAAGACCGTGGAGGTGCAGATTCGCACCCGCGAGATGCACGCGCAGTCCGAATTGGGCGTGGCCGCACACTGGCGTTACAAAGAAGGCAGCAGTGCCGGCGGCGCGGCAATGGACAAGCGCATCGCGTGGATGCGCAAGCTGTTGGAGCAAGCCGCCGAAGCCGCTGGTGAAGGCGAAACAACACCGCTGCAAGGTATCGACAGCGATCTGATCGAAGACCGCGTGTATGCACTGACCCCCAAAGGCGAGGTGCTCGATTTGCCGCAAGGCGGCACCGTGCTCGACTTTGCGTATGCCATCCACAGTATGGTGGGGCACCGTTGTCGGGGGGCGAAGGTCGATGGCCGCATCGTGCCGCTGACCCACGCATTGCGCACCGGTCAGCGGGTGGAAATTCTCACCGGCAAGGTGGCCGAACCACGTCGTGATTGGCTGCAACCCAGTGCCGGTTTTTTGGCCAGCAGCCGCTCGCGGGACAAGGTACGCGCGTGGTTCAACAAGCTCGATCGTGCACAAAACTTGAAAGAAGGCCGCGAACTACTGGAGCGTGATTTACGCCGCATGGGCTTGCTACATGCCGAGCTTGCACCGGTGCTGGGCAAATTCAATGCGCAGACGGAAGAGGATTTGTTGGTGTTGGTGGCGCTGGGTGATGTGGGCCCCAACCAGATAGGGCGCGCGCTGTTGGATTTGGAGAAGGCAGCGCAAGCGCCCGAGGCAGTCATCCCGTTGCTGCCATCCAAACCCGCAACGCCCGCCGTTGCCGGTGCGGGCACGGTGACCGTGCAGGGCGTGGACAATCTTTTGGTGCAAGTTGCACGTTGCTGTCAGCCGCTACCGGGGGAACCCATCGTGGGGTATTTGACGCGCACTCGCGGGATCAGCGTGCATCGTCCCGACTGTGCTGCGTTCTTGCGGCTGGCAAATAAAGAGCCGGCGCGGGTGCTGCCGGTCGAGTGGGGCAACCGGCGCAGTGGGCAAGAGGTCGCCATACGCATCGAAGGTATCGATCGCAAATGGTTGCTCAAGGACATCACCACCTTGGTGGCGCAAACCGGTGTGCATGTGACAGCGCTGAACACCGAACAGCGACGTGGCGGGCATGGCCGGATACGCATTTTGTTGCAGGCACGCATTGCCGATTTCGAACAATTGGGCTTGCTCTTGGCACGCTTGGAATCCCTGCCCGGGGTGGATGCCGCAAGGCGCGCATGAATCGCCGCCGTCCCGCCGCAATACCGCTTGCCGCTTGGCGCGCACGCTGGTTGCGCTTGTCGCACAGATCGCGGCGATTACTGGTAGGGGCGGCGGCGGTGTTACTGGTCGCAGTGTTGGCGGTGCTGGTGTGCCGCGATGCACTGGGGCGTTGGCTGTGGCCGGATCCACGTTACGACGCGCTGCGCCAGCGTGCCGAGCTTGCCTTGCAAGAGGGCCGCTTGAGTGCCAATGACGGAAGCGGCGCACGTGAATTGTTTGAAGCCGCGCTGGCGCTGCAACCGGATCAATTACAGGCACGCGAAGGGTTGGAGCGGGTCGCGCAGGCAGCCCTTGCCCGCGCGCAAACTGCGGTTAACCGCGGGGATCTGGCAAAGGCCAACGCGGCTTTGCAATTGGCCCGTCAGTTGCAGGCCCCGCAGGCGCGCAGCGAGCGCATCCAAAAACAGATGCAGGCGATGACGGCATCCGCGCAAACGATCGAGAGTCTGCTGGTGCGGGCGCAGGCGGCATTCGCGCAAGGGCATTTGGATGATGGTGCAGACGCCGCATTGCCGCTGTATCAAAGCGTACTGCAACGGCAACCCCACAATCCGCATGCGTTGGAGGGCCGCGAGGATGTGTTGGACGTGCTGACCAAGCCGGCCACGCAGGTATTGGCGAAGGGCGATTTGCTGCAAATCGCGCGGATGTTGCAGCGGGTCGAGGCCGCCGATCCGGGGCATCCGGTATTGCCTGCATTGCATGCGGGACTGACGCGGGGGCTTGAGCGTCGCAGCAAGCAAATTCGACGCATGCAGCAACGCAAGCAATGGCAATCGGCTGCGAATGCGTGTGCGCAGTTGCAAGCACTGCCGGCGGTGACCCTGCCGGAGGTCTGTACGCATGCGCGCAACGAAGCCTTGCCGCATACGCCGCATACGCCGCAGGTGCAGCACGCCGCACAAGCCACGCAACGGGCGGCGCATGCCTGCCATCGCGCGGCCATGCGTGACAACAATCTGGGGCGTGCGCGTGCGTGTCTGGAGACTTGGCGGCAGCTGAACCCCAATGATGCCGGCCTGCTGGCGGCGCAGCGGCAGTTGGCCGAACGCTGGTTGGCGGTGGGTGATGAACGTCTGCGCGGTGGCGATGTGCGTGGTGCACGCACGGCGCTACTGCGCGCGCGTGCGGTGGATGCCGATGTGCCTGGCAGCAATGCACTGGCGCAGCGATTGCAGCGTATCCAACCGAGTTTGAAATAAGGCAATGGCTGCGTCGTTATTCGCACTAGTCAATCTAGGAACAAGCGCCGCACGCTGAGCCGCGCGGCATCGAACGAAAAATGCTGGGCCACATTGCTGCGGCCATGGGTGGACAGTTGCTGCCAGAGGTCGGCATCGGCATACACACGCTGCACCGCCTGTGCAAAGGCTGTGGCGCTGGTGGCCACTAGGACATCGTGACCAGCGTGCAGGTGCATGCCCTCCACCGCGCACGCGGTTGCCACCACCGGCAGTCCATGCGCCATTGCTTGGTTGACCTTGCCCTTTACCCCGGCACCAAACCGCAGCGGCGCAATCGACACCCGGCAGGTATCCAGCCACGGCTGTAAGTCCGGCACATGGCCATGGATATGTACGCCGGGCACACTGGCCAGCTGCGCGATGCACGCAGGAACATCGCCGCCGATGCAATGCAGCGGCATGTCGGGGTGCTGCGCATGCAGTAGTGGCAACACCTCCTGCACAAACCAGAGCACGGCATCGACATTCGGTGGATGCCGAAACCCGCCGACGAACAACAGTCCGGTGCGATGTGCCCATCCCGGGCCGGCGGGTGCAGTGGTATGCACATTGGAAAGCACCGCGACCTGTGCCTGCGGGAGCTCCTGTGCCAGCAAGTTGCGCTCGACATCGCTCACCACCAAGGTGATGTCGGCAGCGGCGATCACGCCCAGCTCGGCCTTGCGGGTGACGGCCGCCGCACGCAAGCCGCTGGCATCTGCGGACAGTTCTGCCGCACGTTGCTCACGCAGGTAATGTAAGTCCACGGTGTCAAACAACAGGCGTGCTTGCGCGGCGTAGTTGCGCAACAGCGGGAACACATCGCTGGCCACGTAGTGCCGGCACACCATCACCGCATGAAAGCGCGGCCCATGTGCTTGCAACCATGCGGGCCAACGCGGCATCCATGGCGCATACCAGCATTCCACGCCCAAGGTTTGCAGTGCGCGGGTGTAGTCGCCATCGGCACTCCGGTTGGCCGGCACAAACACCACATGCGCGCCTTCTTCGATCAGCAGACGCATCACGTTGAACAGCCGCAGCGAGCCCGAATCCCGGTCCGGCTGCGGGGTCAATGCATCGATAATCAAAACCTGTCGTTGCCCACGGTGCAGCAATGCGGGGGTGGGCAGGCTGCCGGCGGGCAATTGCGCGCGCAATGCGGCCTGCCATTTGTCGGCAAACACCGCGCGATTGCGCACCTGCGCAGCTTTCGGGCCGGTACTGAGGTCGGTGCCGGCACTGCTGCCCTCGTCATGCACCACCACTGCATTGGCTTGGTACACCACGCGACGGCCGGCGGCGCGGACGGCAAAGGCCAGATCGGTGTCTTCGTAATACGCCGGGGCATAGCGCGTATCCAGCCCGCCTAATTGCTGGAACAGCCCACGCGGCATGGCAATGGCGGCACCGCTGACATAATCGGCATCGCGCAGATATCGGTACGCGCAATGGTCTGGGTTCTCAAACCGCCCGTAGTTCCAACCGTGGCCATCGGCAAAGACCACCCCGCCGGCCTCTTGCAGGCGGCCATCCGGATAGACCAATTGCGCGCCCACCAAGCCCGCATCCGGGTGTTGGTCGAAGGTGTCTAACAACGCATCCAGCCAACCCGGCTGCGGCACCGTGTCGTTATTGAGGAAAACCAGAAACTCCCCCTGCGCCAGCGCGGCACCGGCATTGCAGGCGGCGATGAAACCGCCGTTCTGCGCACGCGCATGCACGCGGATGCCATCGATGTGATGCAAATGCTGGAGCGAGTCATCCGGGGATGCGTCATCCACCACGATGACTTCGAATGGCGTGCGCGGGGGGTGTTCGGCCAAGGCGCGCAGGCAGGCCAAGGTATGCGCCCACGCGCCGTAGATGGGGATGATCACGCTGGCGCGCGGTAGCGAGGAGGTGGCCAGCGAAAACGCCGCAAACGGTGTGGCTGCCGGGGCATACAGGTTGTGCGGCAGGCGGGTAGGGCGCTGCAGATACTGCACCACCCGCTGCCAACTGGCGGCCACGCCCCGCGTGCGCAGGCTGGCCACGCCGCGCCGCCACAATCCCAGTGCGCGCGACCACCAAAAGCGCGCTTCAACGGGGACCGGCATAGGGCTGAACTCCTGCATAAGAATGGGGAAAACCCGCACATGCCGATACCGGCGGCTGCGCTAGACTCGCTGTTCATTGTCGCATCCCGCGATCGAATCCCGACCAATGCCCCGTATCCAAGACGAAGATGACGCCCCGCATGACGACACCCCCGCAGCTAGCGGTGCTGACGGTCCCCGCTGGCGACGGCGATTGCTGGTGTGGGGACTGGCCGCAGCGGCGCTGTTACTGGGGTTTCTGATCCCGTATTTGCTGTACCTCAATCACGAGGTGGGCGAACGCTTTGGCAAGCTGCGCTGGCAGGTGCCCACCCGCGTCTATGCGCGCCCGCTGCTGCTGCGGCAGGGTTTGGCGATGGATGCGCCAACCTTGAAGGCTGAGTTGGATGCCGCCGCCTATCGCCCCGGTGATGGCCGCCGCCCCGGCAGTTATGCCCACAATGGCGCGACATGGCAGATCTCCAGCCGTGGTTATAACGATGTCGATGGCCGGGTTGCGCCGATGCAGCTGAACGTGGTGTTGGCCGGCGAGCAAGTAGTGTCGATTCGCGACAATGGCGGCCGCCGCAACCTGCGCAGTGCCCGCTTGGACCCGGCTCGCATCGCTACCTTGTACGGCCAAAATCAGGAAGAACGCCGACTGGTGCGCATCGAAGAAGTCCCCGAGCTACTGGTGACCGGTTTGCAAGCGGTGGAAGATCGCGACTTCAACCACCACATTGGTATTGATGTGGGCGGCATGCTGCGCGCGATCTTCGTCAATGTGAAATCCGGCGGCGACACCAAGCAAGGTGCCAGCACCTTGACCCAGCAGTTGGCGCGCAGTGGTTTGCTGGGTATCGGCAAAGAGCAAACCTATAGCCGCAAATTCAAGGAAATTTTGTACGCCTTGTTGCTGGATGCACGCTACGACAAGCGCACCATATTGGAGGCGTACTTCAATCAGGTGGATTTGGGTCAGCGCGGTTCGCAGTCCATTCGCGGGGTGGCGGCGGCGTCCGAATTCTGGTTTGGCAAAGAGCTGGGCGATCTGTCCACCGAACAGATCGCGCTGATGATTGGCATGGTCAAGGGGCCGTCTTGGTACAACCCCAGACGCAACCCCGAGCGCGCCACCGATCGGCGTAATTTTGTGCTGGGGGAAATGCGCGAAACCGGGCTGATCGACGACAAGGAATACCAGCGTGCCAGCAAGGCCCCGCTGGGGGTCACGGCCAATGCGGGGAACTTGGCTGCCAATCGTTTTCCTGCGTATGTGGATCTGGTGCGCAAGCAATTGGCGCGCGATTACCCGGCCGACCAGTTGTCCGGGGCCGGCTTGTCGGTGATGACCGGGATGTCGCCGGCGGCGCAGGGCTATGCTGAAGCAGCGGTAGAACGCACCTTGAAAGCGTTGAGCAGCAAGGGCCGGCCAGCGCTGCAAGCCGGGTTGGTGGTCACCGACGTGCATAACGGCGATGTGTTGGCGGTGGTGGGTAGCCGCGAATACACCGAGGCCGGCTTCAACCGTGCAGTGGATGCACGCCGGCCGGTGGGTTCGTTGCTCAAGCCATTCGTGTATTTGTTGGCGCTGGCGCAGCCGGACAAATGGTCGCTGGCCAGCCCGATCAGCGATGCGCCGATCAGCGTAGGTCTAGGCCGCGGGCGCAATTGGACACCGGGAAATTCCGATGGCCGCAGCCATGGCAGTGTGGCGCTGATGAGTGCGCTGGCGCAAAGTTTCAACCAGGCCACCGTGCGTTTGGGGATGGAGGTGCAGCCGCAGCGGCTGGCAAGCTTGATTCGTACCTTGGCCGGGATCGAATCCGAAGCGCAGCCTTCGCTAATTTTGGGTGCCGTGGATCAAAGCCCGTATGCGATGGCCCAGCTATATCAATTTTTGGCATCGGGTGGCGAGATTCAACCCTTGCACGCCGTGCGCGGGGTGTTGGACGCGCAAGGACGCACCATCAAACGCTATGACAGCGACGCCCCACCGGCACAAAAAGGCGATGCGGTGGCGGCGCGGTTGGTGGGTAATGCGCTGCAATACACGGTGACTTCGGGCACTGCACATGCATTGATTCGCGATGGCTTGGGCCGGCTCAGCCCGGCCGGCAAGACCGGCACCAGCAACGATGGCCGCGACAGTTGGTATGCCGGCTACACCGGCGACCAATTGGCGGTGGTATGGGTGGGCAATGATCAAAATTTGGCCACCGGCTTGTACGGTGCCACCGGCGGCATGCGGGTGTGGTCGGAGATCTTTCAACGCCTGCCTAGCGCGCCCTTGCGCTTGTCCGATGAGGGCATCGACTGGCGCGTCATCCAAGACGGGCAAAGCACCGACCCGGGCTGCCCGGGCGCGCGCAGATTCCCGTTTGTGGCTGGTTTTGCCCCCGCCTACCAGCCCTGCCAGTACGCGCCGCCGGTGGAAGTGGATGAATTTGGCAATCCCATTCCGGCCGCTCCGGATGCCAATAGCAGTCCACTGGAACGTGCCGGCGAGGCGATCCGCCACTTCTTTGGCGGCGGCGATCCCGCCAAGCAAGCGCCGCCCCCCGAGCCCGCATCGCCACGGCCCACGCCATGACGAGCAGGCAATGACGGGCAGGCAATGACAAGCAGGCAATCATGAGTACACAGGAAGGCAGCTCGCGGCTGGGCCAGGCCGTACACGCCGCACTGACCGCCGACGCTGCGCTGGCGCAGGCGCTGCCGGGCTTTCGCCCACGCCCGGCGCAGCAGCGGTTGGCGGTGGCGGTGGCGGAGGCGTTTGAACGCCGCGACCTGCTGCTGGCTGAAGCCGGTACCGGCACCGGCAAGACCTTTGCCTATCTGGTGCCGGCGTTGTTGTCGGGGATGAAAACCATAGTCAGCACCGGCACCCGCGCACTCCAAGATCAGCTGTATCTGCGCGATTTGCCGCGCGTGCGCGATGCGTTGGGGGTGGGCCTGAAAACCGCCTTGCTGAAAGGGCGCGCCAATTATCTGTGCCGCTATCGGGTGGAGCAGGCCAAGGGCGAGCCGCGCTTTCAAAGCCGCGAGCAAGTGTCGCAATTCCAGCGCATCGTGGCCTGGAGTGGGCGCACCCGCAGTGGCGATCTGGCGGAAATGGCGTCACTGCCGGAAGACTCGCCGCTGCTACCCATCGTGACCTCCACTACCGATAACTGCGTGGGCACCGACTGCCCGTTCTGGAGCGAGTGTTTCGTCGTGCAGGCCCGCCAGCGCGCACAAGCGGCCGACGTGGTGGTGGTCAATCACCATTTGCTGTTGGCCGATTTGGCGTTGAAGCAAGAAGGCTTTGGCGAAATTTTGCCGGGTGCGCAAGCCTTTGTGATCGACGAGGCCCACCAATTGCCGGAATTGGCCGCGCAGTTTTTTGGCGAAGGCACCAGTGCCCGCCCCTTGGTGGAGCTGGCCCGCGAGGCCATTGGTGAATGCAAATCCGTGCCCGGTGCCTTGGCGGTGTTGCAAGCCCCGGCGCAGGCGCTGGAAGCGGCGACCCGCGCGCTGCGTGCCGCAATGGACAACCTGCCGGTGCGCGGCACTGCGTGGCGGGCGCTGGACGAGGTGGATGTGGAGCCGGCCCTGCGCACGGTGGTGCACACTCTGCACACCCTGCAAGCGGCATTGGAACCGTTGCGGCAGGCGGCCCCCGGTCTGGACGCCTGCCATGTGCGTGCACATGACCACGCGCTGCGTTTGCAGCGTTGGCTGGGTGAGGCAGACACACCCACCGACACCGTACACACCCACTGGTTTGAACTCACCCCGCGCGGGTTTCGTTTGCAGCGCACGCCGCTGGATGTGTCGGCACCCCTGCGCGCGCACCGCGAGCAATCCAATGCGGCGTGGGTGTTTACCTCGGCCACTTTGGCGGTGGCGGGGACATTTGCGCACATGGCGCAGCGTTTGGGGATCGAACAGGCGCGTGAGTTGATCGAACCCAGCCCATTCGACTGGGACCGGCAAGCCCTGTGCTACCTGCCCACGCAGTTGCCGGAGCCGGCTGCACGCGAGTACGGGCAGGCGGTGCTGGCAGCAGTACAGCCGGTGTTGCAGGCGTCTGCGGGGCGCGCGTTTTTGCTGTTTGCCTCGCACCGCGCCCTGCGCGAAGCCGCCGAGGCGCTCAAAGATGCGCCGTGGCCGTTATTCGTGCAGGGCAGCGAACCGCGCCACGTGCTGTTGCAGCGGTTCCGCGACTCCGGCAACGGGGTACTGCTGGGCACCGCCAGTTTCCGCGAAGGGGTGGATGTGGCCGGCGATGCCTTGAGCGTGGTGATCATCGACAAATTGCCGTTCGCCGCCCCCGATGACCCGGTATTTGAAGCACGTCTGGATGCCATTCGCCGCGCCGGTGGCAACCCGTTCCGCGACGAGCAACTGCCACAGGCGGTGATTGCGTTGAAGCAAGGTGCGGGCCGCTTGATCCGCACCGAAACCGACCGTGGCGTGTTGGTATTGTGCGACCCCCGGCTGACCCAGAAATCCTATGGCCGGGTGTTTTTGGAATCACTGCCGCCGTTGCCCATCACCCGTGCGTTGGCGCAGGTACAAGCGTTTTTTGCGGATGCCGAAACTGCCGACGCCGGCGCTAAAGATGGTACTGAAGATGGCGCTGAAACCGCAGCGAGCGCGGCGTCACACCACCGCTGAGCCATCCGGGTTGCGCTCGACCATCCACAGCCCGGCCCATAATTTCAGATCCAGCTCAAAGCCTTCGGCCTGCTTTTGCATCAGCCATGCCGGTGCCTGTTGCCGCGGCACCGCATGCACGGTGATGTCTTCGCCCGCCACACCGCCGCCCGCGCCCACGCGGGTCAAGTCACGCGCCCGCACAAAGGCGATGCGTTCATTGCTCATGCCTGAGGAGGTGGGGCCAATCAGCAACACGTCCACCTTGCCCGGCGACCAGCCGGTTTCTTCGATCAACTCGCGCCGCGCGGCGTCGATCAAGGTGTCTTGCGCGTGGTCATCACCCACCAAACCGGCGGGCATTTCAATCGTGCGTGCGCCCAGCGGAATGCGGTGTTGCTCGACAAACAACACCTCATCGGCCGGGGTCACCGCAATCACAATCACCGCCATGCCTTGCCCATGGGTGCGCTCGCACGACTCCCAATGGCCAATGCGCACCAAGCGCAACCAGTCGCCTTCGTACAACGTGTGTTTGAGATGGCTCATGATGCGATCTTAGCCGCATCAAACAGGCGTTTGCGGGTCATTGGCCCAAACCGCACCCAGTCGGCCAATGCGGTGAGTTCTTCAGCATCCCCGCGCCCGCGCACAAAGTCGCCTTCCGGTAGCGGCGCATGCAGCGCAATCGTGGTCAGTTGCCGCCACAACAGAGCATGCTCGCGCTGTTCACGCAGGCGCACGGCCAGCGAGGCCGCGCCGCGCAGGCGCAGGAACGGGATTTCATCAATGCGCGCCAGCAGGGCATCCAAGTTGCCAAAATGCGCCAACAGCACCGCAGCCGATTTGGGGCCAATGCCGGTCACGCCGGGGATGTTGTCCACCGCATCGCCGGTCAGCGCCAGATAGTCGGCAATTTGCTGCGCGTGCACACCGTGCCGCGCTTTCACCCCGGCGGCGCCCCAGCGTTCGCGCTTGGCGTAGTCGTATTGCTCATCATCATCGCTCAACAATTGCGATAAATCCTTGTCGGCCGACACGATGACACTGCGAAACCCTTGGCTGCGTGCGCGGTGCGCGGCGCTGCCAATCAAATCATCGGCCTCGAAATCGGTATGCGCCAAGGTGGCCAGCCCCAAGCCCTGACACAACGCCTTGCACCACGCAAATTGCCGGCGCAGTTCCGCCGGCGCGGGCTCGCGGTTGGCTTTGTAGGCGGGATACAGGACATTGCGAAAACAACTGTCCAGCGCCTCATCGAAGGCGATGGCGATGTGTTGCGGGTGCTCGCGTTCCAGTAAGTCCAGCAAAAACCGCGCAAACCCATGCACCGCATTGGTGGGCCAGCCGTCGGCATCGTGAAACTCATCTGGCATTGAATGCCACGCGCGAAACACGTACAGCGAGGCATCCACCAAGTGCAGGGTGGGCGTGGTCACGGCTGCCAATCCGTCAGCAATGCCGCCACATCCGGGCGCTCGCGCTCGGGCACGGCCACGGTGGCGGTGCCGATGGCAAGGGTGCCCAGCAATTGCTCGTCAGCATGCAGGCCCAGTGTGTGTTCCAAGAAGGGTCGGTCGTAGGCCAGCCAGCCGGTCAACCATTGCGCGCCAAAGCCTTCGGCCTGCGCCGCCAACAGCAGTTGGAAGCACACGCAAGCAGCGCTGGAAAACCGTTCGGAGGCCGGGATTTTTTCATCCGGCCCCAGTTTGGCAATCACCGCGATTGTGAGCGGCGGCACAGTAAAGCGTGTGCGCAGTTTTTCGATGACCGCCGGGCCCGCTTGCGGGTCCAGCACGCGCTGGCGCGCTTCGGCGGCGTCGGCCAGCGCGGCGCGGGCAGCGCCGGCAATGCGCAACAAGCGAAATGGCACCCGCCTGCCGTGGTCGGGCACATGCACCGCGGTGTGCAAGATGGCCTGCAATTGCGCAGCACTGGGGCCGGGTGCGGCCAATTGCCGGGTGGGGGTGGAAATGCGGCTTAGAAGGGCGGTATGGGTCAGCATCAGCAAACATCATTGCGGGGAAGTGCCATGGTAGCGGTAGGATGCAGGCATCGAGACAAGTTTGGGGATGCGCAATGACGGTGATCGTGGGCGTGGCACGGGAAACGGCAGCAGGCGAGCGGCGCGTGGCGCTAAGCCCAGAAACCTGCAAAAAATTGGTGGCGCAAGGTTGCACGGTGCGTATCCAGGCGGGGGTTGGCGCGGGTGCGTATTTCACGGATAGCGCCTATACCGACGCCGGCGCGCAGGTGACCGACGACGCACTGACCGGTGCCGACCTCGTGCTGTGCGTGCAGCCGCCCAGCGCCGCCGCGCTTGCCGGGTTGAAGCAGGGCGCGGTGCTGGTGGGCAGCTTGCAGCCACAAGCCGATGCCGCCCGCGCCGAGGCGATCCAGCACGGCGGCATTGTCGCTTTCCCGCTGGAAAAACTGCCGCGCACCACCCGCGCGCAGGCGATGGACGTGCTCAGCTCGCAGGCCGGCATGGCCGGCTACAAAGCGGTGCTGATCGCCGCCCAACTGGCCCCGCGCTTTTTCCCGATGCTGACCACGGCGGCCGGCACCATTCGCCCGTCGAAGGTGCTGATTGTGGGCGCGGGCGTGGCCGGCTTGCAGGCGATTGCCACCGCCAAGCGTCTAGGTGCGGCGGTGGAAGGCTTTGATGTGCGCCCGGAAACCCGCGAGCAGATTGAATCGCTGGGCGGCAAATTCCTGGATCTTGGCGTGTCCGCCACCGGCGAAGGCGGCTATGCGCGCGCACTGACCGACGAGGAGCGCGCACTGCAACAACAACGCCTGGCCGATCACCTGAAAGGCATCGACGTGGTGGTGTGCACCGCCGCCGTACCCGGCCGGCCCGCACCCAAAATTATTTCCGACACCATGGTGGCCGGCATGAAGCCCGGCAGCGTGGTGGTGGACTTGGCCGCCGAAACCGGTGGCAACTGCGCCCTGACCCAACCCGGTCAAACCATCGAGTCCGCCGGCGTCACCATCGCCGGACCGCTGAACCTGGCCTCGATGGGTGCCCAACACGCCAGCGAAATGTACGCCCGCAACGTCTTCAACTTTGTCAGCCTGTTATTGAAAGATGGCGCGCTGCATTTTGATTGGGGCGATGAGTTGCTGGCCAAAACCGTGTGGCCAGAACGCGCAGCACCTGCTTCGCAAGGGTGAATGCTGGCGCAGGCAAGTCAGCCAGTCCGTGGCCTGTGAAGTTGAGCGAGGAGAATGTTAATGGCTCTTTTGCTCTGGCACCGGGTGCGCCTTCGCCCAATCACTGCGCTGTTGCGGGGTCATGGCGCGCCATTTGTCCATAAAATCGCGGCGGCTGTCTTTGTCCATGCCGCGCACAAAATGGAACACTGCGCGGGCTTGTTCGCGTTGCTCGGGGCTCATGGTTTCCCAGCGCTCCATGCCACGACTGGCGTGGTCGCGTTGCGGCGGTGGTAGTTCTTTCCAACGCTTGGCATAGCGCATGAATTGCGGGCGACGTTCGGGTTCGCTGTTCCAGCGTTCGCGGATCGGGGCAATGAGTAGCTCGCGCTGCGCGGGGGTGAGCTGCTCCCATGTGGGCAAGGTTTCTGGTTTGGTCTCTTGCGCTTGCGCAATGACCGGGGATAGGGCCAGACCGGCCAGCAAGAACCAAGCGGAAAAATGACGTGTCATGACTTACTCCATGGCCAGCTGCGGCACGTCCGAGGTGCTTAGCCAAGCGTAGAACGAGGGATCTTCTTCCAATAGCGGGTTGCTGCCGGAAGATGGTGATGGCGTGGACGTGGTGGCGGCCGTGACGGCAGCCGTGGTTGTCCCCGTACCCGTACCCGAAATTGCCGGTATCGGCGCATGGTTCTGAGTCACCACAGCGGTGGATGTGGCGGTTGCTAGCGGGGGTGTGGGCGGGGCATACAGGCGCAGACCTATGGCCAGTGCCCCCACCGCGGCAAAACTGGCCGCGGCATAGCGCAGGCCATGACGCGGGCGGGCCGGTGTGCCGCGCAAAGCGGCATTGCGGCGTTGTGCCAACTGCGCCTGCACTTGCGGCGATACCTGTGTCAGTGCGGCGGCATGGTGCGCGCGCAGGGTGCTATCAAAATGATCTGTGTTCCCGTTCATCGGAACGCCTCCAGTTGTTTCTGCAATGCCTCGCGTGCGCGTGACAAATGGGTTTTCACTGAGCCTTCGCTACAGCCCATGACGCGGGCGGTATCGGCCACATCGAGTTCTTCCAGCACGCGCAGGGTGAAGGCTTCGCGCTGGCGTGCCGGCAACGCGCGCAAGGCGGCGCGGATTTCCTGCCACGCCTCGCGGCTATCGTGGCGACGCGATGGGTCGGGGCTTTCATCGGCCCAATCCACCGGTTCACCGTTGCGGTCTTGCCCGGGTAGCAACCAGCGCAGCCGGAACATGCTACGCCGCTGCATATCGGTCATTTTGTTGCGCAAGATGCTCCAAAATAACGGGTTCCATTCGGTTGCAGGGTGTTCGCGGTAGGTCAGCATTTTCAGCATGGTGTCTTGCACCGCGTCCAATGCATCCTCGCGGTGGCGCAGGCCTAGTTCGGCAAACCGGAACGCGCGCACTTCCACCCCGCGCAAAAACGCCTCCAGCGTAGTTGCGGGCGGGGGTGCTTGCGTTTGTGGCTGGGTCGTCACGGGCCCAAGCTTAGCGGTAGGCATCAGCAACATGCGGATTCACGATGGCTGGCCGGGCGACATTGCCACGGTCATGCTGGAAACGCATGGCCTGCATACGGGTTGACATGGCATTGGGTGACATCTGGCCGCGTGCCGTGTTTATGATGCAGGCAGACCAACGGGGAGCGGCATCGTGGGCGACGGGTTTGTGGCGCTGTATATCTTCATGCTGGCGGGTATCGCCGGCCATGTGATCATTTCGCGGGTGCCGGTGATTTTGCACACGCCTTTGATGTCGGGCTCCAACTTCATCCACGGCATCGTGTTGATTGGTGCAATGGTCATGCTGGGTGAGGCGCAAACCCCACTGGAGCAAGCATTGGGCTTTGTGGCGGTGCTGCTGGGCGCGGGCAACGCGGCCGGTGGCTATGTGGTCACCGAGCGCATGTTGGACATGTTCAAGGCCAGCAAGAAAGGGGATGCCAAGTGAGTGACGCCAGCCTTCTGACCTTGGTCAAACTGAGTTATTTCATTGCCGCCACCCTGTTTTTGCTTGGCTTGCAGCGGATGAGTACGCCCAAGACTGCGCGCAGCGGCATCCAGTGGGCGGGCGTGGGCATGTTGCTGGCCACCGTCGCCACCTTTTTCCTGCCGGGGCTGCACAACATCGCGTTGATGCTGGTGGCGATCGTGATTGGCGTGGGCCTGAACTGGGTCTGGGGCAAGAAAGTTGCGATCACCGACATGCCGCAGATGGTGGCACTGTTCAACGGCATGGGTGGCGGTTCGGCGGCGGCGATCGGTGCGGTGGAGTTGGTCAAGTTTTCCGGCGGTGCGCCGGTACCTTCGCAGTTGGGCTTGGTGTTGGCGGTGGTGGGCGCGCTGATTGGTGCGGTGTCGCTGACCGGCTCGATCATCGCCTGGGCCAAGCTCGATGGGCGCATGGACAAGCGCTACACCTTCCCGGGCCAGCAATATTTCAATGCCCTGGTGGCGCTGGCGGCGGTGGTATGTGGGGTGATGGCGGTGACCACGCTGGCGATGCCGTGGATCATTGCCTTCTTCCTGCTGGCGCTGGGCCTGGGCAAGTTGATGACGCTGCCGATTGGCGGCGCCGACATGCCTGTGGTGATCTCGCTGTACAACGCATTCACCGGGCTGGCAGTAGCGTTTGAAGGCTATGTGCTGGGCAACGAAGCGCTGATCATCGCCGGCACCATGGTGGGCGCGGCCGGCATGCTGTTGACCCGGCTGATGGCCAAGGCGATGAACCGCAAGATCAGCAATGTGCTGTTCTCCAACTTCGGCGGCAGTTCGGCGGCGATGCAGGAAATCGGGGGTTCGATGAAGCCCATCGAAGCTGCCGACGTGGCGGCGATGATGGCGTTTGCCGAGCGTGTGGTGATCGTGCCCGGCTATGGCATGGCGGTGGCGCAGGCGCAGCACAAGATCTGGGAGCTGAGCCAGCGTTTGATCGAGCGCGGGGTGAAGGTGAAATTCGCCATCCACCCGGTGGCTGGACGCATGCCGGGCCATATGAACGTGCTATTGGCCGAGGCCGGCGTGCCGTATGACCTGATCGCCGATATGGACGATATCAACCCCGAATTCGCGCAGACCGATGTTTCGCTGGTGATCGGTGCCAATGACGTGGTCAACCCGGTGGCCAAGACCGACCCGGCCAGCCCGATCTACGGCATGCCGATTCTGGATGTGGTGAACTCCAAGAACACCATCATCATCAAGCGCGGCAAGGGCACGGGCTTTGCCGGGATCGAAAACGCGCTGTTCTACGCCGATAACAGCCGCATGCTGTATGGCGATGGGGCGGACGTTGCCAGTACCTTGGTCAGTGAGTTGAAGGCGCTGGATGGCGGCCATTGAGCCGCCACCTCAGGCCCCACCTCAAACCCCACCATGCCGCGAGCAGCACGCTGGCGGCGTAGAACAACCCATCGACATGGGTATTGGCCATCTGCGCCAGCAGCCACGCGAAATCTGGGCCAATCCGCAGCACGGCCTCCCACGGCCGCATTCCCAGCGATTTGCCCATTTGCCCGCCGGCAATCAGGCCATTGGCCAGCACAATCACGGTGGCGGTGGCCGCCGCTGACCAAGCACTGCGCGAAACCCCGGCGGGCCAGCGGCTCAGGCGCAGCAATAGCACCATGTCCAAGGCGGCCAGTGGCGCCAACCAGCTGCACGTGCGATCTAGCGTCAGCGCCAGCAACATCCAGCCGGCGGCAAACCCGGTGGTACCCAAGGCCAATAAGGGCAGGGCGTACTTACGCGCTTGCGTATCCGGAGCAGGGGAAGACGGCATCGGCCAGCTGATCAAGGTCAAATAGCCGTCGATCATCCCATTGCCGTGGCTGACGGGCAATCTGATTGGGACTAGAATGGTACGGATTCAATCAGACCGGCCCTTTCATGTATTCCCGCAGCAGCGAACCCGTCCGTTTTGAGCGCGATTGCGCCGCCGTCCTGGTTCCGCAGGGCGACGAAGTCACCCTGCCCGCCGGTACCGTGGGCTATATCACCCAAGCCTTGGGCGGCAGTTGGACGGTGTTTGTGGAAGGCAATCTGATGCGGATTGCCGGCAAAGACGGCGATGCCATCGGCAAGCCCCCCGTCGAGCCGCTGTCGCTGCCGGAAGGCGCAACCGATGCGGATGTGGAGCGGGTGGTGTGGGAGCAGCTGCGCACCTGCTTTGACCCGGAAATCCCGGTCAATATCGTGGATCTGGGGTTGGTGTATGTGGCCGAGCTGTTCCAGCGCGAAGAGGGCGGCCGCGCGGTGCGCGTGCGCATGACCCTAACCGCCCCCGGTTGCGGCATGGGCGATATCTTGGTGGATGACGTGCGCAGCAAACTGGAACAAATCCCAACAGTGATCGATACCGATATCGAGCTGGTGTTTGACCCACCGTGGAACCAAAGCCTGATGTCCGATGTGGCCAGGCTGGAAACCGGGATGTTCTGACGCTATGGCGGCGCGTTGGCGGGGCGCGGGTCACAACATGACCCATTGGGTCAGCGCCGAAGACTTGTGCAATGCAAGGAATTCATGTCATTTGAGGTCGTGTACAGCATGTTTTGCTGCATTGCACGATTGCCGCATCCCCGTGGATCGCCAATGCCGATGCGAGGCATGTCTTCTTTATTCCATATTTTCATGTGCGAATAACAAATGGTTTTTGACCAAATCCCTGGGCTGCGCGTGAAGATCCTGCATCGCTTCCGGACATGGGGTCTGTCAGCGATAACAGCACGTTGCCACGCAGCGGGTCACCGCAGGGGAGCTTTGGCGTTTGCCGGCTGCGCAACGTTCGATGCATGTCGATGTCTCGCCTTGCCGCGGTTGCGGCAAGCCACGCACCCTAGGGGAAATTTTGAATGAACCGTTTTTGCTCACTCAACACGCTGGCCGCCGCCATCGCACTATCGCTCACGGCGGCAGGTGCACAAGCTGCAACGCGTACCGATCTTCAACAGCGCGATCTC
>NZ_DAOOUM010000003.1:19592-22050 GCF_035369645.1 Thermomonas sp. | reverse complement strand
CGCACCATGTTCGGCAACCTGATCTCCGGTTTGGATCAGGACATCGTCAGCACGCGACCGGCAATGACTGCGGCGCAGGCGCTGGTTGTGGGCAAGCGTGCTGGGTTGGGCAATGGCATCGCCGGGATGCTGACCAGCAATGAAAGTAGCGATGTCGTGGTATTTATCGATGATGCCGGGGTGGGGCACCTTGCGTACAAGGTCAGCTACTTTGCCGATGCGCAGGCGGCCGGGCGCGCAACGCGCCCCACCGTCATGGTGGATGCGCGCAGCGGAAAAGTGCTCAAGCAGTGGGAAAACCTGCAGACCGGCTCCTTGATCGGCACCGGCCCCGGGGGCAATGCCAAGACCGGCAAGTATGAATACGGCAGCAACACCACCACCCACCCGTATCTGGATGTCACCAAGAGCGGCACCACGTGTTCGCTCAGTAATACCCAGGTCAAGACCGTCAACCTCAACGGCGGCACTGCCGGCAGCACCGCGTTTTCGTTTGCCTGCCCGCGTAATACCGTGAAGTCGATCAATGGTGCCTATTCACCGATGAATGACGCGCATCGTTTTGGCAGTGTCATTTTCGGCATGTACAACGCCTATATGGGACAGAAGCCGCTGACCATCCAGCTGGTGATGAAGGTGCATTACAAGACCAGCTATGAAAATGCGTTTTGGAACGGTACCGCGATGTACTTTGGTGATGGTGCCAGCACGTTCTATCCACTGGTCAGCTTGGATGTGACATCGCATGAGGTCTCGCACGGATTCACCGAACAAAATTCGGGGTTGACCTATTCGGGCATGTCGGGTGGCATGAACGAAGCCTTCTCGGATATGGCTGGCGAGGCTGCCGAGTACTACGACCACGGCAGCAATGACTGGTTGGTGGGCGCGCAGATATTCAAGAGCACGGGTGCGCTGCGCTATATGTGCAACCCGCCGCAGGACGGTGGCTCGATCGATAACGCCTCCAAGTACAAGAGCACGATGGACGTGCACTACACCTCCGGCGTTTACAACAAGGCATTCTGCCTGCTCGCCAAGACCTCGGGCTGGACCACCAAGAAAGCGTTCCAAGTCTTTGCGCGTGCCAATCGCGATTATTGGACGTCTGGCAGTACCTTCAACCAAGGCGCGTGTGGGGTCGAAAAGGCCGCTACGGCGTTGGGTTACACCAAGGCCAGCGTGACTGCGGCATTTACTGCAGTGGGTGTGAAGTGCGCCTGATCTGATCCGTGCTTGAGCAAAACAGGGCAGCTCGATCGTGGGCCCGCCAGCAATAACAAACCCCGACAAGCGTCGGGGTTTGTTGCTTCATGGCAGAACAACGCGGGGCGTAAAGCCGATTGCCTGAGCGATTTTGGTGATTCGCTGAGCAGTGGCAGAGCATGAACGCACTCTTGCTGCTGTGACCAATTTCCCGGGCGCGAATTGTCACAAGCTGACAAATTTCGGCAGCGCACATTGATGTTGCGGTGCGGCATCCGAGTCCGATGTGACCCAGTTCACTTTTGTGATGGCGTCTTAATAACAGAAAAATAGTTGCTTTAGTGACTGATTTACAAGTGATTTCTGCATTTAATAACTTTTGGTTATTGTGACATAACGCATGGTTCTTGACTTTGCCGTCAATGCGTCGGAATGTCCGCCATCGCTTTCGACACCGTTCAGGTTCAGGGCGCTGTCTGATGTGCAAAACATGGCGATTCACGCTAGGGGCACGCAGGCTAGATGTCGTTGTTTCGTTCGAAACCGCAGATGCGGAAACTCAACCAACAACCCAGGGGTAATGCCAAGTGAATCGCTTTCGTAGCACCAGCATGCTAAGTGCCGCCATCCTGCTCTCGCTTTCCGCAGTCGGTGCCCAAGCTGCCAACCGTTCAGATCTACATCAGCGCAATCTCAATCAGTTGCAGCAGCAATACCGGTCGTTGTCGGCCACTCAAGGTATTGCCGCAACTGCGCACCGCCGCCATGAGCAGTTCATGGGTGCTGATGCCAGCAACACCCTGTTGATGCGCAGCACGCGTGCCGATCGCGGTGTGCGCAACTATCGCTATGACCAAGCATGGCGTGGCATTCCGGTCTACGGCCAAGGGGTGGCCGTCAGTGAAGATGGCGCGGGCAATGTCCGCGGCATGTTCGGCAGTTATGTGTCCGGATTGGAGCGCGATATCAGTACCACCAAGCCGGCCTTCAACAGTGCCGCAGCCTTGGTTGCCGGCAAGCGCGCTGCGCTGGGGAACGGCATTGCCGGGATGCAGAGCCGCAACGAGAAGTCTGATCTGGTCATCTTCATTGATGACGCTGGCAAGGGTCACCTGGCCTATGCCGTCACCTTCTACGCCGATTCATTGGCCGGTGGCAAGCCGACCCGCCCGATCGTGATCATCGACGCCGTGAATGGGCAGGTCATCAAGAAGTGGGACAACCTCCAGCACACGCTGGTGGGTACCGGCCC
>NZ_DAOOUM010000003.1:0-19492 GCF_035369645.1 Thermomonas sp. | reverse complement strand
GCCAACTACACCAGCAGCATGGACGTGCACTACACCTCCGGTGTCTATAACAAGGCGTTCTGCACCCTGGCCAAGAAGTCCGGCTGGGATACCAAGAAGGCCTTCCAGGTGTTTGCCCGTGCCAATGCCAACTACTGGACGGCCAGCAGCACCTTCAACCAGGGCGCATGCGGCGTGGAAACGGCGGCCACCGACTTGGGTTACACCAAGGCCGATGTCACCAGCGCGTTCAGCGCGGTGGGGGTGTCCTGCTCGGGCGGCGGCGGTGGCGGCGGTGGCGGCGGTGGTGGCACCACCACCGGTGGCCCGCTGACCAAGGGCACCACGGTGTCCGGCATCAGCGCGGCAACCGGCAGCGATGTGGTCTACACGCTGGCCGTGCCGGCGGGTGCCACCAACCTGACCTTCAACATGTCGGGCGGCACTGGTGATGCCGACATGTATGTCAAGGCGGGCAGCACCCCGACCGACAGCAGCTACGACTGCCGTCCGTACAAGTCCGGCAATGCCGAGAGCTGCACCATCGCCAGCCCCACGGCCGGCACCTACTACGTGCGGTTGAAGGCCTACTCGGCATTCTCCGGTGTCAGCCTGGTGGGTGACTACACCGCCGGCAGTGGTGGCGGCGGCGGTGGCAGCTCCTCGGTCAACCTGCCGACCGTCAGCACCGGCAACTGGTCTTCGACCTACACCGAGGCCGTGGCTGCCGGGCAAACCGTGACGATCTCGATCGCCGGCGGCACCGGTGACGCCGACCTGTACGTGCGCGCGGGTTCCGCGCCGACGACCTCCAGCTACACCTGCCGTCCGTACAAGACCGGCAACAGCGAGACCTGCACCCTGACCCCGAGCACCGCCACCACCTACTACATCAAGGTGCGCGCGTATTCGACCTTCTCGGGCGTGGTGCTGTCTTCGGGCACCAACTGATCCAATTCTCAAGCAAACGTGTTGATCTTCAACCCCGGCTTCGGCCGGGGTTCTTTTTTGGGCGTATGCCGCGTGCAGTCACTGAATGATCCCGCCAGTTGGCGGGATCATGTGTTGCGGCAGCGGTGCTTAGCCCAATGCTTCGAAACGGTTGGCGTCCACATTCTTGCGCACGTTCAGTGGATCCCAGATGCGCCCGTTCATGGCGATATACACGCCACGGGGAAGTGATTGCACGGCGCCAATCGCGCAGCCGATGTTGAACTCGGCATCTGACCCGCGAAAGCGCGCCGGGCTGAGTGCACCGGTCATCACGATGGTCTTGTCGGGAATGCTTTGCAGCACTTTGCCGGTGGCCACCATCGAATCGGTACCGTGGGTCACCAACACATGCCGGGTGGGTTGCGCGGCAATCGTGGCGCGAATCAATTCGCGGTCGGCGTCGTTGATGTGCAGCGAATCCTTGCGCAGGATTGGGATCACATTGAAGCGAAACGTCACGCCCAGCTCGCGCAGAATCATGCCGATTTGCGGGTCACCGATTTGATAGTCCGACTTGTCGTCGAAATAGATCTTGTCGATGGTGCCGCCGGTGGTGACGATCAGTAAATTGTCCATGTGCCTATTTTCCACCAAAACAGGCGCACTTACAGCAACGGAAATGCCTGTTCAAGTAGTGCCAATAATGGGTTGAGCAAGGCACCATAGGCCAATGCTCGGCTGGCAGCGCGGAGTGGTTGCCGCACCTGCGCGGCGCTGGCGGTGCGCACGCTGCGAGGACTTTGATGGAAGGCTAGGCACGCCGGATCAAAAGTCAGCCCGCAATGCGTCAATAGTGCGCGGATCTGCGCTTCTGGTGCATCCAGCAGGGCTTCGTAATGATGCAAATGGATGCGGGTCGGGTCGCGTTCGCGATAGCGCTCCATCGCATGCTGGCAGCGTTGCATGTAAGTTGCGATATCGGCCAGGGTGTTGGCGAAATGTGGCTGGCTGTAGAACTGTTGCTTGAAGCACGACCACGCGGTTTCCAGCGGGTCGCGGCGTGTCTCGATCACCGTGGCACCGGGGAGCATGGCACGCAGGATGCCGGCGTGCTTCCAGTTGTCCGGTTGCTTGTCGGTCATGCGCGGGCGATGTTTGCGCCAGCGTACAGTACGCTGCAGGTAGGCCTGGCCAAGGCGCTGCCAATCCTGCGCACTGGCTTGCGGCACCCATTGCGGGTACGGCATGCCGCGCCGCTGTGATTCTTGTTGCAGCACGATGCCTAAATCCGGCAGTTCACTGGCCCCTTCCACATCAGGGTGTGCAGCGAGGATTTGCTCGAACAAGGTCGAGCCCGAGCGGGGTAGCCCGACGATGAAAATGACCTCCTCGCCCAAGCGCGGATCCACCGGTGCGGGCAGCTGTTGGCTGACGGCCAAGGCCTGCTCCACAAAGCGCGTGAAGGCGCCTGCGCTCCACGGTGTCAGCCGATGTTGCAGCGCGTTCGCCGCGGAAAATGCGGCCAGTGCGGCGCTGTGCTGGCCCCGGTCTTCTTCCAATTTACCCAGCGCATGCCCCATCGCAACTTTGTCGGTATCGGCACTCTCACGCCGCTGCAATTGCGTGCGCAGGGCGCTGGCATCGGTCTCGGTCAGTGCCACGGTCTTGATGTTGGACAGCCCCCGCCACGCATCGCCAGAGGCCGGATGCAAAGCCAGCGCGGCACGATAGTGCTGTGCCGCCTCGTCAAAGCGGCCAGCATGCACCAATGCATCGCCCAGCAAAATCCTGGGCGGCAGGGCTTGCGGGGCCAGTGCAACGCCTTGGCTGAGGGCGGCAATCGCGGCGTTTGTATCGCCCAGTTGCTGATGATTGCGGCCCAGGTTGAACCACGCCATCGCATGTTTGGGGTCTAGGGTAGTGGCGTGTTGCCAACTGGCCAGGGCGGCGTCGATATCGCCCAATGCTGCCTGCGCGCTACCCAGGTCGCTATGCAATTGGGCATCGTCGGGGCGGAGATGGAGTGCCTGCTGCAGGCTGGCTTGGGCCAGCGCCGCACGCCGGGTTTGCAATTGCACGATGGCCAGATAGCGCAGTGGCTCGGGATGTGTGGGGGCTTGCTGGCAGGCTTGCAAAAGTAAGCCCTCGGCGCGGCGCGGGTCGCCATCGCGTAGGGCACGTGCGCCGGCATGCACGGTTGCGACGACGGTTTGGGCCAGCCCGGTCATGCGGGGATCGGTGCTCATTGTTGCTCTTGGCGTTTGGTGCGACGGGCGCGATAGCCGGGGAGACAGGCGGCGTGGATGACCACCAACGCAAGCAGAGTTTCGGTGGCGGCCCAGCCGCGCGCTGCGGGATCTGCCCATAGCAGCATCACTCCATGGCTAAACCACAGCAGGGCAAAGACCGAGGCGATAAAACCGATGCGCGGCCATGTGCGCAGTGCGCCGATGGCCAGCAACGCGGGGGGGGCCGCAAACGCCAGTAACCCGGCAAGGGGGTGTGGATGTTGCAGCGCCCACGCAACGTACACGCCCGCCAGTACCAATAATGCCGTTGCCAGATAACGGGTGGGATTCATGCGTGCAGCCGCTTGGCAAGCGTAGCCACCCGGCGCCCCAGCGCGCGTGCAAGCTGGGCTTCGTCATCGCTCAATTCGGGATCATCGGCAACGCCCGCCACATGGCTGGCACCATACGGGGTGCCGCCACTGCGGGTGGTATTGAGCGCGCTTTCGGTAAACGGAATGCCAGCAATCACGCAGCCGTGGTGCAGCAATGGCACCAGCATGGTCAGCAGGGTGGATTCCTGCCCGCCGTGCATGGTGGCGGTGGAGGTAAAGGCGGCTGCAGGCTTGCCCACCAGCGTGCCGCTGGCCCATTCCGCACCCAAGGTGTCCAAAAAATGCTTCATCGGCGCGGCCATATTGCCAAACCGCGTTGGGCTGCCCAATAGCAAGCCGGCGCAGTCGGCGAGGTCGCGCTTTTCAACATACGGCGCACCGTCTTCGGGTTCGGGCGGGGTGGCGGTTTGGGTGACGGGTGCCACCGGGGGCAGGCTGCGTAGGCGGGCCTGCATGCCCTCCACCTCGCCAATGCCGCGCGCAATCTGGCGCGCCAACCGCGCCACTGAGCCACCACGGCTGTAGTACAGCACCAAAATTTCGGACATGCGCCTGTCACTGTGCGGGGAAGAGGGAAGCATAGGCGATGCAGCGTGCCTGCGGCATCGGTTACGCTGTCAACAATGGAGCCTTTGGATTCGCTATACCGATGGAGTGAGCGCCTGCGCGATCCGGCGCGAGCCGGCAGCTTTGGCCGTTTTGTCCTGCGTCGGTTTTTAGACGACCGCTTGTTTGAATCGGCGGGTGCGCTGTCTTACACCACCGCGTTTGCATTAGCGCCATTGGCAATGGTTGTGTTTGGGGTGCTGTCTGCGTTCCCAATGTTCGATGCGTGGAGCGACCAACTTACCGCGTATATCCTGGCTAATTTTGTGCCACGTGCGGCGCAGGCTATTTCGAGCTATCTGACCGATTTTTCTGCCAATACCAGCAAGCTGACCACCGCCGGCGCGTTGGCGTTGATCATCTCGTTGCTGGTCACCCTCAATAGCGTGGAAGCCATTTTCAACCGCATCTGGCGGGTGCCCACGGCGCGGCCGAAGATCGGCCGTTTTTTGGTGTACTGGACGGTGTTGACCTTGGGTACCTTGGTGGCGGCCACCAGTCTGGCCTTGTCCACGCGCCTGTTTGCATTGGCGATTTTTGAAACTTTGGCTGGGCGCTGGCTGGAGGCCTTGATCCTGCGCGTAGCGCCGATGGTGATTGAATTGATTGCGTTTGCAGCGGTATTCAAGTTGGTGCCGCATCGCACCGTGCAATGGCGGCATGCGTTCGCAGGTGGCTTGTTGTCGATGTTGGTGTTTGAAGGGGTGAAGTCGGGGCTGGGGCTGTATCTGGGCAGTTTTGATTCCTACCAGAAAATTTATGGCGCGGTGGCCTTGATTCCCATCGTCATGTTGTGGATCTACCTCAGTTGGGTCTCGGTTCTATTGGGTGCTTCGTTTGCCTCATCGATGTCGGCATATCGCTACCAACCCAAAGCCTTGCGATTACCGCATGGGCATGAATTGTTTGGTCTGCTGCGCATGCTGGGACGTTTTCAGCAGGCCCGCAGCAGCGGCAAGGGTTTGTCAGCCGAGCAGTTGCGGCAGCTGGAACCCAGTTTGACCGACAGCATGGTGCAAGACCTGCTGGGCAAGATGATGCATATCCACGTTGTGCAGCGCACCGAAAGTGGGCATTGGTTGCTGGCGCGCGACTTGCAAGATGTGTGTTTGGCGGAGCTTTACGAAACCGCGCAATTACGCATTCCGCTATCTGAAACCACACCCCCAACGACCGGGGATAACACGGCGGATGCCTTGGGCAACGCCGTTGCGGCAACGATGACAGACTTGCGCACGCCGTTGTTGGCCATGTTGCAAGAGCCGGTTGCCAGTGTGTATGCAGGGGTCTGGGAGGAATGAAGATGCTCGATTTGCGTAGCGCTGCGACTGCACTGCCACTGGTATTGCTGATGAGTGCCTGTCAGCCGCAGCCGCCCGCGCCGGTCGCGCCCCCCCCTAACGCACCCGCCCCGGCGGCAGGCGCAACACCCCCTGCAAACCCGCAGCAACCCACGTTGCAAGTCAAGACGCTGGACGGCGCAACATGGACACTGGCGCAGCAACGTGGCAAATGGGTGATCGTCAATTATTGGGCGACGTGGTGTGGCCCTTGCCTGCAGGAAATGCCGGAACTCTCGGCATTGGCGGCGTTGCGGCCACACATCTCGGTGATTGGTTTGGCCTATGAGGACACCACCGTTGAGGCGTTGCGCACCTTCATGGCGGCGCGTCCGGTGACCTATCCAATTGCACGGATCGACATCTACACACCGCCCCAAGATTTTGGCGCACCGCGTGGCTTGCCCACCAGTTGGCTGATTCGGCCAGATGGCCGTTTGGCGCGCAAATACACCGGCCCGGTCACGGCCAGTATGCTGGAGCAGGACATTGCCAGCTTTGGTGGGCCTGCTGCCCAGTGATGTAGGGGGTGTTTCCCGCGGCTGCTGTCCTGTGATGAGGGCCTATCCCGTTTTACTGAAGGACGGCAGTGGGGGGGGTCGTGAAGGCAGGGCAGGCGTGGTCAGCCTGAGGATGCACATTCACCGCAGGGGGCGGATCCGGACAGGGCATGGTGGGTACGTTCATTGCTGAGCTCAAGCGTCGTAATGTCTTGCGCGCGATGGTGTTATACATCGGCGCGGTATGGGCATTGGCGCAAGGCATTGCGCAAATCGGGCCGGAAGTGGGTGCCCCTGAGGCTACGACCCGTTGGTTTTTGATTGCAAGCGCCATTGGCTTCCCGCTGTGGGTCGCGTTTTCTTGGTTTTTCGAGCTGACCTCAGAAGGCATCAAGCGCGAAAGCGAGATCGCTCCAGAGGCGCGCGCCAACCAATCGCATCGCAAAACCGACTTGATCATCATCGGGGTGCTGGCCATCGCGGTGGTGTTGCTGCTCACCGATCGGCTGATCGAGCACAAACCTGAAGCGCGCACGCCGATAGCCGCATCGGCCAGCGATAACTCCATCGCGGTGCTGCCGTTCGACAACGAAAGCGGCGATAAAGAGCAGCAATATTTTTCCGACGGTTTGTCGGAAGGCTTCATCATCGCGCTTTCACGGCTGCAAGGGATGCGCGTGATTGGGCGCAATTCCTCGTTCCAGTTCCGCGACAGCAAGGACGACAGTCAAGCCATTGCCAGCAAGCTGGGCGTGGCGCATTTGTTGGAAGGCAGTGTGCGGCGTGCGGGCAATACCGTGCGTATCAGTGCCAGCCTGATCAAAGCCGCCGATGGCAGCACGCTGTGGGCAGAAAGTTATGATCGCCCCTATACCGACTTGTTCAAGCTGCAAGACCAAATCGTGGGGCAGGTGGCGCAGGCCTTGCAGGCAAAATTACAGCCGGCCCCCGTGCAAGCGCAGCAGGGCGACCGCCCGCCCAGCGGCAATTTGGAGGCCTACAACCTGTATTTGAAGGCGCATTCCAGCGGCGATACCGAAGCGGCGGTGCGCCTGTACGACGCGGCCCTCCGGCTGGACCCCAATTATGGGCTGGCCTATGCGATGAAGGCGCGCACCTTGATCGATGCGGTGTCGGGCGGGTTGACCGGCAAACAGGCCGATGATTTTTTTGCCGAGGCCGATGCCGCGGTGAGCAAGGCGATGCAATTGGCACCCGCTTTAGCCGCCCCGCATGTGGCGCGTGGCTGGTTGCTGATGTTGCGGGATTTCAACTGGAAGGACGGTGAGGCCGAGCTGCGCAAAGCGGTGGCCTTGGCCCCGGAAGATGGCGATGCGCTGTATCAATTGGGGGTGGCACGCGCCAGTCAGGGGGATTTGACGCAGGCAGTGGAGCTGACCCGGCGTGCGATCAAGCTTGACCCCATGAATGCCAATTGGTATCGCTGGCTGGTGGCGTATCTGATGCCGCTGGGGCGGCTGGATGAGGCCCACCATGCCATTACCAAGGCGATCGAGCTAGAGCCTAGCGCGATCTACAACCATCACCTGCTCGCCATGATCGAGGTGCTGCGTAAAGATCCGCAGGCAGCACAAGCCGCCGCAAAGGCCGAGCCTGCCGGCCCGTGGCAGGATTTTGCCTTGGCGCTGGCAGCGCAGATTGGTACCGACCGCGCCGAGGCCGATGCACGGTTGCAGGCAGGCATCCAGCAGCATGCCGAAGGTTGGGCGTTCCAGATTGCGCAGGTGTATGCGGTGCGTGGTGAGCCGGATGCAATGTTCAAGTGGTTGGAACAAGCATGGAATGCGCGCGACCCGGGCATGCAAGCCTTGTTGTATGACGCGATGCTGTTGCGCTATCGCAACGATCCGCGCTATGCCGCCTTGGTCAAACAAGTGGGCTTGCCGTGGCCACCGGTGGTCGTGGCACCGGCCGCTGTGGTCAAACCTTGAGCGTGGGGATGGGTTGCAGCACGTTGTAGTGCTCGCGCAGTGGCTTGCCTGGCAACGGTGGCAGGGTCATGTCAGGGGCATCAATACGGGTGTCGGGAAGCCGATCCAGTAAATCTTGGATCAAGGTCAGCCGGCCTAATTTTTGATCATTGAAATCCACCAAGGTCCACGGTGCATGCGCCGTGTGGGTAGCTTTCAGCATGGCTTCGCGGGCATCGGTATAGGCGCGGTAGCGGCTACGCGCTTCCAAGTCGATGGGTGAGAGTTTCCAGCCTTTGAGCGGGTCTTGCCGGCGGTCGGCAAACCGCTTTTCCTGTTTTGCTTGGTCGCAGCACAGCCAGTATTTGAACAATAAGATGCCGTCATCGATCAATTGTTTTTCAAATGCCGGGGTGGCGTTGAGAAAGGCCGCCACTTGCGCATCGCTGGCAAAACCCATCACCTTTTCAACCCCGGCGCGGTTGTACCAACTACGGTCGAACAAGACAATTTCCCCTGCGGCCGGCAGGTGCGCCGCATAACGCTGGAAGTACCACTGACTGGCTTCACGCTCGCTGGGTTTTGGCAGCGCAACAACCCGGCATTGGCGTGGGTTGATGTGTTCGTGTATGGCTTGAATTACGCCGCCTTTACCGGCGGTGTCGCGGCCCTCAAACACCACCACCAAGCGGCGACCGCTGTGCTGCAACCAGCGTGCGGCGTTGGCTAGTTGAACCTGAAGCGGTTCTAACAAGGCGTCGTACTGGGCGCGTTTGAGCTTGCTCATGCCGGTTTCCGCCGGCGTACGACAGGTGGTGCAGGTTGCATGCTGCGTGCCACTTCCAGCAGTGCGCCTTGCTGGCGGGTATTGAGGCTGCGGTAAGCAGCAAGCAGTGCATGCTCGCCCTTGCTGCGTGCAGGGTCGAGGGTGGTGGCGATTTCCGCCAGCAGCGCACCGGCGGGCACGCCAAAGGTGCGCGCCAGTGCGTCGATTTGCTCTTTGCCGGGGACCTTGTCGCCTTTCAGCCAGGCATTGACGGTGTTGATGCCGGCCTTGGGAATGGCGGTAGCAAGGTCGGTGACGGTCAGGCCGCTGGCCTTGCTGAGTAACCGCAGAGTGGCGTCGATCGACATCCTAAGAATCCTTGTGAAGCCGTGGTGGGTCGAGTGTAGAACGCCGCCGCACACGCTGCACGAGTTGCACGCTGTGTCAGCCCCGCTTAGTGCAGGCCCGGTTCAAAACGGAGCGAATACCACTGCGTGGCGTCTTCGCGCCAGCCGGCGGCGCGATACAGGGCGCGTGCGGCGGTGTTGTCGGTGTTGGTTTCCAATGCGATACCAACGGCACCGTCGGTTTTGGCAAAGTCGGCGGCGGCTTGCAGCAATTGCCGGGCGATACCCTTGCGACGCGCGCCGGCATCCACATACAAATCATTGAGGATCCACGTCTTCGCCGTGCGCACCGATGAAAACATCGGGTACAGCTGGACAAAGCCCACTGCATTGGCTGCTTGGTGTGCCAGTAGCACCATGGATTCGCCAAACCGTAGCCGTTCACGCAGCCATTTGCGGCCGCGTTCGATATCGGAGGGCTGGCCGTAAAACTGGCGGTAGGCATCAAACAGTTGTGCAAGCGCATCCAGGTCGGCCGGGCCGGCGCGGGAAATCGTGATCATCAAGGTCATCCTTCGCGCGCCAGTTGTGCCAGCGCTTCGGCGTGTTGTTCTTGTTGCAGGCGGGTGATCAATGGCGTCAGTGCGCCTTCGATGATGTGGGGCAGGTCGTACAGGGTCAGACCTTCCACGCGGTGGTCGGTGATGCGGCCCTGCGGGAAGTTGTAAGTACGGATGCGTTGGCTACGGTCGCCACTGCCGACCTGCAATTTGCGCTCGGCCGCGGTGGCGGCGGCGCGTTTTTCGATCTCGGCTTCCACCAGCATTGCCTGCAGGCGTTTCATCGCCTTGTCGCGGTTGGCGTGCTGGCTGCGCTCGGTTTGCGATTCCACCACCACGCCGGTGGGGACGTGGGTGATGCGAATGGCCGACTCGGTTTTGTTGACGTGTTGCCCGCCGGCACCGGATGAGCGGAAGGTATCCACCTTCAAATCCGCAGGGTTGATCACCATGGTGCTGTCCTCGCCGGCCTCCAGCGCAATGATGGCTACCGTGGCGGCGGAGGTATGGATGCGGCCTTGCGATTCGGTGGCGGGCACGCGCTGCACGCGGTGGGTGCCGGATTCGTATTTCAATTTGGCATACGCGCCCGCGCCTTCCACCCGCGCCACGACTTCCTTGTAGCCGCCGTGTTCGCCGGGGTTGGCTGATTCCACCTCGATCCGCCAGCCCTGGGTTTCGGCATAGCGGGTGTACATGCGAAACAAATCGCCGGCAAAAATCGCGGCTTCATCACCGCCAGCGCCAGCGCGGACTTCCAGATACAAACCGCCATCGTCACGCGCGTCTTTCGGGATCAATTGCGCCAATAATTCGCCTTCCAATGTAGCAAGACGGGCATTGGTGGTGTCGATTTCATCCTCGGCCAACGCCCGCAGTTCCGGGTCATTGCGCATGGCTTGCGCGGTCGCCAGATCCGCACGTGCTTGGGCTTCAGCGGCCAAGGCATCGGCCACCGGCTGCAAGCTGGAAAATTCACGCGAAAGATTGCGAAAGCGGGTCTGGTCGGCGGCCACGGCTGGGTCGGCAAGCAAACGTTCTACTTCTTCGCGGCGTTCTAGCAGCGCTTCCAATTTGCGGCGCAGGGCAGGGGTCATGCGTCGTGATGGCCTGTGTCGGTGCTGGGAAATAATTTTTCCGCAGCGCGGGTGATGTCGGTGTCGCCGCTGCGGGCGGCTTCGCGCAGGACCACCGTGGGGGCGTGTAATAAGCGATTGGTCAAGGTGTGTGCCAAGAGTTCCAGTGCTTGTTCGGCGGGCATGCCGGTGGCGAGGTGTTGCTTGGCTTTGGCCAACGCCTCGGCGCGCGCCGCTTCGCCGTGGGCGCGCAGTTGCAACAGGGATTGCTGGCGGCTGCCGGCCTGCCATTGTTCGATGAAGCGCGCCGTTTGGATTTCGATGATGGCCTCGGCCTGTTGTGCGGCTTCGCGGCGGCTGCGGCGGTTGTCCTCGATCGCGCGTTCCAGATCATCGACGGTATACAAAAACACATCGCGTAGGCCCGAGACATCGCTGGCGATATCGCGCGGCACCGCTAAATCCAGCAACAACATCGGTCGATGTTTGCGCAGACGCAGTGCGTGTTCCACCTGCTGGCGATGCAATACGGGCACACGCGCCGCAGTGGCAGAAATCACCACATCGGCTTCGGCCAGATGCTTATCCAACTCAGCCAGCGGCAAGGCGATGCCGCCGTGACGGCTGGCAAGCGCTTGCGCGTGCGCCAAGGTGCGATTGGCGATGAGGAGCCGTTGCACCTTGGCATCCACCAAATGCCGTGCCGCCAACTCGATGGTTTCACCCGCACCAATCAGCAGCACCGTGGAGGTGTCCGGGCGGGCAAAATTTTCTTGCGCCAAGCGCACCGCAACGGAAGCAACGGAGACTGGATTGGCGCCGATTTGGGTGTCGGTACGCGCGCGTTTGGCGGTAGCAAAGGCGTGCTGAAACAAACGATCCAGCTGCCCACCCAGGGCACCGGCCTCGCGTGATGCACCCCACGCCTGCTTGACTTGGCCGAGGATCTGCGGTTCGCCCAGCACCAGTGAATCCAGCCCACTGGCCACGCGAAACAGATGCCGCACCGCATCGACGTCGTGATGACGGTACAAATAGGCGTGCAGATCGCTGCCGGCATCAGGGTGCGCGGCCAGCCATTCGGCCAAATTGTGCCCGTCGCCGTCGGCATGCGCATACAGTTCTGTGCGGTTGCAGGTGGACAGCAGCACCGCCTCGTGAACATCGGGCAAGGCCCGCAACGATGCCAGCGCCGGTGCCAGTGCGTCATTGGCGAACGCCACCTTTTCGCGCAGGGCAACCGGCGCGGTTTGATGGTTGATGCCGAGGACGTACAAGCTCATGGGGTGGTGAAGAGTGATGGCGAGGCGAGAGATGGGGGCGGATTCATTCAGGCACCTGCGCTAAGCTGCGGGCCAGACCCACCATTGTACCGGCCCATTCCATGCCCATCCTGCAACACCTTGGCCTGCGTGCGGTATTGTTCGCCGCGGCCCTTACCGCTAGCTTGCCGATGGTGGCGGCAACACCAGCAACGCCGCCAACACTGGCGGCGGCACCGGTGGATCCGCTACAGGCCAGTTTGGCTGGCGAATTTGCCTTGCAAAGCGGGCAATTGTCGGATGCCGCCCGCCACTACCTGGATGCCGCCCGCGCCGCGCAAGACCCAGTGTTGGCCGAACGCGCCACCCGTATCGCGCTGTTGGCAGACAACGATGCGCTGGCCCGGCAGGCGTATGCCATGTGGCAAGCATTGGCGCCGCAGACCAGTCTTTCCGGGCATATGGTGGCGGCTAGCTTGGCCTTGCGCAGCGGGCAAAAACGCCAAGCCCAGCGCGAATTGGACGCGCTACTGGCGACACCCAATGGCTGGCGCGCCGGGCTGGCCGCGCTGACCGGTGCGGTGGGCAAGCAGCCGGATTTGGTGATCCAACTGCTGGGCGAGGTCATCAAGCAGGGCGGCTTGCCCAATGACTTGCAGGCATGGCTCAGCGTGGGCGGGCTGGCGCAACGGTTGGAACGGCCAAAATTGGTGGATGCAGTGATCCAGCAAGTAGTGGCGCGGTTCCCGGCGGAGCCCAAAGTGGCGCTGCTGCGGGCGCAGCTACTGCGTGAAGCCGGCAAGCCCGAGCAAGCCCGCGCAGTCTTGGTCAACCTCGAAGATGCCGCCAAGCAGGTTGCCAGTTTGCGCTGGGCATTGGCGGGTGAATATGCGGCCCTGGGCGATACCAGCAAAGCCGCGCAAGTGCTGGCGCAAGGGGCTCAGGACGATGCCAGTTACGCACAACGCGCGGCGCTATTGGATGCAGCCAAAGACAAAGTCGGCTTGGCCGCGTTGTATGCAGAAGTGCGGCAAGGGGCCACCGAGCCCAGTCCGTCACGACGTCTGCTGCTGGGGCAATTGGCCGAATCGCTGGAACGCTACGACGAGGCCTTGAGCTGGTACGCCAATGTGCCCGGCCAGCAAGCGCAGGGCGTGGCGCGGATGCGTACCGCCAGTGTGTTACATGCCATGCAGCGTAAGCCACAGGCCTTTGATGTCTTGCACGCAGTACAGGCGGATGCGGCGCTGCGCGAGGAAGATCGTCGCGATGGCTATCTGCTCGAGGCCGAGCTGCGACAAAAAGACAAAGATGCCAGTGCCGAACGCGATGCCTATGCGCGTGGATTGGCGGCATTGCCCGACAATCTGGAGCTGCTGTATGCGCGGGCGCTGATGTGGGAGCGCGTGGATGACATCGGTAAAGCCGAAGCCGATTTACGCCGCATCTTGGTGATATCGCCAGACAATGTGGCCGCGCTGAACGCCTTGGGCTACACCTTGGCCGATCGCACCCAGCGCTATCGCGAAGCCTTGGAATTGATCGACCGCGCGCGGGTTGCCGACCCCAGCAACGCCGCCATCATCGACAGCTACGGCTGGGTGTTATTCCGGTTGGGCAAGGCACGCGAGGCGCTCCCGCACTTGCGCCGCGCGTACGCATTGCAAAAAGACCCCGACATCGCCAGCCATCTGGGGCAAGTGCTGTGGGTGCTGGGGCAAAAAGATGAAGCGCGCAAATATTTTGACGCTGCGCGCAAGCTTGACCCCGAGAGCCGCGCGCTGCAACGCGCCCTGCACGAGGTGGGCGCGTGAGGCATGGCGTGTATGCAGCCTTGTTGGTGTTCACGTTGAGCGGTTGCCAGACCCTGCAACTGCCGCCTGCGCCGGTGCCAAGCAGCGCTGCTGCGCAGACCGCACAGCAGCAACGTCGTCATGCCTTGGGTTTGGATGCCGGCGATTGCCTGCAACCGGGTTGGGCCATGGCGGGGCGCATGGCGATCAGCAATGGCAAGGATGCCGGCAGCGGGCGGTTTGAGTGGACGCAGGGCGCAGGCCAACTGCATCTGCAACTCACAGCGCCCATCACCGCCCAAACATGGGTATTGGAATCTGACGCCAACGGCGCGCGCCTAGACGGTTTGGCCGGTGGCACGCGGCGTGGTCAAGATGCCGCCACGCTGCTGCACGAGGCCACGGGCTGGGATATTCCGGTGGCAGCATTGGGCTGCTGGATGCGCGCAGTGGCGGCGCATGATGCAGCACTGGGGCGTGCGCAGATTCAATTTGATGCGCAGCAATTGCCGCAGCGGATCGAGCAGGGTGGTTGGCAGATCGACTACAGCCGTTGGCAGCCGGACCCTTTCACTGGTTTGTTGATGCCCTCGCGCATCGACGCCCAGCGCGGCAACAGCCGTGTGCGCCTGGTGGTGGATCGCTGGGGGCTGGAGTGAACCTATTCCCGACGGATGCAGGCTGGCGTGCATGGCCGGCCCCCGCCAAGCTCAACCTGTTTTTGCGCATCATCGGCCGCCGCGCGGATGGCTATCACCACTTGCAGACCGTGTTTCGGCTGCTGGATTGGGGGGATACCGTGTATCTGCGCCCGCGCAGCGATGGCGTGATTGCCCGCATTGGTGCCGGCGCGGCGGGTGTAGCGGCACCCGACGACTTAATGGTACGTGCGGCAAAATTACTGCAACAGGCCGCCAATTGCAGCCAAGGTGCTGGCATTGGTATTGAAAAGCGCATTCCGATGGGGGGTGGTTTTGGTGGTGGTTCGTCCGATGCGGCAACCGTGCTGGTGGTGCTCAATCGGCTATGGGGCCTGCACTGGGAGGCGTCGCAGCTGGCAGCTCTGGGGCTGCGCTTGGGTGCCGATGTGCCGGTTTTCATCCATGGGCACACTGCGTGGGCCGAAGGTGTGGGTGAGCAACTCACGCCGCTGGCATTGCCGCCTGCATGGTATGTGCTGGTCGATCCCGGGGTGCATGCGGCGACCGCTGCATTATTTCAATCACGGGAATTGACTCGCGACGCAAGTCCCGCGACAATAGCGGGCTTCCTGTCAGGGAACGTGCTCGAAAATGCGTTCGAGCCGGTACTACGTCACCGTGAGCCCGCCGTCGAGGCGACGTTCGCCGTGTTGTCCAGCATCGGCGTTCCGCGCTTGACGGGTTCCGGTAGCGGTTGTTTCGTCGAATTCGCCACGCGCGAATCTGCCGAGACAGCGATCGCAGCCTTGCCAGCCGGCATTCATGCATGGCTGGTGTGCGGTGCAGACAGGTCGCCACTGCTGGATGCGGTGGAACAATTTAGCTAGGGGCGTCGCCAAGCGGTTAAGGCACCAGGTTTTGATCCTGGCATGCGTAGGTTCGAATCCTTCCGCCCCTGCCATCTCATTGCAAATCTCCAATCCGGCCACCGACATGCAACAAGACGAACCGAATCTTCTGATTTTTTCGGGGAACGCCAATCGTCCGCTGGCCGATGCCGTGTGCCGCGAATTGGGTGTGCGCCCGGGCAAAGCGCTCATCAGCCGCTTTTCTGATGGCGAGGTGCAAGTCGAGATCGAAGAAAGCGTGCGCCGGCAAGAGTGCTACGTCATTCAGCCCACCAATGCGCCCACCGCAGAAAATTTCATGGAATTGCTGGTGTTGATCGACGCGCTCAAACGCGCATCGGCGGGCAGTGTGACGGCGGTGGTGCCGTATTTCGGCTATGCCCGCCAAGACCGCCGTCCGCGCTCGGCGCGTGTGCCGATTACCGCCAAAGTGGCGGCAAAAATGTTCAGCGCAGTCGATACCGACCGCGTGCTCACCGTGGATTTGCATGCCGACCAAATCCAAGGGTTTTTTGATATCCCGGTGGACAATGTGTATGCCTCGCCGCTGTTGCTGGCCGACATCTGGCGAACCCATGGCACCGACAATGTCATCGTGGTGTCGCCCGACGTGGGTGGCGTGGTGCGCGCACGTGCGATTGCCAAACGTTTGGATGATGCCGACTTGGCTATCATCGACAAACGTCGCCCCAAAGCCAATGTCGCCACGGTGATGAATATCATCGGCGATGTCGCTGGCAAAACCTGTGTGCTGGTGGATGACATCGTGGATACCGCCGGCACCCTGTGCGCCGCCGCCAATGCGCTGAAAGAGCGCGGCGCGGTGAAGGTGGTGGCGTATTGCGTACATCCGGTGCTGTCGGGCGCGGCAATCGACAATCTGAATAAATCGTCACTGGATGAGCTGGTTGTCACCGACACCATCCCGCTGTCGCCGGCGGCCCAGGCGTGCAGTAAAATTCGCCAGCTCAGCGTTGCTGAATTGCTGGCTGAAACCATCCGCCGCATGGCGTTTGGTGAGTCGGTCAGCTCGCTGTACGTCGATTGATATGAAATCCTGTGCCGCCGGTTCGCCGGTGGCGCCCCCACTCATCTGGTCGCGGATGAGTGTCATCGCCGCCGCGAGGCGGCTTCATTGCAATAGAAGTGAGTCTTCATCATGTCTGAACACACCATCAAGGCCGTGAGCCGCAATGCCGAAGGGAAGGGTGCGAGCCGCCGCCTACGTCATGCCGCCCAACTGCCCGCCATCGTTTACGGTGGCACTGCCGCCCCACAATCCATCCAGATCGAGCACGAAGCCATCTGGTTGGCCAGTCAGCACGAGTGGTTCTACTCGTCGCTGCTGAACCTCGACATCGACGGCAAAGTCGAGCAAGTGCTGCTGCGTGATATGCAGCGCCATCCGTTCAAGCAGCTGATCATGCATCTGGACTTCCAGCGCGTGGATGCCAACCAAGCCCTGCGTACCAAGGTGCAGCTGCACTTCTTGAACCAGGACATCTCGCCAGCCGGCAAGACCGGTGGCGTGGTGGTAATGCACGAGCTGACCGAAGTGGAAATCAGCTGCTTGCCGAAGGATCTGCCGGCTGCAATCGAAGTCGATCTGACCAACTTGGCGGTCGGCGGCGTGGTGCATTTGTCGGATCTGAAGCTGCCGGCGGGCGTTGAGCTGCCAGCACTGAAGTTGGGCAAAGAGCACGATGTTGCTGTCGTGGTGGCCAAGCACGGCAAGGAAGAAGCCGAAGCTGCGGGTGCACCGGCAGCGGCCGAAGTGCCGGCCACCAAGGCGTCCAAGAAGGACGCCAAGTAATCGTTCTGGCACATCCTGCCTGCGCATGCCGGCAGGATGATGTTGTTGCGATTTCTGGATATGGCGGGCATTCGCCTCATCGTTGGGCTGGGGAACCCCGGCACCGAATACACCCGAACCCGGCACAACGCCGGGTTCTGGTTTATTGACGCGCTGGCGTTGGATGCCGGCGTGCGCTTTGGTCTGGAAAGCAAGTTATTTGGCGAAACCGCCAAGCTGGTGATTGCCGGTCAACCGGTCTGGCTGTTGAAGCCGGCCACCTTCATGAACGCCAGCGGCAAGTCGATCACTGCCGCATTGCGCTACTGGAAAATCGAACCCGAAGAGATGTTGGTCGTACACGACGAATTGGATCTGTCGCCGGGGACGGCGCGGCTCAAATTTGATGGCGGCCACGGCGGCCAAAACGGCCTGCGCGATACCATTCGTCTGCTGGGTCACGGCAAGTTCCATCGTTTGCGTATTGGCATCGGCCACCCAGGGCACCGCGATCAAGTGACACCGTGGGTATTGGGGCGGCCCGGGCGTGACGACGAAGCTGCCATCTTGCACGCCATCGGGGATGCAGCTGAGGTGCTGCCGCTGGTGCAACAGGGCAATTTTGCCGATGCGATGACGCGGCTGCACACGCCGCGCACGCCATAATTTCATCATCGCGCGGGTACTGTGCCAGCGCGACAACGGAGCATTACCCACCATGGGCATCAAATGCGGCATCGTCGGTCTGCCAAATGTCGGCAAATCCACTCTATTCAATGCACTGACCAAGGCCGGCATTGCTGCGGCCAACTTCCCGTTCTGCACCATCGAGCCGAATGTCGGCGTGGTGCCGGTGCCCGATCCGCGCCTGCTTGCGCTCAGCGAGATCGTCAAACCGCAAAAATGCATCCCCACTGCGGTTGAATTTGTCGACATTGCAGGCTTGGTGGCGGGTGCAGCCAGCGGTGAAGGTTTGGGCAACAAATTTTTGGCGCACATCCGCGAAGTCGATGCAATCACCCATGTGGTGCGTTGCTTTGAAAATGACGATGTCATCCACGTCAACAACAAAATTGACCCACTGGCCGACATCGAAACCATCGACACCGAATTGGCGCTGGCCGACCTGGAATCCGTGGACAAAGCCATCGCCCGCTTCGAGCGCGTGGCCAAGGGTGGCGACAAGGATGCCAAAGCCAAAATCGCCGTGTTGGCCAAGCTGCGGGCCGCGCTGGACGTGGGCAAAGCAGCGCGAACCGTGGCATTGGATGACGAAGAAAAGCTGGTTATCCGTGATCTGTTCTTGCTCACCCTGAAGCCGGTGATGTACGTTGCCAACGTGCAGGAAGATGGCTTCACCAACAATCCGCATTTGGATGCAGTGCGTGCGCACGCGCACACCGAGGGTGCGCAAGTGGTGCCGGTGTGTGCGGCCATCGAGGAAGAGTTGAGTCAGCTGGAGGATGCGGATCGGGATGCATTCTTGGCGGATTTGGGGCTGGACGAGCCGGGCTTGAACCGGGTCATTCGCGCAGCCTATTTACTGCTGGGTTTGCAGACGTATTTCACCGCTGGGGTCAAGGAAGTGCGCGCGTGGACGGTCAAGGCCGGTTCCACGGCACCGCAAGCCGCCGCCGTCATCCATACCGATTTCGAAAAAGGCTTTATTCGCGCCGAAACCATCGGCTATGACGATTACATCAAGTACCGCGGCGAAGCCGGTGCGCGTGATGCCGGCCGCTTACGCTTGGAAGGGAAGGAATATCGCGTGCAAGAAGGCGATGTCCTGCATTTCCGCTTCAACGTCTGACCGCCGTACCCAGCTGCGCTGCCACTGGCGCTCGCGCACAGACAAGAATTTTTAGGGAATTTGCAGATACCCGTTGACAGGTTGGCAAGTGCCCGCCAAAATAACGGGCTCTTTGAGGGGGTTCATTCCTTCAGTAGAAATCGGAGGGATACCCAAGCGGCCAACGGGGGCAGACTGTAAATCTGCTGGCTTACGCCTTCGGTGGTTCGAATCCACCTCCCTCCACCACGATTGTCAAAGCGTCATAAGCGTCAAAGTTCTACAAATTTGTTTTATTGGATCCAAAATCACTCGCCTTACCAGCGGGCGATGTAGCAAAACAGGTCTCCCGGTGCGGGAGTAGTTCAATGGTAGAACTGTAGCCTTCCAAGCTACTAGCGCGGGTTCGATTCCCGTCTCCCGCTCCACCATTGCATTACAATGTACGACCTGCTTCGAAAATCTGCTCACGTAGCTCAGTCGGTAGAGCACCTCCTTGGTAAGGAGGAGGTCGATGGTTCGATTCCATTCGTGAGCACCATCTTTAGTAATTTCACGCCTGCTTGGCAGGCAAATCCAACGAGACGCAGCCATGGCAAAGGGTAAGTTCGAGCGCACCAAGCCCCACGTGAACGTGGGTACGATC
>NZ_DAOOUM010000002.1:105335-107058 GCF_035369645.1 Thermomonas sp. | reverse complement strand
GGCTCGATCAGCGCCGCCGCACGTGCAGTGGGGATGAGCTACAAGGGTGCATGGGATGCCATTGCGGCGCTCAATACGTTCGCAGGCGAGCCGCTGGTGAGTGCCGAAACCGGCGGCAGCGGTGGCGGTGGCGCACGCCTGACCGACATGGGACGGCGCGTACTGGCATTTCATCAGGCATTGACGGCACTGCAGCAACGCGTGTTATCAGGATCAACCGATACTGGCCACGGCGGCGATCTGGATCAACTTCTCAAACGATTGGGAAACCTCATGCTCAAAACCAGTGCGCGTAATCAATTTGAGGGCACCGTGCAAACCATCCAGCGCGGTGCGGTCAACAGCGAGGTCATCCTTGACCTGGGTGGCGGTGACACACTCACCGCCATCATCACCAATCACAGCGTGGATGCGCTTGGCCTGCGCGAAGGCGGCAGTGCGATCGCGTTGGTGAAGTCCTCGTTCGTGGTGCTGGGTGAACCCGGCGTACGCACCAGTGCGCGCAATAGACTGGCCGGTACGGTGCTGTCGTGTATCGAAGGCGCGGTCAATGCCGAAGTGGAATTGCAGCTATCCGGCGGCCGACGGTTGGTGGCCACCGTCACCAACGAAAGCGCGAAGGAACTCGGCATCCGCGAAGGCGTGCCGATGCTGGCGCTGGTGAAGGCCTCGCACGTGATCCTGGCGGTGGCGGTGTGAGTGCCGCTTGACACGCGTGGTGATAATCGGCGCGATCTCAGACAGGGCAGCACGCACGATGGCCTACGCTGCAACGCAGGCGTCGATTCCGTAAACTGCAATGCCCCACAGCTATCGGCATCGCCATGCAACTAGACACCAAATTGCCGAAGGTCGGCACCACGATTTTTACCGTGATGTCGCAATTGGCGGCACAGCATGGCGCGGTCAATCTGGGCCAGGGCTTTCCGGATTTCCCGGTACCCGCGCGTTTGGTGGATGCACTGACCCGTGCGATGCACGCCGGCCACAACCAATATCCGATGATGACCGGCATCCCGGCGCTGCGCCAAGCGATTGCCGATAAAACTGCGCGTTGCTATGGCTGGCGGCCCGATGTGGATGCCGAGATCACCGTCACCAGCGGTGCCACCGAGGCGATCTTCAATGCCATCCATGCGGTGGTGCGTGCGGGCGATGAAGTCATCGTGCTGGACCCATGCTACGACTGCTACGAACCGGCCATTGATCTGGCCGGTGCGACCGCCGTGCATGTGGCGTTGAATCCGCAGACCTTTGCCCCCGATTGGGACGCAGTGCGTGCGGCGATCACCCCGCGCACCCGCATGTTGATGATCAACAGCCCGCACAATCCATCCGGGGCGATGTTCAGCGCGGCCGATATGCAGACACTCATTGCCCTATTGGACGGCACCAACATCGTGCTGCTCAGCGACGAGGTGTACGAGCACATTGTGTTTGATGGTGCGCGGCATGAATCGGCGCTGCTGTACCCGCAATTGCGGCAACGCGCTTTCGTGATCTCGAGCTTCGGCAAGACCTACCACTGCACTGGCTGGAAGTTGGGCTATGCGATTGCGCCGCCTGCGCTGTCGGCCGAGTTCCGCAAAGTGCATCAGTACAACGTGTTTTGTTCGTTCAATCCGGCCCAGCATGCGTTTGCCGAAATGATCGAGGCCGAGCCCGAGCACTACGAAACGCTGGGCGCGTTCTATCAAGACAAGCGCGACCGCTTCCGTGCGCA
>NZ_DAOOUM010000002.1:68987-105235 GCF_035369645.1 Thermomonas sp. | reverse complement strand
GTGGGCGGGCAGGGCAATGATCTGGGCAGCAATTACCGCAGTGCGATCTACTTCACCAATGCGGTGCAGAAAGATCTGGCCGAGCAGAGCCGCGCTATTTATCAGCAAAACTTGAGCAAGGCCGGCTTTGGCCCCATCACCACCGAAATCCTGCCACTGCGCCACTACAACCGCGCCGAAGAATCGCATCAAGATTATTTATTGAAAAACCCCAATGGCTATTGCGGCTTGGGCGGCACCGGTGTGGCGTTTGGCAAGGGCAGTACGGGTGTGGCCACGCCTGCGTTGGATGCCGGCAAGTTGAACGCTGCACGGCAGTTGGTGGTGTACGAAGCCGAAGACTGCGCGTATTGCGAACGCTTCAAGACCGACGTACTCAAGCATTGGGCGGCATCGGTGGCCTATGTGCAGACGCGCTCGCAACAAGCGCCCACCGGCTGGATATTGGCCAAAGCACTGGTGGCCACACCCACCATTGTCTTGTTCGAACGGGGCAAAGAAGTCTCCCGATTTACTGGTTATGCCGGTGATGCCAAAAAATTCTGGCAATGGTTGGGCTTTCATCTGCTTACCAAAGAGCAACAACAAATCGCCTTCGACAGTGGCACCGAGCTGCCCGGTACCGGGCCGTATCTGGACGAGCATCGCCCTGGCACTTACGTGGACCTGATCAGCGGTGTGGCATTGTTTCGCAGCGATGCCAAATTCGACAGCGGCTGCGGCTGGCCCAGTTTCTTTGCGCCCAAACCCGGCGCGCTGGAATTTATCGAAGACAACAGCCACGGCATGCATCGTGTTGAAGTGCGCAGTGTCAGCTCCGGTATTCACCTCGGCCATGTGTTTGATGACGGCCCGCCGCCCACCGGCAAGCGTTATTGCATCAATGGCAAAGTGTTGAAATTCATCCCCGATCCACCCAAGACGTGAGCCCCAGGACACCGCATGCAAAACCTCCGCGTCTCCATCGTCCAAGGCGATACCCGCTGGCATGACCCGGCGGGCAACCGCGACTACTACGCGCAACTGATCGCGCCGCTGCACGGCACCACAGATTTGGTGGTGTTGCCGGAAACTTTCACCAGCGGGTTTTCAAATGAGGCCATCGGCAATGCCGAAGACATGCACGGTCCCACCGTGGCGTGGCTGCGTGCGCAAGCAATCACGCTGGATGCGGCCATCACCGGCAGCGTGCAATTACGCACACCTGCTGGCGTGTTCAACCGTATGCTGTTTGCCACCCCCGATGGCCAGTTGACGCATTACGACAAGCGGCATTTATTTTCGTTTGCGGGCGAGCACGAGCGCTACGCTGCCGGTGATGCGCGGGTGGTGGTGACATGGAAGGGCTGGCGCATCTTGTTGCAGGTCTGTTATGACCTGCGCTTTCCGGTGTTTTCGCGTAATCGGTTCGATGCCGGTCAGGCGGGGCAGGCCGATTACGACCTAGCACTCTACGTTGCCAATTGGCCGGCGGTGCGCAGCTATCCGTGGAAGACTTTGCTGCGTGCCCGTGCTATCGAAAATTTGAGCTTTGTCGTCGGCGTCAACCGCGTCGGCACCGACGGCAATGGCCTGCACTATTCTGGCGATAGCGCGGTGATTGATTTTCTTGGCCACCCCTTGAGCGAGGCTACCGATGCAGCTGTGGTCTCCACCACGCTGCTACAAGCCGCGCCACTGCTGGAGCATCGCGCCAGGTTCCCGGCCCTGTGCGATGCCGATACTGGCGGGTGGTGTGCATGACGGAAGTGCGTGGCGTGTTGGCTACAGGATGGCTGCAAGAAGTTTGCGGCACGCCGCGCCATCGGTGCATCATCCTGTCGGGTTTTTCCTACCCCTTTTCAAGGCATCGTCTGCTTGGATTCGTGGCAGGCGCGGGTTAGCCTGTTTGTGTTGGCTCGGGGGAGCCATTGGGGGTTGGTATGACGATCCGGGTCTATATTGTTGATGACCATGCGCTGGTGCGCACGGGGTTTCGTTTGATCCTTGGGGGACAGACAGATATCGAGGTGGTTGGGGATGCCGAAAGTGCAGAAGACGCGCTGCCGGAAATTCGCCAATTGCGGCCGGATATTGTGTTGTGTGACTTACATCTGCCGGGCTTGAGTGGGTTGGAACTGACCGAGCGCGTGGTGCGTGGGGAGTATGGCTGCCGAGTCATTGCGGTATCGGTGCTGGAAGACGGGCCGATGCCGCGACGATTGCTGGAAGCGGGTGCATTTGGCTATGTGGGCAAGGCCAGTGATGCCGATGAACTGTTACGCGCCGTGCGTGATGTGGCGCGTGGCAAGAAATACCTAGCCAGCTCGATTGCGCAGGGGTTGGCCTTGGCGGGGTTGCACGGCGAAACCGCATCACCGTTCGATAGCTTGACCCCACGTGAATTGGAAGTAGCACTGTTGCTCAACCAAGGCCTGCGGCAGGAATCCATCGCCAAACATCTCAGTCTGAGTGCCAAAACAGTGAACACGCACAAGGCGCGCTTGTTCGACAAGCTTGGCATTCACGACAATATCGCGCTGGCACGGTTGGCCAGTCAGTACGGCATCGTGGATCCATCCAGCGGCTTACATTGAAGCCAGCGCGGCAGCATGGCCGCGCTGGAGATCAGCCTGTCTGCAGGCTGATCCTGTGCTGATCAGGCGTGGTGGTCGGCGTCCGTGTGCGGTGCCGCCGGGGGGGGCACAACCGGGGGCTCGATAGCTGCTGCTTGGGGCATGGCATGCGTTGCGGCAACAGCGGTGCTGGGCACAACCACAGCAGCAACATCCTGCCGTCCGGTTTCAAACAAGCCACGGAGTTGCTCCGCACGCTGACGCGTTGCGGCGCCGACATCGGCGGCTGCTACTGCGCTGGCGGCCACGACTGCGGGTGCCGCAAGGGTGACAGCCGGTGCCGCTGTGGTGACGGTGGCTATGGCTGCCATTGTTGCCGTCGGGGCTACTGGTTCAATGTCTGCGACTGCCGACGCTGTGGCAGTGACCGCGTCCACGGGCGGCAGCACCACTGTTGGGACGGGGTCTTGCGGCGCTTGCACGGTGCTGACAAGCAATGGCACCGAGGTGGTAGCTGTGGTATCGGCAATGGCCGTGGTCGCAGTAATGTCGCAGGCTTGGACAGCTGTTTGGGCCGAAGGGGGAACCACCGATGCTGCTGAAGCAACCACTGCCGTTACGATTGCAGCGGCTGACTCGGGTTCCGGAACCGCAACAGACCCGGTTGCAGGCTGCGTTGGTGCGGCGATCGTGATGGGTGTGACCGCCGCTGGCATCGGTGCTGCGGGTGGGGCAACCGGTACGACGATGTCGTCGAAGTCAAACTCTGGCTGTGCGGCATCGGTGTCCAGCACTTCATCCAGTGCGTCCTCGGTATCGGCCCCGGTTTCGCTGTTCGTCGCGGCACCATCACCACCACGACGACGGCGACGGCCACCACGACGGCCACGGCGACGTTTGCTGCCACCTTCGCCAGCAACGACTTCATCAGTGGCGGGTGCTTCGGTTTCCACCGCGGCGTTTTCAACACTGGCGGTGGGGTGAGTGGGTGTTTCTGCGGTCGCGGCAGGTGCCGGGGCCACCGCAGCAGTCACGCGCAGGCTGTCGTCAGCCACCGCTGTGGATGGGCTGACGGCTGGTGCAGCAGCTTGATTGGCGACGACAGCTGTTGCTGCTGGCAATGCGTCCTGGCGCTCTTGTTTGTGCTGTTTGCCGGGCTTTTGTGGCTGCGGCTGGCGCTCTTGTTTGTCCTGACGCGGCTCGCTTTTCTGCGTTGGCTTTTGCGGTTGCTGCTGCGGTGACTTTTGCTTCTGTTGCGCAGCCTGTGGCTGGCCCTGCTGCGGCTTTTGTTGCTGCTCGTTGCGCGGCTTGCCGTCATCGCGTCGTTGTTCGCCGCGATGACGATTGTCGCCACGCCCATCGCGACGCTGGCCGCGATCGTCGCGGCGTGGATTGGCTTGCTGGGTCGTCACCGCTGCCGGGGCCACCGTGGTTGCCGTGGCGGGTGCTGTGCCAAACAGGCCGCGCAACCAGCCGATCACGCCGGTGGTTGCCGGTGGCTGGGGAGCCGCAGTAGTCGCTGTGGGGAGAGGGCTGGCCGCTGCTTCGCTGTCTTGCGGCATCGGCTTGGGATCACGCAACGGTGCCGGTTGAATGGGCTTGACCTTGGTGACAGCCGGCGGCGGGACGTTGAGCTGGGCCTTGGTCAGTGCGATGGTATTGAGCTTGCGCGGCGTGCCACGTTGGTAACTGGGCTTGCTAGTTTCTTCGCTCATCTCGTTGCTGCGGATGCGCGTGACCTCGTAGTGCGGGCTGTGTAGCTGTTCGTCGGCAACGATGACGATGGGTGCATCATGCCGTTGTTCGATTTCACGCAACGCGCTGCGCTTTTCGTTGAGCAGGAAGTTGGCAATCTCCACCGGGGCTTGCACCAACACTTGCCCGGTATTGTCTTTCATTGCGTGTTCTTCGGCCACGCGGATGATCGACAGCGACAGGGATTCAATGCTGCGCATGCGGCCATGACCTTCGCAGGTAGGGCAGACCACCTGGCTGGCTTCGCCCAAGCTGTTGCGCAGGCGCTGGCGGCTCATTTCCATCAAGCCAAAACGGCTGATGCGGCCCAGCTGCACGCGCGCACGGTCGTACTTCAACGCGTTTTGTAATTTATTTTCGACATCACGCTGGTGCTTGTTGCTGGTCATGTCGATGAAGTCGATCACCACCAACCCACCCAAATCGCGCAGGCGCAACTGGCGCGCCACTTCTTCGGCGGCTTCCAGATTGGTGTTGAAGGCGGTTTCTTCGATGTCGCCACCTTTGGTGGCGCGTGCTGAGTTGACGTCGATAGCGGTCAACGCTTCGGTCTGGTCGATCACCAGCGCGCCGCCGGAGGGCAGGCGTACGGTGCGCTCATAGGCCGATTCAATCTGCGATTCGATCTGGAAGCGGTTGAACAGGGGGGTGTCGTCGGTGTAGTGCTTGAGCTTGCGCTTGTTGTGCGGCATCACCTGTTCGACAAATTCCAGCGCCTCGGCGTACATCTCCGGGGTGTCCACCAAAATCTCGCCGATGTCGCTGCGCATGTAGTCGCGCAGCGCGCGCACGATCAGGCGGCTTTCCTGATAGATCAGGAACGGGGACGGCTTGGACAGCGCGGCTTCGGCAATCGCTTTCCAGATTGACAGCAGGTAGTCCAGATCCCATTGCAGTTCTTCGGCATCGCGGCCCACACCGGCGGTGCGGATGATCACGCCCATGTCATCGGGGATGTTCAGCGCGTCCATGGCCTTTTTCAGCTCGGCGCGGTCATCGCCCTCGATCCGGCGCGACACCCCGCCGGCGGTCGGCGAATTCGGCATCAACACCATGTAGCGGCCGGCCAGCGAGATAAATGTGGTCAGCGCCGCACCCTTGTTGCCGCGTTCTTCTTTATCCACCTGCACCACCACCTCTTGGCCTTCGCGCAAGAGTTCTTTGATGCCGGCTTTGTGGTGGTCCACGCCCGCCTGATAGTAGTCGCGGGAGATTTCTTTCAGCGGCAAAAAGCCGTGACGGTCGGCACCGTATTCGACGAACGCCGCTTCTAGCGAGGGCTCCAGCCGGGTGATACGGCCTTTATAGATATTGGATTTTTTGTTGTCACGGGAGGGCTGTTCGATGTCGATGTCATACAGATTTTGACCTTCGACGATGGCCACCCGCAGTTCTTCCGCCTGCGTGGCGTTGATGAGCATGCGCTTCATTGTGCGTTCCTCGTGCGCGTCCTTGCCCGTGCCGGTGAAGGTGGGCGATGCGCGGAACGCCGGCGGCGTTTTGCCTCTGGATACCGCAAGCGCGCGGCAGCGTCATGCGCGTGCCGTGCCGCTCTCTCGTTTTCCAGCGCTACAACACCACGGCATACCGCGGGAGCGCTTATTCCTATTTATATGTTGCGGGGCCGGCGACCGCCACCACAGACCTTGCGGAATGGGCGCGTCGCACGGGGCGTTGTTCAGCAGGGACAGTCACGGCACAGGGCCGGCAGTGGGCAGGTTTGCCGCGCAGCCGTTAACATGTCCACCCCGAGGGTGGTGGCTAACGTCACTGCGGCGGGCATCGTCAGGTAGGCCGGCTTTCGGCCGGTTGGGCGGCAAACAACCGCCCGGCACTTCCTGCAAAATCAAACCCTTGCATTGCCCCCCGAGTGTAGCAGATCAATACCCAATGACACAGCCTGCCCCCCCCCAAAGTGCTGGCGCGCGCACCGTTCGCGTTCCGGATGAGCGCGCCGGCCAGCGGCTGGATAATTTCTTGCTAGGGCAATTGAAGGGCGCGCCGCGCTCGCTGGTATATAAATTGGTGCGCAGCGGGCAGGTGCGAATCAATGGTGGCCGAGCCAAGGCCGAGCGCAAGCTGGAAGTGGGCGATGAGGTGAGAATCCCGCCTGTTCGCATCGAGTCGCCGCAAGATGCCGGACGTTTACCGCCAAAAACCATGTTGGCGGCGCTTGAGGCTGCGATTGTGTTCGAAGATGCGCGTCTGTTGGCCATCAACAAACCCTCGGGCGTGGCCAGCCACGGTGGAAGTGGGATTAGTTTTGGTGTGATCGAAACCCTGCGTGCCTTGCGGCCGCGTGACACGCTGGAATTGGTGCATCGGTTGGATCGTGATACATCCGGCCTGCTGGTGCTGGCCAAGAAGCGTTCGGCACTCACGGAACTTCAGCGATTACTGCGCGAAGATCATGGATTGGGCATCGAAAAACGCTATTTGGCGTTGTTAGTGGGGCGGATGCCCGACGGCATCATGAGCGTTGATGCACCGCTGCATATTGGCCTGCGGCAGGGCGGTGAGCGGCATGTGCAAGTCAATGCCATCGGCAAGCCTTCAATCAGCCATTTCCGGGCATTGGAGCGCCGTGGCGGGCAAAGTTATTGCGAAATTCGCATTGAAACCGGCCGCACCCACCAGATTCGAGTGCATGCGCAGCATATCGGTCACCCGGTGGCAGGGGACGACAAATATGGGGACGAAGCTGCCAACAAACGCCTACGCGAGCAAGTGGGCCTCAAGCGCCTGTTCCTGCACGCATCCACCCTGGAGTTTGCGCTGGAGGGTGGCAAGACTCCGTATTCACTCCATGCGCCGTTGGTGCCGGAGCTGGTGGAGGCGTTGGATCGGCTGCGGTGATGGCCGCGCCAGCACCCTTGCCGTTTCAAGCAATCAGCGCGTCCGCTTTCGCTGCGCAAATAAAATCATTTTCGCTCAGGCCGCCCACATCGTGGGTTGAAAAACGCACCACGCAGCGGTCGTAATGCACCGATAGGTCGGGGTGGTGATCTTCACGATGGGCGACATGGGCCAGCGCGTTGACGAAGGCTAAGGTCCGGTAGTAATCGGCAAACGGGAAGGTTTTGCTCAGGGCATGGCCATTTTCGACCAGATCCCAACCGGCAAGTTGCGGCATCAGCTCACGGATGCTGGCGTCGCTCAAGCGGTGGTCATGCCCGTGACGTGGGGTGCAGTGGGCATGGGCAAGCGGAATCATGTCATTCATACATTGGCTCGGCAAAGTGGCGTTGCAGCCCGCTAGAATACCGGCATGATCCAGATTTCAGAAACCGCACAAACCCATTTCCGCAAATTGATCGAGCGCGAGGACATCCCTGGCCTGGGTGTGCGGCTGTCCGCGCAAAACCCCGGCACACAGCGCGCCGACGTGCGCTTGGAGTTTGCCGAGCCCAGCGAGTTGGTAGGCGATGAATGGGCGATTGATTGCACCGGCTTCACCCTGTGGCTGGATGCGCCCAGCGTGCCGTTTTTGGACGGTGCCGAGATTGACTACGAGGTCAAGGCCACCGGTGGGCAGTTGCAAATTCGTGCGCCCAAGATCAAAGGAACGGTACCTGGAGAGGCGGCTTCGTTGGTCGAGCGCGTGCGTTGGGTCATCGACAATGACATCAATCCGCAACTGGCAATGCACAAAGGCCATGTCACTCTGACCGAAATCACCGCCGAGGGTATCGTGGTGCTCAATTTTGGCGGTGGTTGCCACGGATGCAGCATGGTTGATATCACCTTGAAGCAAGGTGTCGAAAAGACCCTGCTAGAAAAAGTCCCGGGGGTGACCGGAGTGCGTGATTCCACTGACCACGCCACTGGCGATGCCCCCTATATGGCGCGTGAGGCCTGACGGACGTATGCGCGCGTGACGACATCCGATGACGTCATCGCCGCACTTAATCAGCGGCGCTTGTTGAAGACCGGCCGCGCCGAGGCGCCGGCGGAAATGCCAGCCGGTTGGCAAACCTGGCTGGATGCGATGGAGCAGGTGCAACCTGCCTTGCGGCATGCCCCGCCACAGGCGTGGGTGGATACTCTGGTGCAGCGCCCCGCGCAAAGCGTCAGCAAGCAAGGAGGCTTGGGTGCGCCGTTCTTCCGGCTACTGCATTTGGGGCGGCCCGCCAATCCGCGCGAAGACCGCCGCCTGCGCATTGGTGTGGGTGCGGTGGATATCTTGTTGCACATCGTGCTGGCGGCGTTGCTGCTGTGGCTGATGTATTTGCGCTTTTTGGCGCTGGCGCAGCAACAAGAAGACGAGCAGGGCGAAGCCGTGCAGGTGGAGTTCATCGGGCGCGGCAATGTGGCCACCGGTGGTGGTGCACTGGCCAATGCCGGGGCCGAGTCCGCACCGGCGGCAGCATCGGCTGCGCAAAAACTTTCACCCAAAGCGGGGCAGGCCGCCGCCAGTGCAGCGGACGCCAGTACGCCGGTCGTACCCGAGCGCGTAGCCGCAACGCCCCCGCAAGCGCTGGCGACAGACCAGACCGCCCCCAAGTTGGAGCAGCCCAAGCCGGTACCCACCGAGGCGTCGGCGGCACAGCAATTGCAAGTCAGCAATGTGCCGCAGCCACAGCCGGAACATTTTCAATTGCCACCGCCGCGTGAACGCAGCGTGGTGCTGCCGGACGTGAAGCTGCGCGATGTGCAGCCGCAGCAACAGGTCGAGGCCATCGCGACGCTAGAGGCAAAGCCGGTGCAGACGTTGCAAGTCAAGCCGCGCGATCTGCCATTGCGGGCCCCGGAATTGAAAACCCAAGTGCAGGCATTGGAGACATTTACCCCGGATGCCAGCGTGCTGACACGCGAGCGCACGGCGGTATCGAAATCAAGTGCATCCGCCAGCGTGCAGGTGCCGCAGTTGCGGGGGCAGGTGCGCGAATTGCCCTTGCAAGATGGCGATGGCGGTGCCGTGGCGGCCAAGCCTGGCAATGGCAGTGCAATCAGTGGGCAGGCCACCACCGGCGATGCCGGCGGGCACAACGCCAATAGCGCGGGCACAGGGCTGGCGGTAACCGGCAAGGGGGCTGGAACACAGGCTGCCGCCAACGGCGGGCGCGGGGTCAGCAGTGCAGGTGCAGGCGCAGGCCCGGGGCTGAAGCCTGCCCCGGGTGGCTGGCCGGGGGCCGCCAAATCGGATGACTGGGGCGCATCCAATCGCAATGTGGCCGGAACCGGTAAGGGTGGCCGAGATGGTAAAGGCACAGGAAAGGGCGAAGGAAAGGGTGAAGGGAAAGGCGAGGGCAAGCCCGGTTTGTTCAATGCCGATGGCAGTGCGCGCCTACCCGATACGTGGTCAAAAAACAGCGGTGTCGATTTGGATCGTTCCGGCACGTGGTTGCAGCGCCCGGGTTTGGAGTATCGCGGTACGCGCTTCGATAAATACTGGATCCCGGAAGGCAACCTGCTGCAAGAGTGGGTGCGCAAAGGCGTCAAGGAATTGTCGATCCCAATCCCCGGCACTAAATTGAAATTGAAGTGCGTGGTGTCTTTGCTGCAATTTGGTGGTGGCTGCATGCCGGAAAACCCGGATGCCAACGAACAAAATTCGACCGGACGCAAAGCGCCCGAGATCCCGTTCAAACCACAATTGCAAGAAGACAACGGCAGCGTACGGCCCGCGCCGGCAGCTGCCGGAACCCCGCCTGCGGGAACCCCGTAGAAGTACCCGATGGGCGCGGCGTTCTAGCCAAAACGCGCGCGGAGTGCGCGCTAAGCGCGCCCGCCCAGCGACTGCACCATCAAGGCACGTAAATTTGCATCATCGCTGGCCTGCGGTGGCGTGATTTCGTGCAACGAAAACCCGCGTGCCAGTGCATCGCTTTCATCCAGCCCGTCCAATTCCACGAACTCGGCATCCATCAACGCCGCCCGCGCCGTGTCCACGCTGTCGAAGGGCAGGGTCGCGCCATCTGAATCAAACACTTCGGCGGTGCCCGCCTCCAATTCGCGCAAGCGTGCCCAGATCACGGTGCGCCCGAGCGTGGCCAGCCACCAATGGTCGTGTGTGTGCGTATTCATGCCATTGCCTTACCGATAATCCACAAAACACCGCCCATCACGATGCCGCCTAAAATCACCAGCAGCGAAATGCGTGCCGGTGCCGCCAGCCCCGATAGCGAGGTGTCGGGCGTGCTGCGATAGCCGCCACGTAACAGCCACCACAAAGCTAGCGGCTTGAGGAAAGCGCCCTCACCCAATTGCGCGGTGATCTGTGGATGCCGATCGCGAATGTGCACCAATGTCAGCGGCCAAAAAATCACGAACGCGGTTGCGCCGGCGATCGATGTGGCGAATGCCGTTAATGCAAAGAACAGGACGAGGTCGGCATCCACGTCTTAGAACTCCGCACTGCCCGGCGCACGTGGATACGCAATGGCGTCGCGGATATTGGCCAGCCCGCAGACATACACTACCAAGCGCTCGAAGCCCAGGCCAAAGCCCGCATGTGGCACCGAGCCATAGCGGCGGAAGTCGCGGTACCAGCCGTAATGCGCCGGATCCAGCCCGAATTGCGCCATGCGCGCATCCAACACGTCCAAGCGTTCCTCGCGCTGGCTGCCGCCGATGATTTCACCGATGCCCGGCGCCAGTACGTCCATCGCAGCTACGGTTTTGCCGTCGTCGTTCAGACGCATGTAGAAGGCTTTGATTTGCTCGGGGTAGTGCATCACCACCACCGGGCGACCCACGTGTTCTTCGGTCAACCAGCGCTCGTGTTCGGTTTGCAAATCCAGACCCCATTCGACCGGGAAGTCGAACTTCTTGCCGGATTTTTGCAGCAGGGTGATCGCATCGGTGTAGTCGATGCGCTCGAACGGCGCATTGATAAAGCCTTCAAGCCGCGTGATCGCATCCTTCTGCACGCGCTCGGCGATGAAGGCAATATCGTCGCCACGTTCTTCCAGGACTGCTTTGAACAGGTACTTCAGGAAGTCTTCGGCAAGGTTGGCGTCATCGTTCAAGTCGGCAAAGGCGATTTCTGGCTCGATCATCCAGAACTCGGCCAAATGGCGGGTGGTATTGCTGTTCTCGGCGCGGAAGGTGGGGCCGAAGGTATAGACCTTGCTCAAGCTCAGACAGTGCGCTTCCACATTGAGCTGGCCGGACACGGTGAGGAAGGTTTCTTTGCCGAAGAAATCACGACTGAAGTCCACATTGCCCTTGCCATCGCGTGGCAGGTTGGCCATATCCAGCGTGGACACGCGGAACATTTGGCCGGCACCTTCGGCGTCGCTGGTGGTAATGATGGGCGTGGAAATCCAATAAAAGCCGCGCTCGTGATAGAAGCGATGCACCGCCTGCGCCAAGCAATGGCGGATGCGCGTCACCGCGCCGAACAGATTGGTGCGTGGGCGCAAATGCGCGAACTCGCGCAGATATTCCAGCGAATGTTGCTTGGGTTGCATTGGGTAGGTCAGTGGGTCGTCCACCCAGCCGACGACGTCAATCTGCGTGGCCTGTACTTCAAAACTCTGGCCCTGGCCCTGTGACTTCACCAAGGTGCCGGTGGCGATCACGGAACAGCCCGTGGTCAAATGCTTCACTTCGGTTTCGTAATTGGCCAGCACATCGGTGGCCACCACTTGAATTGGCGCAAAGCAGGAGCCATCGCTGACATTGACGAAGGACAGGCCCGCTTTGGAGTCACGGCGGGTACGCACCCAGCCTTTCACGGTCACTTGGCCGCCTTCCGGCACATGCCCGGCCAGTGCTTGGGCGATGGAAATCGTCGTCATCTTGAAATCCTGCGTTGCAAACACGAAATAGTCCGCAAGTTTACCGGAGCTACAATGTCCATATGAGCATTTCATTGACCGAATCCGCCCGTAACCGTGTTTTGAGCTACCTGGAGCTGGATCCCACTGCACTGGGGCTCCGTTTTGGCGTGTCCCGCAGCGGCTGTTCCGGCTGGGGCTACAAGGTGGAAGTGGCGCGCAATACCGTGGATGGCGACGCCGTGTTTGACGACGCCGGCGTGCGCATCTATGTGGATGCGGCCAGCTTGGCGCAAGTGGACGGCACCCGCATCGACTACGTGCAGCAAGGTTTGAACGCACAATTTGTGTTTGAAAACCCCAATGTCACTGGCGGCTGCGGGTGTGGTTCCAGCTTCACCACCGATGCCGATAAATTGGGTTGATGTGCACTTGATCGGCGTGAGGCAAGGGTGGCAAGGATGGCAAGGCCGTATAATGCGCGGTCTTTTCACCTGTAGCTTTCTCACATGATCGAGCTAAATCCCATCCGAGCCCGCATTGCTGACCTGACCGGTCGGCTGGATGCGCTCCGGGGGTTTCTTTGACTACGACACCAAGCGCGAACGTTTGGAAGAAGTCGAACGCGAACTAGAACACCCCGATGTCTGGAACGACGCCGCCCGCGCGCAGGCGCTGGGCCGCGAGCGTTCGCTATTGGACAAGACCGTCAACGGCATTCGCAACCTGAAAGAAGGCCTGACCGGTGCCAGCGAATTGCTGGAGCTGGCGGAAATGGAAGACGACGAAGACACCGCGCTGGCGGTCGTCACCGATGTCGATCAGTTTGAGAAAGGCGTGGGCGCGATCGAGTTTCAGCGCATGTTCTCCGGCAAGATGGATAGCTGCAATGCCTTCGTCGATATCCAGGCCGGTGCCGGTGGCACCGAGGCACAGGACTGGGCAGAAATGCTGCTGCGCATGTATCTGCGCTGGGCCGAATCACGCGGTTGGAAAGCCGAGTTGATGGAAGCCTCCGGCGGCGATGTGGCGGGTATCAAATCCGCCACCTTCCGCGTCGAAGGCGACTACGCCTATGGATGGCTGAAGACCGAGATCGGCGTGCATCGCCTCGTGCGCAAGAGTCCGTTCGATTCCGACAACCGCCGTCACACCAGCTTCACCAGCGTGTTCGTGGCGCCGGAAGTGGACGACGACATCGACATCGACATCAACCCCGCCGACCTCAAGACCGACGTGTATCGCTCGTCTGGTGCAGGTGGTCAGCACGTCAACAAGACCGAATCCGCGGTGCGCATCACCCACGTCCCCACCAATACGGTGGTGGCCTGCCAGACCGAGCGCAGCCAGCATGCCAACCGCGACCGTGCGATGAAGATGCTGAAGGCCAAGTTGTACGAGTTGGAAGTGCAGAAGCGCAACGCCGAGAAGGATGCACTGGAAGCCACCAAGTCCGACATCGGCTGGGGCAGCCAGATCCGCAACTACGTGTTGGATCAAAGCCGGATCAAGGATCTGCGCACTGGCATTGAGCGTAGTGATACGCAAAAAGTGCTGGACGGCGATCTGGATGAATTTGTGGAGGCCAGCCTGAAGTCGGGGTTGGAAGCCGGCGCAAAACGCAGCGACGCGGCCTGATGTTTCCTGCTGTCATTCACGCGCAGGCGGGAATCCAGCGTTTCCTATTGAAGATCAAGAGCTGAATTCTCGCCTTCGCGGGAATGACGAGCAAGAGAACACGGCCATGACCGACACGAATACTTCGCAGCCGATTGCCGACGAAAACCACCTGATTGCCGAGCGACGCGGCAAACTCACCGCGTTGCGCGGGCAGGGCGTGGCATTCCCCAATGATTTCAAGCGCGCAGACTTCGCTGGCGATTTGCAAAGCGAATACGCGGACGCTGCGACGTGGACTGGCGAGGCACTGGATGCCAGTGGGCGCAAGGTCGCTATCGCTGGGCGACTATTGGCCAAGCGGGTGATGGGCAAGGCCGCGTTTGCCACTGTGCAGGACATGAGTGGGCGCGTGCAGTTGTTCATGCAGAGCACCACGCTGGGCGAAACCTACGAGGCATTCAAGGGCTGGGATATTGGCGATATCGTCGCCGCCGAGGGCAGCTTGATGCGCACCAAGACCGGCGAGCTGTCGGTCAAGGTGCATGACTTACGTCTGTTGGTGAAGGCGCTGCGCCCGTTACCAGACAAGTTTCACGGGTTGGCCGATGTCGAGCAACGCTATCGCCAGCGTTATGTTGATTTGATCGTCACCCCCGACGCGCGTGAGGTATTCATCGCACGTTCGCGTATCGTTGCGGGCATGCGCCGCTGGTTGGATGCGCGGCGCTTCTTGGAAGTGGAAACGCCGATGATGCATTACATCGCCGGTGGTGCCACCGCGCGCCCGTTCGTGACTCACCACAATGCTTTGGATATCGATTTATTCCTACGCGTGGCCCCCGAGTTATACCTCAAGCGCTTGGTGGTGGGCGGTTTTGAGCGTGTGTATGAAATCAATCGCAACTTCCGTAACGAGGGGGTTTCGACACGCCACAACCCCGAATTCACCATGCTGGAATTGTATGAGGCGTATGCCACGTACACCGAAGTGATGGATCTCACCGAGGCCATGATGCGCGATGTCGCGCGCGAGGCGATGGGCACCACCCAATTTATTTGGGATGGCAACACGATTGACCTTGGTCCAGGGTTTCGCCGCTGGAAATTGGAAGAAGCTGTGCGCGAATTGAACCCGGAAATTTCGGTGGCTGATTGCCGCAACCGCGAAGCGCTGGCCCAACACTGCGTGCGTTTGGGTATCTATGTGAAAGCCGGTTATGGCTGGGGCAAATTGCTGTTGGAAATTTTTGAGAAGACCGTCGAAGCCGGCTTGATCCAACCCACTTTCATCACCCATTACCCGGTGGAAGTCAGTCCGCTGGCGCGCGAATCCGATAGTGAGCCTGGTATCACGGACCGCTTTGAGTTGTTCATCGGCGGCAAGGAACTTGCCAATGGCTTCTCGGAATTGAACGATCCCGAAGACCAGGCCGCACGCTTCAAGGCGCAGGTGGCCGCCAAGGATGCCGGTGATGACGAGGCCATGCACTTTGATGCCGATTACATTCGTGCACTGGAAGTGGGCCTGGCCCCCACCGGCGGACTCGGCATCGGCATCGACCGGTTTGTGATGCTGCTGACTGGCTCCAGCTCAATCCGCGATGTGCTGTTGTTCCCGTATATGCGGCCCGAGTAAATCGTCGCGACGGCTTTTAGTGCAGTAATTTGCCCAAGATACGTGCGCCGGCCATCCATTCGCCGGCGATCGTGCCCAAGTTGGTCAGCATGAACACCAGCACCACGCGCGTCACCTTGTTGCGATACCACCCGCGCAGGGTTTGGGTGTCATCGCGCAGCGCCAGGAAATCCGGATAGGCGGGTTTGCGCAGGCGCACCTCGGCCAATGCGCTGAACATGCCCGAGGGCAGGCCGGGGCGGAATGGTTTGAACGGTGCGGCAAGGGTGCCGGCCAGCAAACTCAACGGGTTGGCCCCCGCCAGCAGTGCCCCCATTGCGGTCAGGCCGCAGGTCCATGCCACCCACTGCAATAACAGGTCGCGGCCCAAGTCGCGACCGCCGTGGTAATAGCCCCATGCAATGCCGCCAATGATCAACGTCATCAAGGTCAGGGTGATCCACGGGATGTTGCGCTTTTGCTTGACCTGCACCAGTGCGTCGGTGACGGTTTGCGGCGCGCGCTGGTCGTCGGCCAAATAGCGGGACATGCCTTTCAGATGGCCAGCGCCGACCACCGCCAAGACGTGTTTTGCACCATCGCTGCGCTCGCGTAATTTCGCCGCCATGTACTGGTCGCGTTCGTCGATCAAACTGGCAAACAGCGAGGGGGTTTCGCGTGCAAAATCACCAAAGCTCGATTCCAGCATATCGCCTTCTTTCAGGCGCTCGATGTCTTCTTCGGACACTTCATCGCGGGCAAACAAACCGCCGCCCACGCTGCCGATCAACTTGGCGCGGTCCCAAAACCCAAGCCCCTGCAAAATGCGGCGAAAAGTGATGCCCACGTCGCGGTCGATCAATTGCAAGGACAACCCACGTGCGCTGGCCTCCACAGCGGCGGCTTTGAGTTCCGCGCCGGGTTCGATGCCCAATTGTTCTGCCAACCGGCGCTGATAGGCGGCCAGCGCCAGATTGGCGGCAAACGGGGCCACTTTTTTTTCGCGGATGACCTTGACCAAGTCCAGCTGTGCCATGGCGTCTGGGTTGGTCAGTGCTTTGTGGCGTTGTTCGTCCAACTCCACCGCCACGGCGTCAAAGCGGCCACTGTCGATGGCCGCATTGACCGCATCGATGCTGGCTTTGGAGACATGCGCGGTGCCCAGCAGGGTGTAGTGGACGCCATCGCGCTGTACTTCGATGACGGGCTGGTTGGCGTAGTCGGCGCTGGCCGGCAGGGAGGACTCAGTCACGGTAGCGCTTCGTCAAATCGGAATAGGCGTCGATACGGCGGTCGCGCAGGAACGGCCAGATGCGGCGCACATGTTCGCTGCGCTGCATGTCCACCTCGGCCAGTAGAAGTGTGGGCGTGGTGCCGGCTTCGGCGATGACTTCGCCCTGCGGGCCCAGCACGATGGAATTGCCCCAGAAATCGATGCCGGAAGCGCCCAGCGGCGAAGGTTCGTGGCCGACGCGATTGCACGATAGCACCGGCAAGCCATTAGCCACCGCATGGCCACGATGACTGAGCACCCAGGCATCGCGCTGGCGGGTTTTTTCGTCCGGTGCATCGGCGGGATCCCAACCAATTGCGGTGGGGTACAGCAGCAATTCGGCACCGGCCAGCGCCATCATGCGCGCCGCTTCCGGGTACCACTGATCCCAGCACACCAGCACGCCCAGCTTGCCCACCGAAGTCTGGATGGGAGTGAAGCCCAGATCGCCGGGGGTGAAATAGAATTTTTCGTAGAAGCCCGGATCGTCCGGGATGTGCATCTTGCGGTACTTGCCGGCCATGCTGCCGTCGGCGTCAAACACCACGGCGGTGTTGTGATACAGGCCAGCGGCGCGTTTTTCGAACAGTGAACTGACCAACACCACGCCGTGCTGCTTGGCCAGCGCCGACAAACGCGAGGTGCTGGGGCCGGGGATGGGCTCGGCTAAGTCAAATTCGTCCACGGCCTCGTGCTGACAAAAATATGCACCGTTGTGCAGCTCTTGCAGCAACACCAGCTTGGCACCGGCGCGGGCGGCTTCGGCCACGCGGGTTTCGATCACCGCCAAATTGGCTGCGGCATCGCCATGGTTGCGCTCTTGCACCAGTGCGACGGGGAGTTTTGAATATTTCGACATCACAGCACTCCTTCCGGCAATTGCATGGTGATGCAATGCAGGCTGCCGTTTTGCCAGATCAGCGCACGGCAGGGCACCGGTACGATCTCGCGGTCCGGATAGGCCTGTGCCAAAACCGCCGCTGCGCGGTCGTCGGCAGCATCGCCATAGGCCGGCATCAACACCGCGCCATTGATGATCAGGTAGTTGGCATAGCTGGCCGCAAGCCGGCGTTCACCATCACGGATCGGCTGCGCCCAAGGCATTGGAAACAGGCGATAAGGTTGGCCGTCTTGGGTGCGCAGTGCGGCGATTTCATCCGCCATCGCCTTGAGGTCGGAATAGTGCGAATCTGTTGCGTCATCGCAGGCTTGAAACACGATGGCATTACCCGGGGCAAAGCGGGCGAGGGTGTCGATATGCGCATCGGTATCGTCGCCTTCCAGCGCGCCGTGGTCCAGCCACAGCACGCGGTCTTGCTGTAGCCATGCGGCAAGCTTTTCGCTGAGTTCCGCGCGTGAGGCTTGGGGGTGACGCTCGTGCAGGCATTGCCACGTGGTCAGCAAGGTGCCGGCACCGTCGGTTTCAATGCCGCCGCCTTCCAAAGCAAAGTCGATGCGCTCACGGTGGGCATGCGCAAACACGCCTTGCGCGGTCAGTGCTGCTACCAGTCGATCATCCTGGCTGGCCTCGAACTTGCCCCCCCAAGCGGTGAAGCAGAAGTCGAGCAGGCGGAAGTGATTGCCGTCGCGCAAGGTGATCGGGCCAGAGTCGCGCAGCCATGTATCGTCATAGGCAACGGTGACGAAACGCACGCGGGTCATGTCCACCCGGTTGGAGCGCAGACGGATATCGGCATAGGTTTCGATATCGTCATCGGCCACGCAGATGATGACCGGCTGAAACCGTGTGATCGCCGCGACCAGCGCGATATAGGTGTCCTCGACCTCACCTAGGCGCGCGGCCCAGTCGGTGTTGGCATGTGGCCAGGCGATCAAAATCGCCGCCTGGGGTTCCCACTCGGCGGGGAAGCGCAACTGGATAGGGGTCATGAATGCAATCGTTGCGGGCACAGCGCGCCCGTTGGGTTATTTCACGGCGGGCTTGGGGCCAATTTCATCGGCACTGGCTTGATTGGCGACTACGTCGATCACCCGGTCATGCGCGAAATAGACGGTGTAGGTGGGATACACCCAGCGGGTAATCGTCGGCCACGCGCGCTTTTGGCCGCCACGCGGCTCCAGCTTGGAAGCTGGGGCACCAAAGCGGCTGGTCACTTGCGCTGCCGACATACCGTGGCTAGGCGCATTTGCAGGAGTTTGCTTGGCGCGATCGATCAGCAGGGTGTCACCGGCGCTGGCTAGGCCGGACAGGCTGGCAAGCGTGATCAGCAACAGGCTGCGGGATAGGCAATGCATGGTGATACTCCCAAACAAAGAGATTGGCGGAACGTTTGATTCTAAGCCGAAAGACAGGCAGCCGGCATGCAAAAAGCCGCCTTGCGGCGGCTTTTTGTGTACCTGCACGTGGCGATGGAATGCCACGATGCGGAAAATTGCATCAGCGCTGACGCGCCTTGAAACGTGGGTTGGACTTGCAGATCACGAAGACCTTGCCACGACGGCGAACCACCTTACAGTCGCGGTGACGGGTCTTCGCCGACTTCAGGGAGGACAGGACCTTCATGATGAAACCTCGGCAAATGGATGGGAATGAAGCGAAGCCGCGCATTCTAACGGGTATTTGGTTTGAAGATCAACGGGTTGAGGTGCCCGATTGCATGCTAGGTATCGAATCAGTGCCGAGTGGCGGCATAATTTGCAGATGACGACTCCCACTCCCGCACCGATTCCCGTACTGACGATCGACGGCCCCTCCGGGTCAGGCAAAGGCACTATCAGCCGCATCGTTGCCCAACAATTGGGGTGGCACTATCTGGATTCCGGGGCGCTGTACCGCGCCGTTGGTATCGCGGCCGGCTGGGCGGATCTGGACTTGTCGGATGCTTCAGCCTTGGTGCGCTGCGCTTTCGATACGGTGATTGGGTTTCGTGAAGATGCCGATGGCGAGCTGCGGGTGATCGTCAACGACATGGATGCCACCGATGCCTTGCGCACCGAAACCGCCGGTGCGGCGGCTTCGGCAATTGCCGCTATTGCCGAGGTGCGATCTGCGCTGAAAGAGCGGCAGCGTGCGTTCCGGCAACCGCCGGGTCTCGTGGCCGACGGGCGCGACATGGGCACGGTGATCTTCCCGGATGCCGCCTACAAAGTGTTTTTGACTGCCAGCGCCGAGGAGCGTGCGGATAGGCGCTATAAGCAGTTGAAAGACAAGGGTGTTTCAGTCACAATGGAAAGTCTGCTACGCGAGATTCTCGCCCGCGATGCCCGCGATGCCAACCGCGCGGTGGCGCCGCTGCGACCGGCCGAAGACGCCGTTTGTATCGACACCACCGGCCTGCCCATCGCTACGGTCGTTGCACAGGTATTGGACGCCATGTCCCGTCCTGCGGCGTAAACGGTTGCGTTTTTGGCGTTGCAGATCCGTTCCGTGGGCACATGTGTGCCTGCGGTTTTCCTTCATCCACACATGGCCACGCGCATCCTGCGCTACCGCCAACCCACCTAGGTGGGCCGCCCCGTTGCTGTGGGTTGCCCGTGTATCCACCTGAGATTTTTCATGAATTCCGTAGCTACCGAATCTTTCGCAGAACTGTTTGAAGCCAGCCAGGCCAATTTGGCCAAGCTCAAGCCCGGTGCCATCGTCAAGGGTATCGTGGTTGCCGTCACCAATGACGTGGTGGTGATCAACGCCGGCCTGAAGTCCGAAGGCATCGTGCCGATTGAACAGTTCCGCAACGACGCCGGCGAAATCGATGTTGGCGTGGGCGACGAGGTCAAGGTTGCCCTCGACTCGCTGGAAAATGGCTTTGGCGAAACCGTGTTGTCGCGCGAGAAGGCCAAGCGCGCCATGGTGTGGGACGAGCTGGAAGAGGCGCTGGAAGCCAACGCCACCATCGTTGGCCGCATCAGCGGCAAGGTGAAGGGCGGTTTCACCGTCGATATCAAGGACGTGCGCGCGTTCTTGCCGGGTTCGCTGGTGGATGTGCGCCCGGTGCGCGACCCGGTGTATCTGGAAGGCAAAGAGCTGGAATTCAAGCTCATCAAGCTGGATCGCAAGCGCAATAATGTGGTGGTTTCCCGCCGTGCGGTGGTTGAGACCGAGCATTCGGAAGAGCGCGAATTGCTGCTGGAGAAGTTGGTCGAAGGCGCCGTGCTGAAAGGCGTGGTCAAGAACCTGACCGATTACGGCGCATTCGTCGATCTGGGCGGCATCGACGGCCTGCTGCACATCACCGATATGGCATGGAAGCGCGTGCGCCATCCGTCCGAAGTGGTGGAAGTGGGTCAAGAAATGGACGTGCGCGTGCTCAAGTACGACAAAGAGCGCAACCGCGTCAGCTTGGGCCTCAAGCAAATGGGCGAAGATCCGTGGGACAACATTGCCCGCCGTTATCCGTCCAACTGCCGCGTGTTCGGCAAGGTCTCCAACGTCACCGATTACGGCGCATTTGTCGAAATCGAGCCGGGCGTGGAAGGTCTGGTGCACGTCTCCGAAATGGATTGGACCAACAAGAACGTCAACCCGGCCAAGGTGGTGCAGGTCGGTGACGAGGTCGAAGTCATGGTGCTGGACGTGGATGAAGAGCGTCGCCGCATTTCGCTGGGCATCAAGCAAGTCACCAGCAATCCGTGGGAAACCTTCGCGGCGATCCACAAGAAGAACGACAAGGTGTCGGGTCAGATCAAGTCGATCACCGATTTCGGCATCTTCATCGGTCTGGATGGCGGCATCGATGGCTTGATCCACCTGTCCGACATCAGCTGGAACTCCACCGGCGAAGACATCGCCCGCAACTACAAGAAGGGCGACACCCTGGAAGCCGTGGTGTTGGCCGTGGATCCGGAGCGTGAGCGCATTTCCTTGGGCGTCAAGCAAATGGAACAAGACCCGCTGGGTCAGTTCATGGCGGCGCATCCGAAGGGTGGCAAGGTGACGGGTACGGTCAAGGAAGTGGACGCCAAGGGTGCCACCATTGATCTGGGCGACGGCGTGGAAGGCTACGTCTCCGCACGTGACATCAGCAACGACCGCGTGGACGATGCCAGCCAGGTGCTGAAGGTCGGTCAAGAAATCGAAGCCAAGCTGGTGGGCACCGACCGTAAGGGCCGCAGCCTGCAATTGTCGATCAAGGACAAGGACGCCGCGGAAACCGCCGAAGCCATTGCCGAATACAACAAGGCCAATGCCGATGCCGCCAGTGGCACCACCAAGCTGGGTGCATTGTTGCGTGAACAGCTGAACAGCAAGTCCGAGTAATTTCCTCGGTTGCAATGATGGCGGCCCGGTTTCGGCCGGGTCGCCATTTTCTTGGATGCCATAGTGTTTAAGGTTTCATGACCAAGTCCGAACTCATCGAACTGCTCGCTCGTCGCCAGCCGCACCTGAAAGCTGACGATGTGGATATGGCAGTGAAGGCCCTGCTCCAGATGATGAGCGGTGCACTGGCCGATGGTCAGCGTATCGAGGTTCGCGGCTTTGGCAGTTTTTCTTTGAATTACCGTCCGCCACGGACTGGCCGCAATCCCAAAACGGGTGATGCGGTGGCGCTATCTGGTAAGTATGTGCCGCACTTCAAACCCGGCAAAGAATTGCGCGAACGGGTCACTCGTGTGATGCCGCTGCCGACGCAAGACTAAGTATTTTTCATTCTGGTGGCAGTAAGGCGCCGTTTCTGCGGAAGTCCGTTAAGCTGGCAACGTTGCAAATCTGTGGCGCGCTTGTGACGCCGACAGGGCGGCCCCCGACAGGAACTTGAGCATGGCCTGGCTTGACCAATGGATGTGGTTTGTCATTTTTGTGCCCCTCGCAGGCTTAGCGGGCTGGGTGATTGGTCGGCGTGGTGGCGAGCAGCACAGCGGCGATCAGGTCAGCAAACTATCCTCGACCTATTTTCGCGGCCTCAACTATCTGTTGAATGAGCAGCCAGACAAAGCTATCGAGCTGTTCTTGCACGTGGCTGAGCTGGACAAAGATACGTTCGAAACCCAGGTGGCCTTGGGGCATCTATTCCGGCGGCGTGGCGAGGTGGATCGTGCCATTCGTTTGCACCAAGGGCTGGCGCAACGCACTGACTTGAATGACACCCAAAAAATTCAGGCGCTGGCCGCATTGGGCGAGGACTACATGCGCGCCGGTTTGCTGGATCGTGCCGAAACCGTCTTCAATGATTTGGCGCAACTCGATCAACGTGCACCGCAGGCGCTCAAGCATCTGGTGGGCATCTACCAATCAGAACGCGACTGGGAAAAGGCCATCACCAATGCCACGCGCTATGCGGAGGTCAGTGGCGAGTCGATGGGGAAACTGGTCGGGCAGTTCGAATGCGAGCTGGCCGACAAGCAGCGTGCCAAAGGCGACATTGCCGCTGCACGTGAGGCGATTACCCGCGCTTACGCAGCCGACCCCACGTCGGTGCGTGCCGGGATCTTGGAAGGACGCTTGGACAGCGAAGCTGGAAACCCGCAAGCGGCAATCCGCGCGTATGAGCGCGCCGCACGGCATGACCCGGATTTCTTGCCGGTGATCTTGCCGTCACTGTTAGAGAGTTACGCCAAAGTGGGGGAGCGCACCGGCGCACGCGCATTTTTGGCCGGGATGTGTGAGCACTACCGTGGGATTGCGCCGGTATTGGCGCTAACGCGGATGATTGAGGTGGATGAAGGCGTGGGGCCGGCGCGCCAATATTTGGCGCAGCAACTCAAGGATCGCCCCTCGGTACGCGGCGAAGCCGCCTTGATCGATCTCAGTCTTGCCGATGGCAAAGACGCGCCGGCGACATTGCATGACCTCAAGTACATCACCGATCAACTACTGGTGCGAAATCCCAGTTATCGCTGCAACCGCTGCGGATTTGGTGCGCGCAGTCATCATTGGCAGTGCCCCAGCTGCAAAGAATGGGGCACGGTCAAGCCACTGCTGAACTATGCCGTGGTCTGACCCACCGTGGTGGCTGCCAGCGCTGGCGGCCTTTGCAGCATCACTGTTGGGCACACTGTGGGCGCTGGAGCACGCGCATCGTCAAGGCTTGCTTGATCACCCCGGTGCGCGTCGCAGCCACCAAACACCCACGGCGCGTGGTGGTGGTCTCGGTATTGCCGTGGCTGCCTTGCTGCTCTGCGCATGGCTGGGTTGGAGTGCGTCGGTGTTTTGGTACTGGGCCGGGGTCGGTCTGCTGGTGATTGCCTGCATTGGGTGGTGGGATGACCACCGCAGCTTGCCCGCGTGGCCGCGTTTGGTGACGCATGTGGTGGCAGGAGCGGTGCTTGCCTTCGCGCTGTGGCGACAAGGGCAAACCGTTGACGTGGCGATCATGGCGTTCGTGCTGGTGCCGGTACTGGTCAACGTATGGAATTTCATGGATGGCATCGATGGATTGGCAACCAGTCAGGCGGCGCTGTGTGCATGCGCAGCAAGCGTGTGCGGCAGCGGTGCTGCGCAGGTATTGGCACTGTCGGTACTCGCTGCGTGCTTGGGCTTTTTGCCGTTTAATTACCCCAAGGCGCGCATTTTTTTGGGCGATGTCGGCAGTGGGGTATTGGGGTATCTGGTGGCCTTGCTGCTTGCTGTAGGCCTGCCTGCGCAACCTAAAGCAACTTGGTTGGTATGGTTGTTGCCTGCGTCGCTGATGTGGGTGGATGCCGGCATGACCTTGTTTTGGCGGATACTGCGCGGCGAGCGATGGTGGCAGCCGCATGTCCAGCATGTGTATCAGCGATTGGCGAGGAGAGTCGGCCATCGTAGGGTCACCGCCGTATATGCGGGGTGGACGGCGCTGGCGATCGGGATCATGCTAGTCCTGTTGCGGCTGGGGGGAGCCGGGGCTGGCATGGGCGGCGTGGTATTTTGGCTAGTCTCGATGCTGCTCTGGTTTTGGTTGCACCGAAAAACAGGCGAGAGCGAAGGATTCAGCTCATGACAACACGGATGGATCGTATCAAGCATCGGTTACCGCGCGTTGCAGTGATCGTGCATGACTTGTTGATGGTGTGGCTGTGCTGGCAAGGGCTGCATTACCTGCGCTATGCCATGCAGCCCACTCAGCTGGACTTGGTGCCCGTCTCCAGCACGGTGCTGGTGGTGATGGTGGCGCAGGGCTTGGTGTTTTGGCAGGTCGGCCTGTATCGCGGCTTGTGGCGGTTCGCCAGCGTTCCGGATTTGGTCAACATCTTCAAGGCCAGCCTGCTGGGCCTGCTGGCGGCGGTGGTGGGTTTGTTTTTTTACAGCCGTCTGGATTTAGTATCGCGCTCAGCGCTGCTGTTGTATCCGTTTGCGTTGACCGTGCTGCTCAGCACGCCGCGCTTGCTGTTCCGGGCGTGGAAGGATCACCGCTTGTTGCAGACTGCCGTGGGGGCCGAGCGGGTCTTGATTTTGGGTGCAGGGCAGTCTGGTGAAGCCTTGGTGCGCGATCTGCGCCGCACCGGGCGTTATGACCCAATCGGGTTTTTGGATGATGCCGCCGCCTTGCGTGGCGCACGCCTGCAAGGGTTGCCGGTATTGGGCCGGGTTGGCGACGTGGCACGGATCGCGCGGGAAACCGGCGCGCAGTTGCTGGTCATCGCCATGCCATCGATCGACGCAACCGCGATGCGTCGCATCATCGGTTTATGCGAAGACAGCAATATCCCGTTCCGGATGGTGCCGAAATTGGCGGACATTCTGGAGGGCCGCTCTCTTCCTGGTGAACTCAAAGAAGTTGCAATCGAAGACTTGCTCGGACGGCAGCCGCACGCACCCGACTGGAAAGCCATTCGCGGCTGGCTGGGTGCGCGCTCGGTGCTGGTCACCGGTGCGGGTGGATCGATTGGCTCTGAACTGTGCCGGCAATGCGCGCGTCATGGCGCGCACAAAATCGCCTTGGTCGAAATCGACGAGCTGGCCCTGCTCACCACCGAAACCGAACTGCGCCGTGACTTCCCTGGCATCACCTGCATCCCGGTGCTGGGCGACTGCGGCGACCCGGCGGTGATTCGCTACGCCTTGCAATTGGCCGAACCCGAAGCCGTGTTTCATGCTGCGGCCTACAAACAAGTGCCGCTGTTGCAACAACAACTACGCGAGGCAATCCGCAATAATGTGCTGGCCACCGATGTGGTGGCGCGTGCCTGTCGTGATGCCCAAATCGGTACGTTTGTGCTGATTTCCACCGACAAGGCGGTGGATCCGGTCAATGTCTTGGGGGCCAGCAAGCGTTTGGCAGAAATGACTTGCCAGGCATTGGTGGATGCGCGCTCTACGCGCATGATCACGGTGCGCTTTGGCAATGTGTTGGATTCGGCAGGCAGCGTGGTGCCGCTGTTTCGCGAGCAGATTCGGCGTGGCGGCCCGGTCACCGTGACCGACCCCGAAGTCACCCGCTACTTCATGACTATTCCAGAAGCTTGTCTGCTGATCTTGCAGGCAGCCTCGATCGGCGCACAGCAGGCCGTGTACACCTTGGATATGGGCGATCCAGTATCGATCCGTCTGTTGGCCGACCAGATGATTCGCCTGGCCGGCAAGCAGCCGGGCAAGGATATCGGCATCGAGTACATCGGCCTGCGCGCAGGTGAGCGCCTGCATGAAACGCTATTTCACGCCGATGAGCGTTATAGCCAGACCCAGTACCCTGATATTTTGCAGGCCACCCCGCGTGCGGTGCAGCCAGAGCGCATGGAGCAGGCGTTAAAGCAATTGCGCGATGCCGCCCAGGCCTATGACTTGGTGGCGTTGGAACGTGCGCTACGTGATGCGGTACCGGAATTCAGTCCGATCGAATCCGTGCCCGATCGCAGTGCCATCGTGGTCGAATTCCCGGCACGCCGCGTGCAACAGAATTGATTTGCAATACCCCGCGTTGCGACTGATATTGGGCTGGCCTACGGTTAGAATTACACGATGACTTCTACCCATTTACCGCGTCGCGTACGTACCGCTGTCTTCCCCGTTGCAGGTTTAGGCACCCGCTTTTTGCCTGCCACCAAAACCGTGCCCAAGGAGATGCTGCCGATCGTTGATCGGCCGCTGATTCAATACGCGGTGGATGAAGCCATCGCCGCCGGTTGCGAGACCTTGGTGTTTGTCACCAACCGCTACAAGCACGCGGTGGCGGACTATTTCGACAAAGCCTACGAACTGGAACAAAAGCTGGAGAAGGCCGGCAAACACGATCAACTGGCGCTGATCCGCAATGTCTTGCCCGAGGGGGTGCGTGCAGTGTTTGTGACCCAAGCCGAAGCGCTGGGCTTGGGGCATGCCGTGCTGTGCGCAAAGCCGGTGGTGGGTGATGCACCTTTTGCGGTGTTGCTGCCGGATGACTTGATCTGGAGCCGTGGCGACGGTGCGTTGAAGCAGATGGTGGCGCATGTGCAAGCCAGTGGCGGCAGTGCGGTGGCGGTGCAGGACGTGCCGCAGCAACAAACCGGCAGTTACGGCATCGTGGCCACGGATGCGTTTGATGGGCAGGCGGGGCAAATCCGTCAGATCGTGGAAAAGCCGCACCCGGATGTGGCCCCCAGCAATCTGGCCGTGGTTGGCCGCTATGTGTTGGATCCTGCGATTTTTGAGTTATTGGAAACCACACCCAAGGGCGCGGGGGGTGAAATTCAACTCACCGACGCCATCGCCGCGTTACTGGTCACGAAGCGCGTGGATGCATTCCGTTTTCGCGGCACGCGCTTTGACTGCGGCACCCATCTTGGCTTGATCGAAGCAACCATTCGCTATGCGCTGGATAACGAAAAACTCAGCGAAGCCGCGCATAGCCTGATGCGTAATGCATTGGACGAAATGGGCGTGAAAGAAACCTGACACACAGCGCGATACGCGCACAAAAAACGCCCCAGCCGGGGCGTTTTTCTTGAGCGCGACACGCTAAATCAGCGGTGGCGGTAGGTGATACGGCCCTTGGTGAGATCGTAAGGGGTCATTTCCACCTTGACCTTGTCGCCGGTCAGAATGCGAATGTAGTTCTTGCGCATGCGGCCGGAGATGTGGGCGATGATCTCGTGGCCATTCTCCAGCTTGACCCGGAACATAGTGTTCGGGAGGGTTTCGGAGATCGTGCCTTCGAATTCGATGACGTCGTCTTTCGCCATGTGTATGCCGGAGCAATTCCTGAGTCTGAAGCAATGGGAGCCAAGTAATGCCGGCTCGAAAGTCCAACATTCTGACACGTTACGGCGATTCTTGCAAAAATCCCGTTAATCGCAGGGCGTCAGCACGTCGGCGGCGGCCCACGTTCCGAACCGTTCGCGCCAGTGACCGGCATCGGCGGGGCGGTCACGCAACTGGGTCAGTGCAGCCATGTAGTGCGCGCGTGGCCAAACTTCGACCCCCAAGCGCTGGGTATGCGCATTGGGCACTTGCGCGTCGATCAGCGGCCAGCCCCATGCGCGCAAGCGCCAAGCCAAGCCGGCCAACGCCAGTGACGACGCGCCCGAGTGCAGTGAGTACATGCTATCGCCGCAGAACATCTGCCCAAACGACAGACCTAACAGCCCGCCCACCAGTTGCTCACCTGCAAAGACCTCGATGCTGTGTGCGATGCCCAGTTGGTGCAACTGTACGTAAGCGTCTTGCATGTTGCGGGTGATCCAGGTGCCGGCGTGCCCATCACGCGGCGCTGCACAGCCGGCGACGACCTTTGCAAAAGCGGTATCGGCGCGCACCCGCCACCCGCTGTTGCGTAGTTTGCGTTGCAAACGCCGCGACACGTGCACGCCGTTGCTGCGAAAGACGGCGCGCTGCGAGGGGGCCCACCACAAAAGAGGCTCGCCATCGGAAAACCACGGGAAAATGCCGTGGTAATAGGCGCGTAGAAACCGTTGCGGGGAAAGGTCGCCGCCAACCGCCAGCAGGCCATCGGGGTCATCCAGCGCGGCATGTACCGGTGGAAATGGGGCCTGTGGATCAGGCCCCAGTTCGAATAGGCGCAGGGGCATGCGAATGGCCTGCGCGCGCGGCTTAGTGGCCTTCGTCCAAAAACTTTTCGGCGTCCAGCGCGGCCATGCAGCCAAACCCCGCCGAGGTAATAGCTTGCCGGTACACTTGGTCGGCCACGTCACCTGCCGCAAACACACCGGGGGTGCTGGTCTGAGTGGCGTTGCCTTCCAACCCGGTTTGGATCTTCAAGTAGCCATTTCTCATATCCAACTGGCCATCGAACAACGAGGTGTTGGGGCTATGGCCAATAGCGACAAAGAACCCCTGCACGGCGACTTCGCGGGTGCTGTCATCCAGCATGGATTTCAGCCGCATCCCGGTGACGCCTGCATCCGTGCCAAGCACTTCATCCACGGTGTGATGCCAGACAGTTTCGATTTTGCCGGCGGCGACTTTGGCAAACAACTTGTCCTGCATGATTTTTTCGGCACGCAGGGTGTCACGGCGATGCACCAGATAGACCTTGCGGGCGATGTTGGACAGGTACAAAGCTTCTTCCACGGCGGTATTGCCACCGCCGATCACCGCCACATCCTGATCCTTGTAGAAAAAGCCGTCGCAGGTGGCACAGGCGGATACACCGCGGCCTTTGAAGGTGTCCTCCGAAGGGATGCCTAGGTATTTGGCGGTGGCCCCGGTGGCGATGATGAGTGCGTCACAGGTGTAGTCGCCAGAATCACCTTTGAGCCGGAATGGCCGCTGCGATAGATCGGCGGTATGGATGTGATCAAACACCACTTCGGTATCAAAACGCTCGGCGTGGGCCTGCAAGCGCGTCATCAAGTCCGGGCCCAGCAGGCCATGGGCATCACCCGGCCAGTTGTCCACCTCGGTGGTGGTCATCAGCTGGCCACCCATTTGCATGCCGGTGATGACCACGGGCTTGAGATTGGCGCGCGCGGCATACACGGCGGCGGTCCAGCCGGCGGGGCCGGAACCGAGGATGAGCAGGCGGGTGTGTTTGGTAGTGGTCATGGCAACGAGGCATCCCGTGTTGCGGAAATGAATCCCATAGCTTGGCGGCGGGGCCGCGACAAGGCAAGGCATCGTGTCTGCAACGCTGTGGCTTGCCAAATTGCGAATGTTTCATCGCCAAGTGTGACAAATGTCGTAATATCAAACCGATAGGGGGATTTTATGAGGCAAGGTCACAGGTGGCAAAAGCGGCATCCGAAGTAGCCAAGGCCGGCCGCAAGGCAGCCGTCAAAACCGGCACAGCAACGACGGGGGGCAACCCGCGTCGGCAGCGGCTGTGGCGTGACCTTGCGCTGATCGTGATCGCGCCGGTATTGCTGTATTTGCTGGCGTGCTTGTTTACCTATTCGCCGGCCGACCCGGGCTGGGATCGTGAAACCAGCTTGCTGGCCCCGGTGCACAATATCGGTGGCTTGGCGGGCGCATGGCTGGCCAGCTTTCTGTTGTTCCTCAGCGGTTACACCGCGTTTTTGCTGCCTATTATCTTGGGCGCGATTGCCTGGATCGCCCTGTTTGGGATGGATACCGATGGCGATGGCCACGTGGACCTTGGGCCGGCTTTGCGGCTGGTGGGGATCGTGGGATTTTTGGTGGCAACGTGCGGCCTTTTGTCCTTGCGCGTTGCCGGTGGTAATGCGTTTTCGGCGGGTAGTGGTGGGGTCTTGGGGCGCTTGACCGCCAATTCACTGCACACATTGTTTGGCCCCTTGGGCGCCAATTTATTTTTGCTCAGCTTGTTTCTAATTTCGGTCACCTTGGCAACCGGTCTGTCATGGTTGGCAGTGATGGATCGCGTGGGCGGCTGGGTGTTGGCGCTACCGGCGCTGCTCGATCGCGGCGCAAGACAGGGTGCCAAGCAAGCCAGCGAATGGAACGAAGCGCGCGTGCTACGCGATGCACGTGAGGATGCACGCAAAGCCGATTCGGAAGCCAGACTGCGCCGCGAAAAGGTCAAGATCGAGCCGCCGGCCGCGCCTGCGGTGGAAAAAAGCGACCGCGCCAAGCGCGAGCAGCAAATTCCGCTGTTTCATGTCAACGACGGCAGCGGCATTGCACCGCTGGCCTTGCTGGATGATCCCAAACCGCAGCCCAAGGGTTACGACGCGCAGACGCTTGAAACGCTATCGCGGCAGATCGAATTCAAGCTCAAAGATTTTCGCATCGATGCTGAAGTGGTGGGGGCTTATCCAGGCCCGGTCATCACTCGTTTTGAAGTGCAGCCAGCGGCAGGTGTCAAAGTCAGCCAGATTTCATCCTTGGACAAAGACATCGCGCGCGGTCTGAGCGTGAAGTCGGTGCGTGTGGTGGATGTGATCCCGGGCAAGTCTGTAATTGGTTTGGAAACGCCAAATACCTCGCGCGAAATGATCTATTTGTCGGAATTGCTGCGCTCGAAGGAATACGACAAATCCGCCAGTCCACTGACCTTGGCGCTGGGCAAGGACATCGCGGGCAAGCCCATCGTGGCCGACCTTGCACGCATGCCGCATTTGCTGGTCGCCGGCACCACCGGTTCGGGCAAGTCGGTGGCAGTCAATGCGATGGTGCTGTCGCTGCTGTACAAGGCTTCGGCACGCGATGTGCGGATGCTGATGATCGACCCGAAGATGCTGGAACTGTCGGTGTATCAAGGCATCCCGCACCTGTTGGCGCCGGTGGTCACCGATATGAAAGAAGCCGCCAACGGCCTGCGCTGGTGCGTGGCGGAAATGGAACGCCGCTACAAGCTGATGAGTGCGGTGGGCGTGCGCAATTTGGCTGGGTTCAATAAAAAAGTGAAGGACGCCATCGAGGCTGGGCAGCCGATGATGGATCCGCTGTTCAAGGTCAACCCCGACGCCAACGAAGCACCGCCCACGCTGGAGCCGCTGCCGTTTATCGTGGTGTTCATCGACGAATTTGCCGACATGATGATGATCGTCGGCAAAAAAGTGGAAGAACTCATCGCCAGGTTGGCGCAAAAAGCGCGCGCTGCCGGCGTGCATTTGATCTTGGCCACGCAACGGCCCTCGGTGGATGTGATCACCGGCTTGATCAAGGCCAATATTCCCACCCGAATTGCCTTCCAGGTCAGCAGCAAAATCGACTCGCGCACGATCTTGGATCAAAGCGGCGCGGAAACCCTCTTGGGCCACGGTGACATGCTGTATCTGCCGCCGGGCACCGCCATGCCCGAGCGCGTGCATGGCGCGTTTGTGTCCGATGAAGAAGTGCATCGGGTGGTGGAGTTTCTCAAGCAAGCCGGCGGCCCGGATTACATCGAAGGAGTACTGGAGGAAGCGCAAACCCTGTACGACGGCAGCAGCGTGGGGGCCAATGGGCTGCCGGAAGCGGCAAGTAGCGATGATCCCGAAGCCGACCCGCTGTATGACCAAGCCGTGCAAATCGTGACTGAAACCCGGCGCGCGTCGATCTCTGGCGTCCAGCGGCGCCTGAAGATTGGTTACAACCGTGCAGCCCGTTTGGTGGAGGCGATGGAAGCGGCCGGGGTTGTCAGCACCCCCGAACACAACGGCGACCGCACCGTGCTAGCACCGCCTCCGCCGCGTCATTAAGACATTTCGACCGCTGACAACACTGCCTCGCGTTGCTGTAGGGTATGGGCAAATGCGCAGACGGCAGGGGGCTGTGTCAGCAGCATGCGGATGTCAACATCGAGCACAGGTGAAGTGGGGGCGGGCGAACCCGCATTGCACGCACAATTGGTCGCGCAGCAATGCACGATTGCACGTCTAGAAAAAACGGCGCAACTACACAATGCGTTGTATGCGATCGCAGATTTAGCCAGTAGCAATCTTGACATGGACGAGATGTTGCGTGCGATACATGCCATTGTTGAGCGTCTGATGTATGCCAAGAATATGTATATCGCGCTGCATAATCGGCAACGAGATACCAGGCGATATATGTACTACGCCGACGAAAATCCATACCCGTTGATCGATACCAAGGAAGAGGTGCCCGTTTCCGAGCTGCGTAACAGCCTGACCATGGCGGTAATCCAGCACGGGCGTGCGGCGATGGGGCCATCAGCAGACTTGTTGAAAGCATTCGGCTTATCCGAGGATCACGCGCTTGGGCCGCAAAGCTTGGACTGGCTAGGCGTTCCCATGATTGCCGACGGCGTCGTGCATGGGGCGGTAATCGTGCAAAGTTACGACCAACCCAATCGTTATACCGAGGAAGATCGCAGCCTTCTCGCATTCGTTGCTCAGCACATTCTCACCGCGATGCAACGCAAACAGGCGCGTGTCGAGCTGGAGCTGCGGGTTGACGAGCGCACACATGAACTGGCCGATACCGTGCAGCAGTTGCGTGAGCAAATCAACGAGCGGCAACGCGCCGAGCAGCAGCTTGCCTATTCATCCTTGCACGACGCTTTGACAGGTTTGCCCAACCGGGCTTACTTCTATGAAGCAATGTCCCGCGCACGCGATCGATATCAGCGTAACTTCCAACAAGGGTATGCGGTGCTATACCTCGACTTGGATCGTTTCAAGGTGGTCAATGACAGTATTGGGCACCATGTCGGTGATGCGATGCTGCAAGAAGTTGCGCATCGATTGGAAGTCTGTGTCCGCCCCCCTGATCTGGTCGCGCGCTTAGGTGGCGATGAGTTCGCAATTTTGCTTGAAACGACGGCCAGTCAAGAATCCGTCTGCCATGTTGCGCAACGGGTGATTGATGCGTTGAGCGTGCCGATGCTGATTGCAGGCTCAGAGCTGTTTACGTCAGCAAGTGTGGGGATCGTGATTGGACACATGAATTATCAGGGTGCCGAAGATATCCTTCGCGACGCGGATGTTGCGATGTATCGCGCCAAAGCGCATGGACGCCACCGATTCGAAATGTTCGATGAGCGGCTCCACCAGCAAGCATTGCTTGTCATGACCTTGGAAAGCGACTTGCGGCGGGCTATCCAACGGGAAGAATTTGAACCATATTTTCAACCAATCGTGCGTCTGCGCGACGGCCATGTGATGGGATATGAAGCATTGCTGCGATGGCAACACCCGGAACGGGGCGTGTTGGCACCGGATGCTTTTTTAGCGGTGGCCGAAGATAACGGCAGCATCGATCAAATCGACTGGTTGATGTACGAAGCCACGTGCGGGGTGATTGCAAGGTTCCCTGATGCGAATACCTACGTCACCATCAATGTATCACCGCGACATTTCCGAGCTGCTGATTTAGCCGATCGTCTGCTGCAGTTGCTAGTACGTCATGCGCTGCCGGCGCGGCGGTTACGAATAGAGTTGACCGAAGGCGCGCTGCTGGAGAATCCAGAACAAGTGCTGTGTACATTGACTAGATTGCGTAAAGCGGGAGTTGCGGCCGTCTTGGATGATTTCGGCACAGGTTATTCTTCGCTCAGTTATTTGCACCGCTTCCCCCTGCAAACGCTCAAAATTGATCGGTCGTTTGTGAGTGCGCTGCAACGGGGGCACCAAGGCGGCAGTACGGCGGTCGTGCGAGCGGTGCTGGCATTGGCCAATACGCTAGGCATGGATGTGGTTGCGGAAGGTATTGAAACGCGCGAACAATGCGAATACTTGCAGGAAATGGCTTGTGCTTTCGGGCAGGGGTTCTTGTTTTCACCAGCGCGTCCAATCGGGACATTCGCGGCACAGGCCTAGCGTGCCATTCAGGTGAAGTACGCCACACTGCATGGCAGGTCATAGGGATTTATGGCATGAAACCCACCGCTGCAATTTTCACCATTACTTTGCTGCTAAGCGCGAATTGGGCCAATGCTGGCGCGCGCGATGCGCTGAACAGTTTCAGCAAAGACCTGAAAGGTTTGGACGGGCAGTTCAATCAGCAAGTCTATGCCCCCGGCGGCAAGTTGAAGGAGCGTTCCTCCGGCCGCGTGGCAGTGGCCGCGCCCAAGCAGTTCCGCTGGGAATACGTCAAGCCGTATGCGCAATTGATCGTGGCCGATGGCACTGCGGTATGGGTCTATGACCCGGATCTGAGCCAAGTCAGTAAGCGTGCACAGGGCGCGGAAGAGGCCAATAGTCCGCTGGCGCTGTTGCTGGATCCGGTCAAGCTGGAGCGTAGCTTCGTCAGTAAAGAACAAGCCACTCAAAATGGAGTCGAATGGCTGCAAATCACCCCGCGCAATGCCGATGCCGCCTTCAAGTCGGCGCGCTTGGGTTTTGCTGCTGGCAATCTTGCGCAACTGGAATACATGGATGCGCTGGGGCAGCGCACCGTCATCGTCTTCACGGCATGGAAGCGTAACCCCGCGTTTGCCAAGGGCACGTTCGAGTTCACCCCGGCCAAGGGAGTGGATGTGATTGGCGGCTGAGTGCACGCGCCGACGATAGGCGCGTGCGCCGTTAACCCATCTGCCCAAACTTGCCGCTGTTGAAATCGGCAATCGCTTGGACGATCTCTTGCTGGGTGTTCATTACAAACGGGCCGTGGCCGACCACGGGTTCGTCGATGGGCTCGCCAGCAAGAAGCAGCACTTTGGCGTCGTTATTGGCCTCGATGCGCAGGCCACTGCCGTGTTGCGACAGTGTGGCCATTTGCGCTGCGCGCAACACGCTGCCATTGACCTGCACAGTGCCGTCCAGCACCACCAGCAAGGTGCTCCAGCCTTCTGGCTGCGGCACATCGATGGCTTTACCGGCGGCCAGACGCAAGTCCCACACCTGCATGGGCGTATAGGTGCGCGCCGGGCCACGCTGGCCGGCGTACTCACCCGCAATGACACGCAAAGTGCCGGCATCGGTGGGTAGGGCAATGGCGGGGATTTGCGCATCGGTGATCCCTTGGTAATGCGCCGGGCCCATTTTGTCTTTGGCTGGCAGGTTCACCCACAATTGCACCATTTCAAACGGGCCACCTTGCGCAGCATAGGCGGGCGAATGGAATTCTTCATGCAAGATGCCGCCGGCCGCCGTCATCCACTGCACATCGCCCTTGCCGATGATGCCGCCGTTGCCGGTGGAGTCGCGGTGCTCCACTTCGCCGGCATACACGATGGTGACCGTTTCAAAGCCGCGATGCGGGTGCTGGCCCACGCCACGGCGTTCCGTGGTGGGCTCAAAGTGGGTGGGGGCGGCATAATCCAGCAGCAAAAACGGGCTGCGCTGCGGCACATTGGGGCCGTTGTAATTGAACATCCCGTGCACCGGAAACCCATTGCCCACCCAGTGCCGGCCGGGGGCGGAGGTAATGCCAAGAACCGTCTTCATGTGCTGTCTCCCACTGTGTCGGCGGGCTGCCGGGGTCTGGTGGGAAGCATGAATTAGGATTGATATTGCATCAATTGTTTAATAAATCACGTATTGTTCTAATTTCAGGACAATAAGGCCATTTTACTTGGTAAAACTGACCTCCAAGGCGGTGTAAAACGGTGCCTTGGGCGGCACGAACACGGCTTTATCGCGCACATACCGCTGCAAACAAATCGCCAGCGGTGAGCTGCCCTGCCGCCATGTTTGCTGCACGCGGCCATCCGCATCCAACCGCATCACCACCGTGAAGGCACTGAAGTCCTTCTGCGGCTTGCCCAGCGCACACGCCTCCACCCCTGCATCCAGCACCGCCTTTTGCGCCGCCAACATCGCCGCATGCGCGGCCCCGGTGATGCTGGCCTCGTCCGCCACCGCCAATGGCTTGGCATCCACATACTCCACCGGCACCGCCGTAGGTGTGGGTTGTTGCAGCGTTAATAGCAGCGCGAATAGGGGGATGGGCATGGTGATTGTTTATGGTTGAGTTTGACGCATCAGCCTAACCCATGCGTATGGATTTGCCGCTGCTGAAGCAAAGCCCGCATTACTGCGGGCTTTGTGGGGTTGATGCAGGTGGAAGCTAGCAGCTAGCAGCTAGCAGC
>NZ_DAOOUM010000002.1:50566-68887 GCF_035369645.1 Thermomonas sp. | reverse complement strand
AGCTAGCAGCTAGCAGCTAGCAGCGTTTAGCGGTTGCCGCCGCGTGGGCCACGGTTGCCGCCGGGGCGGGGGCCGTCGCTGCGCGGGCCGCCCGGACGTGGGCCGCGTGGGCCGTTGTTGCTGGGCGGGCGGGGGCCACCGGGGCGCGGGCCACGGGGGCGGTCGGCGTAGGGGTTGAAGCCGCCCGGGTTGGCGTGATCAGAGGGAAAGCTGGGGGCGTTACCGGGGTGGCCATAGGGCTTGGACTGTCGCTGCGGGCGGGCGTCGCCGGCAAACCCGCCGTAGGGTTTGGGGCTGCGTGGGCCGTCGGCGTTGAAGCCACCTTCGCGACGCGGGCCGCGGCTGTCGCCGGCAAAGCCGCCATAGGGTTTGGGGCTGCGCGGGCCATCGGCGTTGAAGCCACCTTCACGGCGCGGGCCGCGTTCACCGCCGCCGGGGCCGCGTTCACCATAGGGGCGCGGGCCAGCGCCGGGGCCACGGGCGGCACCGGCGGGCTTGCTGCCGTAAGGCTTGCGCGGGCCGCGTGGGCCATCGGGGTTGCGATGGCCGGAGGGGCCGGTGCTGACGCCATCGGGCACATACCAAGTACGCATGGCGGCGGGGTTGCCTTCACCGCGTTGCTCGCCCGGCTTCATGCGTTGGCCGGGCTGGCGCGGGCCTTTGATCTTCATGCGCCGGTCGGCTTGCTTGGCGGCTTGCTCGCCGCTGACGGTCAAGCCGCCGCTGGGCTTTTTGCCGCCGCGACGGCCACGGTCTTCACGAAATTGGTCGAAACGGCGCAGTTCGCGGCCTTCATCGGCAGTGTTGTGCCCACCGACATAGCCGTGGCCACGGGCGTTGCCGGTGACCACGGTCTTGCTGGCTTTGCGCTGGCCCAGCACCGGCATCAGGGTGAGTGCGGAGGGTGCACCGTCTTCCAGCCCCACCGCTTTGCGCAGTGCGTCCACGTCGGTCTGTGGCAATTCTTGCGAATGCCCGCGCAGCAGCGGCTGCGGCAGTTTTGCCTGACCGTAGCGGATTCGCTTCAAGCGCGACACTTGGCAGCCTTGCGACTCCCACAGCCGGCGCACTTCGCGGTTGCGGCCTTCTTTCAGCAGCACGCGGAACCAGTCGTGCGAGTCGGTGCCGCCGATGCGTTCGATCTCGTCAAACTTGGCCGGGCCGTCGTCCAGCGCCACACCGCGCGCTAGCCGGTCGACGATCTTGTCGGACACATCGTCTTCGCCTTCCGGCGCACGCACGCGGCACACATACTCGCGTTCGATTTCGAAGCTGGGGTGCATCATCGCGTTGGCCAATTCGCCATCGGTGGTCAGCAGCAACAGGCCCGAGGTATTGATGTCGAGGCGGCCAATGGCAATCCAGCGTGCGCCTTTCAGCGACGGCAGGGCGTCAAAAATAGTGGGGCGGCCTTCGGGGTCTTCGCGGGTGGTGACTTCGCCTTCGGGCTTGTTGTACATCAGCACGCGCGCCGGGTCAGTCAGTGCGCTGGCAACGAAGGTCTTGCCGTCGATGTCGATTTTGTCGCCACCGGTCACGCTCATGCCGGTCTGCGCGACTTCACCATTGACCTTGACCAGGCCTTCGGCGATGCGTTGTTCCAGCGCGCGGCGCGAGCCCAGGCCGGCCTGCGCCAGAACTTTATGCAGACGTTCTTCAATACGCGGCGTTTCGCTGGTAGCGGCTTTGGCCTTCAGACTGAGGGGGCGGCGTGGGGTGGTGTCATTACTCATGTGATTGCTCCGACGATGCGGTGTGCGCGTCGTCTCTAGGGTTGTTAGGCGTTGTTGTTGAGGGCGATGACTCTGACGTCGAGTCACTGTGGCTGTCTGACGTCATGTCTGGCGTTGTGAGGCTGTTGTTGGGCTCTAGTGATTCTGAAATTGTTGCGGGTGTGGCTTGTGCGCTGGCTGGGATCGCCGGTTCAAACGGGAGTTGCGGTTCCAGCTCGCCGATATCGCGCAGTTCCGACAGCGGCGGTAGTTCGTCCAGGCGCTTCAGGCCGAAGTAGTCGAGGAACGTTTTGGTGGTGGCCAAAAGTTCTGGCTTGCCCGGCACGTCGCGGTGACCGACCACGCGAATCCAGTCGCGTTCTTCCAATGCCTTGATGATATTACTGTTGACGGTAACGCCGCGGATTTGTTCGATTTCGCCGCGCGTGATCGGCTGCCGATACGCAATCAGCGCCAAGGTTTCCAAGGTGGCGCGGGTGTATTTGGTTTGCCGTTCATTCCACAGTCGCGCCACCCATGGGTGCACATCGGCTTGCACTTGATACCGCCAACCCGACGCCACTTCGAGCAATTCCACGCCGCGTTCGGCACAGCCGGCTTGCAGGCTCAGCAAGGCGATTTCGACACTGTTGTCGGGGATCGGCTCATCCAGTGGGAACAGCCCCTTCAATTGCACCAAGGTCAACGGTTGATGCGAGGCCAGCAGCGCGGCTTCAACAATGCGGGTGACAAGAGGTTGGTCGATGTCGGTCATTTGCGATTGCCTTGGTTCTTTGGCGTGTCATTCCTGCAAAGGCGGGAACCCAGCCTTTCAGCGCTGGCATGAAAAACAAACGCTAGATGCCCGCTTTCGCGGGAATGACCAGCAAGCGTGATCATTCTGCCGCCCCGTTATCGTCATCAAATTCGCTCGACAAGGTGTCGATGGCGGGGGCGTCATCGGTGGCCAGTGACTTCACATAGATCGGTGCATACGGTGCTTCTTGCACGATATCGATCAACTGTTCTTTGGCCAAGGTGAGCAGGCCAAGGAAGGTCACCACCACGCCGGCCTTGCCTTCTTCCGCGGTAAACAGCGATTCGAAGCGATGAAACACGCCATCGGCCAAGCGTTCCAGCAATTCGCCCATGCGCTGGCGCACGCTGAGTGCATCGCGCTTGATCGCGTGCTGGGTGTACAGCTCGGCACGTTTGAGCACGTCGTGCAGGGCCAGCAGCATTTCGCGCAACTCGACCGGTGGCGGTAGGCGCACGCTGGCACGTTCTGGCACATGTGCGTTGGCGATGGAGGTGTCGCGCTCCAATCGGGGTAGGCTGTCAATGTCTTCGGCGGCTTGCTTGTAGCGCTCGTATTCTTGCAGGCGACGCACCAAATCGGCACGCGGATCGTCTTCCAGCCCTTCGTCATTGGGTGGGCGCGGCAGCAGCATGCGTGACTTGATCTCGGCCAAGATCGCGGCCATCACCAGGTATTCGGCGGCCAGTTCAAACCGCATTTCTTGCATGGACTGAATGTAGTCCACGTACTGACGGGTGATCTCGGCGACGGGGATATCTAAAATATCTAAGTTTTGTCGGCGGATCAGATATAGCAGCAGATCCAGCGGGCCTTCGAAGGCATCCAAAATGACTTCCAGCGCATCCGGCGGGATGTACAAGTCCTTGGGGACTTCCACCACCGGTTGTCCAAGCACCATCGCCAATGCCAGCGGCATTTCTTGCTGCTGGGGGCGCGGTGCAGGAGTGTGTGCGGGGGCATCGGTGGTTGGAACGATGCGGGCTTCGGATGTCATCGGTTGGCGGCCCCCTCCGGGCCACACCTGTCGCAATGGCCAATCATGGCCGGGGCACGTGGTCGAGTTAAGAATGCGCTATGGGTTCGCCAAGCCGATACGCATGCGCTCCGCAGAGCGGCATCGAAACAGGTGGCGGAAAAGGCCGGATTGACGGGTGCGGGGCGGCAAACTTACGCCGGTTGGCCGTACGCGCCGCAAAATCGGGCTGGATACCAGCGCCAAGGTTACGGGGAGATGACGCGGCTGTCCACTGCTGGCCACTACAATAGTGGAATCAGTTCATGGAGACGCGGCCATGTGGTACGCAATTGAAGGACACGACGGGCCGGATGTACTGGCCGCACGCTTGGCGGCGCGCTCCGAGCACTTGGCGCGGCTGCATGCGCTGCGCGAGGACGGCCGGCTGTTGTTGGCAGGGCCGTGCCCGGCGATCGATGCCGAAGACCCGGGGCCGGCGGGGTTTACCGGCAGCATTGTGATTGCGGAGTTTGCATCGCTGGAGGCCGCACGTGCGTGGGCCGATGCCGACCCGTATTGCGCGGCCGGTGTGTATCAGCGGGTGGATGTGCGCCCGTTTCGCAAAGTGTTGCCATGAAGGTGTTGCCATGAGCCAGTGGACGCAAGCCGACATCCCGCGGCTGAACCCCGAACGCATCGCACGGATGCGGGTGTTGCTGACCGAAGCGCTGGCGCCTACGCGACTGACGATACGTGATGACAGCCACAAGCACGCCGGCCACGCCGGTGCGCGCGGCGGGCAGGGGCATTTCAGTATCGCGATTGAAAGCGCCGCATTTGCCGGCAAGCTGCCCTTGACTCGGCACCGACTGGTGTATGCGGCCTTGGGTACGATGATGCAGACCGATATCCACGCCCTGTCGATCACTGCCACCGCCCCGAACGAGGCCGACGAGACGCGCTAAGGGTCGTTATACTCAGTCATTCGGAATACGTTTTCATTCTCATTTCTTCTAAGTAAACCAATTACTTGGAAGATTTATTTAATTTCAAACATTAATGGCTGCGCCGCTGCGCCGCCGGGGTTCGCCGACGCGCATGCGCCTGTCCACCATCAAGCTATCCGGCTTCAAATCCTTCGTGGATCCCACCACCGTGCACTTGCCGACCAATATGACCGGCATCGTGGGGCCCAATGGCTGTGGCAAGTCGAACATCATCGACGCCATCCGTTGGGTGATGGGCGAAAGCGCGGCCAGCCGCTTGCGGGGCGATTCACTGACCGACGTGATTTTTTCCGGCAGCTCGGCGCGCAAGCCGGTGTCACAGGCCAGCGTGGAGCTGATTTTTGACAACAGCGATCACACGATTACCGGCGAGTACGCCGCGTTCAATGAGATTTCCGTCAAACGCACGGTCAGTCGCGATGGCCAAAGCGGGTATTACTTGAATGGCGGCAAATGCCGCCGCCGCGACATCACCGATTTGTTTTTGGGCACAGGTCTAGGCCCGCGCAGCTACTCGATCATCGAGCAGGGCATGATCTCGCAGGTGATCGACGCCAAGCCGGAAGACTTGCGCGTGTATCTGGAAGAAGCCGCTGGCATTTCCAAATACAAAGAACGCCGCAAAGAAACCGAAACCCGCATCCGCCACACCCGCGAAAACCTTGACCGCCTGAACGACCTGCGCGAAGAGGTGGGCAAGCAGTTGCAGCACCTTGCGCGGCAGGCCAAGCAGGCCGAGCAATATCAAGCCATTCAGAGCGAGCGCAGCATCAAGGATGCGCAATGGAAGGCGTTGGAGTTTCGCGCGTTGGATGGTCGCTTGCAGGGCCTGCGTGAAAAATTATTGCGCGAAGAAACCCGCTTGGAGCAGTTGATCGCCGAGCAACGCCACGCCGAAAGTGAACTGGAAACCGGGCGCGAGCGCCGCGAAGAGGCCAGCGCGCGCTTGAACGACGTGCAGGCCAGCGTGTATCAAGTGGGCAGCACCTTGGCGCGGGTAGAACAACAAATCGCCCATCAAAAAGAATTATCGGTACGCCTGCAACGCGCGCGTGACGAGGCGCAAGCTGCACTGACGGAGTTGGGCAGCCATATCCGTGGTGATGCGCAAAAGCTCGATGTGTTGCGGCAAACCTTGGCCGAAGCCGAGCCGCAACTGGAGCTATTGCAAGAAACCGATCTGCTGCGCCAGGACGCATTGCACGATGTCGAAGGCCGGCTGGCGGATTGGCAGGCACGTTGGGAGACGCATACCCGTGAGCAATCCGAAGCCGCACGTGCGGGGGATGTCGAGCGCATCCGCATCGAACAACTCGACCGCCAAATTCTGGATGCCGATCGTCGGCGCGCACAACTGCGTGACGAACACGTTGGGTTGGACTTGGATGCGCTGAATGCCGCTTTCGAGCAACTCGCGCTAGAACACGAAACCCGCAAAGAAGCTCTGGAGCTGTTGAGCGAACAGGTTGAATCGCGCAAGCAGGCCAGTACCGAGATTCAAGAACAACAGCGCAACGCGCAGGCCGAATTGGCCGATGTGCGCAAGCTAGCGCAGGCTGCGCGCGGCCGGTTGGCGTCGCTGGAAACCTTGCAGCATGCCGCGTTGGGGCAGGAACAAGGCGCGGCAGCGCAGTGGCTGAAGGCGCAGGGCTTGGACACGGCGGCGCGGGTGGGCGAGCGTCTGCGGGTGGATTCGGGCTGGGAAAACGCGGTGGAAGCCGCCTTAGGGCAGTTGATCGAAGCGGTGATCGTGCAGGCACCGGAACAGTTGGTGGATGCGTTGGCTGAACTGGGTGAGGGCCGCCTGGCGCTGGTGGCTGCCGATACGGGGCAAGATGGCACGGCCTATGCCAGCACCACGCTGGCGGCCAAGGTGCAAGGCCCGCGTGCAATTTTGCAGCTGCTGGCGCATGTCCACGCAGCCGAAACCCTCGCCGATGCGCGCATCTTGCAGGCAGGGTTGGCTGCGGGTAGCTCGGTGATTACGCGCGATGGCGACCGGTTGGGCGATGGCTGGGTGCGTATCACCCGTTCCGGGGCTGCCCAGCAAGGGGCTTTGCTGCGCGAAAAAGACATCCAGAAATTACGCGCCGACATCGAGCAGTATCAAACCCGCGAGCGCGATTTGGATGCCTTGCTGGCGCGGCTGCGGGAGGCTTTGCAGTTAGCCGAACAGCAGCGTGAAGAACATCAGCGCGCGTTGTATCAAGCGCACCGTGGTGTGTCGGAGCTGGCAGGTCAGCTGCAAAGCCAGCAAGGCCGGCTGGAAGGTGCACGTAATCGGATTGCGCGTATCGATGCCGAATTGACACAGCTGGACGAGGCGCTGGCGGTCAACAAAGAACAAGCGGCGCAGGCACGGGTCAGGATAGAAGACGCGCTGGGCCGCATGGGCAATTTGGAGTCGGCCCGGCAAACCCTGGAAAACGAGCGGCGCTACCTCAGCGACAAACGCGACCAAGCCCGCAATGCTGCGCGCGAAGCCCGTGATGCGGCGCATGCCTTGGCGTTGAGCCTAGAATCGCAGCGCGTGCAGGCGGTGGCACTGGCGCAGGCGTTGGAGCGCATGGGGGGCCAGCGCGGGCAGTTGGACACACGGCTGGGGGATTTGTCGGCACAGTTGGCCGAAGGCGATGCACCCGTGCAGATGTTGGAATCCGAACGTCAAGTGGCGCTAGAAGAGCGGGTGCGGATCGAGCGCGAGTTGGGGCAGGCGCGATCGCTGCTGGAGGGTGTTGATGCCGAATTGCGTCAGTTCGAGCAGGTTCGCCAGCAGCGCGATGCACAGGCACTGGAACAGCGCGAGGCCATCGCCCAGCGCAAGCTGGATCAACAAGCCCTCGTGCTGAAGGCTGAGCAGTATTCCGCCGCCGTCATCGAGGCCGGCTTCGTCATCGAGGACGTGTTGAACGCGCTGACCGAGGATGCCAATCGCGGTGATTGGGAGCGTGCGGTGACCGAGTTGGATGCCAAGTTACGGCGGCTGGAGCCGGTCAATCTGGCCGCGATTGCAGAACATGCCGAAGCGGCGCAGCGCAAGGAATATTTGGACGCACAGGATGCGGACCTCAACACCGCGCTAGAAACCTTGGAAGAGGCCATCCGTAAAATTGACCGCGAAACCCGTGGCCGCTTCAAAGATACCTTCGATCGCGTCAATGCCGGTGTGCAAGAGCTTTATCCACGCCTATTTGGCGGTGGGCATGCGTATCTGGAATTGACCGGTGATGATCTGCTGGATACCGGCGTCACTATTTTGGCGCGTCCACCCGGCAAGCGGGTATCCAATATTTCGCTGTTGTCCGGTGGTGAAAAAGCGATGACGGCGGTGGCGCTGGTGTTTGCCATTTTCCGTCTGAATCCCGCACCGTTCTGTTTGCTGGACGAAGTGGACGCACCACTGGATGAGGCCAACGTTGGCCGTTTCACCGCGATGGTCAGCGAGATGAGCGAGCAGGTACAGTTTTTGTTTGTCACCCATAACAAAGTCACCATGGAGGCCGCACGCCAACTGTCCGGCGTGACCATGCGCGAGCCCGGCGTGAGCCGATTGGTGTCGGTGGACTTGGCCGAGGCCACGCGCCTGGCTGGTGCCGCATAAGGAGATTGCCGAATGTCAGAGTTGACCTTGCTTCGAATTGGAATTGCCGTTGCGGTATCCGTATTGCTGGGTGCCATCATGTTTTTTGGCCGCAGTCGCAAACATAGCCAAGGCCGGCGCTTGTCACCGTCCGCCGAGCCCCGCAGCGTGCAACGCGTTGAGCCCTCCGGCGACGTGGAGCTGAGCGCCGAGCAATGGCATGACGATGCCGTTGAACAAACGCAACTGCCGCTTGCCACCGACATTCCGCAGATGGCACTGGGTAAACGCCATAGCGACCAATTCGATCGCATCATCGCCTTGTATGTGGCAGCCACGGTAGACAATAAATTGCGTGGCCCAGACATCGTGGTTGCGGCAGAAAAAGCCGGCCTGACCTTTGGTTACATGAATGTGTTTCATCGTTTGGTGGATGGCCGCCCGGACGCAGGCCCGGTGTTCAGCGTTGCCAATATCGTCAAGCCAGGTAGTTTTGATATGGCCACGATCGAAACACTGGAAACCCCAGCGATCGCCTTTTTTCTGACATTGCCGGCTCCCATTTCGGCACTGGATGCATGGGAGACCATGGAACCCGCCGCACAGCGCATGGCTAGCTTATTGGGTGGAGTTGTTCTGGATGAAGAACGCAGCGCATTGGGCCGGCAACGCATCCAACATATTCGCGAAGAATTGCGCAGCTACGATCGCCAAAACGCTGCACCATCGGTGACCAAGCCCACACGTTGGTGAGCGCTGTGAACGCCCGCATCATCGAGCTACGCCGCCGTTTGCGTGACGCCAGTCATCGTTATCACGTGCTGGACGACCCGGAAATTCCCGACGCGGAATACGACGCCATGTTGCGCGAGCTGGATGCGCTGGAAGCTGCGCACCCGGAATGGGCCGATCCCGATTCACCCACACGACGGGTGGGTGCGCCGGCCGCGGGTGGGTTTGCTCAAGTGCAGCATGCGTTGCCGATGTTGTCATTGGGCAATGCCTTTACCGATACCGAAGTGTCCGAGTTTGTCAGCCGCATCAGCAAAGACACCGGCGATGCGCAGCCGCAGTTTTCAGTGGAACCCAAATTGGATGGCCTTGCCATCAGCCTGCGTTACGAGCACGGCCGGTTTGTGCGCGGTGCCACCCGGGGCGATGGCAGCACGGGCGAAGATGTGAGTGCCAACCTGCGCACGATCAAAGCCATCCCGTTGACCTTACATGGGCAAGCGCCAGCGGTTTTGGAAGTGCGCGGTGAGGTGTATATGCCACGTGCGGGGTTTGCGGCGTTCAACCAGCGTGCGCGTGCGCATGGGGAAAAAACCCTAGCCAACCCGCGCAATGGTGCCGCAGGGTCATTGCGCCAGCTCGATCCTGCGATCACCGCGCAACGGCCGCTGGCGTTTTATGCCTATGCCTTGGGCGAAGTGTCGGCCGATGCCGCGCTGCCCGCCACCCATTCGCAAACCCTGCAATGGCTGCGTGGGCTGGGGTTTCCGGTCAGCGCCTTGGTGGATGTGGCGCGCGGTGTGGAGGGCTTGCTGGCGTACTTTCAACGGATCGGCGCACTGCGTGACGGCTTGCCGTATGACATCGACGGCGTGGTGTACAAACTGGATCGTTTTGACCAACAACGGGCGATGGGCTTTGTGGCGCGTGCACCGCGCTGGGCGATTGCGCACAAGTTTCCGGCGCAGGAAGTGGCCACCACGGTGGAGGCCATCGAAGTCAATGTGGGCCGCACTGGCGCAGTGACCCCATGGGTGTTGATGACACCGGTGCATGTGGGCGGCGTCACCGTGTCGCGTGCCACCTTGCACAACGCCGACCAAATTGCCCGATTGGATGTGCGGGTGGGCGATAGCGTCATCATCCGCCGTGCCGGCGATGTGATCCCCGAAGTGGTGCGGGTGATCTTGGAGCGTCGTCCTGCCGATTTGGCCGGCACGCCGCTGCATCCACCGTATCAACTACCAAGCCACTGCCCAGATTGTGGCTCGGTCATCGAGCGTGAGGCCGAGGAAGTGGTGGCCCGCTGCACCGGTGGCTTAGTGTGCCCGGCGCAACGCAAACAAGCTTTGCTCCATTTCGCCTCGCGTCGTGCCATCGACATCGATGGCCTTGGCGAGCGCTTGATCGATGCACTGGTCGATTTTGGCTATGTGCACGGCATTGCCGATCTGTACCGATTGACGGTGGCCGACTGCATCGCCATGAAACAACAAGCCGACGCCGCTATTGGCGAAACGCCCGACACGGTGAAGGCGGGCAAGATCGCCAGCAAATGGGCAGAAAACCTAGTGGCCGCGATTGCCGCCAGCCGCAACACCACACTGGAGCGGCTGCTATTTGCACTGGGGATCCGCGACGTTGGCGAAGCCACCGCCAAAACCTTGGCGCGGCATTTTGGTGCCTTGTCCCCGTTGCTTGACGCCAGCGTGGAAAGCTTGCAGCAGGTGCCCGATGTGGGCCCGGTGGTGGCCACACGTATTGCGCACTTCTTTGCCGAAGCGCACAACCGCGAAGCGATTGCCGCTTTGCAGGCCGCCGGCGTGCAGTGGCCAGAAGGCGCACCGCAGCGTGCCAATGACGGCCCCTTGGCGGGCAAGACGGTGGTGCTGACCGGCGGGCTTGCGGCACTAAGCCGCGATGAAGCTGGCGCAAAACTTGAAGCACTGGGCGCAAAGATGGCAGGCAGCGTGTCGAAAAAAACGTCACTGGTGGTGGCGGGTGAAGCCGCCGGTTCCAAATTGGCCAAGGCGCAGGAACTAAAGATCGAAATCTGGGATGAAGCGGCGCTACTGGCCTTTTTGGCCCAGCACGCATGAGTGCATGGCAGCCCACGGCCAGCCTTGCGGCTTTGCGCCTGCGCGCGCAACTCAATCGTTTGTTTCGGGATTTTTTTGCAGCACGCAATGTGCTGGAAGTGGAAACCCCGGTGCTATCGCGTGCCGGCAATACCGAGCCCAATATCGCCTCGTTTGCGCTGGAATTTTCTGGTCGCAGCGAAGGTGCATCGCGCACTCGCTGGTTGCGGACATCGCCCGAGTTTGCACTCAAGCGCTTGCTGGCAGCGGGAGTGGGGGATTGCTACGAATTGGGCCGGGTGTTTCGCGATGGCGAAGCCGGTGGCCGCCACAATCCAGAATTCACCATGCTGGAGTGGTACCGCGTAGGTTGGGAGCATCTGCGCCTGTTGGATGAAACCGTGACACTGGTGCGTGCGGCGTTGGCCTTGGTCGGGCGCGACGCCACGACCTGCACGGTGACGTTTCGTGACCTGTATTGGCAGCATTTACAGCTGGATCCGCTGACCGCAGACAACGGGACGCTACGCAATGCGCTTGGCGATGTGAACATCGATCCTACCGGGCTAAACCGCGATGATTGGCTCGATTTATTGATGACCCATCGCCTGCAGCCAAGCTTTGCGCGTGACCAGTTGCTGGCTGTGCACGACTGGCCGGCGTCGCAAGCGGCGTTGGCGCGTATTCGCAACGATGATCCGCCCGTGGCGGAACGCTTCGAGTTGTACTTGGGGCCGCTGGAATTGGCCAATGGCTACCACGAATTGGGCGATGCCAACGAACAGCGTGCCCGCTTTGTGCGTGATGGCCAAGTCCGTGCCGCACGTGGCTTGCCCGCAGTGCCGATGGATATCACCTTGCTTGCTGCACTGCCGCACATGCCGGCCTGTGCCGGTGTCGCCTTGGGCGTGGATCGGTTGCTGATGGCGTTACTTGACACGCCACAGATTGCCAAGGCGCTGGCATTTGACTTCAGCCAGGCCTGATTCCCAAGCTGAATGCGTATTATCCAGTGACGGAAGCAGGCTGGAATTTTTGCCTGCGATTCATTCTGCATGACTAAATTTAATGCACGAGGATCGTGCCCATACCGGGCCGAGGGAACCAGGAGCACCACCATGCGTCACTTGATTGCCGTTGCCTTTACGTTGTTGGCGGCCGCTGCCGCCGCCCCTGCATCAGCCCAGTATTACGGTGGTGATGGTTACCGTGGCGATGATTACCGGGGGGGGCGTGTGCGGTGCGAGTCTGATGACGGTCGCTATCGTGAATGTCCCGTTGGGGACGGTCGCGTGACTTTGGATCGTCAACTTTCACGGAGTGCGTGCATCGAAGGGCGCAGTTGGGGGCAAGGCCGTGGTCGGGTTTGGGTTGATGACGGTTGCCGTGCCGATTTCAGTGTGCGCGGCTATGGTGGTGGTTATAACGACGGCTATGGCGGTGGTTATGGCCAAAGCGTGCGTTGTGAATCCAACGATGGGCGCTACAACCGGTGTTCTTTACCCGGACGCGGACGCGCGCAATTGGTACGCCAGATTTCCAATAGCGCCTGCATCGAAGGGCGCAGCTGGGGCTCCGACTACGGCAGTGTGTGGGTGAGTAATGGCTGCCGTGGAGACTTTGCCGTGAGCCGCGGCAATGGTGGTTGGGGTGGTGGTTGGGGCGATTCTGGAATCGGCGGCCGCGTCTTCCGCTGCGAGTCCAATGACGGGCGCTACAACGAATGCGCAGCCAATACCCGCGCCGGTGTGCAGCTGATTCGGCAATTGTCCAATTCACCCTGTATCGAAGGCCGCAGCTGGGGCTATGGTCGAGGTGGTATTTGGGTGGCGCAAGGCTGCCGTGCGGAGTTTCGTAGCTACTGAGTCAATGCCCTTGGCAGCAGCAACCGGCACCCGCGTGGTGCCGGTTTGCGTTTGCAATGACGGATAATGCGCGGATGAAGACATCCGACTTTGATTTTGACCGTTACGACCATGTGCGCCCCATCCGCTGGACCGGCGATGTGCTGGAATTACTGGATCAACGCAAGCTGCCGTTCGCCGTGGACTATGCCCGTTGCGCGACCTGCGATGCGGTGGCCGCTGCCATCCATAGTTTGACTGTGCGCGGTGCCCCGGCGATTGGTATTGCCGCGGCATGGGGCGTGGTACTGGCCGCACGCAGCTTGCACGCCGCGAATGGTCTGGCAGCCCTGCCATTGCTGGAACCTGCCCTGCAGCGTCTGAATGCCGCACGTCCTACGGCGGTGAATTTGGCATGGGCACTGGCGCGCATGCGCGGCGTCCTGGCCCATGCGGGCGCGGACTGGTGCGAGGCGTTGGAGCAAGAGGCGCACGCCATCGAACGCGAAGACTTGGCGGCAAATCGGCATATGGGCGCATTGGGTGCGGCGCTGATTGCGGCGGGTAGTGGGGTGCTGACCCACTGCAATACCGGCTCACTGGCCACGGCAGGCTTTGGTACCGCACTCGGGGTGATCCGCGCCGGCGTTGCGCAAGGTGCAATTGCGCAGGTGTTCGCAGGCGAAACCAGGCCCTGGAATCAGGGCGCACGCCTAACTGTATGGGAGCTGCAACAAGATGGCATCGACGCTACCTTGATTGCCGACTCCGCCGCCGCGCATTTGATGAAAACCGGGCAGGTGCAATGGGTGATCGTGGGTGCCGACCGCATCTGCGCCAATGGGGATGCCGCCAACAAGATCGGCACCTACCAACTGGCTATCGCGGCCCGCCACCATGGGGTGAAATTCATGGTGGTAGCACCGTCTTCCACCGTGGACATGGCCACCGCCTCCGGTGAATTGATCGAAATCGAGGAGCGTGATCCGGCCGAATTGCTGGCATTCCGTGGTAAGCGCGTGGTGGCCGAAGGTGTGCGCGCATGGAACCCGGTATTCGACGTGACGCCGCACGATTTGATCGATGCCATCGTCACGGAAAAAGGCGTGGTGGAGCAGCCCGACCCGCAGCGCATGCGTGCGCTGTTTGGGTGATGCGATAACTGCTTGATCCTTCATGGAATCGGGGTGCTTTCAACGGCCCCCAGTGCTATAATTTCCCGTTGCAGAAATTCCCGTGGAATGCGCTAGCGGATTGGTTTCCGTGGGTTGCTGGCGGGCCGTGAATTACGACAGGAAACGGACACACGATGGCCGATCTCGCCAAGGAAATCATCCCCGTCAAATTGGAAGACGAGATGCGGCGCAGCTACCTCGATTACGCGATGAGCGTGATCGTGGGGCGCGCACTTCCCGATGTCCGCGATGGCCTGAAACCCGTGCATCGGCGCGTGCTGTTCGCGATGAACGAACTCGGCGCGCACAGCAACAAGCCCTACTACAAATCGGCGCGTATCGTCGGTGACGTGATCGGTAAGTACCATCCGCATGGCGACCAGTCGGTGTACGACACCTTGGTGCGCATGGCGCAGCCGTTCTCGCTGCGGTATTTGTTGGTGGATGGGCAGGGTAACTTTGGTTCGGTCGATGGCGACCCGGCGGCCGCGATGCGGTATACCGAAGCCCGCATGGCACGGCTATCGCACGAGTTGATGGCCGATATCGACAAAGACACCGTCGATTTCCAGCCCAACTACGACGAAAAAGAACACGAACCCACGGTCATGCCGACCCGGTTCCCGAATCTGCTGGTGAATGGGTCGGCCGGTATTGCGGTGGGCATGGCCACCAATATCCCGCCGCATAATTTGGGCGAAGTGGTGGATGCGCTGCTGGCGCTGCTGGATGACCCGCAGATCGACATCGACGGCCTGATGGAGTACATCCCCGGCCCGGATTTCCCCACCGCTGGCATCATCAATGGCGTGGGCGGCATCCATGTGGCGTATCGCACCGGCAAGGGACGCGTGCGCATGCGCGCCAAGGCCGATATCGAAGTGGCGGACAACGGCCGCGAATCGATCATCGTCACCGAGATTCCGTATCAGGTGAACAAGGCCAAGCTGATCGAAAAGATCGCCGAGCTGGTCAAGGAAAAGAAGCTGGAAGGCATCAGCGAGCTGCGTGATGAGTCCGACAAGGACGGCATGCGTATCTTCATTGAAATCAAGCGCGGCGAATCGGCCGAGGTGGTGCTGAACAATCTGTATTCGCAGACCCAGATGGAGTCGGTGTTCGGCATCAATATGGTGGCATTGGTGGACGGCCGCCCGCAGTTGTTGAACTTGAAGCAGATTCTGGAAGCCTTCGTGCGCCATCGCCGCGAAGTGGTGACGCGCCGCACGATTTTCGAATTGCGCAAAGCACGCAACCGCGCCCACATCCTCGAAGGCTTGACCGTTGCGCTGGCCAATATCGACGCGATGATCGAGTTGATCAAGACGTCGGAAAATCCGGGCATTGCGAAAGAACGCATGTTGGCGCGGGTGTGGCAGCCGGGTTTGGTGGGTGCCTTGTTGGGCGCGGCGGGTGCCGAAGCTTCGCGCCCGGAAGATCTGCCGATGGGTGTGGGGTTGTTGGTCGATGGCTATCAGCTGACCGATGTCCAAGCCCAGCAAATTTTGGAAATGCGCCTGCACCGCCTAACCGGGCTGGAGCAGGAAAAGCTCACCGACGAATACCGCGAGCTGTTGGAAGAAATTGCCGGGTTGATCCGCATCCTCGAAAACCCCGATGTGCTGCTGGATGTGATCCGCACCGAATTGCAGGACATCAAAACCGCATACAACGATCCGCGCCGCAGTGAAATTCGTGCGTCCGAAGAAGACCTCGACATCCTTGATCTGATCGCGCCGGAAGACGTGGTGGTCACCCTTAGCCACGCCGGGTATGCCAAGCGCCAACCGGCCACGGCCTATCGCGCGCAAAAGCGCGGCGGCAAGGGCCGCAATGCGGCGGCCACCAAGGACGAGGATTTCATCGACCAATTGTGGTTGGTCAATACCCACGACACCTTGCTCACCTTCACCAGTCACGGCCGCGTGTTCTGGCTGCCGGTGTACCAATTGCCAGAGGCCGGGCCGAATGCGCGTGGCCGCCCGATCGTCAACTGGATCCCGCTGGAAGCCGGCGAAAAAGTACAGGCAGTGCAGCCTGTGCGCGAGTATGAGGATGGCAAATACGTGTTCTTCGCCACCAAGAACGGCACGGTGAAGAAAACCCCGCTGACCGAATACGCCTTCAAACTGGCACGTGGCAAAATTGCGATCAATCTGGCCGAGGGTGATGCCTTGGTGAATGCCGAACTTTCCGATGGCAGCCGCGACATCATGCTATTTGCCAGCAATGGCAAGGCCGTGCGGTTTGGCGGTGACAGCGTGCGCCCGATGGGGCGTACCGCTACCGGTGTGCGCGGCATGAAGCTGGCTGATGGCGAACAAGTGGTCAGTTTGATCGTGCTGGACGGCGAGGGCGACATCCTCACCGCCTGCGAGCGCGGCTACGGCAAGCGCACAGAAGTGACCGAGTTCCCGAAGAAGGGCCGTGGCACGCAAGGGGTATTGGCAATCAAAACCTCCGAGCGCAATGGCCCGCTGGTGGGTGCAATCCAGTTATCAGATCATCACGACGTGCTGCTGATTTCCGATGGCGGCACCTTGGTACGCACCCCGGCATCAGCGATTGCCCAGGTAGGCCGCAATACCCAAGGCGTCACCCTGATGCGCATGGCAGATGGTGAAAAATTGCAGGCCATCGAGCGGCTGGATGCCAGTTTGGACGAGAGTCTGGATGTGGGCAGCGACGATACTGCGAATGAGGCCAGTCCGGAGGTGTAATCCTCCAGCGTGTGAAGCCAATTGCATGGCAGCCAAAACCCGGCGGTAACGTCGGGTTTTGGCGTTTCTGCGGCCTGAAATCAGCGTAATTTGCGTCCTATACTGAAACCCAGTTCTTCGCGATGGAATCGCCATGCCACGTTCACGGAATCTGCTGTTGCGCCACTTGTTTTTCGCAGTAACGCTTATCAGCGTGGTGTTAGGGGTTCCTGCCTGCAAACGCAATGCCGATGGGCAGTTGCCGGTGGCCAGTGGCGAGGCCATCAAGGCGCAACGCGAGACCGTCAAGGGCTTTGCCGTGGTGCGCGCTTACCCGGAGCAACGCACGGATGCGCTGACTATCGCCGTAGAGTTTTCCCGGCCACTGGTGGGGACGCAGGAGTTCGACAAACTCCTGCGCATCGACGCCACCGGCGAAGACCAAAGCGGCTGGGCATTGAGTGATGACGGCAAAGTCTTGCGCTATGCCAATGTCGAAACCAATAAAACCTACACCCTCAAGATCGCCGGTAGCCTGACCGCCGCCGATGGCACGATCTTGGGCAAAGATCAGGAGCTCAAGGTGTACACCGGCGAGCTGCAACCCGCGGTGGGGTTTGCCTCGCAGGGCAGTGTGATTCCTGCCAAGGAATCACGCGGCTTGCCGGTGGTGTCGGTAAATGTGGACGAAGTAGATGTGGAGTTTTTGCGTGTGCGCGATGCTGCGCTGCCCAAGTTTTTTGCCGAATACCAGCGCAGTGGCAAGCGCAGTAATTGGGAGTTGGATCCTTCGTGGTACGACCCGGACGACGCCGATAGCCGCTCACCAATCTCAAAATTGGCCGAGCCGGTGTACATGAACCGGTTTGTGCTGGGCGGCGCGCGTAACGAACGGGTGCTGACCTATCTGCCGATCCAAAGCATCAGCGAGTTGCAAAAACCCGGCCTGTATTTCGCGGTGATGAAAAAGACCGGCTCGTTCAAGGGTGAATTTGATACCGCATTTTTCAGCGTCAGCGACATTGGCCTGCATGTACGCGCTTACAAAGACAAAGTGTTTGTGCACACCGCATCGCTGGCCACTGGCGATGGCTTGAGTGGGGTTGAATTGAAGGTGCTGGATGCGCGCGGCGAAGCCGTGTTCAAGGCCAGCACCGATAGCAACGGCAATGCGATGCTCAATTACACGCTGGATGCCGCACATGTGCTGACCGCGCTACGCGGCAAGGACATGTCGATGCTGTCGTTCAACCAGCCGGCGCTGGATCTGTCCGAGTTTTCGGTGGGTGGGCGCGAGCAGGCGTGGTTCGATGTGTTTGCATGGTCGGGGCGTGACTTATACCGCCCCGGCGAAACCGTGCGCGTTTCGGCGCTGCTGCGTAACTACGACGGCAAGCCGGTGCTGGGTAAAAACGGCAAGGCGCAATCGCTGTTCGTGCGTTTGAAACAACCCGACGGCAAGACCTTTGTGGAGTCGCGGATCGAGCCCGGCGCACAGGGCTATTTCCGTTTCGAAAAAACCATTCCTGCCGAAGCGCCGACTGGGCGCTGGCAGGTCGAGTTCCGGTTGGATCCGGCCAGCAAGGTGGCGGTGCAGGGCATGAGCCTGCGCATCGAAGAATTTTTGCCCGAGCGTATGAAGCTGGATCTGGACAGCGCTGCCCCCATCCTGCGGCCCGGCCAAGCGTTCGCGCTGCAGGCCAAAGGAGCCTATCTGTA
>NZ_DAOOUM010000002.1:0-50466 GCF_035369645.1 Thermomonas sp. | reverse complement strand
CCATCCTGCGGCCCGGCCAAGCGTTCGCGCTGCAGGCCAAAGGAGCCTATCTGTATGGCGCGCCGGCCTCCGGCAACCGCTTCACTGCCAAACTGGCGGTGAAGGTGGATCAGCATCCGCTGGCGGCGTTGAAGGGCTGGTTCTTTGGTGACCCCACGGTTAGCTTGCCCACGGCGGCCAAGGATGTAATCGATGCCAGCTTAGACGCCAGTGGCGAGCTGCGGCAAGACATCGCCTTGCCGGCAGAAGTCAAAGGCAATACTCCCGTGCAGGCCATTGTGGCGGGCAGCTTGTTTGAATCCGGTGGCCGCAGTATCAACCGCAGCGTCAGCCGCACCTTGTGGCCCGCCGATGTGCTGGTGGGTGTGCGGCCATTGTTTGACGATGCCGATGGCGCCAACCCCAATACCAATGCTGGGTTTGAATTGATGCGCTATGACCGCGACGGCAAGCCGCAAGCCGGCAAAGGTTTGAAGCTGAGCTTGGTGCGCGAGTTGCGCGACTATCACTGGACGCACGACGACAGCAGCGGTTGGAAATACGACTTCACCCGCCGCTACAAAACCATTGACACCCGCACTGTGGATGTTGGCAACACCGCGCTGCGTTTTGATATGCCGGTGGAGTGGGGCGACTACCGCCTAGAGGTGTACGACCCGGCCACACGCTTGACCATGCGCTACCCGTTTCACGCCGGCTGGGGTTGGGATGATGAAAACCGCGGGCTGGATGCGCGCCCCGACAAGGTCAAGCTGGCGCTGGACAAAACCAGTTATCGCAGTGGTGACAAGCTCAAAGTCACCCTGACCCCACCGCATGCCGGCAAAGGCGTGGTGATGGTGGAATCTGACCACATGCTGTTTGTGCAATCGGTGGATGTGAAGCCGGGCACCGTGGTTGAAATTCCGGTGACCCAGGACTGGGAACGTCACGATGTCTATGTCACCGCGCTGGTGCTGCGTGGTGGTAGTGCGGCCAGCAAAATTACCCCTGCGCGCGCGGTGGGTGAGGCCTTCGTGCCGATGGATCGCAGCGCCCGCAAACTGGCAGTGGGCTTGGCCGTGAAGGCCCAAGTGCGCCCACAACAGCCGTTGCAAGTGACGGTTAGTGCTCCGCAACTGGCGGGCAAACAGGCATATGCCACGGTTTCGGCGGTGGATGTGGGCATCCTCAATATCACCCGCTTTGCGGTGCCCGATGCCAATGCGCATTTCTTCGCACAGCGCCGTTTGGGTGTGGATGCGTATGACATCTATGGTCGCGTGATCGAAAGTTTTGACGGTGCCACCGCGCGCATGCGGTTTGGTGGCGACATGGCGCTGGCTGCGTTGCCGCAGGCGCGTCGCCCCACCGCGCGCGTGCAGACCGTGGATTTGTTTGCAGGGCCGGTGCAATTGGATGCCAAGGGCATCGCAAGAGTGGCGGTCAATGTGCCGGACTTCAACGGCACATTGCGGGTCTCGGCCTTGGTCTATTCCGACACGCAATACGGCAATAAAGATGCGGAAGTGGTGGTGCGTGCGCCGATCGTGGCCGAAGCCAGCATGCCGCGCGCGATGGCCCCTGGCGATCGCGGCATGGTGACCCTGGACATCAGCAACTACACCGGCAAACCGGGCGCATTCAAGCTGCAAGTCGATGGCATTGGCCCGGCGACGATTGCCGAAGGCAGCCGCAGCCTGACATTGGGTAGCGAAGCCAAATCCACGGTCAGTTTCCCATTGTCCGCGCAGGAAGGTTACGGCGTGGCGCAAGTGCGGGTGCGGGTGGAGGGCAACGGCTTCAAAGTGGATCGTCACTATGACTTGCCGGTACGCCCGGCGTGGCCGTCGGTGCTGCGCTCACGCGCGCAGGTGCTGGGTGCCAGCGCCGCCAGCATGGACGTGAGTTTGGCCGATGGTTTGATGCCCGGCTCGGTGCGCGCACGCATGTTGGTCAGCGCATTGCCGCCCATTCCGTTTGGGGCGGCGCTCAAAGGCGCACTGGATTATCCGTATGGCTGCGCCGAGCAAACCACCAGCAAAGGCTATGCGGCATTGGCGTTGGATGCCGACACCGCGCAACGGTTTGGCGTGACCGGGCTGACGCCCGAGCAACGCCGTGCACGCATGGACGGCGCGTTTGGACGCTTGGCGTCGATGCAACTGGGCAATGGGCATTTTTCGATGTGGGGTAGTGACGACAACGCCGACCCGCAGCTCACCCCGTACATCGTCGAGTTCTTGCTGGATGCGCGCCAAGCCGGCTTTGCGGTGCCCGATAGCGTGCTGCAAAAAGCCTTGCAGCGGCTCAGTGATGATCTGCTGTCGGGCGGCGCCCAATTCTATGGCCGCGACCATCGCGAGTACCTGAAGTTTGCCTACAAGGCGTATGCCGGTTATGTGTTGGCACGGGTCAACCGCGCACCATTGGGGACCTTGCGGGCGCTGTACGACAACGATCGTAAGCAAGCCTTGAAAGGCCTGCCGCTGGTGCAGTTGGGGCTGGCGCTGGCGCTGCAAGGGGACAAGGTGCGCGGTGAAAAAGCGATCGCCGAAGGCTTTGCTTTCAAGGGCGACCGTCAGGGCTGGCTGGGTGATTACGGCAGCCCCTTGCGCGATACCGCATTGATGCTGGCGATGACCCACGAACGCGGCTACAACAAGCCTGCGTATGATGCCAAGGTGATTGAACTGGGCCGCGATCTGGAAGCGCGCCGCGCGGCTTCGCCGTGGCTGTGGTTAAGCACGCAAGAACAGATCGCCTTGGCGCGGTTGGGCAAAGCATTGCTGGTGAGCCAAACCAAACAAGTGGCTGGCAAGTTAACCGTTGCAGGGGTTGATGAAGTCATCGCCGCCAGCAAAGGTTTTAGTCGCGAAGTGGATTACGCCACGCTGGCCAAGGGTTTGCGCTTTTTACCGCAAGGGGATGGCCCGTTTTATGCCAGTTTGGATGTGGCCGGTGTACCCCGCACGGCACCCGCAGCAGATGCGCGTTTGATCAAGGTCGAACGCAGTCTGTACACCACTGACGGCAAGCCGTGGGCACCCCGTGCGCTGAAAGAAGGCGAGGCCTTGATCGTGCGCGTGGCCATCACCGCCGACCGCGACATGCCCGATGCCCTGCTCACCGACTTGTTGCCAGCCGGGCTTGAGATCGAAAACTTCAATCTGGGTGATGCCAAGCAGTGGGCCGACGTGGTGGTGGATGGCATCAATATCAGCGAGCGCGCAAACGAGGCAAGCTTGAATCATGAGGAGTTCCGCGATGATCGCTATGTGGCAGCCTTGAAACTAAATGCCGGCAGCACCGCCAAAGTGTTCTATTTGGTGCGTGCGGTGACCCCCGGCAACTACACCGTACCGCCATCGTTGGTAGAAGACATGTACCGCCCGGAACTGCGCGGCGTTGGCAAGGCCGTGCCGGAACGGATCACGGTGGTGCAGCCGTGAGCTTCAAGCCCCTCTCCCAGTGGGAGAGGGGTTGAGGTGAGGGTTCGGTCTGACGATGATTCTCACGATGCTCCGCACCCTCATCCGGCGCTACGCGCCACCTTCTCCCGAAGGGAGAAGGGACAAGCCACGTCTGCGCTACCTGCTGTCCTTCCTGCGCTGGGGCACGGTCGCCGTCCTGCTGACCTTGCTGCTCCTCGACATAGCCTTCCCGCTACCGCTCCCCAAAGCCAGCGACCCCGCCACCGTCATCACCGCCCGCGATGGCAGTCCCTTGCGCGCGTTTGCCGATGCACGCGGGGTGTGGCGCTATCCGGCCACGCCGGAAACCGTTTCGCCGCTGTACCTGCAAGCTTTGCTGGGCTACGAAGACCGTTGGTTTTGGCGACACCCCGGCATCAACCCTGTTGCCATGTTGCGCGCCGGGGTGCAGATGCTCGGCAACCGCCGCATCGTCTCCGGTGGCTCCACCTTGACCATGCAAGTGGCACGCATCATCGACCCAGCCCTGCGCGATGGTCGCAGCCGCAGCACGGCAGGCAAGTTGCGGCAAATACTGCGCGCCCTGCAACTGGAAGCCCATCTTTCCAAGCAACAAATCCTCGCTCTGTATTTGCAGCGCGCCCCGTTTGGCGGTGCCATCGAGGGTGTTGAGGCCGCCAGCTGGGCCTATCTTGGCAAGCCTGCAGCGCGGTTGTCGCATGCCGAAGCCGCGCTACTGGCGGTGTTGCCGCAATCGCCCAGCCGCCTGCGCCCCGACCGCAACCCCGAATCGGCCCAGCGAGCACGTGACAAATTGCTCGCCCGCATGGCCACACGCGGCGTGTGGACGCGCGCACAGGTAGACGATGCCCGCATCGAAACAGTCGTCTCCAGACGCCTGCGCAATCCAATGGATGCCGCATTGCTGGCGCAGCGCTTGCATCGCCAGCAACCGGCAGCGCAGCGCATCGTCACAACCCTCGACGCCGGCTTGCAGCGGGCGCTGGAAGAGCGCGTGACCAATTATTTTTCCGACCTGCCACCGCGTACCTCGGCGGCATTATTGGTGATCGACAACGCCAGCTTGCAGGCCCGCGCCTACATCGGCTCGGTGGCGTTTGGCGACAAGGCGCGGCTGGGTGATGTGGATATGGTGCAGGCCTATCGTTCGCCCGGGTCCACCCTCAAACCGTTTTTGTACGGCATGGCGCTGGATGATGGCTTGATTCATTCGGAAAGTTTATTGCTGGATGCACCGCAGTCGTTTGGGGGCTATCGGCCTGGGAATTTCGATAGCGCATTCAATGGCCCGGTTGGCGCTGCCGAAGCACTGCGGCTGTCGTTGAATGTGCCGGCAGTGGCGTTACTGGACCGGGTTGGCCCTGCGCGGTTTTCCGCACGCTTGCAGCATGTCGGGGTGGATTTGAAATTCCCGCAGGGTGCCAGCCCCAATTTGTCGATGATTTTGGGCGGCACCGGGGCCAAACTGGAAGAATTGGTCGGCGCTTTTGCCGCCCTGCATCGCAATGGTATTGCCGGGCATGTGCGCTACACCCCTGATGCGGCCTTGGTCGAACGCCGCCTGCTGTCGCCCGGCGCGGCGTGGATCGTGCGTGAAATTCTGGCCGCCAACCCGCGCCCCGGCGAGGCGCGGGAACTGTTCGATACCGGCCGTCGCCCGCGCGTGGCTTGGAAAACCGGCACCAGTTATGGCTTTCGCGATGCCTGGGCAATTGGTGGCACCCCGCGTTACAGCGTAGGCGTATGGGTGGGCCGGCCCGACGGCACGCCGATGCCCGGCCAATATGGCGCGGTTACCGCCTTGCCGCTGCTGCTGGAGGTGATCGATAGTCTTCCACGTGCGCCGGGTGATGGCGTGCGTGTCCCAATGCCCAGCAGCGTGACCACGACCGATATCTGCTGGCCACTAGGCACCGCCGCTGAAGCACAGCCGGCCGACCTGTGTGTTAAACGCATGCCGGCGTGGATATTGGATGGCGTGGTGCCCCCCACCTTTGCCGAGCGCGAAGCACGCCTGTGGCACTCTGGGTTGGAGACGTTTCAGGTCGATCCCCGCAGCGGCTTGCGGCTATCTGCCAATTGCAGCGCTGTGCATCCCGCGCAGACACGGCAAATCGCCCGCTGGCCAGCGCTGGCATCGCCATGGTTACCGCAGGCGTGGCGAGCCGCCGCCAGCCTGCCCGCACTGTCACCCGACTGCGCTGACGATGGCCGCAATGCCAGCGCCGCACTGGTGATCGAGGGCGTCAATGAGGGTGCCAGCCTGACCCGCGCGCCCGGCCAGTCCGGTGGCATTCAATTGGCTTTGCGCGCCACTGGCGCAAACGGCCCCGTGCAATGGCTGCTGGACGGCCGCAGCATTGGCGAAACCGAAGGCGCGCGCCCCCTGCAATACGCATTCACTACCCCCGGCTTGCACACCCTGACCGCCTTGGCCGACAGCGGCGCATGGGACAGCCTGCGGTTTACGGTGTTGGAGTGAACTTACCCCGGCAAATTGGCCAGCACATGCTCGGCCGAGGACACCCGGAATTCGCCGGGGGCTTCTACCCACAGGCCGCGCACCACACCAGCCTCGGCGTACAGGGCAAACCGCTTGCAGCGCACGCCCATGCCGTAGCCGCTGGCGTCCATTTCTAGCCCCAATGCACGGGTGAAGTCGGCGTTGCCGTCGGCCAACATGCGCAGGCCGGTGGGGACGTGTTGGCTGCTGCCCCAGGCTTGCATCACAAACGGGTCATTGACGGCCATGCAGGCCACTTCAATGCCGCGTGACCGGAATGCTTCGAACTGCTCGACAAAGCCGGGCAGGTGGCGCTCGGAGCAGGTCGGGGTGAATGCACCGGGCACCGCGAACAGCAACAGTTTGCGGTCGTCGAACAAGGTGTTGGTGTCAATCCGGTGCACACCGTTATCAATATAGGCAAGGACTGCCTCGGGAATACGATCGCCGACTTGAATCGACATGTTTGCACCTCATTTCGATGAAAATACAGTTTACCCCGGGCGGTGCGATGTGATGGGTGTTCATCGCAGTACTGGCCGGGTTTGGAGTAGCAATGGAATTCAAGGATTACTACGGTGTGTTGGGCGTTGAACCCAGTGCGGGCGATGCCGAAATCAAGACCGCGTACCGGCGTTTGGCGCGCAAGTACCATCCGGATGTGAGTAAGGAAAAAAGCGCCGAGGAGACATTCAAGGCGGTCAACGAGGCTTACGAGGCGCTGCGCGACCCGGACAAGCGCAAAGCCTATGACCAACTGCGCGCGGGTGGTTATCGCCCCGGTGATCAGGTGCGGCCGCCGCCGGGCGGGTTTGGGCGCGGGCCGGGCGGGGGCGTGGATTTCGATGAAATTTTTGCAGGTGGCGGTGCCGGAGGCGGGTTTTCGGATTTTTTTGAAAGCATGTTCGGCCGTGGCGGTCGTGCGGGTGGCGGCCCGCGTGCAGGTGCACGTGGAAGTGCGCCGGCAGGCGATACCCGTGCCAAGGTGGCGGTGCCATTGGCGGCGGTGTTCAACGGCAGCAGCGTACGGGTGAGCGTCAACGGGCGCACGCTGGAGGTACGTGTGCCCAAGGGCGTCAAGCCCGGGCAGGTGATTCGTTTGGCCAAGCAGGGCAACGCCGGCCGCGACTTGTTGCTGGAGGTGGAATACGCCGCCGATCCGCAGTTTGAAGTGGATGGCCGCAATATCATCCATGTGTTGCCGGTGGCGCCTTGGGAGGCCGCGCTGGGCGCGCTGATCAGTGTGCCCACGTTGGGCGGCGCAGTGGAGTTGAAAATCCCGGCCGATTCCGAATCTGGGCGTAAATTGCGCCTGCGCGGGCGCGGCCTACCCACATCCGATGGCAGCGCCGGGGATCAAATCGTGGAATTAGAAATCTTGGCCCCGAAAGCGCATAACAACGCGCAACAAGCCGCCTATGCCACGTTGCGCGATGCGTTTGGGGATGATTGGCGGCGCGCTTGAGCGCGCTGCCAGTATGCAGTGGTGAAGCTGCGAGATGTGGGGCTTACTTTGGGGCTTAAACCACTTAGGCTGCGCCCGGGCTGCCAAGATACTGACTGATCAAATTGGCCAGTTCGGTTTCGTTGAACGGCTTGGTGATGTAAGCCTTGGCGCCTTGGCGCATACCCCACACGCGATCGGTGTCTTGATCTTTGGTGGTCACCAAGATCACCGGGATGTGTTTGGTGGTGGGCTCGCGGGTGATTGCGCGGGTGGCTTGAAAGCCATTGAGGTTGGGCATCACCACGTCCATCAGCACCAAGTCGGGAATCTCGCGCTTGGCGGCTTCGGCACCGGCGGCGCCATCTTCAGCGGTCAGCGCCTCATGGCCGAGCTTTTCGACGATGCGGCGGATGCTCATCAACTGGGAGGGTGAATCATCAACAATCAGAATGCGTGCCATGGGAGTCCCCGTGAGTTCGGCTTGATTGTAGCCGTAGCCGCGCCGCCTGCAAGCAGGTCAAGCATGAGTTGCGATGTGCACCACGCTGCGGCCTAGCGAATGGCCGGCCAGCATGGCGGTAAATACTTCGGGAAGTTGCTCCAGCGTTACCTCGCGGGTACAGACAGCCTCTAAATTGTCCGGCTTCCAGCAGCTTGCCAACCGCCGCCAGACCTCTTCACGGATGTCGCGCGCGGTGCCGGCCGAGGCCACCCCCAGCAGCGACACGCCGCGAATGATGAAGGGCATCACCGTGGCGTGCAGGTCGGGAGAGGCCGCAAGGCCGCAGCAGGCCACGTTGCCATAGGGCGCGGTCTGCGCGAGCAGGGCGGCCAACATCGGCCCACCGACGTTATCTAGCCCGCCGCCAAAACGCGCGCTATCCATCGGCTTGGTAGTGGACAGCGCCTCGCGCCCCAGCACGTGGTGCGCACCAAGTGCTTTCAAAAAGTCGGCTTGTTCGGGCTTGCCACTGATGGCGTGGACTTCGTAACCGGCCTTGCGGTAGATCGCTAGCGCCAACGAGCCCACGCCGCCACTGGCACCGGTGACTGCCAAGGGGCCGTGCGCCGGCGTTTGCCGGTTGTCTTCCATCCGCAGCAAGCCCAGCGCTGCGGTGAAACCGGCGGTGCCCAGGATCATCGCTTCGCGCAGACTCAGCCCGGTGGGTAGCGGGATGACCCACTTCGCATCCAGCCGTGCATATTCGCTATAACCGCCGTCGCGGGTTTCCGACAGGCCGCTGCCGGTCACCAGCACCGCATCGCCTTCTTTGAAGGCCGCATCGGTGGATGCAACCACATGCCCCGCCACATCAATCCCGCCCACCAGTGGGAATTGCCGCAAAATTTTGCCTTGGCCGGTACCCGCCAGCGCGTCTTTGTAGTTGACCGACGAGTACGCGGTTTTGATCACCACCTCGCCGGGGTTGAGATCATCCAGCGAAAGCCAGTCAATCCCGCTGCGATAGCCAGCGCTATCGTTATGAATGCGGAATGCGCGAAACGAAGTGGGGATGCTCATACGTCCTCCGGTGCCAATTTGAGCTGGCTGCGGCGTTTTTCATCCAGCCATTTATCCGCCTGCGCGGGCACATAGCTGTGCATCCAGGTCAGCAATGCATCGATGTCATGGCCTTGCCACAGATCGTGGCGCTGCTCCGCGTGTAGAAAACGCTCACGCACCATGGTGTCCAGCATGGCCATCAGTGGGTCCCAGAAGCCATTGCTGTCGAGGAAGGCACAGGGTTTCTTGCCAAGGCCCAATTGCCGCCAAGTCAGCATTTCGAACATTTCATCCAGTGTGCCAAAGCCACCAGGCAGGGCGATGAAGCCATCGGCCAGCTCGAACATGCGCGCCTTGCGGGTGTGCATGGAATCCACAATTTCCAGCCGCGTCACGCCCTTGTGCGCGACTTCCCAATTCACCAATTGCTCGGGAATCACGCCAATGACCTCGCCGCCGCCGGCCAGCACCGCATCGGCGACGATGCCCATCAGGCCCACATTGCCACCGCCATACACCAGCGCGATGCCGTCGTGTGCAAGGCGTGCGCCAAGCGCACGGGCGAGGGCGGCATACGCTGGGTCACTGCCGGCATTGGAACCGCAATACACGCAAATTGATTTCATGGGCTGATTATCGCCTGTCGCCAACGCAAACGGCGCACCCAAGTGCGCCGTTTCCACATTTGCGCCCGGCAAGGCCGGAGCGGGGACGCAGCGAAATCAATTCGCCTTGTGGATCGCCCGCTTGTGCACCGCCATCGCCGCATCGTGCACGGCTTCGCTGAGCGACGGGTGGGCGTGGCAGATGCGCGCTAGGTCATCGGCGCTGCCCTTGAACTCCATCGCCAGCACACCCTCGTGCACCAGCTCAGAGACGTTCACGCCGATCAAGTGCATGCCCAAGATGGTGTCGGTTTCGGCATGTGCCAGCACCTTCACAAATCCTGCGGGTTCGGCCATCGCCACCGCGCGACCGACGGCAGCAAACGGGAAGCTGCCTGCCTTGTAGGGGATACCTTCGGCCTTGAGCTGTTCTTCGGTCTTGCCCACCCACGCCAGTTCCGGCTCGGTGTAGATCACGTAGGGAATGGTGTCGAAATTGACGTGGCCGGGCAGGCCGGCGATCAGTTCGGCGACGGCAATCCCTTCCTCGAAGCCCTTATGCGCCAGCATCGGCCCGCGCACGCAATCACCGATCGCCCACACACCATCCACGCCGGTGTGGCAGTGGTCATCCACCACAATTTGCCCGCGTTCATTGAGTTGCACACCGGTGCCTTCGGCCAACAGCCCCTTGCTTGCGGCGCGGCGGCCCACGGCCACCAGCAACTTGTCTACCACCAATTCTTGCGCATCGCCCTTGGCGTCGGTGTAGCTGACGTGCACGCCGTCTTGTTGCACGTCGGTGCTGCTGACTTTGCAGCCTAGGCGAATGTCGAGGCCTTGCTTTTTGAATTCACGTGCGGCCAATTTGCTGACTTCTTTGTCGGCAGCGGCGAGGAAATCCGGAAGACCTTCGAGGATGACGACGTCGGCACCGAGGCGCTTCCACACGCTGCCCAGCTCCAGCCCGATCACGCCGGCACCGATTACGCCCAGGCGCTTGGGCACGGTTTGCAGATCCAGTGCGCCTTCGTTGTCGATGATGTGCTCGCCAAATTTGGCGAACGGCAATTCGATGGAGTCGGAACCGGCGGCGATGATGACGTTGGTGCCCTTCAGTTCGACCTCACTGCCGTCGTGCTGCTTGACCTTCACCACATTGCCCGGCTGCAGCTGACCAAAGCCGTAGAACGCGGTGATTTTATTCGCCTTGAACAGCGCCGCGATGCCGCCGGTGAACTGCTTCACGATGCCATCTTTGCGCGCCACCATCTTGCCCACATCGATCGCTGGCTTTTCAAAGCTGATGCCGTGTTGGTCGAAGATGTGGCCCATGTTCCAGAACTGACGGCTGGAATCCAGCAGGGCCTTGGATGGGATGCAGCCCACACGCAGGCAGGTGCCGCCGAGGGCAGGCTTACCGTCTTTGCCGAGGGCAGCGTCGATGCAGGCGGTTTTCAGGCCCAGCTGCGCGGCGCGGATGGCAGCGTGATAGCCGGCCGGGCCGGCACCGATGACGACGACGTCGAAATTCTGTACTTCGCTCATTAGCATTGATTCCTTAGGTCTGCGCAAACAGGAAGCCCCGCAGGGGCGGGGCTTCGGGCTGGATTACATCCCCAGCAGCATGCGGTGCGGGTTTTCCAACTGGTTCTTGATATCGACCAAGAACAGCACGGCTTCCTTACCGTCGATGATGCGGTGGTCGTAGGACAGCGCGATGTACATCATCGGCGCGGCAATGACTTGGCCGTTTTCGACGATGGCGCGCTCCTTGATGGTGTGCATGCCCAAAATGGCCGATTGCGGCGGGTTCACGATCGGGGTGGACATCAGCGAACCAAAGGTGCCGCCATTGGTAATCGTGAAGGTGCCGCCTTGCAGGTCATCCAGACCCAGCTTGCCGTCGCGCGCTTTCTTGGCGTAAGTGGCAATGCCTTGTTCGATGTCGGCAAACCCCATGCGTTCGACATTGCGCAGCACCGGGGTCACCAACCCCTTGTCGGTGGACACCGCAATGCTGATGTCGGCATAGCCGTGATAGATGATGTCGCTGCCATCCACCGAGGCATTGATGACCGGGTACTTTTGTAGTGCATTGGCGGCGGCCTTGGCGAAGAAGCTCATGAAGCCCAGCTTGATGCCGTTGGCTTTTTCGAACTGCTCGCCCAGTTCCTTGCGCATCTGCATGACCTTGGCCAGGTTGACTTCATTGAACGAAGTCAACATCGCAATCGAGTTTTTCGACTGCATCAGGCGCTCGGCGATGCGGGTACGCATGCGGGTCATCGGCACGCGCTCTTCCGGACGCGCACCACCAGACACGCCAGCGGTTTTGCCACTGGCGTAGTTGACGATGTCTTCCTTGGTGACCATGCCGCGGCGGCCGGTGCCGGCCACATCAGCGGGGTTGACGCCGCTGGTGGTGGCGGTAAAGCGTGCGCCTGGCGGAATGTCGGCGCTGACGGCGGCAGTTGCCGCCGCCTTGACCGGTGCAGCGGCTTTGGGTGCTTCCGCTGCCGGTGTTGCCGGTGCTGCCGGTGTTGGTGCGGCGGCCACGGCACCTTCTTCGATCACCGCAATTACTTGCTGGCTGGTGACAGTGGCGCCTTCGGCGAACTTGATTTCTTTCAATACGCCATCGACCGGCGAGGGAACTTCCAGCACCACTTTGTCGGTTTCAAGATCAAGCAGGTTTTCGTCGCGCTTGACCGCATCACCGGCTTTTTTATGCCAACTTGCGATGGTGGCGTCGGAAACGGATTCGGGAAGAACCGGGACTTTGACTTCGATGGCCATGAGGGCGTCCTGTCGGAATACGTAAGTGAGAAGGGCTTAGTCAGCGTGGAGGTCGCTGGAGAAAGGATTGCTTAGCGCGGCGGCTAGGAACTCTTGCAGCTCACGCAAGTGGTCGGCCATATGGCCCACTGCCGGCGATGGCGAGCTGGGGCGCCCGGCATAGGCCAGTGCTTGCTTGGGTTGCAGGCAGGCACGTAAATGGTGCTGGATTTGGTACCACGCGCCTTGGTTTTGTGGTTCTTCCTGACACCAGATAATTTCAGTGGCGGCGGCAAAGCGCTTCAACTCGGCGGTCAGCTCGGTGCGCGGGAACGGGTAGAGCTGTTCCACGCGCACCAGTGCCACGTCGGTAATGGCTTGCTTTTGCACGGCTTCCAGCAGGTCGTAATAGACCTTGCCTGAGCACAGCACCACGCGCTTGACCTTGTTCGCGGTGGCGGTGGTATCGGGGATCAAACGCTGGAACTGGCCATTGGCCAATTCATCCAAGGACGACACCGCCAGTTTGTGGCGCAGCAGTGACTTGGGCGACATCACCACCAGTGGTTTGCGAGTGGTCATGTGCAACTGCCGGCGCAGCATGTGGAAGGCTTGCGCTGGCGTGGACGGCACGCACACCAACATATTGTCCAGCGCACACAGTTGCAGGAAGCGTTCCAAACGCGCCGAGCTGTGCTCCGGGCCTTGGCCTTCGTAGCCGTGTGGCAGCAGCAAGGTCAAGCCAGAAATGCGACCCCACTTGGCTTCGCCGGCGGCCACGAATTGGTCAATCACCACCTGCGCGCCGTTGGCGAAGTCACCAAATTGGCCCTCCCAAATGCATAAAGTATTGGGGTCGGTGGTGGAAAAACCGTATTCGTAAGCCATCACGGCTTCTTCACTGAGCAGCGAGTCGACGACGGCCACGCGCTCAGGTTTGTCGGTCAGTTGGCGCAGCGGCAGGTAATAGCTGTCGGTCTTTTGATCGTGCAAAATTGCGTGACGATGGGTGAAGGTGCCGCGGCCCACGTCTTGTCCGACCAGACGCAGGGCAAAGCCTTCGTCCACCAAGGTGGCGTAGGCGAGGTTTTCGGCAAAGCCCCAGTCGCCGGGTTGTTCGCCGGCGGCCATCTTACGACGGTCGTCATACACCTTGGCCACGCGCGAATGCAGCTGTACGTCGGCGGGCACGTTGTTGATTTGCGTCGCCAAGGCCTTGAGCTTGTCCATGCCCACGGCGGTGCTGATGGCATCGGAAAGCTTGCCGGCCAGCAAGGTTGGCCAATCCACAAATAAAGGGTCTTGCGCTGTCAACTTCTCGGCTTGCACCACGTCGGTGGTGCACTCGCCGGAATCAAGCTTGTTGCGATAGGCATCGGCCAGTGCACTACCGGCACCAATAGCAATCACGCCGGCGGCTTCCAGCTGCGCGGCATACAGCTCACGGGTGGTTTTGTGCTGGCGGATCACCTGATACATCAAGGGTTGGGTGATCGACGGTTCATCGGCTTCGTTGTGACCGTGGCGGCGGTAGCACACCAGGTCAATGACCACATCCTTGGCAAATTGCTGGCGGAACTCGAACGCCAGTTGCGCGGCAAACACCACGGCTTCAGGATCATCGCCGTTGACGTGCAGCACCGGAGCGCCCACGAACTTGGCGATGTCGGTGCAATAACGCGTGGAGCGGGTGTCTTCCACGTTGGAGGTGGTGAAGCCCACCTGATTATTGACCACCACATGCACGGTACCGCCCACGGTGAAGCCGCGCGCCTGCGACATCTGAAACAATTCCATCACCACGCCTTGGCCAGCAAACGCCGAGTCACCGTGGATCAGGATGGGCATGACCTGCTTGCGCGCGGTATCGCCACGGCGCTGCTGACGCGAGCGCACGCTGCCGGCCACCACCGGATCCACGATTTCCAGATGCGAGGGGTTGAACGCCAGCGCCAAGTGCACCGGGCCGCCGGGGGTGGCGACATCGGCCGAAAAGCCCATGTGGTATTTCACGTCACCGGCAATGGCGTGCTCGTCGTGGTCGAATTTGCCTTCAAATTCGTCGAACAATTTGCGTGGGTTTTTGCCCAGCGTGTTTACCAGCACGTTCAAACGGCCACGATGGGCCATGCCGATGATGACGTCCTTGACACCTGCACTGCCGGCACCGCGAATCACGGTATCCATCAATGGAATCAGTGCGTCGCCGCCTTCCAGTGAAAAGCGTTTTTGGCCGACGTATTTGGTGTGCAGATAGCGCTCCAGCCCTTCGGCGGCAGTGAGTCGCTCTAGCGTGCGTTTGCGGGTATCAGCATCGAGGTTGTAATTGCCACCGGCGGCTTCTAGGCGCTGGTACAGCCATTGGCGCTGGTCGGCCTCGAAAATATGCATGAACTCAGCGCCAATACTGCCGGCGTAGGTGGCTTGCAGGCGCGCCAGCAAGTCTTTGAGCTTCATCCGCGCTTGCCCGGCAACGCCGCCGGTGCTGAACTCGTCATTGAGATCGGCATTGCCCAGATGATGGAAGCCCAAGTCCAAGTCCGGCGGATTGACCGGCGGGGTCATGCCCAGTGGGTCAAGCTTGGCGGCCAAGTGTCCGCGCGAGCGGTACGCGGTAATCAGACGGCCGACATTGCGTTCGCGTTCATCGCCAGTATCGGCGATAACCAGCTGACCACGTGCGGCCAGCTTGCCGGCCTCGGCCACCTGCTCGATGACAGCCGAATGCGGCACATCACCGGCTTCGCGGCCATGCAGGCCATCGAAATACTGTTTCCATTTGCCATCGACACTGTCCGGCGCAACCAGATATTGCTCGTACAGGTCTTCGATGAACGCGCCGTTGGCGCCAAGTTGAGAGGTTTGGGCGAATTGCTTGAGGAGACTGTCCACGGGGTGGCTAGCAACCAAATTTGGGGAGGGAGGGGGGGCCTGCCAATGGCAGAGCAAAAAACTGAATGGAGGCCGCAAAGATCGCGAATTATAGCCCAGTGCGCTGGCTACGACTTGGTTTTGATCTGGAATTAGGCAGGGGAAGGTTCATCAAATACCCAAGGTGCGATATTCGCTGACCACCCGCGCACGCTCCCAAATTTCATCAAATCGTTGTTGCAGCTGGCGCACGCGGGCCCGCTGGCCGGTACTGGCGATGCCCTCAACGCGTTCGCCTTGCGTGCGGGTGTAATAGTCGCCCACATCGTTGGCGAGCATTGCGCTGCGGTCTTCGCGATAGACCGGGTCGTCCACTTCGCGGAACTGGAATACGCTGGGCAAGCGCTGCGCCAGCTCCAACAATTTGGCGTGCGTGGCCTGCGGTGCGGCGGCGTCGTGCAGCAAGATCAATACCTGCCCATCGCGTCCGGCGGTGGCAAAGTCACGCAGCGCGGTCAGCAGATCGGTGTTGTCGAACAACCAAGACTCCAGCGCCAGGCTGCGTATCCAAAGCCGTCGGCGGGCATTGCCAACAATCTGGATGGCGGCCGCAATCGCCGCTGGATGGTCAGTGATGCGGGTCAGGTCGCTGCTGCCGTCGTCGGTGCTCATTCGGCATCCTCCTCGACCAATTGATAATGCCCGGCGGCCAGCAAGGCCATCACAGCATTGCGCCCGGCATCGCTCAAACCCGCATGCAGGCTGGCATCCACCACATCTGCGGCGGCCAGTTGCTGGGCATCTGCGGGCGCAAGCGGGTAGCTGACGCCGCCGGCGTACAGCAACGCATGGGTTGCATCCGCACGATGGCTGCGCCGCCACGCCATGCGTGACCACGGGTGCCGCAGCAGACAGGCGCCTTCGGCAAGTGCTTGCTCGGTGACATCAAGCGACGGCGGGTGATCGGCCGCAACCGGCAGCACCGCGCTGCGATAGGTGGTGATGAATTCGCCAAACCAATCGCCAAAGCGGTCGGGGTCATCCATCTGCAACTGTTGCAAGGCCGCATGCACGCGCTGGATGGCGGCGGCGTCGATCTCATTGGGATCGGCGGGCAAACCGAGGTCGGCATCGGTATAACGCAGTGCGTCGGGTGCATCGGCCGCCAGCGTATCCACGTAATCACCCAGTAACTCGGCCGCTGCCGGCGCGCGCATCCCCACCGAAATGGTCAAACATGCATCCACTGCGACCCCGTGGTGCGGCACCCCCGGCGGCAGGTACAGCATGTCGCCGGGTTGCAGCACCCAGTCGTGGCTGGGATGAAATTCGCGCAGTAATTTCAACTCGACATCATGCCGAAACCCCTGCGGCGGGTTGGCACCGGCGTCGATCTGCCAATGCCGTTGGCCTTGTGCCTGCAACAAAAACACATCGTATTGATCCACATGCGCGCCCACCGAGCCACCACGGGCGGCAAAGCTGATCATGATGTCGTCGATCCGCCAACGCGGCAGGAAATCAAATTGCGCCAGCAACGCGCGCACATCGACATCCCATTTGTCCACATCCTGCACCAGCAAGGTCCAGTCGTGATCGGGCATGCCGGGGAAGTCCTCTTCGGCAAACGGCCCGTGCCGCACCGCCCATGCGTCTTTGGTTTTGTCGTGCTCAATCAAACGCGCCAACACCCCATCCTCGCAGGCCAGGCCGGCGAGGTCTTCAGGTTCAATTGGCGAGACAAAATCAGGGAATGCATTGCGAATCAGCAGCGGCTGTTTCTGCCAGTAGTCACGCAAGAACACCTCGGGCGACATACCCAGCAGCCCTTTGCCGGTGGCGTCGATTTCGAGCGGGGCAGCTTGCGCGTTCAACATTTAAATACTCCGTGCCAAGTGCGCGGCCAACCCGGTATAGCTGCCCGGCGTCATCGCCAGCAGGCGCTGTTTGGGGTCGGCGGGCAAGTCTAATGTTTCGATGAAAGCGCGCATCGTGGTGGCATTGATGTCCTGGCCACGCGTCAACGCTTTTAGTTGCTCATACGGGTTGGGCAGGCCGTGGCGGCGCATCACGGTTTGCACGGCTTCGGCCAACACTTCCCAACTGGCGTCGAGGTCGGCGTTCAAGCGTTCGGCGTTCATGATCAGCTTGTTCAAGCCGCGCTGCAGGGCGTCGAAGCCGATCAACTGGTGTCCAAACGCGGTGCCAAGTGCGCGCAGCACGGTGGAGTCGGTCAGGTCGCGTTGCCAGCGTGAGATCGGCAGTTTGGCGGCGAAGTGTTCAAACAGCGCATTGGCGATGCCGAAATTGCCTTCCGCGTTCTCGAAGTCGATCGGGTTGACCTTGTGCGGCATCGCGCTGCTGCCCACTTCGCCAGCTTTGACCACCTGCTTGAAATAGCCTTGCGAAATGTAGCCCCAGATGTCGCGGCACAAATCAATCAGGATGGTGTCGATGCGCTTGGCCACATCGCTGAGTTCTGCGATGCCATCGTGCGGCTCGATCTGGGTGGTGTAGGGCTGCCAATCCAGATCCAGTGATTCGACGAAATGTTTGGAGAATGCGGGCCAATCCACAGCGGGGTAGGCCACGCTGTGCGCGTTGTAATTGCCCACCGCGCCGTTGATCTTGCCCGGCATCGGCAAGCCCGCCAGCACTTCGCCTTGGCGTTGCAAGCGCGCCACCACATTGGCCAATTCCTTGCCCAATGTGGTCGGTGAAGCGGTCTGGCCGTGGGTACGCGAGAGCATCGGTTGTGCGGCGTATTCGTGCGTCATCGCGCGCAGTTTTTCGATGATGTCATCGAGTTTTGGCAGCAGCACGTCTTGGCGGGCTTGGCGCAACATCAGCGCGTAGCTGAGGTTGTTGATGTCTTCGCTGGTGCAGGCAAAGTGGACGAATTCCAATGCTGGCCCGAGCTCGGCATCGTCCTTGAGTTGTTCTTTGATGAAGTATTCCACCGCTTTGACATCGTGGTTGGTGGTGCGTTCGATCTCTTTCACCCGCGCCGCGTTTGCCACTGAAAAATCATCGGCCAAGGCGCGCAGACGCGCCGATGCGGCATCGGAAAAAGGAGCCAATTCCACGATGCCGGGGTGCGCGGCCAGTGCCAGCAGCCATTCCACTTCTACCTTGACGCGGGCTTTGATCAGGCCGTATTCGGAAAAAATCGGGCGCAGGGCATCGACTTTGCTGGCATAGCGGCCATCGAGCGGGGACAGGGCGGTGAGGGTATCGGACATGGTGGTCTGGCGGGGCTGGGGAGCCGACAATTCTAAACCGTGGCGGGGGTATGCTTGGTTTTTGATCGTCATTCCCGCGCAGGCGGGAATGACGGTTCCTGAATTCAACGGAGGCAATATGGCCAAGCGCACCGCATTCCGCACCGAACACGACAGCATGGGTACCTTGCAGGTACCCGCCAGTGCCTTGTGGGGTGCACAAACGCAGCGCGCCAAGGACAATTTCCATATTTCCGGGCGGCCAATGCCAGCCGCTTTTACCCGGGCGTTGGCGCTGGTCAAGGCGTCGGCGGCGGTGGTCAATGGGCATTTGGGTCTGCTATCGCCCGAACAAAGCGACGCCATTGTGGCTGCGGCTACTAGCATCGCGGCGGGCGCGCATGCCGAGCACTTCCCGATTGACCGTTACCAGACCGGCTCGGGCACATCCTCCAACATGAATGCCAACGAGGTGATTGCGCATGTCGCCTCCACCGCATCAACGCTGGCCATCCACCCCAATGATCATGTCAATTTGGGCCAGAGCAGCAACGACACCATCCCCACCAGCATTCGGGTGATGGCGGCGCTGGAAGCCAAAACCAGCCTGCTACCGGCGCTGGTACAGCTGCGCAAAACCATCGACAAGCGCGCCAAAGCCATAGGCGGCACCGTCAAAACCGGGCGCACCCATTTGATGGACGCGATGCCACTGACATTTGCGCAAGAATTTGGCGCATGGTCGGCGCAGTTGGCCTCGGCGCAGGCGCGCATCGATGACAGCCTGAAGCGCGTGTGCCGGCTGCCCATTGGCGGCACCGCGATTGGTACCGGCATCAATGCGCATCCGAAATTTGGCAAGAACGTCGCCAAGGCACTGGCCAAGGTCAGCGGGGTTAAATTTGAGCAGGCCGCCAACACCTTTGAAGGGCTGGCCGCACAAGAGGATCTGGTGGAGTTATCCGGCCAGCTAAGTACGCTGGCGGTGGCGCTGATGAAAATCGGCAACGATCTGCGTTGGATGAACTCCGGCCCGTTGGCAGGCTTGGGGGAAGTTGAACTACCCGCGCTACAGCCGGGCAGCTCGATCATGCCGGGCAAGGTCAACCCGGTGATTCCCGAAGCGCTGTGCATGGTCTGTGCGCAAGTCATCGGGCTGCATCAGGCCAATACCGTGGCAGGGCAGAGCGGTAACTTTCAGCTCAATGTGATGCTTCCGCTGCTGGCCTGCAATCTGGATGAAGCCATCGGCTTGCTGGCCCAGGCCATGCACGCGCTGGCTACGCATTGCATCGATGGCCTGACGATCCGTAAAGACAAGGTTGCACAGGCGCTGGATCGCAACCCCATTTTGGTAACGGCACTCAATCCGGTGATTGGCTACGAGAAAGCCGCAAAAATCGCCAAGCGTGCGTATGCCGAACAGCGCCCGGTGCTGGACGTCGCGCTGGAAGACAGTGGGCTGGATGAAAAAACCCTGCGCCGCTTATTGGACCCCGCCAAATTGACCAAGGGCGGGATTGCTTGATGTGCCAGCAGCGTCGCCAAGATTAACGCAATGTGTGATGGTGAAGCCTCCCGGATACGGCCATTGGCCTTATCCGGGAGGTGAGCAAACGATGAAACCATCCTGCGATGATTCGCGTTGGCTAGCCATCGGCTTACCCGTGATGGGCATCGTCGCTGGTAACTGCAACACCTTTGCTGCCCTTTTTCCCGCAGTCGTCGATATCTTCTTGCGTCATCGTGGCATAGGGCTTGAATGCGGGCAGGCTGCTGGCAAGAGCTTGTTGACTGCTCAGCAGCGGTGGCAGTTGCTTGCATAGCAGCACTGCCTGGGCTTCGATCTTCTTGCCTTCGGCTTCCATCTTTGCTTCGAAATCCTTCTGGCCTTTTTCGCCACCGAAGATGGCCCCGGCCACGCCTTGCAGCGCGGTACCGGCGATGTCGGCACCTTGCGAGCCAATCGCCATGCCGGCTTCAGCAATACCGATGATCTGCCCGCGATAGGCCAACAATTGTTGGCGCTGGCTGGCATCAAGTGGCGTGGCTTTACCGACAATCAACAAATCCCCTTGGGGGGTGATTTCGGCCTTGGGCAAGCGGCTGTTGTGATGCTCGATCTGTTTGCCGTTGACGTTGATGTTCATATCGCCGTTGAGGCTGATATTGCCTTCGCGCAGTTCCTTGCGCGCTTGTGCCAGCGCTTTGTCCACCTGTTGGCCAATAAAACCCTTAGGTGATGCGTTGGCGGCACTAGGCGGCGTAGGCGGTGCGGGTGGTGCCGGCGGTGCGGGGGGTTGGCTACAAGCAAGCAACGGCGTGCTCAGCAGCAGTGCAAACGAGAGCTGACGAACGTTCATTGGGTGTGTCCTCAAAATTGTGTGATGAAGAGAGTGGGTTGCCGAAGGCCGTTCATGGGCAACAGGTGCGTCATGAACGGCGATTCGATATCAGTTGTCGTCGCGCCAGCGGCGCAGACGGATGGCGACGATGATCATGGCGATGCCTGCCACTGCACCCACCCACAATTGCGGGGTGGCCAGCACGCTGTACATCGCTTGCAGGATGTCCATATGAGTGGGCGCATCCCCATGTGCGAACACCGATAGATCTGCCACATGCATCCAAGTGCCTGGGAAGACGCCCCCTAACAAATGCGCGACCACATTTTTCCAGAACCAACTGCTTTCCAAATTGAAGGCACCCATCAGGTCAAACCAGCTGATGAACACACCCGCAAACACCGGCAACATGATCGCCCACAGAAATGGTTTGCTCTTGGCCCAAGCCGAGCACAGCAACAGCCAGCCAGCACTAGGTAATGCCCACAAGGCGTAGATCGGGATCGCTGCAAGAAACACGCCAGCACTGGCTAGCAGATTGCCAGGTGACCACAACAAGGTGAACGGATTGCCATGATGAATCAGCACGAACACGCTGAGGATCAGCAAGAAGGCGATCATGCAAGCGATGCCTACCGCCAGTGCCAGCACGGGGGCCACCACCAGTGCACTCACGACTTTTGACAGCACCGTGTCGCGATCAGAAACCGGCAGCGATTTCCAAAACAAGACGCTGCGATCTTTGCGCTCGTCATAGAGTGCGCCAAGACAGTAGAAGAACACCACAAAACCCAACACCAGCATTGGCCATAACATGGCGCTGGCGGTGGCGGCACTGGTGCCCTCGGCAAATTTGTGCAGATCGCTGGCACTCATGGTTGAGCTCAATGCACTGAGATCTAAGCCATTGAGAATGACTTCGCCATCGACTTTGATGCCACCGCGCTCGGACACCACCTTGCGCAGGCCCACCTCGGCCATGATCAGCCCCATCAAGGTGAACAACAGCGAGATGCCGCCGGCCCAGATGGGGGCCCAGAAGAAGCCACCCTTGTGTTCCCAATACTCGCGCTTGAGCAGCAATTTCAATTTATGCGTGGCATGCGGTGGTGCCACGGGGTTGACCGGGGCACGGTCGGCCGTTTCAACAATGGCGTTCATGCGTAGGTTCCTTTCATGGTGGCGACGAACAGATCGGCCAAGCCCGGGGTGCGGGTCTCGCCCAGTTCGCGCAGGCGTGCCGGGTCGGCACCGTCGAACAACATCACCGTCTTGCCAAACGGCAGGCTGCGTTCATCGATGGGTTGCAGTGCACGCGCCGCTTCCAGCTTGTCGGCATTGAGCAGTACCTCGGTATAGCGCTCGCCCAAGCTGTCCATTTCGGCATTGAGTGAAATCTTGCCGTCGCGGATGAACATCACATCGGTGAGGATGTGCTCGACTTCTTCCACCTGATGGGTGGTGATGATGATGGTCTTGTCTTCATCGAAATAGTCTTCCAGCAGGCGCTGGTAAAACTGCTTGCGATAGAGGATGTCCAGGCCCAGGGTGGGCTCATCGAGCACCAATAATTTGGCATCGATGGCCATCACCAAGGCCAAATGCAGTTGCACGATCATGCCCTTGGACATTTCGCGCACTTTCAGGCCTGGTTTGAGCTGCGTGCCATCGAGGAAGCGCCAACACTTTTTAGCATCGAAGCGCGGATGCACGCCGCCCACGAATTCGATGGCCTGCGCCACCGTGATCCAACGCGGCAGCACCGCCACGTCTGCAATAAAGCAGACGTCATTCATCAATTCGTCGCGTTGGCTGCGTGGGTCCTTGCCCAGTACTTTCAAATCGCCTTCGAACGGAATCAGGCCTAGTGCGGCTTTCAGAACTGTGGTCTTGCCAGCACCGTTGGGGCCAATCAAACCAAAAATACGGCCAGACGGGATGTCGAAACTGGTGCCATCCAGCGCCAGTTTGTTTTTGTAGGCCTTGCGCAGGCCACGTGCGGAAACAACGGGTGTCGTGGTCATGGTGGTGTTCACTTTGGCCCCCATTTGCGGGCGGGATCCAGCAGTTCTTCGATGAGCAGCCCCAAGCGCTGGATGCGTTCCAGCACTTGTGGCCATTCTTCGCTCAGAAACCGTTCGCGTTCACTTTGCAGCAAGCGCGCGTTGGCGCCATCGGTGACGTACATGCCTAGCCCTCTGCGTTTTTCGACAAGTTGATCGTCTGCAAGCTCTTGGTAAGCGCGCGAGACGGTGATCGGGTTGAGCTGGTATTCGGCGGCAACTTGGCGCACCGAGGGCAGGGCATCACCCGGTTTCAAAATCCCATCCAGCATCATGGCCACAACACGGTCCTTGAGCTGGCGGTAAATCGGAGCGCCATCGCTCCATTCAACAGCGGTCATGGCTTACTCCTTCGGAAGGAAGAAGGAAAAAAACGGCATCCGCACGGATTGGTAAGTACGGCGGGTCACGCCGTGGCTCACTCGTGTGGCAGGGGAGACTTCGCCGACGCCAGTCGCTTGCGAGGTGGTGGCAGCCAAGGTTTGGGAACGCGTTTCCGGCGCGGCCGGCGTGCTGGCCAACAAAGTGACAACCAGCAAAGCGCTACTGGTCAGCATGGCCATCAGGGTGTTGTGGAGCTTGCGGTTCATGGTGAACGTCCTGCTCTGGGTGTTCGGTGTTGTAGGCAACTATAACACTAGATTCTGAGCTGTCAAGCCATGTGATACCCAACTAAAGTCATGCCAACAGGCGGCGAATCGGTGACCAAACTGAACGTCACCCGCAAGGTGATGTGTTAGGCAGGATTGCCCCACGCTGTCTGGCGCATGACAATACGGGGCTATGCCTGCGTCGGTATCCTGCCGCCGTCACTGCCTGGAGATGGAATCAAATGAAATTTGCACCGCGCGCTTTGGCTGTACTGCTGCTTGCTGCCATTGCAACTGGCAGCGTGCACGCGCAAGACGCCGCGCCAGTCAGTGATCGCGACAAAGTGGGCTACATGATTGGCTTGGATGTTGGCAAGTCGATCGGCCCGGGTTTTCAAGATTTGGATTTGGCCGCACTGCAACGTGCGGTGGAAAACAGCCTAGTCAATGGCAAGCCGTTGCTGGATGAAAAGGACGTAAAAGCCACCCGTCAGGCATTGATCGACAGTATCACTGCACGTAAGGCAGGCAAGCCGGCAACCGCTATCGACCACGTCAAGGCTGGGCTGTTGGTGGGGACCAATATCGGCAGCTCGCTGGCCAGCATCCACAACGAATTCGATGTGCCGATGTTCATGCGCGGGGTCAAGGATGCCGGCAACCCGGACACCAAACATGCCTTGGATGATGCCGAAATCGCCAAAGTGCGTTCTGCATTCTCTGCGCACATGGCTGAAGTGAAAGCCGCCAAGCGGGAGGCCGACGCCAAAGCATCCAGCAAACTGGAAGACGATTTCATGGCCCGCAATCAGCAGGTCAAAGGCGTGTTCACCACCCCCAGTGGTCTGCAATACATGGTGCTGCGACAGGGCAACGGCCCCCGGCCCAAGCCCGGCCAGAAGGTTAAGGTCAACTATGTGGGCACGTTACTGGATGGCAAGAAATTCGATAGCTCGTATGATCGCGGTGAGCCGGCGCAGTTTGGTCTGGATCAGGTGATCAAAGGCTGGACGGAAGGCGTTGGCCTGATGCCCGTGGGTGCCAAATATCGCTTCTGGATTCCCGCCCGCCTAGGCTATGGCGAGAAAGGGGCTGGCAGTGATATCCCACCTAATGCCACCTTGACATTCGACGTGGAACTGCTGGGCGTCGAATAAGTCAAAGCAATTTGCACCACGCACGCACGGGCGGCAACAGCCGCCTCACTCAACACCCCTGGAGTTACTGACTGATGAAGCCGTTTGCCCGTACCACCGCGCTTTCCGTTGCCATGCTGCTGGCGCTGTCCGCCTGTAAGGCCGAACAAAAGCCGGTCGATGTGTCCGCCGACAAAACCGAAGCCGGCAAAGCGGCAACCGACAAGACCGGCATCCCCGGTTTGCCCACTGAGAAAGAGCAAGTCAGCTACACCATTGGTATGGCGATGGGTAAGCAATTGTCCGAGATCAAGGGCGAGGTCAATATCGACACCGTGGTCAAGGCGCTGCGCACGCAAATGGCGGGCGAAAAAGTCTTGGTGACCGACGAACAAGCACAAAAAATCATGCAGGACTTCGGCCAGAAGATGCAGGCCAAGCAACTTGCAAAAATGATGGAAGAAGGCAAGACCAATCTGGAAAAGGGTGAAAAATTCCTGGCTGAAAATGCCAAGAAGCCGGGCGTGGTGACCACCCCCTCCGGTTTGCAGTACCAAGTGCTTACCGCCGGCAAAGGTGCCAAGCCCAGCCCCACCGATGGCGTGAAAGTGAACTACAAGGGCACCTTGCTGGATGGCAAGGAATTTGACAGCTCCTACAAGCGCGGCGAACCGGCGGTGCTGCCGCTGAATGGCGTGATCCCGGGCTGGTCGGAAGGCTTGCAGTTGATGCAAGTGGGCGGCAAATACAAGTTCTGGATTCCAGCCAAGCTGGCCTATGGCGAACAAGCGCCGCCGATGATTGGCCCCAATCAATTGCTGGAATTTGAAGTTGAGTTGCTGGATATCGTCAAGCCGCCGGCGGGCAAGTAATCCACCGTTTGGTGTGCTAATTATCGCCCGTGGCGTGCCTTGAACGGCACGCCCGGGCGTTGTGTTTTGGAGGGGTGGAATGCGCGTTTGTATATTCGGAACCGGCTATGTGGGCTTGGTCACTGGTACCTGTTTGGCCGAAGTCGGGCATGACGTGTTGTGTGTCGATACCGACGCCGCCAAAGTCGAGGGCTTGAAGAACGGCAACATTCCGATTTATGAGCCCGGCCTAACCCCGATGGTGCAAGCCAATCATGCCGCCGGTCGGCTGCATTTCACCACCGATGCTGCGCAAGGTGTTGCCCACGGTGACATCGTATTTATCGCGGTGGGGACACCGCCCGATGAAGACGGCAGCGCCGATTTGAAATACGTGTTGGCGGTAGCACGCAGTATCGGCCAGCACATGCAGCGGCAAGTGGTGGTGGTGAATAAATCCACGGTGCCTGTGGGCACGGCGGACAAAGTACGTGCTGCGATTGCCGACACACTGATGCAGCGCAATATGGACATCGCATTTGATGTGCTGTCCAACCCCGAATTTTTGAAGGAAGGCGCTGCGGTGGAAGACTGCATGCGCCCCGATCGCATCGTCATTGGCGGCAACAATCTGGCCGCGATTGAAATACTGAAACGCCTGTACGCACCGTTCAATCGCAATCACGACCGCATCGTGACGATGGATGTGCGCTCGGCAGAGCTGACCAAGTACGCGGCCAACGCGATGCTGGCCACCAAAATCAGTTTCATGAACGAGATTTCCAACATCGCCGAGCAAGTGGGCGCGGATGTGGAAATGGTGCGCAAAGGTATTGGCTCGGATCCGCGCATCGGTTGGCACTTCATTTATCCCGGTGCCGGCTATGGCGGTTCTTGCTTCCCCAAAGACGTGCAGGCGCTCGCTAAAACTGCGCAGCAATCCGGTGTGCAGCCGCGCTTGCTGGACGCGGTGGAGGCTGTAAATGCCGCACAAAAGGGGCATGTGTTTGAGTTGATGGTGCGCCATTACGGTAGTGTCGAGGCACTGCGTGGCAAGACCGTGGCCTTGTGGGGTTTGGCGTTCAAGCCCAATACCGACGACATGCGCGAAGCGTCCAGCCGGCGCTTGTTGCAGCAATTGTGGGACGCGGGCGCAACGGTGCGGGCCTATGACCCGGAAGCGATGCCCGAAACCGCCCGCATTTATGGCGAACGTGCCGATTTTGTACTGTGCGATTCTGCCGAAGCTGCGTTGCAAGGCGCGGATGCATTGGTGGTGATAACGGAATGGAAGCAGTTCCGAAGCCCCGACTTCATCAAAATCCACGCCACACTGGCCGATGCGGTGGTGTTTGATGGGCGCAATCTGTATGTGCCGGAAGATGTGGAAGCCGCAAACCTCGCCTATTACGGGATTGGCCGTGGGCGCTCGCTGCGCAGGTCATGGTGATGCACTCGTCGCTGGAACAACGCATCATCGATCTGGAAATGCGTCTCGCATTCCAAGAGCATGCCTTGCAAGAACTCTCCGATGCCCTAGCCGCCGCACGCAGTGAAGAAGCACGCAATGCGTTGCTACTGCACCGGGCGCTGGATGAACTCCGCCAATTCCGCAGCGCGATGGCAGCATCTCCTTTGACCGTGGATGCTGCCAGCGAGCCGCCGCCTCCGCATTACTGACGACTGATGGTTCTATGAGTAATTCTCTACGCGACCAATTAAAAGGGCTGGGTTTTAAGGAACCCGCCAAACCCGCACCGAAACCTACTGCCACGTCGGCAGTGCGCCCCGGTGCGCGGCCTGCACATGCCTCCGGCAAGCCGCGTCCGGCACAGCCGGGCAACTCTGCGCCGCAGGGTCGCAAGCCGGAGCCACGCAAGCATCCAGCACGCAATCATCAACCGCGCAGCCGCGAAGACATCGACTTGGCCAAGGCGTATGCGATCCGTGCGCAAAAAGAAAAAGACGAACGCATTGAAGCCGAGCGCATCAAACAGGAAGACGCTCGCCTGCGTCGCGAGGCGAAGGCAAGGTTGGAAGGCTTTCTGAAAGACAAGGCGCTCAATGCAGCCGATGCAGAGCATGTGCGGCACTTTGAATATGGCGGCAAGATCAAGCGTATCCATGTGACCGTCGAGCAATTGAAGGCGCTCAATGCCGGTGCGCTGGGTGTGGTGCAAATGAACGGGCGGTATTTGTTGGTGGAGGCTGCGGTGTTGGCCGAGGCCGCAACCATTTTTGCGCCTTCGGTGGCGTTGCAGGTGGACCCCAATGCGCCTGCTGCAGACGACCCTTATGCAGACCCGCAGTATCAGGTGCCGGACGATTTGACGTGGTGAAGTGCGGCGCAGCGTGGGTGCTGCTCCTCCTAGCGCTGTTGGTTGCGCCTGCGGGACACGCGCAAGACGCGGCCGCCGCATTTGATCGCCCCGGGATGGGGTTTGCCAGCAGCACCTTGCCGCGCGGAGGTATCGCTTGGGAGCAGGGCCTGCCGGATGTCAGCTTCTCGCATGATGGCGATACGCGCAGCCGGCAATGGCTGGCCGATAGCCTGCTGCGCTTGGGTTTGACCGACACCTTGGAATTGCAATTGGGTGCCGATAGTTACGGCGGGTTGCGCACGCAAGATGCCAGCGGGCATTGGCAAGCACATGGCATGGGTGATAGCCGGATTGGCCTGAAGACGGCGTTGCCCAGCCGCTGGGACGCGCTGTCATGGGCGCTGCTGGCCACGGCGAACTTGCCCACCGGGCGCGCGCCGCTGGGGGGTGGGCAACGCGGGTATGACTTGGGTATCACGGCGCAGTGGGCATTGGCACACGAACGCAGCGTGGCGATTTTCATAGATCGCAGCATGGGGGCTGCACGCGGCTGGATGATTGCGCCCAGTGTGGGTTACGCCATCAATCAAGATTGGGGTGGCTATGTGGAAGCCGGCATTGGCACCGGCGCACAACAAGGCCGCCAACTGGGAACCGGACTGACATGGCAACCATCGCCGCGTCTGCAATGGGATATCTCGGTGTTACGCGGGGTGGCCGGCGCACCGGATTGGCAGGCGGGGTTGGGGGTTTCGTGGTTTGTTCCGTAGGCCCCACACGGCACGGCTAATGGGTGATGCGTGCGTCGATTGCCGCTGCCATTTGCCGGCGCGCAAACACGAAATCCCATAGGCTGCCGCCCATTTGCCGCCACAACACCGCTGCACGCAACGCCGCCAACAGCAGGGCGCGGATCTCGGCCACCACCCCCGCTTGTCCAAGGTAGTGCGGGTTGCCTTGCACCATCACGCGCGGGCGCAGATTGCTCAAACTATCGGCATACAGTTTGGCCAGCGCGGTAATGACATCGCTGTGGGTACTCCCCAATTGCGCGGCAGTAGGTTGCAATTGACGCAAGCGCGTTTGCACCTGGTCTAGCATCGCGCCATTGCGCACAAAGCGGCGCTCCAGTTGCATCACCGCCAGTGCCAGTTTGCCCAGTGCTTCATCTTTATTGCCATTGGCAAGGTAGTCGCGCAGTTGATGCAAGCCGGTGCGCAGTGCTGCGGTGTTACCAAACACGGCTTCGGTTGTGCTGGCGTCGATGTGAAACACGCTGTCTAAGGAGACTTGCACTTGGTTGCCGTCGGACTGGCCAGTGTCGGCGATGCGACGCACTTGCGCCAACGCCTGCAACAGACCCGCCAAGGCCAGCACGCGGTCGTCGATGGGGTTACTCATGGGTGGGTTCCGGGAACGGGGGCATCGGTGGTTGCAATCACAGCACCACCCAGACAGACATCGCCATCGTAAAGCACCAGCGATTGACCGGGCGTGACTGCGCGTTGCGGACGCTCAAATTGCACCACCAGCGTGCCATCGTCCTGCACGGCCACGGTGCAGGCTTCGTCTGTTTGCCGGTAGCGGGTTTGCGCGGTGCAGGCAAACCGCGTTGTCGGTGGATTGCCGGCAACCCAGTGTGCGGCCTCGCTGCGCAGCATTTGTGATTGCAGCCACGGGCTGTCATGGCCTTGATCGACATACAAAAAATTGTTGGCCACATCTTTGGCCACCACAAACCACGGCGCTTGCGGGCGGCCACGCACGCCGCCGATGTGCAAACCTTCACGCTGGCCCAAGGTGAAATAAAACACTCCCGGATGTGTGCCGATGCGGGTGCCGTCGGGGGTGCGCATCTCACCTTCACGCGCGGGCAAGTACTGGGCCAAAAAACTGCGGAAATCGCGCTCGCCTATGAAGCAAATACCGGTGGAATCTTTTTTGTCAGCGGTGCGCAGGCCGTGCGCACTGGCGATCTGGCGAATGTGGTGTTTGTGCAGCTCACCCAATGGAAAGCGCGTGAATGCCAGTTGCGCCTGCCCCAATTGATGCAAAAAATAGCTTTGATCTTTGCTGCGATCGACCGCGCGCAGCAGCCGAAACCGCCCATCCTGCGCATCCACGCGGGCGTAATGACCGGTTGCGATGGCCGCAGCGCCCAGCTCACGGGCGGCATCGAGGAAATGCTTGAATTTGATTTCACGATTGCACAGTACATCCGGGTTGGGGGTGCGCCCGGCGGCATATTCGGCAAGGAAATGCTGAAACACGCCATCCCAATATTCGTTTGAAAAGTCCCGAAAGCGAATAGGGATGCCCAGTGCGCCGCACACCGCCACGGCATCGCGGCGGTCGTCCTCGGCGCGGCATTCGCCGCTGCCATCGTCGGCCCAGTTCTGCATGAACAACCCGATGACATCCAGCCCCGCATCGCGCAGCAGCAGGGCGGCGACGGAGGAATCCACGCCGCCGGATACACCCACCACGATCTTGTTCGCCGTCATCACAGATGTTGCACAAGGGCCAGCGGGTGGCGACTGCCGCCCAGATAATCGGCCACCACCTGCCAAACCAAAGGGCTGCGATGACGTGCGGCTTGCGCCTGCAATTCCTGCGGGGTCAGCCACAAGGCCTGCACGATGCCTGTGTCCAGCACCGCGTTGGGGATTGCATCCACGGGCTCGGCAATAAACGCCACCCGCAGGTAGTGCTTGCCGGTTTCAGGGGCCTGCCATTGGTACAGGCCCAGCACATGGGTGATACGCACGTTCCAGCCGGTTTCTTCGCGGGTTTCGCGCAGGGCGGCTTGTAGCAGGCTTTCGTCGGGCTCCAGATGCCCCGCCGGCTGATTGATGACCAATGCGCCATTGGCCAGCTCTTCCACGCACAACAGCCGACCATCGCGGACCACCACTGTGGCCACGGTGACATCGGGTTGCCAAAAACGTGAGGGTTGCACTTGCATCGGCCTATTGTCCCTGTTGCCGCCGATATCGTCCATGCACAGGCTTCGTATAATTGGCGGATGCCCAACACACCCGACAAACCAAAACACGCCCAAGATCACGGTACGGTGGTGGCGCCCGCGCGCCCCGCCATGGCCAAGCCGCCGCAATACACGGTGTTACTGCTGAATGATGACTTCACCCCGATGGACTTCGTGGTGGATGTGTTGATTCAGTTTTTTTCGATGCGGCTGGAGGCGGCAACCCAGGTGATGTTGCACGTGCATACACGCGGGCGGGGGGTGTGCGGGGTCTATACGCGCGAAATCGCGGAGTCCAAGGTGGCCCAAGTCAACGATTACGCCCGCATGCACCAGCACCCGCTGTTATGCACGATGGAGCAGGCCTGAACGGGCGTGTTGTGCGCGCAAATAGCTTTGACTTCACAATTATTGGCATGTTTCTTGGGTGGGGCTTGCCTTGTGGACGAATGCGCCCTACATAGGAAGCAAGCGTTCCCACGGATTGCAGCCCATGTTCAGTAAGGATCTCGAACACACCATCGGCCAGTGCTACCAGCGCACGCGCGAGGCCCGTTATGAGTTCATGACGGTCGAGCACCTGCTGCTGGCGCTGCTTGATAACGCATCAGCGGAAGCGGTGCTGCGCGCGGTACATGCGGACTTGCCGCGGCTGCGGGATGAGCTGACCAATGCCATTGAAGTTTCGGTGAACCGCTTGGCCGAAGGCGATCAGCGTGATACCCAGCCCACCCTGGGCTTTCAGCGCGTACTGCAACGCGCGGTTTATCACGTGCAATCGTCCGGCAAAAAAGAGGTGACCGGCGCCAATGTATTGGTGGCGATTTTTGGCGAAAAAGACTCGCACGCGGTGTATTTCCTTAACCAGCAGGAAATTCATCGGCTGGATGTCGTCAATTACATCAGCCATGGGATTGCCAAGCATGACGATGAACCCACGCCGCCGCCTGCGGAAGGCGAACACAAACCCGAAGCGGGTGAGGCGGACGCTAAAACCGACCCGCTGACCGAGTTTGCCGCCAACCTCAACGAATTGGCGCAAGCCGGCAAGATCGACCCGCTGGTGGGGCGCGCCGAGGAAGTCGAGCGCACCATCCAAGTGCTATGCCGCCGGCGCAAAAACAACCCGCTGTATGTGGGCGAGTCAGGTGTGGGCAAGACCGCATTGGCCGAAGGACTGGCCAAGCGGATTGTGGATGGTGAAGTCCCCGAAGTGCTGCAACAGGCCGTGATTTACGCGCTGGATCTGGGTGCCTTGGTGGCCGGCACCAAATATCGTGGCGATTTTGAAAAACGTTTGAAAGGTGTGTTGGCGGCGATGAAAAAACTGCCGCATGCCATTTTGTTTATCGACGAAATCCACACCATCATCGGTGCCGGTTCGGCCAGTGGCGGCACCATGGATGCCTCCAACTTGATCAAGCCGGTGCTGGCCAATGGCGAGCTGCGTTGCATTGGCTCCACCACCTTCCAAGAGTATCGCGGGGTGTTTGAAAAAGACCGCGCACTGGCCCGCCGCTTCCAAAAAATCGACATCACCGAACCCACCGTGGCTGAAGCAGTACAAATTCTGCAAGGTCTAAAACCCCGCTACGAGGCACATCATCAGGTCAGCTATGCCGATGAGGCAATCAAGGCAGCGGTGGATTTGTCGGTCAAACATATCGGTGACCGCCTGTTGCCCGACAAAGCGATTGACGTGATCGACGAGGCCGGTGCGCGCCAGCGTTTGCTGCCCGAAAACGTGCGCAAGCAGTTGATTGATGTCGAGGAAATCGAAACCATCGTGGCCAAGATGGCGCGCATCCCAGCCAAGCAAGTCAGCGCCTCCGACAAGGACGTGCTGCAACACCTCGAACGTAATTTAAAGATGGTGATCTTTGGCCAAGACCCGGCCATCGAAACCTTGGCCAGCGCGATCAAGCTGGCGCGCAGTGGCTTGGGTAACCCCGACAAACCGATCGGTAATTTCCTGTTCGCCGGCCCCACCGGCGTGGGCAAGACCGAAGTGACGCGGCAACTGGCGATGCAGCTTGGGATCGAGCTGATTCGTTTTGACATGAGCGAATACATGGAGCCGCATTCGGTGTCGCGCTTGATCGGCGCGCCGCCCGGCTATGTGGGCTTCGACCAGGGCGGCCTGCTGACCGAGAAGATCGTCAAAACCCCGCATTGCGTGCTGTTGCTGGATGAAATCGAAAAAGCCCACCCCGACATCTTCAACATCTTGTTGCAGGTGATGGATCGCGGCACGCTGACCGATACCAATGGCCGTGAAGCCAATTTCCGTAATGTCATCGTGGTGATGACCACCAATGCCGGCGCTACCCAAGCGGCGCGGCGCAGTATTGGCTTTACCAAGCAAGATCACAGCCCGGATGCGATGGAGGCGATTCGTCGCAGCTTCACCCCCGAATTCCGCAACCGGCTGGATGCCACCGTGCAGTTCCAAGCGCTGGGCTTTGACCACATTCTGCGGGTGGTGGACAAATTCTTGATCGAGTTGGAAGTGTTGCTGCACGACAAGCAAGTGACGCTGTCGGCCACGCCGGCCGCACGCGAGTGGCTGGGCCAAAATGGCTTTGATCCGCTAATGGGCGCACGCCCGATGGCGCGTTTGATTCAAGACAAAATCAAGCGGCCACTGGCCGATGAGTTGTTATTTGGCAAGCTGGTCAATGGCGGCAGGATCCGTCTGGATGCAGTGGCGGGCGAGCTGCGCTTGGACGTACAAGCCGAGCCGGAAAAATTATTACCTGCGTTGGTGGAATAACCGCGTGCCAAAGGCGCCACCCGGATGAGCACGCTGGTGCGTTTGCAATTGCTGCGCATCGGCGATGTGGTGGCGCAGGCCGCTGCGCATGCCGATCATTGGCTGACCGAGGTCGAGCGCCAGCAGTTTGCGGCCATGCGTGCGCAGGCGCGACGCGACAGCTTTATCGCCGGGCATTGGCAGGCCCGCCAATTGGCAGCGCAGCAGTTGGGGGTCGCGTGGCAGCGCATCTCGTTGCATACGCACGCCGATGGTCGCCCACGGTTGTGCGTCGATGCCAGTGATGCACCGTTGCAGCTGTCCATCAGTCACAGCGGTGACTGGTTGGCGCTGGCGGTGGCCGAAGCTGCCGTTGGCGTGGATATCGAACTCCCGCGCCGCACCCGGAATTGGGATGCGCTGGCGGCGTTTGTCTGTTCACATGATGAGCTGGCCTATCTGCAACACCAGCCAGCAGAGCTGAAGCAAGCTGCTTTCCATCAATTGTGGACACTCAAAGAAGCCCACGGCAAACGGAGTGGCGAAGGCTTGCGGCCCAAGCAGGCGCAATTACTGACCGCCCAGCCGACCGAATTTTCCCAGGCTGACGCCTGCACGTGGTTGTTTGCGCACGGTGCGTTGGCCGTGTGCGGGCCAGCCGCCAGTCAATGGCGGGTGGAAGGCGCAGCAGCCATTGCTGCCATGGTCGGTGCACCCGACTACTGGCGCTATGTGGCCTCAGGGTGCCGCGCCAGCCACGCCGCCAGCGCCTGACGGTAGTACGTCAACTCTTCCGAGTAAGTATCGTTCACGCAGGGGTCGCAGCCGCTATCGCAGCAGTCACTGGGCAGCGGCGGCTCTGGCGGCAAGGGGCGGGGATCGTCGAGGGTGGTTTGGATGGTCATTTCGGCCCATTATCCATGCCCGCTGGGCTGTGTCCGGCCGTGCAGGCAAACCAGTGGGGGATTCCAAGGTCGGCATGGTTCAGCCGCGCCGCAGCCCTTTCAGCGCATCGGCCATCGCGGTATTGAGTGCCGGTGCTGCTTGCTGCGGGCGTGGAGCAGGGCGTGCGCCACGGTCCTGATTGCGGTCATTGCCACGCGCTGCGTTGCGGTCGGCGCTGCGCGGCTGTGCTGGGCCGGGTTCGTCGCTCATGCGGCAGCTGAGTGCAATGCGTTTGCGCACCACATCCACTTCCAACACTTTGACTTTGACGATATCGCCGGCCTTGACCACATTGCGCGGGTCTTTGACAAAGCCTTCGGCCAGCGCCGAGATATGCACCAGCCCGTCCTGATGCACACCGATATCGACGAAGGCACCAAACGCCGCCACATTGCTGACCACGCCTTCCAACACCATGCCCGGGCGCAGGTCTTTGATGTCTTCCACGCCATCGGCAAATTGCGCAGCCTTGAACTCGGGGCGTGGGTCGCGGCCGGGTTTTTCCAACTCTTTAAGGATATCGCGCACGGTGGGGACGCCGAATTTTTCATCGGTAAACTGCTCCGGCTTGAGCGTGCGCAAAAAACTGCTATCGCCGATGATCTGTTTCACCTGCTTGCCACCCGCAGCCAAGATGCGCTCGACGACCGGATAGGCTTCCGGGTGTACCGATGAGGCGTCCAGCGGTTGTTCGCCCTGCATGATGCGCAAGAAACCCGCGCATTGTTCGAAGGTTTTTTCACCCAAGCGCGGCACTTTCAACAAGGCTTTGCGTGATTTGAAGGCACCATGGGCATCGCGATGCGCCACGATGTTTTCGGCCACGGTTGCAGACAGGCCAGACACGCGTGCCAGCAGGGCCCCCGAGGCTGTGTTCACATCCACGCCCACGGCGTTGACGCAGTCTTCCACGCGCGCCTCCAACGCCCGCGCCAGCCGGTACTGGTCCACATCGTGCTGGTATTGGCCCACGCCAATCGCCTTGGGTTCAATCTTGACCAACTCCGCCAACGGGTCTTGCAGGCGGCGTGCAATCGACACCGCACCACGCAGCGACACATCCAGATTCGGGAATTCTTTGGCGGCCAATTCCGAGGCCGAATACACCGATGCGCCGGCTTCGCTGACCACGATTTTTTGTGCTTTCAGCTCCGGCACGCGTTTGAGTAAATCGCCCGCGAGCTTGTCGGTCTCGCGGCTGGCAGTGCCGTTGCCGATGGCAATCAATTGCACGCCATGCGCGACGCACAATTTTTTCAGCGCGGCGAGCGATTGCTCCCACTGGCGGCGCGGCTCGTGCGGGTAAATGGTATCGGTGGCCACCAGTTTGCCGGTGGCATCCACCACCGCCACTTTCACGCCTGTGCGCAAGCCAGGGTCCAGGCCCAGCACCGCTTTGGGGCCGGCGGGTGCGGCCAGCAGCAAGTCTTTCAGGTTGTCACCAAAGACCGCAATCGCCTCGGCTTCGGCTTTCTCGCGGGCTTGGTTGAACAAGTCCAACAGGAGATGCATATGGATTTTTGCGCGCCATGCCAAGCGGCAGGCATTGCGCAACCACGCATCGGCGGCGCGGCCGCGCATATCGATGCCGGCGTGCAAGGCAATCCGGCCTTCGGCATACAGGTGGCCGGCTTCGGCATCGCTGCCAGGGTCTAAATCCAATTGCAAAAATTCTTCGCGACGGCCACGGAACAAGGCCAGCAAACGGTGCGATGGGATTTTCGCCAGTGCTTCGGCGTGGTCAAAATAATCGCGGAATTTTTCGCCTGCGGTTTCCTTGCCTTCTACGACCTTGGCGCGGATCAGCCCATTGCCTTCCAACCAACTGCGCAGTTCGCCCAGCAGCGTGGCATCTTCGCCCCAGCGTTCGATCAAGATCGCACGCGCGCCTTCCAGCGCCGCTTTGGCATCGGCCACGCCTTTTTCGGCATCCACAAAGGCCGCGGCAAATGCTTCCGGTACCTGTGTTGGGTCTTGAATCAAGCCATCGGCCAAGCGCTCTAAGCCGGCTTCGCGGGCGATCTGGGCGCGGGTGCGGCGTTTTTGTTTGTAGGGAAGATACAAATCTTCCAGCCGCGATTTGCTGTCGGCGGCGTCGATATCAGCACGCAGCGCGTCGCTGAGTTTGCCTTGTTCGTCAATGCTGGCAAGGATCGCGGCGCGACGGTCTTCCATTTCGCGCAGATAGGTCAGGCGTGTTTCCAGATTGCGCAACTGGGTGTCATCCAGCCCGCCAGTGACTTCCTTGCGATAGCGGGCGATGAAGGGCACGGTGGCGCCTTCATCCAGCAGGGCAACCGCAGCTTGCACTTGCGCCGGTTGTGCCACGATTTCGGTGGCGATGGTGTGAGCGATCTTGCGGGCGAGGGCGGGGGACAGTGGTGTCATGCAAAAAGAGTCAGGCAGGCAACGGAAGCGCCCATTGTCGCCGCCACGCGGTGTGCGCAACAGCTTGACAGCGCAAAGCGTGCGTGGGCCGCAGCGGCTACCGCGCTACAAGAATCGGTCCAGCAGCCGCTTACTGTTACGGTCGAGCGCAGCCATATCGTTGATCAAATAATGCACACCATGGCTGTCGGCAATCAGCAGTGTATTGGCGTTCAGGCGGCGAATATCGTCTTCACCTTTCAAGGTGAAAACAGTGTCGCCGCGACTGGTGGTCACCGTCCATTGGCTGGGGGTGGCGAAGGTGGAAACCTGTACTAAACGCTGGATCACCGGCATGAATTCGCGCTGGGCAAGTGTGGCTTCAAGCAGCGCTTGCCGTTGCGTGTCCAACGCGGAAAGTTTGGGTATCCACACCAGTTCATGACCATCACTGCCGATGATGGAGACGCCGTCATCCGGCGCGGCAATCGGGAAGGCGCGCACCGGCACCACATCGCTGTGGGTGCTGCCATCGGTCAAACACAAACACAGGTGACCAAATGCATCAAGGCTTACATCGAAATCAACGTTTTTCATACGCGGTTCCCCCGAGTGCCAACTCCGCGAGTTCGCTTTCTTGATCGACGTTGCGCAGCTGCGCCTGGTATAAGCGCCAGTACGCACCTTGCTGGGCCATCAATGCATCGTGCGGGCCGACTTCCACGATGCGGCCACGCTCCATCACAACCAAGCGGTCGGCTTTGCGCAGGGTGGACAAACGGTGCGCAATCGCAATGGTGGTGCGGCCTTTGACCAAATTATCAAGCGCGCGTTGGATTTCTTTTTCGGTTTCGGTATCCACCGCCGAGGTGGCTTCGTCCATGATCAAGAAGCGCGGGTCGATCAATAGCGCACGGGCAATCGAAATACGCTGGCGCTCGCCACCCGAAAGCCCTTGCCCACGCTCGCCCACCAGCGAGTCATAGCCGTGCGGCAGGCGCAGGATGAATTCATGCGCATGCGCGGCGCGTGCGGCGGCCACGATGTCTTCGCGGCTGGCATTGGGTTTGCCGTAGGCAATGTTTTCGGCGATGGTGCCGAAGAACAGAAACGGCTCTTGCAGCACCAACCCGATATGCCGGCGGAAGTCGGCAATTGCCAGCGTGCGGATATCCACCCCGTCCACCAGCACCGCGCCTTCGGTGACATCGTAAAAGCGGCAAATCAAATTCACCAAGGTACTTTTACCGGAGCCGCTATGCCCCACCAAACCAATCATTTCGCCGGGTTGGATGTGCAGGTTCAAGCCGCGAATCACACCCCGGTTGCCGTAGCGAAACCCCACATCGCGCAGAGTAATCGCACCTTGCACGGCCGGCAGTTGCACCGGCTTGGCAGGCTCGGGCACGCTGGAGACATGGTCCAGAATGTCGAAGATGCGCTTGGCCCCGGCGGCAGCTTTCTGGGTCACCGAGACAATCCGGCTCATGGAATCCAAACGCGTGTAAAACCGCCCGATATAGGCCAAAAAGGCAGTCAGCACACCCACGCTGATTTGATGTTTGGACACCTGCCAAATGCCAAACGCCCACACCACGATCAGCCCCAATTCGGTCAACAAGGTGACCGTGGGGGTGAACAGTGACCACACTTTGTTGAGCTTGTCATTGACCGCCAGGTAGTGCCGGTTGGCGGTGCGGAAGCGTTGTGCCTCGCGGCCTTCCTGCGCAAATGCCTTAACCACGCGAATGCCGGGGATGGTGTCGGCCAGCACATTGCTCAACTCCGACCACGCGCGGTCAATTTTTTCAAAACCAGTGCGCAAATTGTTGCGCACCAGCTGGATCATCCATGCAATCAGTGGCAGTGGCAGCAAGGTCACCAAGGCCAGTTTGGCGTTGATCGAAAACAAGATGCCGGCAATCATCGCCAGCATCAGGACATCGGTGATGAAGTCGAGCAGGTTCAGCGATAAGTACAGGCAAATGCGGTCAGACTCGGAACCAATACGCGCCATCAAGTCGCCGGTGCGTTTTGCACCGAAGTACTCCAGCGATAATTTCAACAAATGCTCATAGGTGACGGTGCGCAGGTCACAGCCGATGCGTTCGGATACCAACGCCAGAATGTAGGTGCGTGCCCAGCCCAAAAACCATGCCATCAAGGCCGAGCCCAGGATGCCGGCCAGCAACATCAAAACCAAATGTTGGTCGATGGCATTGCCGTTCTGGAATGGGATCAGCACCTTGTCCATCAATGGCATGGTCAAGTACGGCGGCACCAAGGTGGCACCGGTAGAAGCCAGTGTCAGCAAGAAGCCGGCAAGCAATGGCCATTTGTAGGGCCGCGCAAAGCGCCAGAGCCGCAGTAGTGTCCACGTGGACGGGGGGGTGTGCAGCTCGCGCACGCAGGTGGGGCATTCGTCTTCGTCGGGTGGCAAGGGCGCTTTGCAGATCGGGCAAAGGGTATCGTCCTCGTCATCGAACTGTGGCTGGCCGTTGTGGGCTTCAAGCTGGCGCTCAAACAGTGACAGCAGTCGCAATGCGGCAACATTCTGGTTCAGAGTGAAGCGGCAATGCAGGTAGCGCGCATGCGCATCCAATAGCTCGATTTGCCCCACACCGGCATGATCGCCATGGCGCAGGCGCAGGTCGGCGCGCAAGGGCCAACTTTGCCAAGCCGTAGCATTCGGCAAATGCGCCAATAGGCGTTGATCGGTCACCACCACCACGCCATCGCCAAAATGCAGGCGATCATCCAAATCAATGGTGAAGGCACCCAGCGCGGTTTCGCCCGCATGCAATTGCGCAAGCAGCGCGCTTCGCCAATGCTCGGCAAGGCCGTGGCAGCTGTCGGCAGGCGCGGGTGCGAGGGCAGGGGCGTGGGTGGACGGCATCAAGGTGGCTCTTTAAATATTCCGTAACATGACGCCGCAACAAGGCTGCGGTACGCTGAAACCCTTGGTTCCAAGGCCGGAAAGTATAACGACGGAATGCACCCGGCAATGGCGATGGGATAGGGACGGAATGGGGATGGATGGCGCGACGGTATGAAGCCGCATACTCTTTCCCGAACGCAGGACACCCTTGGCTTCACCACTGCTTGCACGATTGGATCGCCCGGCAACCACCCCATGAAACACAACGACATCACCTTTCTGCGCATCACCTATTTGCGCGGGCCCAATCTGTGGACCTACCGCCCGGTTTTAGAAGCATGGGTGGATATTGGCGACCTTGAAGACTATCCCTCCAACAAAATCGAAGGCTTCACCGACCGCTTGACCGCGTGGTTGCCGGGCTTGCAGGAGCATCGTTGCAGCATTGGCACCACAGGTGGCTTTGTGCAGCGTTTGCGCGAAGGCACTTGGCCTGCGCACATCCTCGAACATGTCACGATCGAGCTGCAAAATCTGGCCGGCATGCAGACCGGCTTTGGCAAAGCCCGCGAAGCCGGGCCGCGCGGTATCTACAAGGTGGCGGTGCGGGTGCGCGAAGAAAGCGTGGGTCGCGCCGCACTGGCATTGGCGCGCGAGCTGCTGATGGCCGCCATCAATGACACCCCATTCGATGTAGAGGCACGCCTGCGGCCACTGCGTGAATTGGCCGACCGCCGTTTGCTGGGGCCTAGCACTGCGGCAATCGTGGATGCCGCCAGCGACCGTGGGATTCCGCATTTGGGCTTGAATGAAGGCAACTTGGTGCAATTGGGGTATGGCAGCCGTCAGCGCCGGATCTGGACTGCCGAAACCGAGCACACCAGTGCGATTGCCGAAAGCATTTCGCGCGATAAAGATTTGACCAAAACGTTACTGGCCAGTTGTGGCGTGCCGGTGCCGGAAGGCCGCGTGGTGGACAGTGCGGAAGACGCATGGGAGGCCGCGGAGGACATCGGCTTACCGGTTGTCGTCAAACCCACCGATGCCAATCATGGGCGCGGGGTGTTTGCCGATCTTTGCACCCGTGAAGAAATCGAAACCGCCTATGCCGGTGCCCTAGAAGAAGGCAGCGAGGTGATGGTCGAGCGCTTCATTCAGGGCGACGAACACCGCATGCTGGTGGTTGGTGGCAAATTGGTGGCTGCCAACAAAGGCTTTACCGCGGCCGTGGTAGGCGACGGTCAGTCCACCATTCGCCAGTTGATTGACCTGCAAATCAATAGCGACCCGCGTCGTGGTGAGGAAGAAGAGTTTCCGATGGAAACCTTGCTGCTGGACCGCGAACCGATTGCCCAGCACGAATTGCAGCGGCAAGGCTTCACAGCCGAGTCGGTGCCACCGGCTGGGCAGGACGTGCTCATTTTGCGCCACGGCAATATGGCGTTTGACGTGACAGACGAAGTGCATCCCGATGTGGCTGCTGCGGGCGTGCTGGCCGCGCGCATCGTGGGCTTGGATATCGCCGGCATTGACCTTGTCACCACCGATATCAGCAAGCCATTGGCAGATACGCGTGGCGCCATCGTCGAAGTCAATGCCGGGCCCAGCTTGTTGATGCATCTCAAACCTGCGGTGGGCAAACCGCGTCCGGCGGGACCGGCCATCGTCGAACATCTATTTCCAGCGGGTGACAGTGGTCGGGTACCGGTAATTGGCGTGTTGGGACGCAGGCAACCGGCACTCGTGGCTGCATTGATTGCGCGCTTACTGCATTTGTCTGGTCGGCATGTGGGGCTGGCGTGTGGGACGGGCTTGCAATTGGATCAACGGAGTCTGAGCACACGCCCGAGCAACCATTTTGATGGTGGCGAGCGCTTGTTGATCAATCGGGCGATCGACGCTGCGGTCATTGAAACCAGTGCGCGTGCCATTCTCAGCGAAGGGCTGCCCTACGACCGCTGTCATGTCGCGGTGGTGACCGATGCCGATAGCGATGCGTCACTGCATGAGTTCTACATCGACACGCCCGAGCGTTTGTTCAATGTGCTGCGCACGCAAGTGGATGTGGTGTTGAAAGGCGGCAGCGCGGTGCTCAACGCCGCAGAACCGCAGGTGGCCAACATGGCTGAGTTATGCGATGGCGAAGTGATTTTTTATGCCAGCCATGCCGACGCTGCACCCTTGGCCGAGCATCTGGCCGAAGGCGGACGCGCGGTGTTCGTGCGCAATGGCGCCATTATTTTAGCCATCGGCAACAATGAAGAACCGCTGGCGCGCTTGTCGCGGTTTGCATTGACCGGTACTTCCGCCACGCCGGAGCACATCGAGGCCACTCTGGCTGCGATTGCCGCCAGTTGGGCACTGGATGTGCCGGTGGACCTGATCCCCGCCGGCATCGAACACTTTGAACACGAGCAGGCCGCCGCCGCGCGCGCCTTCGACACGACCGACACCGACAACAAGGGCGCGTGATGGAGATTTCACGTATCCGGGCCCTGCGTGGGCCCAATCTATGGACGCGACGCACCGCGATTGAAGCCATCGTCACCCTGTCCGAGGGTGAACGGCCACTTTCCGGCATGCTGGGGTTTGAAGATCGTCTGCGCGAACGTTTCCCGGCGCTTGGCTTTCTGCGCGCCACCCGCAATACCGACACTCTGACCTTGGCACATGCGCTGGAAGTGGCGGCCATCTGCCTGCAAGCACAAGCAGGCTGTCCGGTGACCTTCAGCCGTACCGCCAAAACGGTACAGCCGGGGGTGTTTCAAATCGTGGTGGAATACAGCGAAGAGGCGGTGGGCCGCCTGGCCTTGCAATTGGCCGAGCAGCTCTGCCTGGCCGCGCGTGCAGATACACCCTTTGATTTGGAAGCGGCGCTGACACAACTGCGTGATCTGGATGAAGACGTGCGGCTGGGGCCCAGCACCGGTGCGATTGTCGAAGCTGCGATCAATCGCGGCATCCCGTGCCGCCGTTTGACCGGTGGCAGTTTGGTGCAGATGGGGTGGGGCAGCAAGCAACGGCGCATTCAAGCGGCGGAAGTGGACCGCACCAGTGCGATTGCCGAAGCCATTGCGCAAGACAAAGCCCTCACCAAAAAATTATTGCGCGCCGCCGGCGTGCCGGTACCGGAAGGGCGCGCCGTCAGGAGTGCCGACGATGCGTGGACTGCCGCGCAGGACATTGGCTTGCCGGTGGTGGTCAAACCACTGGACGGCAACCAAGGCAAGGGGGTGACGGTCAATCTGCGTGGTGAAGATGAAATCAAACGCGCCTATGACGTTGCCTTGGGTTTTCGCGATGACATCTTGGTCGAGCGCTACCTGCCAGGCGGCGATTATCGGCTGTTGGTGGTGGGCAATAAATTGGTAGCGGCGGCGCGTCGTGAACCGCCCAACGTGCGTGGCGATGGCATGCTGACCGTGCGCCAGTTGGTGGAGCAGGTCAATGCCGACCCGCGTCGTGGCGAAGGTCATGCCACTTCGCTCACCAAAATCCGTTTTGATGAAATCGCCTTGGCGACTTTGGAAAAACAAGGCCTGCACGCCGATGCCATCCCCGAAAAAGGCCGCCGCGTGGTGTTGCGCAACAACGCCAATCTTTCCACTGGCGGCACCGCCACCGATGTGACGGGCGATGTGCATCCCGAGGTGGCGGCACGCGCGGTGGAAGCATCGCAAATGATTGGCCTCGATATCTGCGGCGTGGATGTGGTGTGCGATAGCGTGTTGCGCCCACTGGAAGAACAAGGCGGCGGCATCGTTGAAGTCAACGCTGCACCCGGTCTGCGCATGCACCTGTCGCCATCGTTTGGCAAAGGCCGCGACGTGGGTAAAGCGGTCATCGACCATATGTTTGCACCCGGCTGCAATGGCCGCATCCCGGTGGTGGCCGTTACCGGCACCAATGGCAAGACCACCACCGTGCGTTTGATCAGCCATCTGTTGCGCACCAGCGGCCTGACCGTGGGCATGACCAATACCGATGGCGTGTATGTCAATGCCGTGCAAGTGGATTCGGGTGATTGTTCGGGCCCGCGCAGTGCCCGCAATGTATTGATGAACCCAACCGTCGATGCCGCCGTGTTTGAAACCGCACGCGGCGGCTTGTTGCGCGAAGGGTTAGCGTTTGATCATGCCGATGTGGCGGTGGTCACCAATATCGGTGTGGGCGATCATCTGGGTTTGAATTTCATCACCACGGTGGATGATCTGGCCGTGCTCAAGCGCGTCATCGTGCGCAATGTCGCCAAAACCGGTTATGCCGTGCTCAATGCAACCGACCCCATCGTGGCTGGCATGGCAGCGCAGTGCCCCGGCAAGGTCATTTTTTTCGCCGCCGATGCCGCGCATCCCGTTATCGCCACCCATAAAACCCAAGGTGGGCGGGTGGTGTTTGTACAGAACGGGGATTTGGTAGCACTGGAAGGCAGTTTTGAAGTGCGCTTGCCATTGGCTGGCGTGCCACTGACGCGCAATGGCAGCATTGGCTTCCAAGTGGAAAACGTGATGGCGGCATTGGCCGCAGGCTGGGGCTTAGGGCTGGATTGGGGCGTGATTCGGCAGGGCTTGGCCAGCTTCCAGTCCGATACCGGCAATGCCCCCGGCCGTTTCAATGTGATGGACTACAACGGTGCCACCTTGATTGCCGATTATGGCCACAACCCGGATGCGATGCAGGCCTTGGTGGCCGCCGTCGAAAACCTGCCGGCACGTCGGCGCATGGTGGTGATCAGCGGTGCCGGTGACCGTCGCGATGAAGATATTCGCCAACAAACCCGGATCTTGGGTGCAGCATTTGATGCCGTGATTTTGTACCAAGACGCCTGCCAGCGTGGGCGCGCCGATGGCGAAGTGGTGCAGCTCTTGCACGAAGGTTTGCAAGACGCGCCACGGACACGGGAAATCACTGAAATCCACGGCGAATTTGCCGCCATCGATCACGCCTTGGCGCAATTACAACCCGGTGAACTGTGTTTGATCTTGATCGATCAAGTGGAGGCATCACTGGCGTATTTGCAACAGAAAGTGACGCAGTCGCGTTGTTCAGTAAGCCCGCAAGCATAGGGCATTTCCTGGCGGTGTGCGAAGTGAAGACAGGCAGGCTGTTGGCTGCGGTGACCGCGTGCAAGACTGGGTAGTCAATTTGACTGGAGTGAGGCGATGGCGAAGCATATTGTGGTGCGAGCAACCGCACTTGCATTGGCATTGATGATGGTGGGCGTTGCCACGGCGCAGACCGCGCCGATGACGCCCGACATCACCGGCAAGAAGTTTGTGACGCCAGAACCACAGCGTGATTTCATCAAACGAGTGGTGATGATCCCGATGCGCGATGGGGTCAAACTTTACACCGTGATCATGCTGCCAAAAGGCGCGCATGCCGCGCCGATGCTTTTGACGCGCACGCCATATAACGCCGCCAAGCGGGCCGAGCGCAGCGACAACGCCACCCGTTTGGTGGATGCACTGCCACAAGGCGATACCGTATTTGCAGAAGATGGCTATATCCGGGTGTTTCAAGATATACGCGGCAAATACGGTTCAGAAGGCGAGTACGTCATGACGCGGCCGCCGCGCGGGCCGTTGAATGCCAGCAAGATCGACCACAGCACCGATGCGTATGACACCATCGATTGGCTGGTCAAGCACGTTCCGGAAAGCAATGGCCGGGTGGGCATGCTGGGTTCATCGTATGAAGGCTTTACCGTGGTGATGGCCCTGTTGGAGCCACATCCCGCACTCAAAGTGGCGGCACCGGAAAGCCCGATGGTGGACGGCTGGCTTGGGGATGATTGGTTCCAGAACGGCGCATATCGGCAGATTAATTTGGGTTATCTCACCGGACAGACCACCGCACGTGGTGCTGGCGTGGGGATGCCACGTGCCACCAATGATGACTACACCAATTTTCTGCGGGCAGGCTCGGTGGGGGATTACGCGCGGGCTGCCGGCCTTGAGCAATTACCCGCATGGCACAAGCTGTTGGAGCACCCCAGTTACGACAGTTATTGGCAACAACAAGGCCTAGACAAGCTGCTCGCAAAATTGCCCGGCATCAAGGTGCCGGTGATGTGGGAACAGGGCCTGTGGGATCAGGAAGACATGTACGGTGCCAACCACTCGTGGGCGGCGCTGGAACCCAAAGACAGTGACAACACCCGCAACTTCTTGGTGATAGGCCCGTGGCGGCACAGCCAAGCCAATTACGATGGCAGCTATTTAGGCGATTTCAAGTTTGACGGCGACACCGCCCTGCAATGGCGACGTGATGTGCTCAAGCCATTCTTCGACCAATACCTCAAGACCGATGCGCCGGCAGCCAAAACCCCGCCGGTATGGATTTTTGACGCCGCCAGCAACCGTTGGGACAGCTACCAACACTGGCCGCAAAGCTGTGCGCAGGGTTGCGCACACACCGCGCAACCGCTGTATTTGCATGCCGACCAAACGCTGGGTGCTGTGCCTGCTGCTGGTACTGCCCAATACGCAGAATATGTGTCTGACCCTGCCAAGCCGGTGCCGTTTGTACCGCGTCCGGTGGACATGGGCGACCGCGCCACATGGACCACGTGGCTGGTACGCGATCAGCGCTTTGTGGATGGCCGCACCGACGTGCTGACCTATGCCAGTGCACCGCTAAGCGCACCGGTGAAGCTGGCAGGCGTGCCGGTGGCAAATTTATTTGCTTCCACCTCGGGCAGTGATAGTGATTGGGTCGTGAAGTTGATCGACGTGTACCCGGATCAATACCCGGATGATCCCAAAATGGCCGGGTATGAATTACCTATTGCGCTTACCATCTTCCGGGGCCGCTATCGTGAAGGGTTTGCTACACCCAAGGCGTTGGCTGCCGATCAAGCGTTGGCTTACCGTTTCGACTTACCAAACGTCAACCACACGTTGCAGCCGGGCCATCGTTTGATGGTGCAAATTCAGTCCAGTTTGTTCCCGCTGTACGACCGCAATCCACAAACCTATGTGGACAACATCTTCTTGGCCAAGCCGGGGGATTACCGCAAAGCCACCCAACGTATTTGGGCCAGCCCGCAGCAGGCCAGTTTTATCAGCCTGCCGGTGGTGTCAGGGGTGTTGCCCTAAGCCCGCGCAGGCGTTGCATCTCCACGATGCCGCCCAACACCACCCCCAGCGCTGCCATCGCCAGCATGTAATGCCATGGCGCGCTGGGGTTGTCTTTCATCGCAAGGCTCAGTAATACCGGTGTCAGCCCGCCGGCAATGGCATACGCCACGTTGTAAGCAAACGACAGCCCTGAAAAACGCACCTTGGCCGGAAACCCACCCAGTGCAATGGCGGGCACCATCGCGGTCAGGCCCACCGCGCTGCCGGCGATGGCATACAGCACATGCGAATACGCGCCGGCTTGCGCTTGCCGATAGAACACAAAAAACGCGATGCCCAGCAAAAGGCTCCAGAGTGCCAGCACCCGGCCTGCACCAAAGCGATCGGCGAGTCTGCCTGCGACAAGGTTAGCCAACATCGCCGCCAACACCGCCAATGCGTTGCCGGTCAGTGCATCGCTGCGGGTTACCCCCAGACCTTGCAAAAAGGTCGGCATCATCAAAATGGTCACCACGACTGCTGCAGTGAGTAGCCACGTCAATAACATGGCTAAGGCTACACTGCCCAAGTGCTCGCGTACGACGGTTTTAAGTGGTAGTTCTTCGGCCAATCGTTTTTGCGCTTGCAGCGCGGTAAACACCGGGGTTTCGTGCAATTGCTTGCGCAGGTGCAGGGCCAATAGCCCAAACACCCCACCGAGTACGAACGGGATGCGCCAACCCCACGCCAGCAACGCCGCTGCGTCCAGCAACGTATTGATGAGCAGGGCCACCAGCGAACCCAGCAAGATGCCGGCCAGTAGCCCGAGCGACAGCGAACCACAAGCAAAATTGCGCCGGTTGGGCGCCACATGCTCGCTGACAAATACCCACGCGCCGGGTGCTTCGCCGCCAATCGCGGCACCCTGCAATATGCGCAGCAGCAACAACAAGATGGGCGCCAGCACGCCGATCTGCGCATAAGTGGGCAGCAGGCCCATCAACAAGGTGGGCACCGCCATCAACAAGATACTGAGCATGAACATCCGCTTGCGCCCGCGCAGATCGCCAAAATGCGCCATCACCAAGCCACCCAAAGGCCGCGCCAAATAGCCTGCGGCAAAAATGCCGAATGTCTGCACCTGCTTCAGCCAGCCGGGCATGTCGGCCGGAAAAAACAGCGCGCCCATGGTGCTGGCAAAAAACACGAAGACCACAAAATCGTAAAACTCCAGCGCGCCGCCCAATGACGCCAGCGTGAGGATTTTCAGTTGTGGGCGGGTCAGCTGTGGGGTGGCGGTGTTGGTAATCGTCGTCATCGCGCAAGCCTAGAGCATGGCCTGCCGCTGGGGAAGAATCTAACGCAATCAGGCCAACCAACGCTGCAATTGGGCGTACACCTGTGGACTGCTGAGTAATTCCAGATGCCCCGTGCGTTCTACCAGTAGGCGATGCGCCGCTGGTAGATGTAATGCGCGCTGCGCATCTGGGTGTTCGCCCAGCGCACTGCGCACGGGCACCAGACCATCACCACGCAGATGCGGATGGCGGCTACCGCTGCGCACCGTTTGCGTCGAGCCGGCCACGGCATACGCGCGAATATGTGCGGGAAGTTGCAGCTGGCTGCGCTTGCCAGATACCTGCGTGGCATCGCAAAGCCCATGGCGAAGGTCTTGGATCCCGGCACTGCGTAACTGCCCCAAACGCACAAACGGCGCTGTCCACGGACTCAAACCCAATGCGGTTTGCAGGGCGTTGCCGGCGCGCTCCAGCGGTGCACCCAGATGCGGCGTACCCAAGCAGACAAGTTGATCCAGCTGCGTCACCCACGTCTGCTGTTGCTGCGTAGCTGTGGCAATCGCGGCGCGGGCAACCAAGCCGCCCATGCTGTGACCAAGGATGACGAAGCGTTCAACCGGCACCGGCCAACGTTCTAGTAATGGCTGCAAAAGATCGGAAAACACCCGCCCGTTGTCGTGAATCGACAGGCCGCTGTTGTAGTGCAAGTGCAGCACCGTGTAGCCCTGCGCCGCTGCCAAGTGTTGGCCGTGGTCGTGGCCACGGTGGCACCACTGCTGGGGGGTCATGCACAGGCCATGCACCTGCACCAAGATGCGGGGTGTTGCGGCTGTGGATAGCGCCGACCACGCCGTTGCATCCGATGTCAGTGATTGGTTCTGCCATTGCAGATCGGCTTGCAAGGCAAGCGGGTTGCCACTGGCCAGTAAGTGGTCCCCGAGGACGCCATTCAGGACTGCCAGCAACGCCGTGCGTTGTTCGAACGGGGGCGATTGCCCCAGCTGTGGCGCAAGCGCGGCCAGCGCATCGTCCAGCCCGTTGCCCAGCAGTCCGCTCAGCTTGCGCACACCTTGATAGGCAATGCGCGAAATCCCGCGGGTTGTGGTGCTGGGTTGGCGGCCGCGCGATATCCGCGGCAGCGCGAAAATACTGGCAAGAATATTGGCGTGTACGGCTTCGGTCAGGTCGGTGGTAGCGGCCACACCACGCACCAATAATTGCGCGATGCCGCGCAGATCATCGGCGGTGCGGATGCTGGTGGGCATCGGTAAGTGCGCGGTATCGCCGGGTGCGGTGGTGTTCATGCGCGCAGCCTAGACCGCGTGATTGGAGCGAATATTCCAGTGATTGCGTCATGGCCTGCACCGTCGCTTGCACCGTTGCCTGCGCGGATCAGCCGTGATCGTGCTCCGCCGGGGTATCAAACAAGTCGTCTTGTACGGGGCTGTCGTCCAATGCCGCAAACCCCGACAGGCCCACGCCAACCAGTCGGTAGCGGGTATTGATGGGCAGCGCCACGCGCTCGCGCAGGGCGCAGGCGATTGCGGCCAATTGTTGCTCGCTGGTTGGCGGTGCGCTGGCGGTCAGGCTGCGGGTCAGGATGCGAAAGTCGCTGGTCTTCAGCTTCAATACCACGGTGCGCGCGATCCGCCCAGGGTGTTGCTGCCACTCTTTGGCATAGCCGGCCCAAGTATCGGTGGCAAGACGGCAGATCGCGGGGGCCAGTTCGTCCAGCAAGTGGTCACTGGCAAAGGTGTCTTCCGATGAGATTTGCAATGTCGGGCGCGCCGGCTGCACCGGGTGGTGATCGATGCCCATCGACAGTTCGTACAGGCGCTGGCCCCAACGGCCAAAGCGGGCTTCCAGCACCTGCGCGCCAAGCTTGCGCAAATCCGTGCAGGTGGCAACGCCCAAGTCGGTCAATTTGCCTTGCATCACCTTGCCAACACCCGGCAGCCGGCCCACCGCAAGCTGGGCGAGGAAGGCATCTACCTGCTGCGGCTTCACCACGCATTGGCCGTTGGGTTTGTTCCAGTCGGATGCGATTTTGGCCAAAAATTTATTGGGCGCGATGCCGGCCGAGGCGGTGAGTTGGGTTTCTGCAAAAATCGCGGCGCGGATATGCGCGGCGATCGCAGTGGCGCTGCCTAGGTCTTGTTTGGGCTGGGTGACATCAAGGTAGGCCTCGTCCAGCGAAAGGGGTTCGATGAGGTCGGTATACCGCTGGAAAATCGCACGGACATGCGTTGATACCGCTTTGTAGCGGGCAAAATCCGGTGGCACAAAAATTGCCTGCGGGCACAACTTTTCGGCACGCAACGCCGGCATCGCCGAGCGCACCCCAAACCTGCGTGCTTCGTAACTGGCCGCGCATACCACCGAGCGCGCCCCTTTCCACGCCACCACCACCGGCTGCCCGCGCAAGCTGGGGTCGTCGCGCTGTTCCACCGACGCATAAAACGCGTCCATGTCGACGTGGATGATCTTGCGCTGCGGGGTGTTCACCGCGT
>NZ_DAOOUM010000001.1:0-109309 GCF_035369645.1 Thermomonas sp. | reverse complement strand
AACCGAACAAGTCCTGCGGGTACTCGGCTTTCTGTTCGCGCGCCATCAATCGCGCCAATCCTTCTGCGGGAGTCACACTTCCATGCAGCACGTCGCGTACCCCTTCCGCAATGGGAAGTTCGATGCTGTGCGCAGTCGCCAGCCGCATCACTTCGTCGGCGGTTTGGATGGACTCCACCACTTGACCAATTTCGCGCACCGCATCCTCGATCGAGGAGCCGCGCCCCAGCGCCAAGCCCAGCCGGCGGTTGCGTGACAGATCGCCGGTGCTGGTCAGCACCAAGTCACCCAAGCCGGCCAAGCCCATCAGGGTTTCCGGGCGGCCACCCAGGGCGATATTCAGCCGCAGCATTTCATTCAAGCCACGGGTGATCAGGCCGGCGCGGGCGTTCAGGCCCAAGCCCATGCCATCAGCCACACCGGTGGCCACCGCCAGCACGTTTTTCATCGCCCCACCCAACTCCGCCCCGCGCATGTCGCTGCCGGTGTAGGCGCGGAACGCCGGGCCATGCAGCACATCGGCCACTTGCCGGCAAAACGCGGCATCGTCCGAATGCACGGTCAGTGCGGTGGGCAGGCCTTGCGCCACTTCTTTGGCAAACGACGGTCCAGTGACCACCGCTAGCGGCACATCGTCACCCAAGATATCGGCAGCGACTTCGTGCAAAAACCGCCCACTGCCAGGCTCAAATCCTTTGGTGGCCCAGGCCACACCGGCCTGCGGCGGGCGCAGCGGGGCCAGTGCACGCAGGGTTTCGGCAAAGGCGTGGGAGGGCGTCACCACCAGCACCAATGCGGCATCAACTAGCGCTTCGTGTAGGGATGTGGTGGCACGCAGGTTGCCGGGCAACGCAATACCCGGCAGATAACGCGGGTTTTCACCGTCACCATCAATTGCTGCCACGGTAGCCACATCGCGACCCCACAACACGGTGGGATGACCATGGCGGGCAATCAGGGCGGCCAGCGCGGTGCCCCAAGAGCCCGCGCCAAGAACGGCAACCGCCGCGGTATTGGATGCTGTCATGCAGCCGGACGTATCAAGCGTTGCCGGCAGTTTCGGCATTGGCCAGGGCGTCGCCGCCTTGACCGATCTGCTCAGCGCGTTGGCGCAAGGTTTCGCCATACAGCGCATCAAAATTGATCGGCTGCATCGGGAACGGCGGGAAGCCGCCGGCGGTGATCAGCTGGCCAACGGCCGCACTGGCGTACGGGTACAGGATCGTCGGGCACTGGATGCCCAGCATGGCATCGATGATGTGGTCTTCCATGCCGCCCAAACCAAACACGCCGCACTGCTCGACTTCAGCTAGGTACGCAGTCTTGCCGTTCAAGGTGCAAGTCAGGGTGATACCCAAGCTGACTTCAAACGCGGTATCGGCCAGTCGCTGCACCTTTTGGTTCAGCTTCATCTGTAGGTCCGGCTGGCCCTGTTCGTTGAACACTTGCGGCGCATTCGGCGCCTCAAAGGACAGATCTTTCACATAGAGCTTTTCAACAGTGAAGACCGGGCCTTGCGGCTGGGCGTCGGCAACCGGAGTGGCACCGTTCAGGATTTCATCGGACATGGACAACTCCAAGGTATGCGTTTGAATGTGCGTATGGCACACAGGTAATAGGGAATTATCGCACCGTTGGCGGGCGATACGCTAAGACATGGGGTGGCGATGGCCATTCACAAGGGCAACCGCGCCGCCATTGATGCGCGCAAGCGGCTCAGCGCCCCTTGACTAGCGGCAGGTCGGCCGATTGCCACGCCTGGATGCCGCCTTCCAGCACCGCGACATGCGCAAAGCCGGCTTTACGCAAGCGCTTGGCGGCGGTGTGCGCGGTTTGCCCAGCTTGGCAAACCAAGACCACCGGCAACGCCTTGGCCGGTGCCAGCGCTTTGTTCTCGGGATCGAACTGGCTCATCTGCACGTTTTTGGCGCCGGCAATATGGCCTTTTTCGAAATCGCCGATCGCGCGCAAATCCACGACCAAGGCGTTATCGCGGTTGACCAAGGCGGTCAGTTGCGCCGGGCCGATGCGACGCACACCGCTCAGCAGGCCAAGGATTTCATTGACGATGATGGCCACCGTCAGGCCCACCAAGGCCAGCGACAACACGGGATTACGGCCAGCAAAGGCGGCCAGGTCGGCAAAGGTCACGGCAACTACCACGAATCACGGGGCGGCAATTGTACCTGCCGCCTCGTCCGTACGCGCTCACTTCGCGGGCGCGACTTTACTCGCCCTGCCACAAATCCGGCATCCCCGAGGTCAGCCACCAGGTTTTGGCGGCTTCGTCATAGCGCCAACGCTCGCGATAGCGCACGCTGCGTTCGGCCAAGGTGTTGCGATTGATGACGCCAATTTCGATGTCGCGCACCACTTCGCCCCCCAAGACACTGCTGCCGGTATCGCGATAGGTCGAAATTTGGACTTGTTTGAAGCGGGAAAAATCCAAATCGGTCATCGGATGGGCTTCGCGCACCTTGGGATCAACCAGACCCCATGCACCCTCGAAGTCACCCCAGCGAATCGCTGCCGACCAGGTGTACTGGATTTCATCCAGCGCGGTGCCTTTGCTGGCAGACTTGGGGCAACCCGCCAACATGGCCAAGCAGGCAATCAACACACAGCGCAGTAGCAATCGAAACATCGCGGACTCTCCGCCGGGGGAAGCTCGCATCCTAACGGGTTTATGGTTTAGGTCTTGCCAATCGCGACATAACGGCCCACAAACGTTGCCGCAACGCCACCTTCGGCCAGTATGGTCTTGGCGTGCAAGCGAATCCCCGCACGCCCTTGCCGACGCAGGGTTGCGGCCAGTTGCGCGTGTTCGCCGGCATCATCAAACACCGCTTCCACCACGATCGTTTCAAACACCGGCTTGAGATAGCGCACGCGACTGTCGGCCACAAAAATATCGGCATGCAACTGGGCCTGCGCTAATTCCAGCGACACCAGCCCCCAGCAGGCAATCGTCATCAGCGATACCAAACTGCCGCCGAAGGCACAGCCTTTGTCGTTGATGTTGGCGGCCAGCGGCGCCTGCACGCGCAACTTGCCGTGCTGCCAGTCCAGAATGTGCGGATGCATGCCGGCCACTGGCGGCATGCCATTGAAATGTGCGGCCAAAGCGTCCAGCGCCGCGTGCTGCGTGAGTGCGTCCATCTGCAAAGCCTGCCGTATGCGGGCCGGCTATGCCAAGCTTGGCACATGCCGCGTCTTGCAGATCAATCACTTCCGCTTCAACACTGCACCGTATTGTCGCTGCGACCGCGCGGACAGCACGCCAGTTTGCGGGCGGCATGCGCGCGGCATGGTGCGCGTCTTTTGGCATTGTCTCCACTCGCCATTACACCGCTGGCCAGCGTGCAGACGCGCACCGCGCTGCTCGCCGCACTGGCCGCCGATGTGCTGTTGTTTACCAGCCCCAATGCGGTGCGTGCCGCCGCCACCTTGCATCCCCTGCATGCGCGCCATGGCCAGCACTGGCTGGCAGTGGGCCGCGGCACCCAGCGCGCGCTGGCGCGTGCAGGCATCGCAGCGCTGGCGCCGACGCGGATGGACAGCGAGGGCTTGCTGGGCCTGCCGGCACTGGCCAATGTGCATGCCCTGCGCATTGCCTTGGTCACGGCACCGGGCGGGCGCGGCGTGATCGCCCCCACCTTGCAAGCGCGCGGCGCGCAGGTACTGCGCGTGGACGTGTATGCGCGCGCAGCGGTGACTATTCCGAAGCAACGTTGGGCCCTGCTTGCCACCGCATTACGCCAACCTGCGCATGTGGCGCTGGCGCTGAGTAGTGGCGAAGCCTTGCATGCGTTGTTGGCACAAACCCCGCCTGCGCTATTGCCCATTTTGCGCAAGGTCCGCGTGGCCGCCGCCAGTGCGCGGCTGGCGCAGGCAGCGCACGACGCTGGCTTCCGCCTTGTCGAACAAGCCAGCAGCGCCCGCCCTGCGGATGTCTTGGCTGCGATTGCACGCACATGGCCGCGCGCCAGCACGTGATGCTGCGAATGCTCTTTACACTAGCGCCATGAGCATAGTGATTCCCGACATCGACAACGTCCGCAGTTACCTGACCGGCCTGCAAGACCGCATTTGCATGGCGATTACCGCGGCCGACGGTTCCGCCGTGTTCGCCGAAGATGTGTGGCAGCGCAGCGAAGGCGGCGGTGGCCGCACCCGCGTGCTGCGCGACGGTGCGGTGTTCGAACAAGCCGGCATCGGGTTTTCCGATGTCTCCGGCAGCACGCTGCCGCCGTCGGCCAGCGTGGCGCGCCCGGAGCTGGCCGGCGCATCGTGGCGCGCAGTCGGTGTGTCGCTGGTGTTCCATCCGCGCAACCCCTACTTGCCCACCACCCACGCCAACGTGCGCCATTTCCGCGCCCAGCGTGATGGCGAAACGGTGGCCTGGTGGTTTGGTGGCGGCTTTGACCTGACCCCGTTTTATCCGTTTGATGAGGATGTGCTGCATTGGCACCGCAGCGCGCGCGACCTGTGCGCAGCATTCGGCGGGCAGGCACGTTACGACGCGCACAAACGCTGGTGCGATGAGTATTTTTTCCTGAAACATCGGCACGAGACCCGTGGCGTCGGCGGCTTGTTTTTTGATGATTTGCATACCGACTTCGACACCGACTTTGCCTACTTACAGGCGGTGGGTGACGGCTTTCTTGATGCCTATCTGCCAATCGTCGCGCGTCGCAAGCATCTGCCCTATGGCGAGCGCGAACGGCAATTTCAGTTGTACCGCCGTGGGCGCTATGTCGAGTTCAATCTGGTGTTCGATCGCGGCACCTTGTTTGGCCTGCAATCGGGTGGACGCAGCGAAAGTATCTTGATGAGCCTGCCACCCTTGGTGCGTTGGGAATACGGCTACAGCCCCGAACCTGCCAGTGCCGAAGCGCGGCTGCTTGACTATCTGCGCCCACGTGACTGGTTGCAGGAGCTGCGTTAACCCGGCTTGCTGTTGCGAAGCTCAATACTGATGTGCCCGTTGGTTTCCAAAATGGCGCGCTGGATATCCGCCACATTCTTGCACCCGGCTTGGCGCATCGCGGTTTCAAAATCGGCGGTACTCACCAGTTGTTTGCGCAACATCGCGTGATCCACATGCCCGGCATGCGCCAACACCACCGGCGCACCTTCCACCAACCGCCGGAACCCGGCGTGCCGCGCCGAACCCCACGCCACAACATAGTTCAACGCAATCAAGGTGCTGGCCATCACCAGTGCACCGGTCAGCGAGTTGTCGCCCCCGTTGATGCCGTTCTGCACGGCATTGCCGATCAAGATCAACAAGATCAGATCGAAGGGTGTGAACTGCCCCACTGCGCGCTTGCCGGAGATCCGCATCAGCACCATCACCAACACATAAATGACGGCGGCGCGCAGCACGAAATGCCACCAAGGCGCGGACAGTTGCAACAGGTCATTCACGGCGATCCCCACGGCTGGTGTTACCGCCGAGTGTAGCGGCCCGGGCAGCCCCTTCAGCACGCCTCCAGCCGGCAATCCCCCATCCTGCCCCACACTGCGCTAGGCTTGCGCCTCGCTACCTGCATCGGGGATGAGTGCATGAGCTGGTCGGAACTACAAGTAATGGTGGTTGAAGATCACGGCTTTCAGCGCCGTATTGCGCTGCGCCTACTGGCCGAGCTTGGCGTGGAGCGCACCTTGGAAGGTGCCGACGGCCTGCACGCGCTGGACGTGCTGCGGCAGCAGTCCAGCGCACCCGATGTGGTGTTGGTGGACTTGGACATGCCCGGCATGGATGGCATCGAATGTATTGGCCAAATCGCCCACGAACGTTTGGCGCGTTCCGTGGCCGTGGTCAGTGCATTGGACCCGGCATTGCTGCACACCGTGCAAAGCATGGCCCGCGCCTATGGCCTGCGGGTTTTGGGCAGCGTGGAAAAACCACTGACCCGCGAAAAACTGGAAATTTTGCTGGCGCGATTTGGTGAGCACACCGGTGAAACCCAAGACGAAGGCGCGGCCGACTTCAATGTGGCCGATCTGGTGGCCGCGCTGCAACAAGGCCAGGTCGTGCCGTGGTTTCAACCGCAGGTGGAATTTGGCAACGGCAAGGTGGTGGGTGTCGAAGCCTTGGCGCGCTGGGAGCGCCCCGATGGCAGCGTGGTGGGCCCGGTGCTGTTTGTGCCCGTGCTGGAGCGCGAGGGCTACGCCAATCTATTGACCGACCGCATGCTGGAGCAAGGCTGCCAGTGGTTACAACGCTGGCATCAAAGCGGCATGCGCTTGAAGTTGTCGGTCAATGTGTCGCCACTGGCGCTTGCCGATACCACCGCAGCTGATCGCTTCCAGGCCATCGTCGAAAACTACGGCATCTTGCCTGAGGATGTGGTGCTGGAAATTACCGAAAGCTCGGTGATGTCCGATGCCGCACGCGGGTTGGGTTTGCTGGCGCGTTTGCGGCTGAAAGGGTTTGGTCTGTCGATCGACGATTTTGGCACCGGCTATTCCTCGCTGGCGCAGTTGGCGCAGGTGCCGTTTACCGAGTTGAAAATCGACAAAGAGTTCGTGTTCACCGCGCATGCGCAGCCACGCAAGCGCGCGATGGTGGAAGCCAGTTTGGACTTGGCACGCAAGCTGAGCCTCGTCACTGTGGCCGAGGGCGTGGAAACGATTGAAGACTGGCAGATGTTGGCGGAGCTGGGTTGCGACATTGCGCAGGGCTGGCTGATTGGGCGACCTGTTCCCGGCAGCGAGATGCAAGCGGCGGTGGCGCGCTGGCGGCGCCCAGGCAACTGACGCCGACGCACGGACTGGCCATGCTGCTCGACCCTTCCAAATCCGGGATCCGCCACCAACTGTTGGGCCTGTTCGGGATGTTTCTGCTCACCGGCTTTTTGGTGCTGGTGCTGGATCAGTTTGGGCAGTTTTACATGCAGCGCTCGATGACCGCACTCCAAGACGATGTGCTGACTGGCATGCATCGCATTCGCCGCCTGTCCAATGCCTACGAACAGGATTTGATCGATACCACGTTCCGCACCCGCAATTACCTGATCGACTGGCAGCACGCCGAAAACGTTATCGAACACGCCCAAGCGACATCGCAGACACAGTGGCAGGCATTGCAAACGATGCCGATGGATCCCGAAGCAAAAGCGCTGTTGGTGCAGGCCCAACAAGCGCGTCCGCGTGCCGATGCCGCATTCGATCAACTGCGCACGATTTTGCGCCAACGCGACATCCTTGCCCTTGGCCAGTTTGCCGATCACGACTTGTTTCCCGCCACCGACCCACTGGTGCAGCGTCTGGAGCGACTCGACAGTCTGGTACAGACCCGCGCAACCACCCTCGTGGCCACCGAGCAAACCCGCACCCGCTGGCTGGGTCATATTCGCCTCGGTTTGTCCTTGCTGTGCCTGCTTTTGGTGGTGGTGCTGGGCCGGCGCATCTTGCGCAATGGCTATCGCGGGGTGGAAAGCCTGACCGCATTGGCGCGGGCGATGACCCACAACGACTACACCACCCAGCCGCGCTATCTCCCGCACGGCGAACTTGGCGAGGTGATGGACAGTTTTCTGCGCATGCGCGATCACGTGCGCCGCATCGAGGGCCAACTGACCGAGCAATTGGGCAATACCGAACGTGTGCGGGTTGCGCTGGAACGTCGCGAGCAATTCCAACGCCTGCTGCTGGAGGCCGCACCTACTGCAATTTTTGCGGTCGATGAAGATGGCGTATTTTCGCAGATCAACCCATTTGCGGAACGCTTGCTGGGCTGGCCGGCGGGCAGTTTGCTTGCCCGCGAAACACTGGATGTGGTGCTGGACCCGGAAGCACTGGGCGCGCTGGCGCGCTCGCTCAGTGAAGCCTATGGCAAGACGATTCCAGCCAATTGGACGGCGCTGCACGAGCTGGCCCGGCACCGCGAACCACCACGCGAATTTGCCCTGCGCCACCAACGCGGGCGCACCTTGCCGGTGTTGCTGGCACTGTCGGCGATGCGCGATGACAGCGGCACCATGGTGGGCCTGCTGGCGGTGGCCACCGACTTGACCATGCAAAAGCGGCTGGAACGTGCTCTGCGTGAGAGTGAAAGTCGCGCGCGCGATGCCAACCATGCCAAGAGCGCGTTCTTGGCCACCATGAGCCACGAAATACGCACCCCGATGATCGGTGTGACCGGCATGATCGAAGTGTTGGGCCACACCCATCTGGATCACGAGCAACGCCGCGCGCTGTCGGTCATCCAAAGCTCGGCTGAATCGCTGCTGCGCATCATCGGCGACATTCTGGATTTCTCCAAAATCGAAGCCGGCAAGATGGAGCTGGAGCCGTTGCCCACGTCGCTACCAGAATTACTGCGCAGCGTGACCGCCAACTACTCCGGCTCTGCATCCAGCAAGGGCTTGCTGCTGGAATGCAAGACCGACCCACGCATCGCACCGGCCCACTACGCCGACCCCGTACGGCTGCGGCAGGTACTCAGTAATTTCCTATCGAATGCGCTCAAATTCACCGAGCGCGGCCGCATCACGGTGGCCGCAGAATGTATCCGCCACGACCCGAATCATGGCGCGATGGGCAGCGATACCCTGGTGTTATCGGTGACCGACACCGGCATCGGCATCAGTGCCCAGGCGCAGGCGCGACTGTTCCAACCCTTTGCCCAAGCCGAGACCGACACCACCCGGCGCTTTGGCGGTACCGGCCTGGGGCTGGCCATCTGCCGCCGGATTGCGGAATTGATGGGCGGCAGCATCGACATGGCATCGGAACCCGGCAAGGGCACCCGCATGTGCCTGCACGTCAGTTTGCAGCGTGCGCCGGAAGAGGAATTGCCCGACCTGCTACTGCCCGGCAAACAAGCCCCCGGCTTCCACCCCCGGCAACTGCCCAGCGTGACCACGGCGGAACACGAACGCAGTTTGATTTTGTTGGTGGATGACCACGCCACCAACCGTCAAGTCATCCAACGACAATTGGCATTGGCCGGCTATGCCTCGGAAGTGGCCGAAGACGGCGTGCAGGGCGTGGCGGCGTGGCGCACAGGCCGCTATGCATTGGTGTTATCCGACGTGCATATGCCGCATATGGACGGCTACCAGATGGCGCGTGAAATCCGCCGCGACGAAGCCCAGCGTGGCCTGCCGCGCACGCCACTGGTGGCACTTACCGCATCGGCACTGAAGGGCGAAGCCGAGCGCTGCCTGGATGCCGGGATGGACGACTATCTGGCCAAGCCGGTCGGGATCGCCACCTTGGGCGCTTGCCTGCAACGCTGGTTGCCGCATACCCAAGGCGATGCCGATGCCAGTTCGGCCGATAGCCTGCGCATCCAGACCGAGAACAATCGTCAAGCCACCGCAACCGGACACATAACGCAACCGGAGAAGGCGCCGGGTAAAGATGCGGATGTGGATGCGGGCATCCTCGACCGTCAGGTGTTGACCGAACTGACCGGCGGTGATCCCGATGAATTCGCACTGCTACTTGCCGATTTTTTGGCCAGCACCGCCGCCGACATGGCCGAACTCGACCGCCTGCATGCTGCCGCTCTGCTACCCGACATGACCCGGCAAGCGCACAAAATCAAAGGCGCGGCGCGGCTGGTGGGCGCACACCACTTGGGCGAAACCGCCGCCGCACTGGAAGCCGCCGGTCGCAGCGGCCACGGGGACGCCGTCGCCATACTGATCGACCGCCTGCACGCTGCCGTCGCACAACTACAAGCGCACACACAGCACGCGGGGTAATCCACGGAAGTGCGGCATTGTCCTCACGTGGGCCACGTGGGCCAGCCGTGAAACCACGCAGAACCGTCGCGGCTCAGGGCAACGCCGCCGATGGCCTGAGCAATAAGCGAAAATCTTCGCCGACAATGGCGCTATCGACACGGTGCATCTGCATCCGCTGCGTCATTGCATCGATATGCAGGCCATCAAACAATGGCCGCGCTTGCTCGCCCAACACGACGGGGGCGACATACAGCAACAGCTCATCCACCAGGCCTGCCGACAAGAACGCGCCGGCCAAGGTGGCGCCGGCTTCCAGCTGCACTTCATTGATGCCGCGTGCAGCCAGCAGGCGCAACACGGCATCCAGATCAAAACGGGTGCCTTGCACCGGCACGGCGACGTGGTCGATTTCAATGCCGCGCGGCAATTTGGCATCGGGGGCGTGGATGTAGAGCGTGGGCGCAGCGCCTTCGCGGACATGCCCGCGCGTCACCGTGGCAAGGCCGGGGTCTAACACCACCCGCAGTGGCGGGATGAAATCGCTGCCGTCTTCCAAGCGCACGGTGAGATGCGGGTCATCGGCCAGCACGGTGCCCGCGCCGGTGACCAGCGCACCGCTGCGTGCGCGCCAACGCTGCACATCGCGGCGCGAGGCCTCGCCACTGATCCATTTGGAATCCCCCGAGGCCATCGCGGTACGGCCATCCAAACTGGTGGCCAACTTCACCCGCAACCACGGCCTCCCGCGCTCCATTCGGGTCAGAAAGCCGCGATTGAGTTCACGCGCCTGCGCTTCCATCAGGCCGAATTCAACCGCAATCCCCGCCGCGCTGAGCTTCTCGAAACCAGCCCCATCCACTTGCGGAAACGGATCGCGCATCGCCGCCACCACACGGCCGACACCGGCGGCGATCAAGGCGTCTGCGCACGGCGGCGTGCTGCCGTGATGCGCGCACGGCTCCAGCGTCACATATGCCGTTGCACCGCGCGCTTGCGCGCCTGCCGCTTGCAATGCAAACACTTCCGCATGCGGCCCACCCTTGCGCTGGTGCCAGCCCTCGCCCACCACGGCATCGCCTTGCGCGATCACGCAGCCCACCATCGGGTTGGGCCGCGTGGTGTAGAGGCCGCGTTCGGCCAAGCGCAGCGCGCGCGCCATCAGTGCGTGATCGGTGGCGGAAAAAGCACTCATCGTTTTTTCCCTTTCCCGCCGTCGGCGACCCCACCCAGCAATGGCAATTGCCCCTCACCCGGCAATTCGCGTTCCAGCCGGTCGAGTTCTTCGCGGAAGTCGGCCACGTCTTCAAAGCTGCGGTACACCGACGCAAACCGCACATAACCCACATGATCGAGCTTGCGCAGCTCATCCATCACAAAGCCGCCAACCCGGCGCGAATCAATTTCGCGCTCGGCGGTCATGCGCAGTTGATGCACCACTGCGCGCACTGCCGCCTCAATTTTTTCTTCCGATACCGCCCGCTTTTGCAGCGCACGGTCGAACCCCACCCGTAGTTTGCGCGCATCGAAGGCTTCGCGCCGACCATCGGATTTGATGATGGCCGGCAATTTCAGTTCGATCATTTCCAAAGTGGAAAAACGCTCGCCACAGGCCTCGCAACCGCGCCTGCGGCGAATCGTCGCGCCGTCTTCGGACACCCGCGAATCAATCACGCGGGTATCACTGTGCTGGCAGAACGGGCAGTGCAAGGCTTAGCCGTACACCGGGAACTGCTTGCACTGCAGTTCAACATTGCCACGCACGCCGGCGATCACGTTGTCGTCGGTGGGGTTGTCCAGCACATCGCAAATCCACTCGGCCAACGCCACGCAGTCGGCTTCCTTGTAGCCACGGGTGGTGACCGCCGGGGTGCCGATGCGCAGGCCCGAGGTGACGAAGGGCTTGCGCGGGTCGTTGGGCACCGAGTTTTTATTGACGGTGATGTGGGCCTTGCCCAGCGCCTCCTCGGCCTGCTTGCCGGACACGTCCTTGCCAATCATGTCGACCAGCATCAGATGATTTTCGGTGCCGCCGGAAACGATCTTGTAGCCACGCGCAATGATGACCTTCGCCATCGCCTGCGCGTTCTTCACCACTTGCTGCTGATAGGTCTTGAAGGACGGATCCAGCGCTTCCTTGAACGCCACCGCCTTGGCCGCGATCACGTGCATCAGCGGGCCACCCTGAATGCCGGGAAAGACGATGGATTGCAGCTTCTTTTCGATTTCGTCGGCCGCATCGCCCATCGCGGCGCGGCTGGCGATGATGATGCCGCCACGCGGGCCGCGCAGGGTCTTGTGGGTGGTCGAGGTGACAACATGTGCATGCGGCACCGGGCTGGGGTACACACCGGCGGCGATCAGCCCGGCCACGTGCGCCATGTCCACGAACAGATACGCACCCACCTTGTCGGCGATGGCGCGGAAGCGCGCCCAATCGACCACTTGCGAATACGCCGAGAACCCAGCCACCACCATCTTCGGCTTGTGTTCCAGCGCCAGCCGCTCGACTTCGTCGTAATCAATCAGGCCAGCATCGTTGACGCCGTATTGCACCGCATTGAACAGCTTGCCCGAGGCATTGACCTTGGCCCCATGGGTCAAGTGGCCGCCATGTGCCAGCGACATGCCCAGGATGGTGTCGCCCGGTTGCAGCAGCGCGAAATACACCGCCTGGTTGGCCTGCGAGCCGCTGTGCGGCTGCACATTGGCGTAGTCGGCTTGGAACAATTGCTTCAAGCGGTCGATCGCCAGCTGCTCGGCCACATCGACATATTCGCAACCGCCGTAATAACGCTTGCCCGGATAGCCTTCCGCATATTTATTGGTGAGCTGGCTGCCTTGGGCCTCCATCACCCGTGGGCTGGCGTAGTTCTCAGAGGCGATCAGCTCGACGTGATCCTCCTGGCGACGGTCTTCATCGGTAATGGCCTTGGCCAGTTCAGGATCAAAAGTGGCAAGCGTGTCGGCACGGGAGAACATGGGGGACTCCGGGGGGTTGGGGGGATTGCGATTGTAGCCCGAGGGCGGCGACACCGAGGATGCCGCCAACCTAATGGCATATCGATATGCAAAATCATCATGCCGCCGCCCAAAACCTGCAAAAATGACGGCTTCGGATTCAGAAACCCCCACCATGCTGCGTGTGTCCTCTGTTTCAGGTCTATGGCCCGGCCTGCTGTTGGCCTGTGTGCCTGCACTCTTGGCGTGGCTCGGCGGCATGGCATTGCCGCTGGTGGGCGGCGCAGTCTTGGCCATTGTGCTGGGGGTGGTCTTGCGCAGCGCATGGACGCCGCCCGCACGCTACCAGCCGGGAATTGAATTTACCGGCAAATACGTCTTGCAGGCCGCCATCGTGCTGCTGGGCTTTGGCCTGAATCTGCACGACGTGGCGCGCGTGGGCCAAGCCTCGCTGCATGTCACCTTGGCCACGCTGGCACTGGCCGGCATCGCCACGTGGCTGTTGCACCGCTGGCTGCAGATACCCGGAAAACTGGCAGTCTTGGTGGGTGTGGGCACGGCCATTTGCGGAGCTTCGGCCATTGCGGCGGTGGCCCCCATCCTGCGTGCCGACGAGCACGACACCGCGTTTGCGCTCTCCACGATTTTTCTGTTCAACCTGCTCGCCGTGCTGTTCTTTCCGCCCTTGGGCCACATGCTGGGGATGGATGCCAGCCAATTTGGGCTATGGGCGGGCACCGCCATCAATGACACGTCTTCCGTCGTCGCCGCAGGCTATGCCTATGGCCACGCTGCCGGCGATTACGCGGTGATCGTCAAACTGGCGCGGGCCAGCATGATTGTGCCGATCTGTCTGTTGCTTGCTGGCGCACTGGCCTTGCGCGCCCGCACGCACGCCACCGCCGGCCCAGCATCACCGCTGCGGGGCGGGTTTTTCCCGTGGTTCATTGTGTGGTTTATTGCCGCCTCGATGCTGCGCAGCGCCGGGTGGGTGCCCATCCGCGCCCTGCCAAGCCTGCATCTTGCCAGCGACCTTGCCATGGTGCTGGCACTGGCCGCCATTGGCCTGAGCGCAAACCTTGCGCAGATGCGCGCCACCGGCCCACGCCCTATTTTGCTGGGGCTTGGGGTGTGGTTGGCGGTCGCACTCGGAAGCCTTGCGGTGCAGGCGCTATAATTCACCGATTCCGCTTCCCTCTTCGCGGCCCTGCCCGGTGCAGGCCGCCATCGCACGCCCGGAGCCTGCATGTCCTCGCAATATATCTACACCATGAACCGCGTGTCCAAGATGGTGCCGCCCAAGCGGCAGATCATCAAGGACATCTCGCTGAGTTTCTTCCCGGGGGCCAAAATCGGCCTGCTGGGCTTGAACGGTGCCGGCAAGTCCACCGTGCTGAAAATCATGGCCGGGGTGGATAAGGATTTTGAAGGCGAGGCACGCCCGCAACCCGGCATCAAGGTGGGTTATCTGGCGCAAGAGCCCGAGCTCAACCCCGAACACACGGTGCGCCAGGCCGTGGAAGAAGGCGTGGGCGAGGTGCTGCAAGCGCAGGCCGCGCTGGATGCGGTGTATGCCGCGTATGCCGAAGACGGTGCCGATTTCGACGCGCTGGCCAAAGAGCAAGAACGCCTGGAAGCCATTCTCGCCGCCGGCGATGCGCATACCTTGGAAAACCAGTTGGAAGTGGCCGCCGACGCGCTGCGCCTGCCGCCGTGGGATGCCATTGTTGGCAAGCTGTCCGGTGGCGAAAAACGCCGCGTGGCGCTATGCCGCCTGCTGCTGCAAAAGCCCGACATGTTGCTGCTCGACGAACCCACCAACCACTTGGATGCCGAATCGGTGGAATGGTTGGAACAATTCCTGCACCGCTACACCGGCACCGTGGTGGCGGTCACCCATGATCGCTACTTCCTCGACAACGCCGCCGAATGGATTTTGGAACTCGATCGCGGCCGTGGCATTCCGTGGAAGGGTAACTACACCGAATGGTTGCAACAAAAAGATGAGCGCCTGAAGCAAGAAGACAATCAGGAAAAAGCCCGCCAAAAGGCCATCCAGAAAGAATTGGAATGGGCACGGCAAAACGCCAAGGGCGGCCGCAGCAAGGGTAAGGCGCGTTTGGCACGCTTGGATGAATTGCAGTCGGTCGATTATCAACGCCGCAACGAGACCAACGAAATTTTCATCCCACCGGGCGAGCGCCTCGGTAACAGCGTCATCGAATTCAAAAATGTGTCGAAGAAATTCGGCGACCGCCTATTGATCGACAATCTCTCTCTCATCGTGCCACCGGGTGCCATCGTCGGCATCATCGGTCCCAACGGCGCAGGTAAGTCCACCCTGTTCAAGATGATCACCGGACAGGAAAAACCCGACAGCGGCACGATCAACGTCGGCCCGACGGTCAATCTTGCCTACGTGGATCAAAGCCGTGGCGCGCTGGAAGGCAACCACACGGTGTTCCAAGAAGTGTCCGGCGGGCTGGACATCCTCAACATCAACGGCGTCGAAATTCAGTCGCGCGCCTACATCGGCCGCTTCAACTTCAAGGGCCAAGACCAGCAAAAGATGGTCGGTGCGTTGTCCGGCGGTGAGCGCGGCCGCTTGCATATGGCGAAGACACTGCTGCAAGGCGGCAATGTGCTGCTGCTCGACGAACCCTCGAATGACCTCGACATCGAAACCCTGCGCGCACTGGAAGACGCGCTACTGGAGTTCCCCGGCAACACCTTCGTGATCTCCCACGACCGCTGGTTCCTCGATCGCATCGCCACCCACATCCTCGCCTTCGAAGGCGACTCGCACGTGGAATTCTTCCAAGGCAACTACCGCGAGTACGAGGAAGACAAGAAGCGCCGCATGGGCGACGACGCCGCGCCGAAGCGCTTGCGGTTCAAGGCGCTGAAGTAATCCAACGCGACGACGTGGAACCAGACGCCGGGATTTCCCGGCGTTTTCCGTTTCTGGAGGCCACAAACTGGACGACCCGGCCTACATCCTCAATCTGGTCAAGCGCATCGTCACCGTGAGCGTGGAGACGATGAAGATCGTCAAGCGGCTTCCTCCGCTTGAAGAACTGAACTGAAACGCACCCGGGCTTGACTGCGCCCACCGGAATCGCCAAAGTAAGGAATCCTTGCTTTGGCGATCATCATGCTCACCAAACTCACCGCCAAGAACCAGCTCACGCTGCCCAAGGCTGCAACGGCGGCGGTGGGCGCGACGGAGTATTTCGACGTGCAGACCCGCGACGGCGTCATCATCCTGACGCCGGTGCGAATCCAGCGTGCCGACGCGGTCCGCGCCAAGCTGGCGGAGCTGGCATTGGATGCAGGTGATATCGACGATGCCGTGGCATGGGCACGTCGGCGGGTGACTGAACCCAAAGCGGCCTACCCCGTCAAACCCGCAGCGGCATTGCCAAAAAAATCGCCCGAGCCATCGTCCAAGACCAGCAAGCGCAAGCCGTGAGCCGCGCGATCCGGGTGGTACTCGACACCAATGTGGTGCTGTCCGCCCTTGTCTTTAGAAACCCGAATGCCGCAAAACTGCGGCAAGCATGGCAGCAAGGCGGCATTGTTCCCTTGGTGAGCACCGCGACTGTGCAAGAACTGCTACGCGTCTTGGCCTATCCAAAATTTCACCTAAGCGCCGATGACCAACACGAGCTGCTAGCCGACTACCTGCCGTACACCGTCAGCATCTTGATTGCGCACCCCGCCCCCGCAACCCCCCAGTGCCGCGATCCGTTTGACCTGCCGTTTTTGCAACTGGCCATCGCTGGCCGCGCGAACTTACTGGTCAGTGGGGATCGTGATCTGCTGGCATTGGCGGGGCAAACCCCGTTCGCTATTCTTACGCCTGCGGATTTTTTGCTGCAACTGCGCGAAAATACCGCCCCATGACCTTCACCCAAAAACTCCGCAGCCGCTGGCAGCAAGCCAACTCCCTTGTGTGTGTGGGGCTGGACCCCGATCCGGCAAAATTTCCGGATCACTTTGTTGCTGACGACGACGCGCTTTTCAATTTTTGCCGCGATATTGCGGATGCCACTGCCGAGTACGCTTGTGCGTTCAAGCCGCAGATTGCCTATTTCGCCGCGCACAATCATGGCGAGGCGGCGTTGCAACGCTTGATCGCGCATATCAACGGCGCGCACCCGGATGTGCCGGTGATTCTGGACGCCAAGCGCGGCGATATCGGCAGCACCGCGCAGCAATATGCCTGCGAGGCATTCGAGCGTTTTGGTGCAGATGCGGTCACGCTGAACCCATACATGGGCAAGGATTCGGCGCAACCGTTTTTGGAGTACAACGATCGCGGTTGCGTGTTTTTATGCCACACCTCCAACCCGGGTGCGCGTGATTTTCAAGAGTTGGATGTGGGCGGCGCGCCGCTGTATCAGCACATTGCCCGCACGATTGCCGCAGACTGGAACCGCGATGACAACTGCGCACTGGTGGTGGGTGCCACCTTCCCCGAAGAACTGCGCGTGATCCGCGCCATCGTCGGTGAGATGCCGCTGCTGATTCCGGGTATCGGCGCACAAGGCGGGGATGTGGAAGCGGTGGTGAAAAACGGTAAAACCGCCGACGGCAGCGGGCTGATGATCAATTCTTCGCGCGGGATCCTGTATGCCTCGCGCGGTGAAGGCTACGCCGACGCGGCGGCCGATGCCGCGCGTGAGTTGCGCGACAACATCAACCGTTATCGCTGAATTTGGCTAACCCAAAAACCCCAGTTTGGGCGCATTGAAATTACCAATGCCCGGAAAAATGGTGGCCAAGTTGGCATCGCCCACACCCAGCCAGCTGGCGAAAGTCGCGCCATATTGTTGCAGTGACGTGGTCGGGATCATCCGGCCACGGCCCACCGATTGTTCGCCGTCGAGCTCCAGCAGTGGGTATTGGCCCCACACCTTGCGCCCCTGCAACGCGCCACCATTGGCCGCCGCACCGCCCATCACCAGCTGCACGCCGCCCCAAGCGTGGTCGGTGCCATTGCCATTGCTGTTCAAGGTGCGGCCAAAATCACTCATGGTGAACGTGGTGACGTTGTTGAGCATGCCAATTTCTTGCAAGCCATTTCGGAAGGCCGCCAAAGCACCTGCGATTTGCCCCAGCAGCGCGGCATGCCGGCTGGGATCCATCTGATTGTCGTGCGTATCAAACCCGCCTAGACCGGCAAAATAGATTTGCCGCCGGTGCCCGATTGACGCGGTCTGACTGACTTTGATCAGCCGCGCAATCATGCGCAGTTGTGCGGCCAGAAACGTTGGCGGAAAGGTGGTGGCGATGTCGCCGTTGTTTTCCGGCTTCAAGGCGCTCCGCAGCACGCCATTGACGTCGATCGAGGTTCGCCCCAGCTTGCTGTAGCGGGCTTCCATTGGCTGTGGATGTGCGGCCTTCAACAACTCTTCTAACGCCTGCATGCGGATGGCATCGGCATTGCCGCCGGTGCTGCTCATGCGTGCCAGTTCAGCAGGGCCACTGGCCGCCAGTGCATACGGTAACGCGGCGGTGCCACTTTGATACAAGTTGTTGCCAAACAACGAAATCGTCGGCGGCAGTTCTTTCAAGCCAATATTTTGTGCGGCCAATAGATCGCCAGATAATCCGCCCCAGCCATTGGCCACATGGGTGCCGGTGGAATGCCCACGCATCCATTGCCGTTGTTGATCGTTGTGGGAGAACAGATAGGGCGGTAGCGGGTCAGTGGCGTATTGGCTCTTGCTCAGCGGTTGGGTCAAGCTGCCCACATTGGCCAAAAATGCCAGCTCGCCATTGGCGAACAACGGCGCGGCCTCGGCCATTGCCGGATGCATGCCCCAGGATTTACCACTGCCATCGGTGATGACGCTCAACGCATCACGCGCGATGCCCAGCCCGTATGGATTGCTGTTGGCGTCATACACGCCACCACGGCTGGCCAGATACAAGTTGTATTCGTCCTGCGCTTGCGGGATCAGCATATTGAACGAGTCATTGCCGCCGTACAGAAAAATGCATACCAGTGCGCGGTATTCGCCTACGGGGGGCTCTGCTGCCAGCGCACGACCCACCAAATCAAATTGCGGAATGAACGCGCTGGCGGCGCCACCCGCCAATGCGGCACTGAGCCCGCGCAAGAAGCGGCGGCGGTCTTCGCGTGTGGAATGTGACATGGGTGTGCTCCCGGTCTGCCGCTGCGTTGCGGCGGTACTGTCAATGGATGTGGATCAGCGTTGGATGGCGTATTCGGGCGAGAGCAATGCCACCAGCAACAACGAGCGCGCACGTTCGGAACTGTTGCGACCATCGCTGCGCAGTCTGTCCAGCATGGTCTTCAAGGTGGTACTGGTGGCGGTGGACATGCCGCCTGCAAACAGCAGCAGATTCACGTCTTGCACCATGCCCGCGTGATCCCCGGCATCGGCCAATTGCACCAAGCGGGTGATATCCACGATCGGCGCTTTGGTGTTTGCGGTCGGTGCGGCGGTGAGTGCGTAATTCCACAACAGCGCATCGCTTTGATTGTGCCCACTGGTGAAGGTGGACTCGTTGATGATTTGCAATTCGGGGGCATACACGCCCTGACTGCCATCGCTGGTGGGCAGACGATAATCGGGTTCAAAGAAGTTGAAGACCGACGGTGCGCGCTGTGAGTCCTGCGCGATAGGGATGCTCAGATCATCCATGCCACCAATGCGAAACCGCAGGCTGCCATCCGCAGGCGGCACGTACTTGGCCTCGTATGACCGCCACAGATGTGCAAGCCGCAACAACGGCTCGCGTGGCTTGCCGAAATTGGCATCGTTGCCGGCGGGTGGGTTGCGCGCGTCCGCATCCAACAAAATGGCGCGCAGCACTTGCCCAAGGTTTCCTTGATTGTCCGCCCACACCTTGCTGATACGACCAATGTAGGCGGGGCTGGGATTGCTGGTGACAAACCGCTGGATCAACTGGCGGCTGATGAACGGCGCGACATTGGCATGGTTGCTGAGTGCATCCAGGGTTTGATCCAAGTCTTTGGCGCAATCACTGCCATTGGCCACAACAATGCCGTGAAAAATTGTTTTGGGCGCGCTGTCGTGAAAGGCAGGATGGCACTCCATCGGCGCGTAACTGGTTGTATTGATCCGCCCAAACTGCGCGTCACTTTGCCCGGCATATGTCCAGCCGGTGAACACCCGCGCCATCGCCGAAATCACCGACTGATCATAGGTGGGGATTTGCTGCCCCTTGTTATCCAGCTTGGGACTGAAGTCGGGGTTACGCTCCAGCAGGCCAATGCTGAATAACTGCATCACCTCGCGGGCGTAGTTTTCATCCGGCTGGATTTTCCCGTCATTGCTGGCTTTGCGATTGCCGGCATGACTCAGATACACCCCCATCGCCGGGTGCAGGGTCACCGCTTTCAATACGTCGCGATATTTGCCAAACGCATTTCGTGCAAGTGTGTCCTGATAGTCGGCCACACGCGGGATCTGTGCACGCCCGCTTTCTTGATCGGACACCACAAAAATCTCACTCAGCGCCAGATCCATACGCATGCGCAGTTGATCGGGTGCGGTGGCGGCAAACCACAGCCATGCATTGCGCCGATGCGCCTGACTCAAGTCGTTTTGTGCCAAGCCATTGGCCAAAATCTGTTGAATATGCGGCAGCACCAAGGTTGTCGGCGTCTGCGCAGGATCCAGTTGTGCATCGATCCATTTGGCGTAGCCCAACTGCTTGACCTTGGCGATCTCGGCACGGGTGGGCCCAAACGTGGCTTGGGTCAAAAACCGCGCGGCGTCGGCATCGGTGATCGCGGCCGGTGGCGGCGGTGGCGGTGGCGGCGGTGGAGTGCCACCACCACTATTGCTGCTGCCACCGCCGCCACAACCGGCCAAGGCCAGCACGCTTACGAACAATCCCGTTGCAAGCAGGACTCTGGACTTGTGCATCGCTGGTCTCCCGTTCGCGCCTTGCGGCAGCACCCTTGCTAAACGCTAACGCCTCATTTTCACAAAGGTTGACAGAGCTAAATCAACTTTTCCATCGCCGCCAGCAGGCCTTGGCCACGGCCAAAGGCCATCTTGCCGCGATCATGGCAAACACCGCCAAGCGCGTGAAGACGCCACGTTGCGGCGCTTCAAATTTACTGAAGTAACGCCACAGGCCTCGGTGCTTGTGCCACTCCACAAACACAGGCCGCGATCGCGACGAGACACCACGCACATGCACCACGCGCACATCGTTGGCACAGCCCACATAAGCACCTGCCGCGCGCGCGCGCCGGCATAGATCCAAGTCTTCGGCATGCAGACGATAACCGGCATCAAAACCGTCAATACGCGCGAACAGCACGCGCGACAGCAACAGCAACGCGCCGGACACTGCATCCACCGCTTGCACGGTTTGCGTGGGCACCAACGGCAGGCCTAAGCGCGAACGCGAAGGGTCACGCAGCATCGCCGTAAAGTCGGGGTCACGCCTACGCGCGGCGGCATCGCGCAGGCCGTTTTCATCCACCAAATCCGCACCAATCAAGGCACAAGGGTGTGCTTGCGCGTGCGCGCGCAGCCGCACCAGCGTGTCGATTTCCACAAAACAGTCGGGGTTGACGAAGGCCAACCACGCCGCCTCGCTCGCAGTTGCACCTTGGTTGCAGGCCACCGCAAACCCGGGGTTGTCGGGGTTGGCAATGAAGCGCAGGCGCGGGTCGGCCAGTGCGTGACGCTGGATGATGTCCATGCTGCTATCGCGCGAGGCGTTGTCGATCACCCGAATCTGCGCAACACCCTCGGCAGCGCGTAAGCGTTGCAAGCACGCATCCAAAGTTTCTTCGCTGTTATAGGCCACCACGATAACGGCGATGGCCGCGCTGTCGAGGGTGGTCATGGCGATGTCGCAAACAGGTCCGGCTGTGGCGGCAGCCGTTGTCGCGTATCCAAATGCTGTTGCAAGCGCTGCCGTTGTGGTTGCAGCGGGTCATGCATCAGACAGTCGGCCAGCGCGGCATGCCAGCGCGGCCAACGGACCGCCAGCGCATCCAAATCACCGGGCTGCGGGGCGCTTTCCGCATCGCGCAGCACAAACGCGCTATCGCACAACACATTGCGCCCACCAAGGCCCGCCATGCGCAGCGACAAATCAATCAAGGCGGCATACCACGATTGAAAGCTGGTGGCATCCACGCCCCCTGCGGCCACCCGCGCGTGGCCGCGCAGCAACACGGCATGCGCCACCGCCGCGGGTAACGCGGGATAGTCGGGCGGCACCTCTGTGCAGGCCTCGGCCAAGCGTGCAGGCGCGTATGCCAGTGGCGTGATTTCACCGATGCGCGGCCACGCAGCGGTTTCGCCGGCATTGCACCACGGGGTCGCGGTCACACTGCGGGCATCGTGCAACAAGCAATTGCGCAACTGTTGCAACCAGCCGGGGGTTGGCCGTGCATCCTCGGCCAGCACCGCCACATCGGTCTCGCCGCAAGCGTGCAGGGCTTGTGCCAGATGTGCAGCTTCACCCAAGGGCCGGCTGCGGCGGGTATGCGCCGCTTGCAACCGGGTTGCTTGCAGCCAGCGCTGGATGATGGCCAACCCACGCGGGCCGGCTTGTGCATCATCGGCCAACCACACCCGCGTGCCGGCGGGTGTGCTGGCATCCAAGGCCGCCAAACACGCATCCAACGCATCCTCGTTGGTACCCACCGGCACCAGTACGATTGGCCAGGACGCGCCTTCCTGACTCACTGCTTCTTCGGTTTGTAGATCGGGTCAAGCGCGCGGAAACGACGCCCGTATTCGTCGGTCAAGTTGCGCGCTTCCAGTGGGTTACGCACCACCGTGGGGGTGATCAGCACCACCAGCTCATCACGGGTTTTGCTGCTGCCTTGCTGGCCGAACAAGCCGCCGATAATGGGAATCCGGCTGAGCCCCGGCACACCCGTTGACCCTTTCTGGGTGCCGTCGGTAATCAAGCCAGCCAGCACGATGGTGTCGCCGCTGGGGGCCACCGCACTGGTGGTGACTTTATTGGTGTCGATGCGCACATTGCCGTTGGCATCCGCAATCCCGGTGGGCTTGCTGACTTCCTGCACGATATCCAAAAACACCATGCCGTCGCGGGTGATGCGCGGGCGCACCTTGAGGATGATGCCGGTATCCAGATATTGCACCTGACTGTAGGTGCCATTGGTGCCGCCACCATTGGGGTTGAAGCTGACCGAGGCGATCGGGATCTTCTGGCCGACGTTGAGGGTGGCTTCGCGGTTGTTTTGTGCCAGCACCGAGGGCGACGACAGTGTGCGCACATCGGTGACCGAATCCAGCGCACTGACGATCGCCGCCGCACTGCTACCCAAGAATGTCCAGCTCAGCATATTGCCGGCATTGGGTACGTTGGCAATGCTGCTGGAATACGAGCTCCAGCTTTTGCGCCCGGTCGGGTACGGCAAGCCTTTGTCGCCCACGGCATGGTCAAAATACCAGCTCACCCCGTATTGCAGATCACCCTTTAATGCCACGCTGACCACTTGCGCTTCGATTTGCACCTGCATCGGTATCACATCGAGGCGCTCGATGACTTCGCGTATCGACTTCCACTGCGCGGCACTGGCGCGCACCAGTAGCGAATTGGTGTCTTCCACCGCCGACACGCCGACCTCGGCGCCGCCCACTTTCAAGGTCACCCGGCCATTGCCGCCGCGCGATTGCGGCAAGCTGCCGCCCTGCCCCAAACCGCCACTGCCACTGGTGGTGGAGGACAAACCCGAACGGTCATCATTACTGCCATCACGCAGCTCTACGCCTTGCACACCCGGCATCAGCGATCCCGCATCATCGCCTTGGCTGCTGCCCTTGCCACCGCCAAACACTTCGGACAGGCGGTCAGCCAGATCACGCGCCTTGATGTATTTCAATTCATACGAGAACAGCCGGCCATCACCGCTACCGCCTTCGATGCGGTCGATCCACTGGCGAATTTCGTCCAGATAATTGGGCTGGCTGCAAATCACCATCACCGAATTGGTGGCTTCCAATGGCATGAAGCGGAACATCCCCGCCACCGGGGTTTTGCCTTGTTCGCCAAACACGCGTTCCAAATCCTGCACCACGTCGGTGGCCTTGCCCGATTGCAGCGGGAAGACGCCCACCGACATGCTGGACATCCAATCCACGTCAAACACTTGAATGGTGCGCAGATAGTTTTCGAGTTCGGAACGGGTGCCGGCAATGGTGATCAGGTTGCGCGCGCCATCGACGGTGACGATGGAGCCCTGCCGCGCGTAAGGCTTGAGGATTTTTTCCATTTCGGTGGCCGACACGTAGTGCAGTGGCACCACCCGCGATTCAAACCCCCGCGCCAACGCCGGCGAACCGCTGCGCAACACCGCCCCGTTTTGCAAGGCCTGATCCGCCGGCACGATGTTGTAGCGACCATCGCTATACACCATGCGTGCGTTGTTTTGCGCCAACACCTGATCCAGCAGACTGAGTGCACCGGCCGAACCTACCGGTTTTTGGGTGGCCACGGTCACCGTGCCCTGCACCCCCGGCGCAATGCTGTAGCTCTGCCCCAGCATGTCGCCCAAAATGGCCTTGACCACCGCCTGCAAGGATTCCCCTTCAAAATTGAAGCTGGCCTGCCCGCTGCTGGCCAGTGCCGGCGGTGGCGCGCTGGCCACCTTTTGATTGATGGTGGCGCCACTGCCACGACGTATCACCGGCTGCGGGCCGTCACTGCCGAGCTCTTGCAAGACGTCCTTGCGAATATCACCGGTGCTGGCCTGCGCTGCATCCGCATCGACACGATGATTGCGGGATACCAACGGTTGCGGGGCGCTGGCGCAGGCGGCCAATGCCCCGGCCAACAAGGAAATCGAAACATTGCGCACAGTCATGGGCTGGAACATCCGGGTCATGGCATGGGGTTGGATCATTCTTTCACCTCCTGCAGCCCCGGTCGGGAACTGGCAGTTGTGCTGGTCGTATTGCTGGCCGCATTGCTGGCGTGTGGTACCGGTGGCGGCGGTGGATTATGTGATTGCAACTGCGCACGCCGGGCTTCGATGCGCTTGCGGATTTCTTCGATTCGCTTGGCTTCATCCGGCGTTGGTGGCGGCATCGGTGGACCTGCGGCGGCAGCTTCGGCGGCAGCGGCAGCTTCGGTGGCAGCCTTCACAACTCCAGCCGGTGCACCCGCCACACCAAAAGTGCGCAGGTCCAGCGTCATCTGCCCGCTCGGGCCTTCAAACACGGCGCGGCGCGGCTGCACGTCGAGCAGACGCCAGCCGGCGGCACCTTCCGGGGTGCTGCCCACGCGCACACGCTGGGACTGCCCGCCGCCATTGGGTTGCAGGATCGCCAAACGCACAGCGGGGCTGATCAACACCCCGGTCAGGATGAAATTCATGCTGCTACTGGCCGCAGCGTCGCCGTCTTCCGGTGCGGTGGCCAAAAACGCGCGCGGCTTGCGGTCTTCGGTAAACAAAGGCCGTGCCGCCGCTTCGGCATATTGCGCCAATGGCCCAATGCGATCGGGCACCACCGCCGCCGGCGATGGCAGTGCTTGCGCCGGCAGTGCTGGCATCGCGCCCGGACGCGCGCCCATGCCCAGCAAGCTGCCCAACCACAGCAGCAACGCCCAGGCGCAGACCGCCGCCAACACCCATGTCAACGGCCCGGCGCGCAGAAAACGCTGCATCCCCGCCTGTTCAGTGGCCACGTGCACCTCCCGGGCCCGGACGCAGATAGCCGTACAGATTGAAATTCACATCCAGCCCGCCTTCCTGCGGTTGGCCGCTGCCCGGCACCGCGAAATAGCGCTGCGCGGTAATGGCCAGACCGTCGATAAACAAATAGGGGCGCGCCGATTGCAGCGCATGCAGTACCGCCAAGGTTTCGGCATTGCCGCAACGCAGGCGCACTTGCACGGTGACCCGGCGATAACGCCCGTTTTGGGCTTCATCACCCAAGGGCGTGCGGTTGACCAAAGCGCAGCCGCGACTGCCGGGGCTGGCCTCGCTGACCACTTGTTCCAACTGCTGAATCAACCCGGCCGTGGCCAACTCGGCGGTGGGTTCGCTCAGAAATCCAGAACCACCCCCGCGCGCAGCCAATGCAGCCAAACGCTGTTCGACCAAGGTCTTTTGCCCCAGCACGCTACGCAGGCGTGCATCGCGGGTTTGCAGCTCAGCTAGCTCCGCATTGGCCTGTTGCAACGGTTGCCCGAACAGCGGCCACAGCAGCAGCCACAGCAGCCCTGATACCACCAGCAGCAGTGCCAGTGCCAGCCAGCGATCACGTGCGGAAGGCGTCTTGGTAGGACTCATCGTGGCCCCTCCGCTGCTGCCGGCGATGCGGCGGCTGTGGCCGATGCGATCGGCGTGGTGGTGCCCGGTTTGCCCGACAATTGCGCGACCAAGGTGAAGCGATCCATGCGCGTGCGTGGGTCTTGTTGCAACGCCCCACTCAATGCCGGCGCACTCCACTGCGGCGCACCTTCCAATTTGCCGACCAAGGCCGCAGCTTGGCTGGACAGGCCAATCACGCTGAGCTGGTCACCATCCACCGACATTTTTTCCAGATAGGTGCCGTCGGGCAGGCGTTGTGCCAGGGTTTGCATGACTTCGGCCACCGGTGGCCGGTCATTGCGCTGGGCGCGCAGATAGGCTTCGCCTTCCACGGTATCGAGCAAGCGTTGGCGTTCACTGGCAATCGTTCGTGCTTGGGTTTCACGCGCTTGCATTTGCGCCTTCAAGGTCATGGCCGCAGCGCGACGGTTGTCCACCAATTGCGCCATGCCCAACATCAGCGCCAACAAGGCCACTACCGCCAGACCCAGGTTCCACCAGCGCCAGCTGTCGTGCTGTTGGCTGCGCTGCGTAGGCGGCAGCAGGTTGACCCCCAGCAACTGCCCGTCGGCACCACTTAGGTCGACCGCAGACCATGCCTGCGCGGCACCGCCCAAACGCACGCAGGCGGCATCGAAATGCGCCTTCGGCAAAACCACCAATTCGACCTGCAACTGACCATCGTCACGCACATGCAGCAAACGCCCGTCGTACAGCACATCGGCTGTCGCAAATGGGGTTTGCCGTTCAATCTCAAACCCCAGCACTTCACGCAGGCGTTCGCGTGCTGCGGCCGGCAGCACCAAGCTGCGGCGCAGCCCCACACGGTCGGGCAGTAGCAGCCCCCGTGGATAATCGCGCGCCGGCTCGTGCAATACCCGCTGCAATGGGTCACTACCGGCAGGCAATGGCAATGGCAAAGCCGCCAACTCCCGTGGGCCGCCCTCGCCTTGTAACAGCAAATGCAGGGCATCGCCCTGCGGCTGCAACCACAGGCGTTGCTGGCCCGGCACCAAGACCCGGCGCATCCCTGCTGGCAACCACGCGGCCAGACTATGCCCCCACCATGTCAGCAGCCCGCGCAGCCCCACTCCGGACTGCGTCAGCCATGCCCCCCCTGCGCGCTGTGCACTCACGGAGCCACGCCCCCCGTCTGCCAGTGCAGCGTTGTGTATGTCGAACCTGGCAATCCGCTGCCCCCCATTCTGAGCACCACCGAAAGTCGTACGCTGCGCCCATTGGTGAGCCGGGCACGGCTTTCAATACTATACGTGCCGCTGCCCGGCAGCGGGGGCGCGGCTGGGTCGATGGGATCGGTTTTTTCCGGTGCCCCCATCGCTTTGCGCACCACGGCATCGGCAAAATTCACGTCCGGTAGCGGCTGCCCGGTGAACACGGTCAAGTGCGGGGCGGCGGCGGCAAACAAATCTGGCCGCATGCCCAAGACTTGTTCCAGCTCAGCCACCGATTCAAACGGTGCGTCCTTGGCCCCCCAGGTCAAGCCGGCCGCCAGATAGTCTGCATCCTCGGCACCACCGCCCGGCTGGGTCAGGTTGTCGGGGTCGCGCCAATCGACCACTGCACCGGCCAATTGATCGGCCGCTTCGCGCGGTTCGCCCAAGGTTTGGAACAGTTGGCTGATGAGGTCGAGCGATGCGGTATTGAGGTCGATCTTACCCGCCTCGTCGCGCACGTTGAGGGTAACCGGCACGCCATCGAAATCGAACCGGTACTGCCGCCCGTCCACCGCCCAACGTCGGCTGGGGTCTTGCTCCAACATGCGTGCAGCGGCGTATTCCACGCCGGCCCGGGCTGCCTCACGCGCAAGCAAACTACGCGCCATGCCATTGCCCTGCAACGACTCCACCCGCGCGGTCAGTGCATAGCCGGCCACCAGTCCGGCCAAGAGCAGCACCAGCCATAGCACCAGCAGCAGGGCCGCACCGCGTGCCGATGTTGGCTGTCTAGAGCGCGCACGCATCTGCATCATGATTTGGCCCGCCCGCCCGCCAGATAGCTACCCGCCTGCGGCAGTGAAATCACCACATCCGGCCATTCGCCCTGCGCGTCGGCAATCCGCACACGCACCTGGAGCGGCAACGCTTCGGGGTTCTCCCACGGCGCCTGCCACGCGCCCAGCTTGCCGCTGTCATCCAGTGAGCGATAGGCAAATTCAACCCGAGTCAGTCCTTCGGCCAAGGGCTCGGGTGGCCGCGTGGGTGCACGCGCCTCGGCGGCCTGCACCAGCCGAAACACCACCTCCAATGCCTTGCCTTTGCCGGTACCGTCATCACCCACGGACAGCACATGCAGATGCGGGCCGCCGCGTCCCAAATAATCAGGCAAGTCGGCGACGAAACGCAGCGACTGCGCAGTCCCTTCGAAGCGCAGGGAACGCCCGCTCTGGCGGTCGAACGCAAACACGATGCCCTGCGCGCCACCGATGCGCTGGCGCAAAAAATCCGATACCGCGCGCATGCGCTCATTGCGCTGGCTCACCAACTCGCCGCGTGCCACCGTGGCCCCGGCCGCACGCACCACCCCAAACCCCAGCGCCAAGGCCGCCGCCAGCAGGGTCACGGCTAGCAAGACTTCCAACAAGGTGAACCCGCCTGCCTGCCGCCTCACTTGCCTTCCTCCAGTTTGGGGGGCAGCACCAGACGCAGCGATGACACGTGCAATTGCTGCGTGGGGCCCGCATCGCCCCACTGCATATCCAACTGCACATGCAACAGGCGCGCCGCGAAAGGATCCTGTGGCGTCTGCGTCTTGCGCGGCTGCGGATCCTGCCACGGGGTGACCGCAAGCTGCCATTGGTAGCGCCCGTTTTCCAGCCGGCCTTGTTGTTGCAGTGGCGCTTGCAACAGTGCCAATCGGTCTTCCAATAGCGATTGCGCCAGCAAGGCGGCACGGCCTGCATCGCCGCCTTGACGCAGTTGCCGGCTAGCCCCGGACAAGGTGCCCAGCAATAAGGTCAAGCCCAACGCCAGCACGGCAAACGCGACCAGAATTTCGATCAGGGTAAAGCCAGCGTGGCGGTGCGGCGTCATGGTGCAGGCTCCGCACGTTGCACGCGGACTTCGCCGGTCAACCACCGCACATTGACATCCCAGCCGCTGCCACCTGCCTGCAAACGCAGACGCCCGCCGGTGGCCGCACCATCCGGAAAAAACCGCACCGCTCCTTGCTGGGCGTCGTCCGCTGTCACGATGCTCGATTTCACAATGCCCAATTGCGCGGCACCTGCGCCGGTAAACACGATTTCACCCGTTGCAGGCAATTGCCCATGCCGGCCCTTGGCCGCTGTCCATGTACGTGCCACCGGGTCGATCACCACGTCTTGCGGCTGTCCGCTGGCAATCGCCACTGCGCGTGAAAACCGCATTTGTGCGGCCATATCGTTGGCCGCCGCACGCAATTGGATGCCCCGCAAGCCGCCGCTGAAGGCCGCCATCGCCAACAAGGTGGCAGCAGCAATCAACACCAGCACCAGTAGCATTTCCAGCAACGAGAAACCAAGTGCGGGGCGCTGCGGACGCATCATCACGGTGGGTACGCGCAAGCAGACTTATTCGGACTTGATATCGGCGTTCACACTCTCGCCGCCAGGCTTGCCATCGGCGCCATAGCTGACCAGTTCGAACGGCTTACCCTCGCCCGGCACTTTGTATTGCAGCGGGTGCATCCATTGGTCATTCAAGTCACCGGCCTTGGCATACGGCCCCAACCAGCCTTGGGTACCGCTAGGCGCGGTGACCAGCGCATCCAAGCTGGGTGGCAGTGCGCCGGTGTCCATTTTGTACTGGTCGATTTTCTCGGCCAAGGTTTGCAACTGCGCCTGCGTCAATTTGACCTTGGCGCGATCACCACCACCCAAGATACGTGAGGCGGCAAACGCCACGATGCCGCCAATCAGCACCACCACCACGATGATTTCGATCAGCGAAAATCCGCACTGTGCGGCCTTCGATAGGGATGTTGAAAATTGACGCTTGCGCATGAACTCAGCCCACAGAATGAGGAAGAAATACCACGGATGTCGCCGCAATTGTCGCTCAAATGCCGGGTTTACCCCACCACATTGGTGAGATCGTAAATGGGCGTCAGCACCGACAAGATCACCACACCCACCACCACCGCCAGCAACAACGTCACCGCCGGCACCAGTGCCGCCAGCAAGCGATCCATCGCCACCGAGGTTTCCTGCTCAAAAGTGTCGGCAGTTTTCAGCAGCATGGCATCCAAGGCACCGGACTCTTCACCCACCTGAATCATCTGCAAGGCCAGGCGTGGGAAGCGCTTGCCCTTGCTCAATGCCATCGACAAACCAATGCCGTTTTTCACCTCACCAGCCGCCGCTTCCACATCTGCAGCCAACACTCGGTTATCCAGCACATTCCGGGCAATGCCCAGCGCCGCCAGCAGCGGCACGCCATTGCGCAGCAAGGTGCCCAAGGTGCGCGCCAGCCGCGCGGTATCCAGCTTGGCCACCAACGGCCCAGCCAATTTTTGCCGCAACAACCAGCGATCAAACGCCAGCATGAACGCCGGGTCGCGGCGTTTGCGCTCCAGCCACAGCAGCGCCAGCAAGGGCAGCGCCAAAATTAAAATCCACCAATGCCGCACAAACATCCCCAGCCCCAGCACCAGTTGCGAGAACCACGGCAATTTGGCATCCAGGCTTTCATACATCGCAGCAAACTGCGGCACCACATAGCCCAGCAAAAACAGCAGCGACAACCCCACCATCAACAACAAGATGGCCGGATACACCAAAGCATTGATCACCCGTCCACGCAGCGCACTGGCACGCTCCAGATAGTCGGCCAGACGCTGCAAGGTGTCGTGCAAACTGCCGCCAGCCTCACCGGCACGCACCATGTTCACGTACAGCCGCCCAAACGTGCCGTGCTGGCGTTCCAGCGCCGCCGACAGCGACGCCCCACCGCGCACGGCATCGCGAATATCGGTGATGGTGCGCTTGGCTGCCGCGTCTTCAGGCAATTCCAGCAAGATGCCCAACGCGCGGTCTAACGGCTGGCCGGCCCCCAGCAAGGTGGCCAATTGCTGGGTGAACTGCACCAGCTTCTGCCCGGCAAACAGCTGCGGCTTGAACAACCCACGCCACACCGATTCGGCACCCGCCGCACTGGCTAATTTGGCCTCCACCGGCAAGTGCCCTTGCTCTTGCAGACGCGATGCCACCTCGGCATCGCTGGTGGCCTCCATTTGCCCATCCAGCAATTCGCCGCGCGCGTTGAGGGCTTTGTAGCGGTAGAGAGGCATGAAGCAAACTCGGGACGGGTGAGGTCAAAGCATAGCCGGCTTACCAATGCCCAGTCACTGCCGCACGGATAGGTTCACCCCAAGCGTTGATGAGTCAGCCAAAAGAGTGCGCCTGCCTCAACCGCATTTGCTATATCCGCAATTCAAGCATGTCGCGCAGCCATCCATAATCACCAGCGCCTTGGTATTGCACTTGTGGCACAAGGTGGCACTGGGCGGAAAGGTGGCACCGTCGCCGGTGATTTCGATATCTTCGGGGTGACTGGCCGCACTGCGGATGACATCACTGCCCGCGATCAAGTTTTCCGTGTTTTTTTTTTGATTTTGCTCGTAGGCGCGGCGCTTTTCAGCAATCAATGCGCGCTGGGCATCGCTCATCTCCGGATCGTGCAACATGCCAATGGATTTGAGATGGTCTTCGACGATGCTGCCCAACTCTGCCACCAGTGACGGCATATACACGCCACCGGCTTTGAAGTAGCCACCGCGCGGGTCGAACACGGCTTTCATTTCATCGACGATGAAGGTGACGTCACCACCCTTGCGGAACACCGCCGACATGATGCGGGTCAGCGCCACGATCCATTGAAAGTGCTCCATCGACTTGCAGTTGATGAAAATTTCGAACGGGCGACGGTGCTCGTGCGTGGTATCGGCATTCAACACGATGTCGTTGATGGTCACATACATCGCGTGTTCCACCAGCGGCGACTTGATTTTGTAGGTGCTGCCAATCAGCACTTCCGGGCGCTCGATGCGCTCGTGCATCTGGATGACGTTATCGGTCGCAGCGCTATCGACCTGCGCCGCGACAGCCTCGGCATGGGCGCTTTGCTTCGCCTTGTCGTCTGCGGTGAGAACGGTGTAACCCTTGATTTTCTTGTCGATCCGGACGGTCATGCGCTTGACTCTGCTGTGTGCGGTAAATGTGTGCGTTGTTGCGGGTGTAGGTACCACGCCCGGCGAAGCCGGGCGGGCACGATGACGCGAAATTACTTGCTCGCGGTCTTCTTGACTGCCTTCTTGACTGCCTTCTTGGCTGCTTTCTTGGCTACTTTTTTGACCACTTTTTTCACTGCCGGCTTGGCAACGGATTTTTTGGTCGCTGCGGACTTGGCGGGCGCTTTCTTCGCAGTGACTTTTTTGGCTGCAACTTTTTTGGCTGGCGCCTTCTTGGCTGCGGCTTTTTTCACCGCAGGCTTCGCAGATGGCGATTTTGCCGCGGGCTTTTTGGCCGCCACTTTCTTCTTCAGGCTGGCCACTTCCTTCTTTGCATCTTTGCTGGCACTGGCCAATTTTTTCTTGGTCGTTGCCACTGCCTTTTTCACTGCTTTCTTGGCGTTGGCAACCTTGGCCTTCACGGTTTTTTCTGCCGACTTTGCTGCCTTCTTCATCTTGGCCACGGTCGCACTGGCAGTATTGGCGGCTGCACCGCCAAGTTCTGCCGCCTTTTCCTTCGCAGTTTCAACGGCATCCGACACCATTGCCGTCACTCCATCTCCATTGCTCATGTGCCCTCCTCATGGGGCGTGGTGGTTGGGGTGTTGCAAAACCGATGCTACGCCTGTGGCCGCTGCTTTAGACAGAGTTGTAGCCAGTGCTTTAAGCAGATTCAGAACTTGCCGTAATAGCCTTCTTTCAGCGCATCAAACAAGTTGGCGGCGGTGTGCAGCTCGCCGTCATATTCAATTTGCTCGTTGCCTTTCACTTCCACCACTTGCCCATCCTCCAGCTCGAAGCGGTAGGTGGTGTTTTCAAGATCGGCTTCCTTCACCAGCACGCCTTGGAAAGCCGCAGGATTGAAGCGGAAGGTGGTGCAGCCCTTGAGACCTTGCTGGTAGGCGTAGCGGTAGATGTCTTTGAAGTCTTCGTAGGGATAGTCGGTGGGCACATTGGCGGTTTTGGAGATGGAGGAGTCCACCCACTTTTGTGCCGCTGCCTGCACATCGACATGTTCTTTCGGACTGATGTCATCAGCACTGATGAAGTAGTCCGGTAACTTAGCCGTAGCATCTTCGGAAAAGGGCATCGCCTTGGCGTTGATCAGCTCGCGATAGGCCAGCAATTCAAACGAAAACACATCGACTTTTTCTTTGGATTTTTTGCCTTCACGAATCACATTACGGCTGTAGTGGTGAGCAAAGCTGGGCTCGATGCCGTTGCTGGCGTTATTGGCCAACGACAGCGAAATGGTGCCGGTGGGCGCAATCGAACTATGGTGGGTGAAACGGCAGCCCACTTCGGCCAATGCATCCACCAAGTCCGGTGCCACGCTGGCCACTTGCTGCATGTAGCGGCTGTACTTGGCGTGCAGCACGCGGCCTTCGATTTTCTGGCCGATTTTCCAACCGTCCTTGCCCATTTCCGGACGCTTGCGCAGCATTTCTGCGCTGACGTCGAACACCTCATCCATGATCGGCGCAGGCCCTTTTTCCTTCGCCAGCGCAAGACCAGTTTCCCAACCGGCCACTGCCATTTCGCGGGCGATGGCTTCGGTAAATTCGCAGGACTGCTTGCTGCCGTACTGCATCTTGAGCATGGTCATGGTGCTGCCCAGCCCCAAAAAGCCCATGCCGTGGCGACGCTTGCGCAAGATTTCATCGCGCTGCTGCCGCAGCGGCAGGCCGTTGACCTCCACCACGTTGTCCAGCATGCGGGTGAACACGCGCACCACTTCCTTGTATTCCTCCCAGTCAAACGTGGCCTGGTCGGTGAAGGCATTGCGCACGAACTTGGTCAAGTTGACCGAGCCCAGCAGGCACGCGCCATATGGCGGCAACGGCTGCTCGCCGCAGGGATTGGTGGCGCGAATGGTCTCGCACCACCAGTTGTTGTTCATCTGATTGACCTTGTCGATCAGGATGAAGCCCGGCTCGGCGTAGTCATACGTGGAGACCATGATCATGTCCCACAGGTGGCGGGCGCGAATGTGGCCGTAAATCTTGCAAGCCACCAAGCCATCATCACGCACGACATAGTTACGGTGCGCTGACCATTCGCGCCAGACCACTTGACTGGCATCGTCCAGATTGATTTCGCCGCGTTCTTTGCTATTCACCGGAAACACCAGCGGCCAGTCGGCGTCATCTTCCACCGCCTGCATGAAGCCGTCGGTGATCAGCAAGGACAGGTTGAACTGCCGCAGACGGCCGTCTTCGCGCTTGGCGCGGATGAAATCTTTCACGTCCGGATGTGACACATCGAACGTCCCCATCTGCGCGCCACGGCGGCCACCGGCGCTGGACACGGTGAAGCACATCTTGTCGAAGATATCCATGAACGACAGCGGGCCGGAGGTATACGCGCCAGCACCGGCCACGAACGCACCCTTCGGGCGCAACGTGGAAAACTCATAGCCAATGCCGCAACCGGCCTTCAGCGTCAGCCCGGCTTCATGCACTTTTTCGAGGATGCCGTCCATCGAATCTTCAATCGTGCCGGAGACGGTGCAATTGATGGTCGATGTGGCCGGCTTGTGTTCCTGCGCGCCGGCATTGGAGGTGATGCGGCCAGCCGGAATCGCGCCACGACGCAGCGCCCAAGTGAAGCGATCCTGCCAGTAATGCTGCAGCTCGACGGTGGGCTCGGCCAGTGCCAGCGCCTTGGCCACGCGCTGGTAGGTGGCGTCGATATCGGCATCCAACGCCTGCCCGGACTTGGTCTTGAGACGATACTTTTTGTCCCAGATATCCACCGACGCCGGCTGCATCGGGATCTCTTGATTTGCGTCCGTGTTCACCGCTTCCAACCTCGCCGTACTCATGCTGTTCGACTCTCCTGTCTATCCACTATCCGCATCGCACAACCTCTCATCACGGTCACGCGCTGGCGCATCAATCCCGTTGTTGCTCGCCGTAATCATCAGCGCCAACAGCCCCATCACCACCCCTTGCAACGCCCCCGCAGCCACAAGAAATGGGCATTCCCGAAAGAGCAACCACTAGATGTAGTGGGGATGCCAGCCGAGAACATTACCACTGGCCGGGCCCAAGTCAACGTCAAAATTTATCGCGCGCGCCTTGCAATTTTGCCCCTCAGGCTGACATCGGCCAGTGACGCGGGTTTCACGACAACAGCAATGCACCCTCCGTGAATCTGAATGCGAAACCCTTGCTGCGCTGCGCAATCAATCAGCCCATTTGCCCTAGCTTCAGCCGCGATTGCGTGATTGGCAGCAAGACTCGGCAATACTTGTCCTGACACCCTTACGTTTGCACGCAATCGCTCGATGAAAACCGCCACCAAAACCTTGCTCGCCCTGACCGCTGCCGCCGCATTTGGCGGCTTTGCTGCCACATCGTTGAATTTGCTGCTGGAACACCCCGCCAGCGCCGCCCCGGCCGCGTCGCCCGCACCAGTTGGCGGCACCTTGCCGATGGCGGTGGCCAACACACCGATGCCCTCACTGGCACCGATGTTGAAAAAAGTGCTGCCGACCATCGTCAGCGTGAATACCAAACAGCGGGTGCGGGTGAATACGCCATTTGGTGATGACCCCATTTTCCGCCGCATGTTTGGCATCCCTGAAGAACGCATCGCGCAGTCGCTGGGCTCAGGCGTGATCATCGATGCGCAGCGCGGCCTGGTGCTGACCAATAACCATGTGGTGGAGGATGCCGACGAAGTGCAGGTCACGCTGGCCGATGGGCGCACGCTGAAGGCGGAATTTGTTGGCAACGATGCCGACACCGACATCGCGCTGATGCGCATCCCCGCGCAAAATTTGGCCGCGCTTCCGGTGGCCGATAGCGACAAGCTGCAAATTGGCGATTTCGTCGTCGCCATCGGCAACCCGTTTGGCGTCGGCCAGACGGTTACCTCCGGCATCGTGTCGGCGGTTGGCCGCAACAACCTGCCCGGTGCCGGCTTCCAAAACTTCATCCAGACCGATGCCAGCATCAACCCCGGCAATTCCGGCGGCGCGCTGGTCAACCTCAACGGCGAACTGGTTGGGATCAATACCGCCAGCTTCAACCCACGCGGCTCGATGGCCGGCAATATTGGGCTGGGCTTTGCGATTCCCGCCAACTTGGCCACCCGCATCAAAGACCAATTGCTGCGCGGCGGTGTGGTGCGGCGTGGCACCTTGGGCATTGATACACAGGATGTGGATGCCCGGCTGGCCAAAGGCTTGGGTTTGAATGAAGCACGCGGTGCCATCGTGACCCGCGTGTATCCCGGTTCTGCGGCTGGTCTGGCCGGCTTGAAGGTGGGGGATGTGGTGGTGGCCGCCAATGGGCAGGCCATCGACAACGCCGAGGCGTTGCGCAACTTCCAAGGCCTGCAAGCCGCCGATGCCAAGGTGACATTGGAGGTGCGTCGCGACGGCAAGCCGCTGCAACTGCGCAGCGACCTGCGCGAAGCCCCCAAAGCGCTGGCCGGTGCGCCGCTGGATGCGCGCCTGAGCGGCGCCAGCTTTGCCGACCTGCCCGAATCCCTGCGCCGGCAAGGCTTGTCTGGGGTCTTGGTGGAAGATGTCAGCCGTGGCAGTCGCGCGGCACAAAACGGCTTGCAACGCGGCGATGTGGTGCTGGCCGCCAGCAGCGGCGAGTTCAGCGACCTTACCGGTTTCCGCGCCAGCCTGACCAAGCCGCCGCAGCAATTGGTGCTGCGGATCTTGCGCGGCAATGTCAGTGGGCAACTGCAAATGCGCTGAAAAATGCGCCGAAGCACACTTCAGTAAACGGTGCCACACTTGGCACTCCCCCACTTCCCAACGAGGCGCGGCAGATGAGCGAACACACCGAAGCAGTCAAGAGCAATCTGGGCGATGCCGGCTCGCATTTGAAGCAAGCCGCCACCGCAGCAGGTGGTGCTATCAAAAGCGCGGCCAGTGCCGCCGGCGATGAGCTGCGTGTGGGCAAGGCGCAGGTGAAATCCGAACTGGCCGACGGCGCAGTGGCCGGCTTGGGTGCAGCTGAACATCTGGGCGGTGCGGCTGGCGAACAAGTCAACGCCCTGATGGACAAAGGCCGCGACCTGTTGGACAGCGCTGCCGAATTGATCCGCGAGCGCCCACTGGCCGCGTTTGGCGTGGCCTTTGCCGCCGGCTGGATCATTTCCAAACTTGGCCGCAGCGACAAATAAACCGCCCCGATGCGTGGCGACGATCAAGCAACACCAGCCTCGGCAGACACGGCAGACACGGCAGAAGCAACCGCAGCCGCCGAGGCCGCACAGGCACTGGGCCAACAGGCCCGGGTGGCGGCGCAGTCCGCACTGGCAACGGGCAAGGCATTTTCAGCGTTGCTGGCCGCCGACCTGCATCTGGCCAGCCATGCCGCACTGCGCGTGCTGCTGTGCGCCGGGATCGCGCTGGTATTGCTCGGCTCCAGTTGGTTGTTGTTGATGGCGTGTTTGGTCGCCGTCTTGCAAGCCGCCGGCCTGTCGTGGCTAACGGCCCTGTTGCTGGCGGCCTTGCTCAGTTTGCTGGGCGCGGCGCTCGCCGCACTGTTGGCCTGGCGCTACAGCCAACACGCCAACTTTGCCGCCAGCCGTCGGCAGTGGGCCACGCTGGGGCTGGATGCGTGGCTGGCACGCAAGGACGCCGCATGAGTCTTGCCGCACAACGCGCCCGCGTCGCCCATGCCGAGCTCGTCCTGGCGGCCCATCGCCGCGATGCCGTGCTGCAAACACAACGCCTGCACCAATGCTGGCGTGCCAAGCTGACGCCCGGACGCATTGTGCTTGCCGGGCTGGCGGTGGGATTTTTGGTGGGCCGCGCACGCCCCCTGCAATTTGCCGGCAGTGGTGGCGTGCTGAACTTGCTGCGCTCGCTGTCCACCCTGCTGGCCGATGCGCAAGCGCAGTTGCGCGCCGCCGCCGCAGCCACAGAGACACCCGCCACCGTAGACGCAGACAGCGCGGCAACCCCAGACGCAGCGCACCCGCATGGGCAAGTGGATGCCGGCCTACAATAGGCCGGTGAATTTGCCTATCCGCGCCATCACCTTCGACCTTGACGACACCCTGTGGCCGTTCGCGCCGATTGGTGACCGCATCGAAACCGCGCTGCAAGACTGGTTCATCGAACACAGCCCGCGCACCGCCGCGCGGTTTCCGGTTGCCGAAATGCGCGCCCTGCGCGACCGCGTGTTTGCCGAATTCCCGCAACATGCCCATGACCTGGGCCTGCTGCGCCGGCTCAGCATCGAGCGCGCCCTACAAGAAAGTGGCGGTGACCCACAGCTGGCCCATGCGGCTTACGACACATTTTTTTGCGCGCGCAATCGTGTGGATTTTTATCCCGATGCCCTCGCTGGTTTGCAGCGCATTGCGGCGCAGCGCCCGATTGCAGCACTGACCAATGGCAATGCCGATTTGTCGATTATTGGCATTGCCGATCTGTTCCGCTTTCAACTTGCTGCGCGGGAATACGGCGCGGCCAAACCCGATGCCGGGTTTTTTCACGAAGCCTGCCGTCGCTTGGACTGCGCGCCTGCCGAAGTGCTGCATGTGGGCGATCATCCCCATATGGATGTGCGCGGTGCCGCGCAGGCGGGTTTACGCAGTTGCTGGATCGACCGCGGCGACCACACTTGGCCGGATGACGTGCCCGCAGCCGACTTGCATATCACCACCCTCACCGCATTGGCCGATTGGCTGGACGCCGGTGCTACGTTCGAGAACCACATATGACCTTACCCCACGGCTTCACCACGAACACTACCCATGCCTTGCCGCTGCATGTGGTGAACAAATCCGGATTTTCGACATGGCGCGCGCAGCAACCCGCCACCGTGCAAGCATGGTTGGATGCACAACAGTTTGATGGCAGCAGCGGCAGCGTGCAGACCTGGGCCGATGCCGCTGGCCACGTTGCCGGTGCCGTGATTGGCATCGACGATGCCCTTGATCCTTATGCCTACGCACATGCGCCGCGCGCGCTGCCGGCAGGTGTGTGGCAGCTTGTCGGCACGCACACACAGACCGCACGCCAGGCCTTGCAATTGGGCTGGGGCTTGGGCTGTTATCGCTTTGATCGCTACAAGCAGCACAACCGCGCGCTGCCACACTTGGCCGCAGATACGTTTGATGCCGACAGCTTCGCGCAATTGGCCGCCTGTGTGCGTGTGCGCGATTTGGTCAACACCCCCACCGAACACATGGGCCCAGCCGAATTGGAGGCAGTGGCGCGGGCAATTGCAGCCACGCATGCCGCCCACATCGAAGTCATCAGCGGGGAGGATCTACTCACCCACAACTACCCCACCATCCACGCGGTTGGTCGCGCCAGCCATCGCGCACCGCGCTTGATTGAGCTCAGTTGGGGGCAGCCCAGTCACCCGCATGTGGTGCTATGCGGCAAGGGTGTGTGCTTTGACACCGGCGGGCTGGACCTGAAAGCCGCCGCCGGCATGCGCAACATGAAAAAAGACATGGGCGGCGCAGCGCATGCGCTGGCCTTGGCCGAGCTGCTGATGGCGCGGCAATTGCCCCTGCGCATCACGCTGCTGATTGCTGCCGTTGAAAACGCGGTGGGCCCCAATGCATTCCGCCCCGGTGACATCCTCACCACCCGCAAAGGAGTGACGGTGGAAATCGACAATACCGATGCCGAAGGTCGGCTGGTGTTGTGCGATGCACTGACCCGCGCGTGTGAATTGCAACCCGATCTGCTACTGGATTTCGCCACCCTCACTGGTGCCGCGCGGATTGCCTTGGGGCCAGATTTGCCAGCGCTGTATGCCAATGACGACGCGCTGGCCAATGCTTGGCTGACCGCCGGCCAGCACGTGCGTGACCCGTTGTGGCGGATGCCGTTGTGGCGGCCTTATTTGCGCTACCTGACCAGCGGCATTGCCGACTTGGCCAATGCCAGCAATACCAGCATGGCCGGCAGCGTCACCGCCGCGTTGTATCTGGAACGCTTCGTCAACGATGGCACGCCTTGGGCGCATCTGGATGTGTACGCATGGAACGATAGCGACCGCCCCGGCCGCCCCGCTGGCGGCGAAGCACTGGGCCTGCGTGCGGCATACGCAATGCTGCAAGCACGTTGCGTTTGAGCTGCATCACAACCAACCTTTCTGCCGCGCCAAGCGATAGGCTTCGATGCGGTTGCCCACACCCAATTTGCCGATCGCCTCGGACAGGTAATTGCGCACGGTGCCGTGTGACAGGTTGAGTTGTTGTGCGATTTCGCCAGCCGACAAGCCTTCACCGGCCAACCGCAGCGCTTGGCGTTCGCGATCGCTCAAGGGGTCGGCTTCGCCCCAGGCATCGATGGCCAATTGCGGGTCGATGGCGCGGCCACCGCGTTGCACATTGCGGATCGCCTCGGCCAGTTGTTCGGCCGGCGCATCTTTCAGCAAATAACCGCGCACACCGGCATCCAATGCACGGCGCAAAAATCCGGCGCGGGCGAAGGTGGTGACAATCACCACCTTGATGGGCAGTTCGTGGCGGGCGATGCGCTGTGCTAATTCCAACCCGGTCAGGCCGGGCATTTCGATATCGGTCACCAGCACATCGGGTTTGAGGCGTTGCAATTCACGCCACGCCGCCTCGCCGTCGGCAGCACTGCCAACGACGTCGATATCCGATTCCAGCGCCAACAACGCCGCCAGCGCACCGCGCAGTAGGGCTTGGTCTTCGGCCAGCAAAATACGAATCATCCTTGCCCCTGTGTCGATGCTGCAAGCACCGGCGTGGCCACGGTGCGCAACGGCAACAGCGGCTCACGCCACACCAATGGCACCCGTACCAGTAGCCGGGTACCGCCGTTGCGTGGCGATTCCACGCTCAGGCTGCCGCCCAGCGCGCGCACGCGGTCACGCATGCCGGACAGGCCATTGCCATCGGCGGCCACGCCACCACGGCCGTTATCGCTGATGCATAACTGCACCGCCTTGTCCTCGCGTTTGAACTCCACCTGCGCCTGCGCGGCCTGTGCGTGGCGGCAAATATTGGTCACCGCTTCACGCAGTACCAGCGCCAACCCACGCTCAACTTCGGGCGGCAATCCCGGTGGCGAGGCACCGTAATCCAGTTGCACCTGCGCCGACTCCAACAGCAACTTTGCCGATGCCAACTCGGCAGCCAAGTCCGTCGCACGAATCCCCGTCACCGCACTACGCACTTGTGCCAGCGCATCGCGCACGACTTGTTCGGCTTCTTCCAGCTCGCGTTTGGATGTGGCCGGATCGCGTTCAAACAATTTGCGCGAGAGCTCCAGCTTCAGAGTAATCAGTGACAAGGTATGCCCCAGCAAATCATGCAGGTCACGGCCAATGCGCTCGCGCTCCGCGGTGGCGGCCAATTTGCGAACCTCTTCCTGTGACAACGCCAAGGCCGCGTCTTTTTCTTGGCTGATATGTTCAACATTGACGATGATGCCAATCACCAAGGTCATTGCCGGCACCCACAGCCACAACTCTCTGGGATAACCCAGCCACGTTGCCACACCCACGTACACCAGATTCATCGCCAGCAATTGCAGGATGTATTTACCCAGCGCAAGCCGCTGCGCTGAGATCCGCAACATCACGCAACCAAACACGAAATAACTAAGTCCCGAGGGATACCAGCGTAGCAACAGTAAACTCAACAGCGCCATGCCGATGGCATAGCGCCAGGCAATTTTGCGCGGTGCCAGCAAGGCCTTTGCATACAGCCACAGAAAGAGGGGATACGACAGCAGCGTCAGGCAGAGCCACAACACGGTGTAGTGGCCATCGCCCATCAATGGGGTCAAGAACACCCACAGCGACCACAGCAGATGCACACCGTCGGTCCATGGCGATTTGCCACGACGAATTTCTGCGGCAACTGTCGAATCCGGTGCCGGGGTGAAGTGGCGTCGCAACCATGCAGGCAGTGTCATCCGTGCATCCTAAGTCATTCGCTCAACCGTAGCGGCGCAGGCGGCGTGCGGCCAGCAGTAGGAATCCGATCGTGAAGCCGAGCAGCACCAGCACATGCGGCCAGATTGCGCCGACGTTGAAGCCTACTGCGTGTTGCGCAAGCACGTTGAGGTGATAGCTGGGCCAGATTGGTGCCAGTTGTTGCAGCAGCTTTGGCATCATCTGCAAGGGGAACCACAACCCCGATAAAAACGCCATCGGCAGATAAATCATGTTGAGCAGGCCGGGCGCGCCTTGGCCTTTCAACAACGTGCCCACCAGCAACCCCAGCGCGCAAAACGGCAACACGCCCAGGGCATCCACGCACAGCAATTGCAACACCTGCGCTGCCCCCAGGGGTGCATGCGCCACACCCAAGGCCAGCACCAGCAACAACGCGCCCACCACCGTTGCCACGCACACCGCCATCAGCATCTTGCCCAACAAGTACGCACCCGGCGGCATTGGCAGGGCGCGCTTCAAGGTCAACAGGCCACTGTCGCGCTCCAATGCCAGCGACACCCCAAACCCAAATAAACCCGGCGCCATCACCCCGAAGCTGCTGTAGCTGGCCAGCATGTAGCGTGCCGCTTCGTCGTTGCTGTGATTGAGTAGGACGCCAAACATCACGTAGAACACATTGGGGAACAGGATGATTGGCAACAGAAAGCCGGGGTTGCGCAGGTAGCGCAGAATTTCGCTGCGCGCTTCTTCCACATACGCGCCAAACACGCGACCGCGCGGCATGACCAAGGTGTCGGTATTCATCAGGCGGCCTCCGCCAATGCAGGTGAAGGCGATGGCTCGCGGGTGAGTTCGGTGAAGGCTTCGGCCAAGCCGGCGGCGCGCACTTCCAAGGAGGACAAGGTCATGTCTTCGGCAAGCAGCCGGCGCACCAAGGCTTCGACGTGTTCGGTGGATAGGCACACGCGGTCGCCATCGCTGCGCGCCTCGGCCACGTCCGGCCAGGTGGCGAGTTCCGCCAGCGATAGCTGGGTCGAACACCACACGCGCTTCAATGCAATGCGCGCGCGCAGTGCATCCACGCTGCCCTCGCTGATCACCCGGCCTTTCGCCATCACGCAAACGCGGTCGGCCAAGGCTTCGGCTTCTTCCAGATAGTGCGTGGTCAACACCACCGCATTGCCTTCGGCAATCAAATGCCGAATCGCGGCCCACAGTTTTTGGCGTGCCTCGATATCCATGCCCACGGTGGGCTCGTCGAGGAACAACAAGGCCGGCCGCCCGCACAAGGCCAATGCAAATTGCACGCGCCGCTGCTGGCCACCCGACAACTTGCCGTAGGGGCGCATCAACAAATCGGCGACACCGGCTAGCTCGGCGCTCTCAGTCACGCTGCGCGGGTTGGGATAGTAACTGGCGGTGAGCCGTAGCAACTCGCCTACACGTAGCGTTGGCGGTAGTTGCGCATCCTGCAACATCACCCCGATCTGCCGGCGCGCGGCGATGTCCTGTGGGTCGCGGCCAAACAATTCCACCGTGCCGGCATCAGCGCGTGCCAAGCCCAACAGCAGGCTGATCGCGGTGGTCTTGCCGGCGCCATTGGGGCCCAGCAACGCCAACACTTCGCCGCTGCGCAATGCCAGATCAATACCATCCAGTGCGCGCAACGTGCCATAGGTCTTGCGGACACCACGCAAACGCGCCAGCACTGTATCCAACACCATCATCGTGCGGCTCTCCTCGGGGAATGGCGGCCATCTTCGCGATTGTCACCCGGTGGTGATATTCCCCGCCGTCACGGCAATCACATGACAGTTGTCAGCGGACAGTGGCAGCGCTTGCCCCTACTCTGGCCGCCATTCCGCCGCATGGATGCGTGCACAATCTGCATCATCCCCCCACGATAAGCCTGCCGATGACCAGCAACGCTGACCTTCTCAACTCGCTGAAGATCAATCGCAATGCCGCGCCACCACCGCCCTCACGCACGCCGCTGTGGATTGGGCTGGCGGTAGCGGGTGTGGCGCTGTTGGGCGGCGGCGCGTGGTTTGCGCTTGGTCGCAACGCTGGCATCGCCGTCCACACCGCCGAGGCCACTGCGATTGGCGGCGGCAGCAATCATACGGCCTCGGTGTTGGATGCCACCGGCTATGTGGTGGCAAGACGTATGGCGACGGTGTCGTCCAAGGTCACCGGCAAGGTGCGCGATGTATTGATCGAAGAAGGCCAACGGGTTGAAGCCGGCCAGATACTGGCGCACTTGGATCCGGTGGATGCCGCGGCACAACGCACATTGTCCGCCGCGCAACTGGCGGCTGCGCAAAGCCAGATCAGTGGTGCGCAAGCGCAGTTGAAAGAAGCCGAAGCCAACACCGCGCGCTTGACCACCTTGGTGACGCAAAAACTGGTATCGCGTGCGCAGTACGACCAAGCCGTGGCCACCCGCGATAGCCTGCGCGCGCAGCTGACGTCGGCGCAGCGCAACGCGCAAGTGGCACGCGATGCGTTGCAGATTGCCGACAACGGCGTGGACAACACCATCGTGCGTGCGCCGTTTGCCGGCGTGGTGATTGCGAAGGCAGCGCAGGCCGGTGAAATCGTGTCGCCGTTATCGGCTGGCGGCGGCTTTACCCGCACCGGCATCGGCACGATTGTGGACATGAACTCGCTGGAAGCAGAAGTCGAAGTGGGTGAGTCGTTCATCGGCCGGGTCAAAGCCGGGATGCGCACCGAAACTCAGCTCAATGCGTATCAAGACTGGAAGATCCCCGGCCATGTGATCGCGATTATCCCGGCCGCCGATCGTGGCAAGGCCACGGTGAAAGTGCGGGTGGCGCTGGATGCCAAAGGTGATGCCCGCATCGTGCCGGAAATGGGTGCACGCGTGGGCTTTTTAGACGCCACACCCCCTGCGCAAACCAAGGTGGCTGCGGGCGTGCTGGTGCCGACCTCCGCGATTGCGTCGCGCAATGACAAGGACGTGGTGTTTGTGCTGGTTGGCGACAAGGTCAGCCAGCGCGCGGTGCAGTTGGGTCGCAGTCTGGGCGATGACCGTGAAGTGCTCAGCGGCCTTGCCGGTGGTGATGTGGTGGTGACCGATGTGCCCGAACAACTGACCGATGGCGCGCGCGTGAAGATGGTGCGTGAGGAAGCGTCTTCCGGCACGAACAACGACTAAGGCAACACTGAACACGTACCGTCATCCCCGCGAAGGCGGCAAGCACGAACAGACACCCCAGGAGCCAACATGTCCACCCTCGTCAGTATTCGCAACTTGCACAAGACCTACCAGCGCGGCCCCGAGAAGGTGGACGTGCTGCGTGGCATCGACCTTGACATTGCCGAGGGCGACTTCGCCGCATTGATGGGGCCGTCGGGTTCGGGCAAAACCACCTTGCTCAATTTGATCGGCGGTCTGGATTCGCCCAGTTCCGGCGAGATCGACATCGCCGGCGCACGCATCGACACCATGAAGTCCGGGCAGCTATCGCATTGGCGCAGCAACCATGTGGGCTTTGTGTTTCAGTTCTACAACTTGATGCCCACGCTGACCGCGCAAAAGAATGTGGAACTGCCGTTGTTGCTGACCAACTTGTCGGCCGCGCAGCGCAAACAAAATGCCGCCATCGCCTTGCAGTTGGTGGGCTTGGGTGATCGCGGCAAGCACCGCCCCAATGAATTGTCCGGCGGCCAACAACAACGTGTGGCGATTGCCCGTGCGATTGTGTCGGACCCCACGCTATTGATTTGCGATGAGCCTACAGGCGACTTGGACCGGCAATCGGCGGAAGAAATTTTGGGCCTGCTGCAAACGCTCAACCGCGAACACGGCAAAACCATCGTCATGGTCACCCATGACCCCAAGGCCGCCGAATACGCCAGCCACACCTTGCATTTGGACAAGGGTGTGTTGGTGGAACACGTCGTGCGTGCGGCGTAACGCCGCGTAAGCCCTTCTTCCGAGTGGAGAAGGAAAAGCTGGAGGTTCCATGAAATATTTTCATCTGATCTGGGCGGCGCTGTTTCGCAGCAAAACCCGCACCTTGCTGACCTTGCTGTCGGTCACCGCTGCATTCTTGTTGTTTGGGATGCTGGACTCGGTGCGGGTGGCGTTCAATTCTGGCGGTGATGTGGCCGGTGCCAACCGCATGGTCACGATGTCGCGACTGTCGATCACGCAGATGCTGCCGTACAGCCTGACCGAACAAATCCGCGCGGTGCCGGGGGTGAAAAAAGCTGCCTTCGCAGCATGGTTTGGCGGCATCTACCGCGACCCCAAAAACTTTTTCGCCAACTTCAGTGTCAGCCCCGACTATCTGGATCTGTATCCGGAATTCAAGCTGCCGGCATCGCAAAAAAAGGCATGGTTGGAGGATCAACGTGGCGCGATCGTCGGCGCATCACTGGCCAAGCAATTTGGCTGGAAGGTGGGCGACACCATTCCGCTGCAAGCCACCATCTTTCCGACCAAGGGCAGCAACGATTGGCAGTTCACCTTGCGCGGCATCTACAGCGTCGATGACCCCAAACAGAAAGCGCAAGAGCGCGTGCTGTTTTTTCATTGGAAGTATTTCAATGAAGCCAACGACTATGTGAAAGGCCGCGTGGGCTGGTTCATCGTGCAGCCGGACAAGAGCGCATCGGCCGACAAGATTGCCCACGCCATCGACAAGCTCAGCGAAAACTCCGATCACGAAACCAAGACCCAAAGTGAGGCCGCGTTCAACCAAGCCTTCGCCAAACAATTTGCCGATATCGGCCTAATTGTGACCGCGATCATGGGCGCGGTGTTCTTCACCCTGCTGCTGTTGACCGGCAACACCATGGCGCAGGCGGTGCGCGAGCGCATCCCCGAATTGGCGGTGCTCAAAACCATTGGCTTTTCCAACCGCAGCGTGCTGTGGCTGGTATTGGGCGAATCGGTGCTACTGGTGGTGTTGGGTGGCGTGATTGGGCTGGTGATTGCCTCGGTGCTGGTGCCGGTGGTTAGCGCCGCCAGTGGTGGTTTGATCCAGCTGCCGGGCATGCTGCCGCAAACCTGGGGTTTAGGGTTGCTGTTGATGCTGGCGATCGGTGCGGTGGTCGGCCTGCTGCCGGCGCTGCGCGGGATGCGCTTGAATATCGTCGATGCATTGGCCGGTCGCTAAGGAGACACATCAGATGAAACGCTTCTTCTCTAGCCTGCTCAGCCTGGTACTGCTGTTGGCCGCACTGGCCGCGTGGATCGTGTTGCCATGGCAGCTTGTGTTGGCGCTATGTGCTGCCATTGCACTGTGGATGGTTGTCACCCGCAGCGGGCGGCTGGCCCGCGAGGCCACCAAAATTGGGATTGCCAGTTTGCCGCAGCGCTGGGGTGCATCGCTGGTGATCGTGGTGGGCATTGCCGGTGTGGTGGGGGTGTTGGTGGCGATGCTGGCGATGGGCGAAGGCTTCAAGGCCACGCTCAATCAAACCGGCAGCGATGACACCGCAATCTTGCTGCGCGCCGGCTCACAAGCCGAAACCAATTCGGTGATTACCCGCGACCAAGCCCCGCTAATCGGCGCACTGCCCGGTATCGCGCATGCCAAAGACGGCAAGCCGATTACCTCGCCTGAGTTATCACAGGTGGTCAATCTGGCCAGCAAGAATGATGGCAGCGATGTCAATGTGCAGTTCCGTGGGGTGGGCCCGGAAGCTTGGGCGCTGCGCCCGCAGTTGAAGATCGTGCAGGGCCGTAAATTTACCCCCGGCCTACGCGAAATCGTGGTGGGCAAAGGCGCACAGCGACAATTTCGTGATATCGCGGTGGGCAAGCAACTCAAATTGGCCAATCAGCAATGGACGATTGTTGGTGTGTTTGCGGCCAACGATTCGCATGATTCCGAACTGTGGACCGATGCCGATGTGCTGGGCCCGGCATATCAGCGGCAGGCGTATCAGTCGATGACAGTGAAGCTGGACGGCAAGCGCGGCTTCAAGCAACTCAAGGCCGCACTGGCCGCCGACCCGCGCCTGAAACTGGATATCGCCACCACCCACGATTACTACAGCAAGCAGTCCGAGGCTCTGACCAAGCTGATCAAAATCTTGGGCACGGTGATTGGCGCGATTATGGCGATTGGCGCGGTGTTTGGCGCACTCAACAGCATGTACGCCGCCGTGGCCGGGCGCGCGCGTGAAATCGCCACCCTGCGTGCGATTGGCTTTCGTGGCCTGCCGGTGGTCACCGCGGTGATGTTGGAAACCATGCTGCTGGCCCTGCTAGGCGGGCTTGCCGGCGGTGCCATCGCGTGGCTGCTGTTCAACGGCTATACCGTCAGCACCTTGGGCAACAACTTCAGCCAAGTGGTGTTTCAGTTCAAAGTCACCCCGGAGCTTGCGTGGAGTGGCTTGAAATGGGCACTTGGTATTGGCCTGGTGGGTGGCTTGTTCCCGGCGCTGCGTGCCGCGCGGCTGCCGGTGACCGAGGCGCTGCGCGCGGCGTGAGCGCGTGTATCAAGCGATAGCAAGCCTGCTGCGTCGCGCACGTAGCAGGCCATCGCCGGCATACAGCGCCAACGCCGCCCAGATGAAGGCAAACCCGATGGCGCGCTCACGCCCAAACGGCTCACCCAGCACCAGCACGCCCACCAGCAATTGCAGCGTGGGCGAGATGTATTGCAGCAAGCCCACCAGCGAATACGGGATGCGCTGCACCGCCGCTGCAAACCCGATCAGCGGTAGCGCAGTCAGCACGCCGCCAAACACCAACAGGCCAAGCACGCGCGGCCCCCACGAAGCAGCATCGCCATGCGTGAGCAAATGACCCTGCCCCGCGCTTTCCATGTAGCCCAGATAGAGCAGTGCCGGCAGCAGCAGAAATAGGTTTTCCACGCCCAGCCCACGCACCGGTGGTGCCCCCAGCAATTTGCGCACCAGGCCATAGAGGCCAAACGATGCCGCCAGCGCCAGCGCAATCCACGGAAAGCCGCCGTAATTCAACGTCAACCACAGCACGCCGATGGCGGCAATGGCCACCGACAGCCACTGCACGCGGTTGAGGCGCTCGTGCAACACCAGCACCCCCAGCATCACGCTGAACAATGGGTTGATGAAATAGCCCAGCGCGGATTCCACCACGTGGCCCGCATTCACCGCCCAGATGTACAAGCCCCAGTTGAACGCGATCAGCACGCCACTGAATGCCAGCAACGCGGTGGCGCGCGGGCGCGACAGGGTTTCGCGCAGCCAACCATGCCCGTATTTGATGCCCAGCCAACCGCAGACCAGCAGCGCACTCCAGACCACCCGGTGCGCCATGATCTGCATCGACGGCACCACCTTCAGCAAATGCCAGTACAGCGGCATCAACCCCCAGGCCACGTAGGCGGCAACCGCAATCCACACCCCGCGCCGATCCAGTGCACCGGTACTGGTACTCATGCCGCCGCCTTCGGCTGCCGTGCCTTGGCCAAGGTGATCAGCACCACACCAAACAAAATGACGCCCATCGCCACCAATTCCCGCAGGCCGAAGTGCTCATGCGCCAGCCACGCACCCAGCAGCACCGCAATCGCCGGGTTGACGTAGGCATAACTGGTGGCCAGCGCCGGGCGCACGTGGTGCAGCAGCCAGACGTAGGCCGAAAACCCCGTCCACGAACCCAGCACCACCAAATACCAGAACGCACCGATGGCATGCGCCGTGGGCAGTCCGTGAAAGCGCTCACCCAGTGCTGCACCCACGATGCACATCGCGATGCCGCCACACACCATTTGCCCAGCGGCGGTCATGAAGGGGGATGGCAAATCGCGACCCTTGCTCCAGATCGAACCAAACGACCACGCGATGGATGCCAGTAACAAGGCGGCCAAACCCAGCGGCGTGCCGGCCAAACTGCCGCCCGCACTCAGCCATAGCACGCCCAAAAATCCAATCACCAAGCCTGCCCATTCCAGCAGGCTGGGCCGCTGCCCGCGCAGCGCCGCAAACACTCCCATCCACAGCGCCGATGACGACACGATGACTGCGGTCATCCCCGATGACACGGTTTTTTCACCGTAATTGACCAGGCCGTTTCCCATCAACAACAGCAACGCCCCCATCACCGCCAAATTGCGCCACTGCGCACCGCTAGGTGCCGCCACCCCACGCCAGCGCAGGAAGGCGTACATCAACCCACCGGCGATCACAAAGCGCACACCGCCCAACAGGAAGGGCGGAAAGCCACCTTCCAACGCGAAGCGAATCGCCAGATAGGTTGAACCCCAAATGACATACACCGCCGCCAGTGCCAGCGGCACACTGGCGGTAGCGGTGGAAGAAAGCGACGACGATGCGGTAGACATGGGCAAACCTTGCAGACAGCGCGGGCACCCGAAGGTGCCCGTGTTTATGACATGAAAATGGGGATGCGACGCGCCTTAATCGGCCCAATGCCCCGCCGCGTTATGTGTGGCCGGTAGCACCTGTGCGGCCAGCTTTGCATCCTTACCCAGCAGGCCGATGGTGTCGCCCAAGATCGCGGCCGATTCACGCAGTAGCGGGTCGGTCTGCTTTTTGGCGGCTTCTTCGCGGGCCACGGAATCGGCCACATTGCGCTCATCGGCGGTCAAACCATCATCGGTGCGGGCCGCCAACAGCGGGTCTTGGTTGATGCCCAGTTGCTTGCGCAGTTCCGCACGCTGCTTGCTTTGCGCATCAAATTTGTCACGCTCGGCGCGGCGTTCGGCTTCGTTCAAGGAAATGGATTTTTTCGCCGTTTCCTCGCGGTACTTGCGCACATCTTCAACCCACCATTGGTATTCCACATCCTTGGCTGCGCGCGCCGCGTGCAAGGCATCCAATTGCGGAAGCAACGGGGTGAAGTTGCCGTAGCGCACATGCGCTGCCGCCGCAATGCGGGTCCACGGCAGTGCATTGGGATAGGTGCTTTCGCCAAACTCGCTGGCATCCACGCTGGCCGGGAATGCCACGTCGGGCTCTACACCCTTGTTCTGGGTGCTGCTGCCATCCGGGCGGAAAAATTGCGCCACGGTCAGTTTGACTTCGCCAAAACGCGGTTTTTCATTGGCTGGCCAACGATCCAGGTCCACCATGGTTTGCACGGTGCCTTTGCCGAAGGTGGTTTCACCGATGATCAAGCCGCGCCCGTAATCCTTGATGGCACCGGCCACAATTTCCGAAGCCGACGCCGAGCCGCGATTGACCAACACCGCTAGCGGCCCATCCCATGCCACGCCCGCGTCTTGGTCGTATTGCACGCTGACCTTGCCGCCGGATTCGCGCACCTGCACCACCGGGCCCTTATCGATAAACAAGCCGGTCAGCTCCACCGCTTCACTGAGTGAGCCGCCGCCATTGCCGCGCAAATCCAAGACCACGCCATCCACTTTTTGCGCGCGGAAATCGGCCAGCATCTTGGCCACGTCGCGGGTGGCCGAGGCATAGGTTTTGTCACCACGCCGGCGGGCTTCAAAATCCTGATAGAAGCCGGGCAGTTTGATCACCCCGATCCGCCGCGCCGGCTGGTTTCCGGCGGTTGGCACCACAATCGTTTCGGCCTTGGCACGCGCATCTTCCAAACGCACTTTGGCGCGGGTGATGGTGACCAGTTGCGGCTTGCTGTCCAGCGGTGCTTCTGCCGGCACCACGTCCAGCCGCACTTGGGTATTGGCAGCACCACGGATCAACTGCACCACATCGTCGATGCGCCAGCCGATCACATCTTTCATCTCGCCAGAGACACCCTGCCCAACGCCCACCACGCGATCGCCAGGCTTGAGCCTGCCGCTGCGTGCCGCCGGGCCACCCGGCACCATTTCGCGCACCACCACCACATCGTCCTGGCGGAACAACACCGCACCGATGCCCTCCAACGAATTGGACATCTGCATGTTGAAGTTTTCCGCGCTGCGCGGATTCATGTAGTCGGTATGCGGATCAATACTGCCGGTGTAGGCATTCATGAAGCTCTGAAACACTTCATCGCCCTTCAACTGCTGCACGCTGGTCAACAAATTGGCGTAACGCTTGTCCAGCGTCTTACGGATCTCGTCGGCCGGTTTGCCTGCCAAACGCAGGCGCAGCCAATCGTTTTTCACCGACTGCCGCCACAGCGCCTCGATCGCTGCGCTATCGGCCCACGGCGCATCTTTCCGGTCGTAGGAATAGCGCTCGTCCTTGCTGAAATCAAAATCGCCCTTGAGCAATTTGCGCGCATAGCTAATGCGTTCATCCACCCGTTGCCGATACAGCGCAAAAATCGCCCACGCCGGATCCACCTGCCCGGTTTTGATCGCGTCATCCAACGTGGTGGCGTATTTGTCGAAACCGGCCACGTCTTGTGCGGTCAAAAACACCTTGCCCGGGTCCAGCGTCTTCAAATATTCGGTCAGAATTTCCCGCGATAGCGCATCGTCCAGTGCGCGCGGGCGGTACGCATAGCGGCTATCGGACAGCAGCCCGAACACCATGCGTGCGGTGGTGGACTGGTCTTTGGTCGGACCTGCGGGCAGGGCGATATCGCCACTGGCAGCCAACAACGCCAACGGCGCGGTCAGGGCCAAACCAAGGGAGAGGGCAAGCAAGGGGCGGGTATGCTTCATCGAAATTCCACGGCGTGGGGCCGCATCAGGGTGACAGGCAGAATGGCCAAAGCTGCGACCGCGCACCAGTGCTAGAAGTTGCACCACTGCGTTGCATCCACTGTAACCGCTGGCGCCGGTGCTGGGTGAACGCTTACCGCAAGCGCAGGCTTAGCCGCCCGCGCCCAACCGCTCGGCAGCTTGGCGATCGGCGTGGTAGCTGGAGCGCACCATTGGCCCCGACGCCACATGCGCAAAGCCCAAAGCATCGCCGTAATCGGCCAGTGCTTGGAACTCCTCCGGCGTCCAGTAGCGCAATACCGGGTGATGGTGCGCGCTGGGCTGCAAATACTGACCGATGGTGACCATTTCCACGTCATGCGCACGCAGGTCGCGCAAGGTGGCTTGCACCTGCTCCATGGTCTCGCCCAGCCCCAGCATGATCCCGGATTTGGTGGGGATGCTGGGGTGCTGCGCTTTGAATTTTTGCAGCAAGGTCAGCGACCACTGGTAGTCGGCACCCGGGCGCACATTGCGATACAGATCGGGCACGGTTTCGATGTTGTGGTTGAACACGTCCGGCGGATCGCTGGCCAAAATCTCCAGCGCGCGATCCATGCGGCCTTTGCCACGGAAATCCGGGGTCAAAATTTCGATGCGGATCCCCGGCGCGGCGGCGCGGGTTTCGCGGATGCAATCGACGAAATGCTGGGCGCCGCCATCACGCAGATCATCGCGATCGACACTGGTGATCACCACATACTTCAAGCCCATATCGGCCACGGTGCGCGCCAAACGCAACGGCTCGCCGGCATCCAAGGGCTTGGGCCGGCCATGCGCGACATCACAAAAACTACAGCGCCGCGTACACACATCGCCCATCACCATGAACGTGGCGGTGCCATGGCTGAAACATTCGTGGATATTGGGACAACTGGCGTCTTCACACACCGTCACCAAGCGGTTTTCACGCAGCTTGGACTTCAGTGCCTGCACCGCATTCCCGGAGGGGATGCGTACCCGGATCCAACTGGGTTTGCGCAACACCGGCGCGTCGGCAAATTGCACCGGCGAGCGGTTGATTTTGTCGCCGGCAACTTGACGCGCACCGGGCTCAAGGGAGGCATGGTCGTTGTGGGCAAGGCTATCGACAACGGCCAGCGGAATATTGCGGGGGGTGGTGTTCATCCCGCAATTATCGCGCACATCGTGCACGGAGTTGTGTGCAGAGACAGGATCAAGCCACCAATTGCGGCGGCAGATCGGCTTGCGGCTGCCAGTGCAGGCCAAATTGCTTGCCCAGCTGCGCCAGTAGCACGGGCTTGACCGCATCCAGCGCGGCGGGGCCGCCCAAGTCATCCAACGCCACCACGTGCAGCCCGGCATAGCCGCAGGGGTTGATGCGTGCAAATGGCGGCGTACATTCACCGGTGATATTGAAGGCCAGCCCGTGAAAGCTGCAACCACGACGCACGCGAATCCCCAGCGCGGCGATTTTGGCACCGTTGACATACACACCCGGCGCGCCGGCTTGACGTGTCGCACCGATATTCCAGGTGTCCAGTGTGTCGATGATGGCTTGCTCGATTCTGCACACGTAGTCGCGCACGCCGATTTTCAGGCGTTTGAGATCCAACAGCGGGTAGGCCACCAACTGCCCGGGACCGTGATAGGTCACCTGCCCGCCGCGATCCACATGCAGCACCGGGATGTCGCCCGGCATCAGCACATGTTCGGGCTTGCCGGCTTGGCCAAGGGTAAAAATCGGGTCGTGCTCGACCAGCCACAACTCATCGGGTGTGGCCTCGTTGCGGGCATCGGTGAATGCTTGCATCGCCTGCCATACCGGCGCATACGCGTGCCGGGCAAGGTCACGAACTACAGCGTCCACTTCACTTCCGGATGGTCGCGCAGCGCGGCGTGGGCGCGGTCGTAGTCCTCACGCGAGTTGGCGCGGAAGGCAATCCGCACCGACACATATTTGCCATTGCTGGAATGGCGCCAGCGCACGTCTTCGTGCAGCACATCGATGCCTGCCGCCAACAAATGCTGCGGCAGGTCACTTTCCAGATGTTTGTCCGCAGAGCCCATTGCCGATAGCTCGAACGTGCCAGGAAACTGGAACCCGTGCTCGGGGTTGTCGGAGTGCACACTCATCCTTGCCACCACATCAGCAGGTCATGCCACAGCCGCTTGAAAAAGCCGCCCTCTTCCACTGCCTCCAGCGCCACCAGCGGGGCCTGTGCAATGAGTTTGCCGTCAAACATCACCTTGACCGTACCAATCCGCTGGCCCTTGCTGATCGGGGCTTCCAGTGACTTGGGCAGATCCATGCTGGCTTTCAGCTGCTCGTACTTGCCGCGCGGGGTGGACACCAACAACGGCGCAATCACGCCCACCTTGACCGCATCGGTCGCACCTTTCCACAGCTTCAAGGTTTGCACTGGCTTGTCGGCGTCGTAAAGCTTATGGGTTTCGTAGAAACGGAAACCCCAATTGAGCAGCGCTTGAGCGTCCACTGCGCGCTGGTTTTCACTGCTATCGCCCATCACCACACTGATCAGGCGTTGATCACCACGCATGGCCGAAGCCATCAAACAATACCCAGCACTGGAGGTGTGGCCGGTCTTGATGCCATCCACCGAGGCGTCACGCCACAGCAGCAAGTTGCGGTTGGGTTGGGTAATCGGGCCGACGGTGAATTCCTTGATTTTGTTGTAGGCGTAGGTGGCTGGATAGTCGCGAATCAGCGCGCGTCCCAACAGGGCCAAATCATGCGCAGTGGTGATGTGACCGTCGGCCGACAAACCGGTGGGATTGACGAAGTGGGAATGCTGCATGCCAATTTTCTTGGCATAGGCATTCATCAATTGGGCGAACGCCTCCGAGCTGCCAGCCACGTGTTCGGCCAGCGCAATCGCGGCATCGTTACCAGACTGCACCACCATGCCTTTTTCCATTTCCACCAGCGGCGCAGTCTTGTTGACTTCAAACCCGCTGTAACTGCCGTCAGTGGCAGCGCCACCTTCGCGCCAAGCGTGCTCGCTCATCATCACCGGATCGGTGGGCTTGATCTTGCCCGACGCCATTTCCGCCGCGATGACATAGCTGGTCATCACCTTGGTGATACTGGCCGGCTCAACCTGTGCGTCCACATTTTCACCGGCCAACACTTGGCCGGTGGCCGCATCCATCACCACCCATGCCTTGCTAACCTTGGGGGCCGGCGCATCCGGGATGGGCAGGGCGTCACTCAATGCAGCAGGCTTGGCGGCAGGCTTGGCGACGGGCTTGGCCACCGTGGGTGTGGGCACCGGTGTTTGCGCAACGGCCAAACCACAACCCAAAGTAAAACCAGCCGTAGCCAGGGCGACAAATAGCAGCGAACGTGGGTGCATCAACGAGAGCTCCGGGTGACCGCGCAAGCGCGGCAAAAAGCACGAAAGGTAAGAATCAATGGCGCATTTTACGCCGCAATTAGTACTTGACCCGTTGCGGCTGCGCAAAACCCAGACCCACGATGCGCGCCGCAAGTTCCGCAGTGGCGGCCTCACTGACCGGGCCAATACGCAGCCGCCAGATTTTTTTGCCGCCCACGTCGGCGTCTTGCAACTGTGCCTGCGTAATCGCCGCGCCTTGCAGCAACCCCAGCGCGTGCTGCGCATTTTGCTGATTGCCGAAGCTGGCCACTTGCAGGGTAACCTCGCCTGCCACGGGCGTGGCTGCGACCACCGGCAAACCCGCGCTGCCGGCAGCGGCGGGCACGGGCACGGGCGCAGGCACGGGCGCAGCCAGCAACTTCGGTTTTCCAGTCGCTACCCGGATCTGCCGCGACTGCATCCACGCATCAAATTCATCGGCACGCATGGCGCGGCCGCTTTGGTGCATGTCGAAGCGATTGTCGGCAGTCGCGGGCGTCGTTGTGGCAATCCTCTGTGCATTCGCCACTGGCGGGTTTGGTGTTGGCAGCGTGTCCACCTTCTTGCCGGCGGTGGTCGCGGCGTCAATGGCGGCGACGGCTTCCGTATCCGGCTGCAATGCCTCCACCCGCACCCGCGCACTGCCTTTATTGCGATACCCCAGTTTCACCGCCGCCGCATAACTGAGGTCGATCAAGCGCCCGGGATGAAAGGGCCCGCGATCGTTGATGCGCACCACCACCGAATTGCCGTTTTCCAGATTGGTCACCCGTGCAAAACTGGGCAGCGGCAAGGTCTTGTGTGCCGCGGTGAAGGCGTACATGTCGTACACCTCTTGGCTGGACGTGCGACGGCCATGGAACTTGTTGCCGTAGTACGAGGCGGTGCCTTCTTCGACATAGCCACTATGGCTATCCAGCACACGGTATTGCTTGCCCAGCACGGCATAGTCGCGATTGCCGGTGCGCGCACGCGGCTCATCGCGGACTTCGGGCTCGGGGATGGCATCCACATCCGGAATCTCGTCCGGAACGCTGTCCGACACCCCCGGCCGGAACAAGCCACCGGCCACATAATCCCCGCGCTTGGAGAGGTCCTCTTGCGCAGGCGCATACGGCGACACCCGCGGCTTGTGGATGCCGGCAGCCTTGGGCACTGGCACATGACTGATTGGCGCAGCCTTCGTGGCCGGCCCGGTGCTGGCGCAGGCCGCCAACCCCAAAGATATTGCAACTAACAAAAGCGCACGCAGGCTCATGGGACGGCACGTCCGGCAATGGCCTCGGACAACTGGAAGACCGCCGTCGCGTACAGCCGCGAGATGTTGTAGGTGGTGATCGCCTTGAAGTTATTGAACACCACCCAATACTCCGGCCCGGTCGCACCGTCTAACGTGATCAGGCTGACCGGCTGCGCCGTATCTGCCGCTGTCAACCCTGCGGTGGTGGTATAGCCCAACCCCGCCAAGCCCGGCACGGTTTGATCTAGCGTCACCGCATTGCCGGGGTTGATGAAATCACTGGCCATTGCCGTGCGCATCGCCGGCACCATCACCTTGCCGTCACGCTGCCACTTGCCTTTCTTGGCAAAATAATTGGCCACCGATGCAAACACATCGTCCAAATCGTTGAACAAGTCGCGCTTGCCATCGCCATCACCATCCACCGCGTATTGGCGGTAGCTGGACGGCATAAATTGGCCCCAGCCCATCGCGCCGGCATAACTGCCTTTGAGTTGGGTGATGTCAAACCCTTCTTCCTTGCCCAGCGCGAATAATTGCGCCAGCTCATCGCGGAAGAATGCTTCCCGCTTGTCCTCGTATGCCACCTTTTCAGGATTGCCGCTGCGCGGATACGCAAACGCCAGTGTGTAGAGTGCATCGATGACCGGGTAGCTGCCCTTGTTGCCGCCGTAGCTGGTTTCTACACCCAAGATTGCGGTGATGATTTCCTTCGGCACGCCGTATTGATCTTCGGCGCGCTGCAAGGCGACACGATTTTTTTCGAGAAACGCACGCCCCGCCTCGATTCGCGACGGCTGGATGAAGATGGGCCGGTAATCACGCCACGGCTTGGCTTCCGCCGGGCGCGCCATCGCCTTGATGATGGGTTCGCGAATTTGCGCGCGGGCCAACACCGCTTCGATGTCGGCAGCCGGGATATTGAAGCGCTGCGCGGTGCTTCGCACAAACTCGGCACGCGCGGCACGGGTATCGCGGGTTGGCATCGCCGTTGGCGTACCTGCAGGGATTGTGGCAACAGTCGGCGGTGCTGGCACCGGCGCAACCGGCGCGGGCTTGGGCGGTGTGGCGGCGCAAGCAGCAAGCAACAACGCCGCGAGTGAGGGTAGGAGGTTTCGGCTCATCGGCGCGAGGGTAGCACGCGAGGCAAGCCAGATTGGAACGCCCCGTTCAGGTTGTTGGCGTGCATGTCAGACAAAACATGCACGCCAAACAATGGGCAAACGCGGCAATCAGCGTTTCATCGACCCAAAGAACTCGTCGTTGGACTTGGTGTTCTTCATCTTGTCGAGCAGGAACTCCATCGCTGCGATTTCGTCCATCGGGTGCAGCAGCTTGCGCAGGATCCAAATTTTCTGCAGCAGGTCGGGTTCGATCAACAAATCCTCGCGGCGGGTACCGGAGAGGTTCACGCCGATCGCCGGATAGACGCGCTTCTCAGTGATGCGGCGATCCAGGTGCACTTCGCTGTTGCCGGTGCCCTTGAACTCCTCGTAGATCACCTTGTCCATCGCGCTGCCGGTATCGACCAGCGCCGTCGCAATGATGGTCAGGCTGCCGCCTTCCTCGACGTTGCGGGCCGCGCCGAAGAAGCGCTTCGGGCGGTGCATCGCGTTGGAGTCCACGCCGCCGGTCAGCACCTTGCCGCTGCTCGGCATGACGTTGTTGTAGGCGCGGGCGAGGCGGGTGATCGAGTCGAGCAGGATCACCACGTCCTTCTTGTGTTCGACCAGACGCTTGGCGCGCTCGATCACCATTTCCGCCACCTGCACATGGCGCGCGGCCGGTTCGTCGAAGGTGGAGGAGATGACCTCGCCGCGCACGGTGCGCTGCATTTCGGTCACTTCTTCCGGGCGCTCGTCGATCAGCAGCACGATCAGGTGCACGTCGGGGTGGTTGTAGGTAATCGCGCTGGCGATCTGCTGCATCATCATCGTCTTGCCGGCCTTCGGCGGGCTGACGATCAGGGCGCGCTGGCCCTTGCCCTGCGGGGCCATCAGATCGAGGATGCGGCCAGTGATGTCTTCCGAGCTGCCATCGCCGCGCTCCAGCTTGAAGCGCTTGCGCGGGAACAGCGGGGTGAGGTTCTCGAACAGGGTCTTGTTCTTCGACGCTTCCAGCGGCTCGCCGTTGATGGTGTCGACGATGTTGAGCGCGAAATAGCGCTCGCCGTCCTTCGGCCAGCGGATGCGGCCGGAGACGTGGTCGCCGGTGCGCAGGTTGAAGCGGCGGATCTGCGAGGGCGAGATGTAGGTGTCGTCCGGGCCGGCCAGGTAGCTGGCTTCGGCCGCACGCAGGAAGCCGAAGCCGTCCGGCAGGATTTCCAGCACGCCGTCGGCCTGCACGCCTTCGCCGTGGCGGGTCAGCACTTTCAAAATCGCGAAGATGATGTCTTGCTTGCGGGCGCGGGCCACGCCATCGGTGATCGACAACTGCTCGGCCACTTCCTGCAATTTGTACGCCGGCATGCGCTTGAGGTCGCCCAGCGAGTAGGTGGGGAAGCCCTCTGGCACCTGCGGGTGTGGCCGCGGCACAAAGTTTTCGCCGTTGCCACCACCGTTGCCTTCGTCCTGCATGCCGCCTTCGCGATAACGCTCGCGCTGGCGGTCACGGCGATTTTTGAAGCGATCGCGACGGCTGGTCCGTTGGCCACCGTCTTGCGGCTGGCCACCTGACTGCTGGCCCTCGGCATGGTTTTGACCACCGCCCTGCACTTCACCACTGGCCGGTGCAGTTTCGCTGGTGCTGGTGTTGTCTGCACGATGGGTGGTCGCCTCGCTGACAACAGGTGTCGGTGCGGGTGCGGGTGTCGGTGCCGGCGCTACTGGTGGCGCGGCATCTGGAACAGCTGCCTGCGGCAGTGCGATTTCGGATTGTTCGGGGCTACGGGCCTTGGCCACGCGGGGTTTGCGCACGCGCTTTTCGGCGACTTCGCCAGTAGCGTCGTTGGTGATATCAGACAAGAGGAAAACCTCGCTTACGTTGCGAGCGCCCACAGACTTGCGGGCGGGATCGTTGAGAGTGGTTCAGAAGGAAGGCGTGTGGCGCGCCGGGAGGGCGATGGATCTGCGCCGGACTTGCTAAACGCTAGCACCTTTGCGGGCAGGCGTGCAAGCTCACGCCGACCCGTACGTTTATTTTGGGGATGAACGGGGCGCGTGACGCACCCGTATCCCTGCCCGTCTCCGTCAACGGAACCGGGCACACGGCATCAAAGCGCCTTGTCGATCAGCTGGGCCAGCTGGGCCTTGCCCACCGCGCCAATCTGGGTGCCCTGCACTTGGCCGTTCTTGAACACCAGCAGCATCGGAATGCTACGCACGTGATATTTCATCGCGGTTTGTTGGTTTTGATCCACATCGACCTTGACGATCTTGGCTTTGCCAGCGTAATCGGCAGCCAATTGATCCAGCGCCGGCGCAATCATCTTGCACGGGCCGCACCACGGCGCCCAAAAATCCACCAGCACCGGCTGGTCGGAAGCCAGCACCAGGCTATCGAAATCGGCGTCGGTGGCGTGCAGGACGGTATTGCTCATGATGGCTCCAATGGCTAAGGCACGGCGGAATGCCGCACCGGTGTTAAACTTGGGGGGTTCGCCTTGCATTTCAAGACAATGTCAAGGCGATGTGCCGGGAACAACCAGCCCCGGAATCCTCCCGGCAGTCTGCGCGGCTGCCCCCCATTCAGACAAGTGGCACAGTGCAAACGGCGTTCCAGCGCCCGCTGCAACCGCCACCATAAAGGCCGCATCGTGTCCGATAAACCCCTGACCGACATCACCTTTTCCACCTTCGACCTGCACCCGTCGCTACTGGCCGGGTTGGAGGCCGCAGGCTTTACCCGCTGCACGCCGATTCAAGCCATGACCCTGCCGGTGGCGTTGCCCGGTGGCGATGTGGCCGGGCAAGCGCAAACCGGCACCGGCAAGACCTTGGCCTTTCTGGTCGCGGTCATCAACCGCCTGTTGACCCGCCCGGCGCTGGCCGACCGTAAACCCGAAGACCCACGTGCACTGATTTTGGCCCCCACCCGCGAGCTGGCCATCCAGATCCACAAGGACGCGGTGAAATTCGCCTCCGACCTTGGCCTGAAATTTGCACTGGTCTATGGCGGCGTGGACTACGACAAGCAGCGTGAGCTGCTGCAGGCCGGCGCTGATGTGATCATCGCCACCCCCGGCCGCCTAATCGACTACGTCAAGCAGCACAAGGTGGTCAGTCTGCACGCCTGCGAGGTGTGCGTGCTGGACGAGGCCGACCGCATGTTTGATCTGGGCTTCATCAAGGACATTCGCTTCTTGCTGCGGCGCATGCCCGAGCGCGGCACCCGCCAGACCCTGCTGTTCTCGGCCACCCTCAGCCACCGTGTGCTGGAGCTGGCCTACGAGCACATGAACGAGCCGCAAAAACTCGTCGTGGAAACCGAGCACATCACCGCCGCACGCGTGCGCCAGAAGCTGTATTACCCGGCCGACGAAGAAAAACTGCCGCTGCTGCTGGGCCTGCTGTCACGCAGCGAGGGCGCACGCACGATGGTGTTCGTCAACACCAAAGCGTTCGTCGAGCGCGTGGCACGCGCGCTGGAAAAAGCCGGCTACCGCGTCGGCGTGCTGTCCGGCGATGTGCCGCAGAAAAAGCGCGAATCACTGCTGAAAAAATTCCAGGCCGGCCAACTGGAAATCTTGGTGGCCACCGACGTGGCCGCGCGCGGCCTGCATATCGACGGCATCAAATATGTATACAACTACGACTTGCCGTTTGATGCCGAAGACTATGTGCACCGCATCGGCCGCACCGCACGCTTAGGTGAAGAAGGCGACGCCATTAGCTTCGCCTGTGAACGCTACGCGATGAGCCTGCCCGACATCGAAGCCTATATCGAGCAGAAGATCCCGTCCGAGCCGGTGACGCAGGAACTGATGACCGCGTTGCCGCGCCCCGAACGGCCCAAGCCCGAGGCCGGTGCAGACGGCGACAGCATTGGTGAGATTTTCAAGGAAGTGCGCGAGGCCCGCGCCGCTGAAGACGCCAAACGCGGCGGTGGTCATGCCGGCCGTGGTGGCCGCGGCGGCGGCAGTGGCCGTCCCAGCGAACGCCGTAGCAACGGGCCAGACAGCCGTGGGCCACGTCCGCCACGCAAGCCCCACGCAGCGGTCACTACTGCGTCTGCGGCACCCGCAGGGGCACACGCCAACGTGATACCGCAAGAGATGCCGCACGGCGCGCAGACCGAAGGCGAACGCGGCGAGCGCAAACGTCGTCGCCGGCGGCGTGGGCGGCCGTTGGACGCGGGCAGTGACACCAGCGCGACAGCGCAGCCCACCACCTCCGAGCCGCGCTTCGTACCGGCCAAGCCCGCAACCCCTGCCGCCGCCGAGCCCCCCTCGCTGCTGGTGCGTATCGGCCGTGGCTTGAAGTCGCTGGTGACGCGCTCACCCAACAAGCAGCACTAAAGCCTAGTACGCGGCATTGCAGAACCCCGCTGCAACGCAGGGGTTCTGTGGCGATGTGTGCTCAGCCAATCCCGCGCGCATTGGCGGCAAGCCCAATGGCGATTTGCCTGGCCACGTCTTTCGCAGACTGTGCGGTATCGCGCAGCTGCGCCACTGCGGACTCGACCACCGCCATGCAGCCCGCAATGGCACGCTGAAACTGGGCGACGACGTGCGCGGCAACCGCAGGAATGGCCGCCAGCCGTTGCAGCGCAAATTTGATCGCCGTCACTGCTTGCCCAAAAATAGCGCGCAGCTGTTGAACGAACATTCCTGCCGCACTTTGCCCCACCTGAACGGTCATCTTCACCACACTCCGCACCCCCGCCACAAACGCATGGAATGCGGCGTTGACCATTTCATGGATTTGGCCAACGACAGCACGCGGCAATGCAGACGCTGGGCCGGTCATCACCAACACCGGCGACACCACCAACTTGAATCCTTCGATGACCGCATCGGCCACAACGCCGTATAGCGACAAATCGACCGCCCCGCCAGCGGCTGGCACCGGCGCGCCGGGCGCTGCCGGCCCCGCAGCAGAGCCCGCCAGTGACACCCCCAGTATTGCCGCTGTTTTTTGATCAACCACACCGGTCACCGCCAGCCCCATGCGCTGCTGGAATGCACAAACCGCTTGCTGGGTTTTCATCCCAAACCGACCATCGACCGTTAGTCGCGGCAACCCAGCCAGCACCACATTGAGCCTTGACTGGAGTTGCGAAACACTGGGACCTTGGCTACCTAACTGTAATGTTGCACCCTGCATTGTGGCGTCCTGTTGTGAGTATTCGTGCTGCGCGTGGTGCGCATTGCGGCACGTCATTCAACGCACTTGCGGCGCAATGCCGGACACCTGCGCGCCACCGTTGCCGATTGCCGGCGCTAGCCGTTCCGCCGGCAACCGGCGATACTAACCAGCGATACTGCTAAACCTTCGCCACTCCCCCAAGCACATCGTCACCATGCCGGTTCTGCGCCTTGATAATGTCAGCAAAACCTATCCCGGCGGCCACACGGCGTTGGCCGAGGTGAGCTTTGCCGTGGATGCCGGTGAAATGCTGTTCGTCACTGGGCATTCGGGTGCAGGCAAAAGCACATTGCTGAAATTGATTCAGTTGGCCGAGCGCCCCAGCCATGGCACGGTGTTGTTTGACGAGCGCAACCTTGCCCGGGTGCGTGGCAGCGGGATTGCCGGGCACCGCCGGCAACTGGGCGTGGTGTATCAAAACCACCAATTGCTGATGGATCGCAGCGTGGCCGAGAACGTGGCGCTGCCACTGGTGCTGCGCGGGATGCAGCGCGCCGAGATTGGCAAACGGGTGCGTTCGATCCTCGACAAACTGGGGCTAGCGGCACGCGAACGCGCCCTGCCTTCGCAACTGTCTGCCGGCGAGCAGCAACGGGTGGGCATCGCGCGCGCGGTGGTGGCCGAACCGGCCCTGCTGATCGCCGATGAGCCCACCGGCAACTTGGATCCGGGCTTATCAGCGGAAATCATGGCACTGTTCGCCTCGCTGCCCGAGCGGGGCACCAGCGTACTGGTCGCCAGCCACGACCTGCGCTTGGTCAAGCACATGCGCAAGCGGGTGCTGGTGCTGGATCAAGGCCGCCTGGAAGACGACATCGCGCCGGAGGATCTGGTCGATGAATGAACGCAGTCGCAGCACCCACGCCCACCGTGCGCGTGCGTGGCTGGCCCATCACGGCGACAGCCTGACCGCCAGCTTGAAGCGCATCTTGCGCACGCCATGGGCCAGCGCATTGACGATTGCGGTGATGGCGCTGGCGCTGGCCTTGCCGCTGGGACTGTGGCTGGTGCTGCACAACATGGTCAGCCTGGGCGGGCAGGTGCAGACCAGTCATGAGGTAACGCTGTACCTGAAACCCGGTACCGACGCCGCACGCACCCAAGCCCTAGCGCACACGCTACAACAACGTGCCGACGTGGCCGCCGTGGCCGTGATCAGCCCTGCGCAAGCGCTGGCAGACATGCGCGCGCGTGACGATTTGGCCGCCGCCATCGACATTCTGGGAGCAGACGCCGCGCAGGCAGCGCTGCCCCCGGTGTTGCGCTTGACCCCACGCGACGATGCCACCGCGTTGGTGGACGCGGCCAAAGCACTGCCCGAAACCGACCGCGTGCAATTTGATACCCAATGGCGCGACCGTTTGCAGGCCTGGCTGGCGTTTGCCTTGCGTGGCGTGCAAGTGCTGGCGGCCCTGTTGGGGCTGGGCGCATTGCTGGTGGTGGGCAATACCGTGCGGCTGGATATCCAGTCGCGGCGTGAGGAGATCGGTGTGCTGCAATTACTGGGTGCCAGCGATGGCTTTGTGCGCCGTCCATTTTTGTATTTGGGCGCGTGGTACGGGCTGGCCGCAGGCGGTTTGGCACTGGCCATCCTGACCCTAGCGCAATGGGCACTGCAGCAACCGCTGGCAACCTTGGCCAGCCGCTATGACAGCCATTTCGTCCTGCAAGGGCTAGACCCACTGACCACTCTGGCCGTTCTGGTAACGGCGGGCCTGTTAGGCTGGTTGGGTGCTGGTCTGGTGACCGGTCACCAGTTGCGACAACACCGGCCAAGGCGGGCTTGAGAATGGCAGACAAACACGACTTGCGGCATGTTGTCAGCGACGCCCCCCGGGTGATGGTGGTCGATGGCAGTAAATTGGTGCGCAAATTGATTGGCGACACCTTACGCAAAGCCTTGCCCAGCGCCGATGTGGTGGGCTGCGCCGGCCTGACCGAAGCCCGTGCGGCACTGGCCGAAGGCAGCGTGGACTTGGTGACCACCGCCCTGGTGCTGCCCGATGGTGACGGTCTGGCCTTGGCGCGGGTGGTGCGCGAAGCCGCCGGACAAGCCTATGTGCCGGTGATCGTGGTGTCCGGCAATGCGCAGGAAACCCTGGAAACCCGCGCCTTCACCGAGGACGTCACGGACTACTTCGACAAATCCCTCGGTCAAGAAGCGCTGGCGGCATTCATTCGCGGCTATGTCCACCCGGCCCCGGTTGAAGGTGCGCGGGTGTTGTATGTGGAAGACAGTCGCGTGGTGGCGGTGGCCACCAAGCGCATGCTGGAGCGCCAATCCCTACAAGTGCTGCATGTGGTCAGCGTGGAAGAAGCGCTCGATCATCTGCACCGCTACTTGGGCCGTAGTGATGGCGACGTGGGTGCCGACTTGATCCTCAGCGATGTTTATCTGAAGGGCGCACTCAGCGGCCGCGACCTGCTCAACCAAATCCGCGCCGCGTTCCGCTACGGCAAGCGCAAATTGCCGATGGTGATGATGACCGGCGACGATAACCGCGACAACCAGGCCGCGCTGTTGCGCGAAGGTGCCAACGATCTGGTCCTCAAGCCCATCGAAGAGCGCTTGTTGGTGACCAAGGTGCTGTTCCAGTTGCGGCTGTCGAAACTGGGCTGATACGGCGCTGGCTGACCCATCGCATTACGGCTGCCAGCCGTAACTCAGCTTCAAGAACACGCTGCGGGTGTTGCCGAACAGTTCGGGGTGGTCATCGTCCATGAACGCACCATACGAGGCCCCGGCATACAACGCCGTGCGTGGATTGAGCTTGTACGAATACACCACTTGCGCCGCCCAATCGCGTGCGCGTTGCTTGACGGTATCGGCATACAAGGCTTGATTGCGCTCCACCTGGCTGCCCTGCAAGGTCAAGCGCAGGCGCTGGCGTGGATCAAATTGCCAGCTGCCGCCCGCATTCAACACCGTTGCCGTGAATGCGGTACCGCCGTCGCGTTGCATGCGCTGGCGCAGTACATCCCAATTCAACGCCACGCCCAAGCCAAGATTGGCATTACCAAAAACCTCGATCATGGTGCGTCGGCCGGTGGTATCTGCCGCTAAGTCCAGCATCCGCCCCACTTGCAGATAGCCACCCACTTGAACATTGCCAAGCGGACGGAAATTGCCGTTGAAATCGACGTAATGCTCATCAAACAACTTCCCTTTCCAGAACCGCGTCCGGGTCAGCCCATGCAAGGTCAGACCACTTTGCATCGGCCCCTGCGCATTGACTTGGCCCTCCAATTCACGCTCCAACAATTGCCCATCAAAGCGATGGGTGATGTCGAAATCCGCATGCACATTGATGCGGTTGAAGGCCTTGTCATCGCGATACCAGCTGCGGCCACCGCCGAGCAATGATTTTTCATACCCCACTTGGCCAATGAAACCCAGATCCGCGCGGAACCCCGGACTGATCGCCATGTGCCAAACATCCATATTCCAGTGGCGATTGCTGTACGCATACTCCGCCCGCCACGCATTGCCGGAGGGCGCGGCATCGCTGCCCAGCTCGTCCTGATAGCGATTCACAATGTTGGCTGGATACTGGGACTGGCTATGCAAAACCTGCGCAGTGGCGGTATGCCCGCCTTGTTGCCAGCGCACATCCACACCCGCCACGTCATTGCGATAGTCCTCGCCGCTGCGGAAAGTACCAATCACCCCCACACTGAGCTGCTGGGTGAAGTCTTGCCGATAGCGGCCCACCACCACATTGGCTTTTTGGTCGAGTTTCGCAAACCCGGACCCTTGCACGCCCGGCACCAATAGCAAGGTGGTGGCATCGCGTGCCACGATGGCACCATACGCACCGCTACCAGTGCGGCCGGTAATGCGTAGACCAAAATCCGGGTCGGCAATTTGGCGGGTGTACAGCACGTTGAACTGGCTGCTGAAATAGTCCGCACCTTCCAAAAAGAACGGGCGTTTTTCTTGATAGAACAAAGCAAACCCATCATTGAAATTGAGCTGCAGCTGGTCGGTTTCCACCTGCGAAAAATCCGGATTGATGGTGGCGTTCAAGGTCATTGCCGGTGACGGTGCCCAACTCATATCCACGCCGGGTTCGATGCGGGTTTTCTCGCTGGCCCATGGCGCTCCCGCAGCATCGCGGGTTTGGGTTTTGCCAACGGTCAGAGTCGGCACGATTTCCAGATTGCGGCCTTGCCGTGCACCCGCCATGCCTTGGTACTTCCCCCACTCGCATTGGAAACACTTGGAGTCGCGCGGCACTTTATGGCTAGTCAACTGATGGCGTTTATCGCGCGGCCAGTTACGAAACAAGGAAATACCCCAGTGCTGATCACCGTCACCGGTGGGAAAGCGCAAGGTGGAAAATGGGACGCGAACTTCCACGTCATAGCCATCGGCCGTGCGCCGGCCGGCGCTTTGCCACACCCCATCCCAACTCGGGTCTTCTTGATTGTTGGTATTGGTTTCATCGCGAATCAGATCCGCTTGCACGCCGAGCGGATTGACCACCAATTCGTAGCCGCGCCGATGATCATTGAACGTGTCAAGGAAGATGCCCACCCAATCGTCATTGAATGCGGTGTCGCGGTCACTTAGGTGCGCGCGGATTTTTGTCGGGTCAGGATCTTGCGCATGAAACGCCACATACAACGCATCGGCGGTATACCCCATGCGTACTGTGGTCTTGACCGGTGCCGGGGAGTTGTCACCGGGTTGGATTTCATAGGCGATCTCTTGCACCAACGCGCCCTGCCATGCGGCATCGTCCAGTTTGCCGTCGATCTGGATATCGCCTTGCAGCAACGGAATGCGGTTGTTGTTCACCGTCAAGTCGGGGCGGACGGGTGATGTGGTTTGCTGCGCTTGCGCGAATGCAGGGCATAGCAACAGGGCGGCGGTGAGGGCGTGCAATTTCAAGCGAATTCTCCAAGTCTGCGTGGGTAACGCGGCAGCAATGCAACATCGGATGCAAGCTGCAACCAAAGCGTTGCCATGACTGATGGCAGGGGCATGTGCTGCTGCACAACTGTGCGCAATGCTGGGTGTATCCGCCCGTGGCCGCACGCGGCATGCGACGAACACCCGCCGGCGGCGATAAACTCCACTTTTCTGCCACCGGATCGTGTCCATGCGCCAGTTACTTCTGAGTGTCTCCATCGCCGCCGCGCTTGGCGTGCTTGCCAGCGGCTGCCAAGGCAACCAAGCCGCACCTGTGGCCAATCAAGCCCATCCCGCATCCGCCAAGGCCACTGCGGAGAAAATCGTGGACGAACACTCCTACGCGCAACCAGACAAGGTGCGTATTACTGACATCGCGCTGGATTTGGCGGTGAATTTCGACGCCAAAACCTTAAGTGGCTCGGCCACCTACACCCTGAACTGGGTGGATAAAGCCGCCACTCAATTGGTGCTGGACACGCGCGACTTGACCATCAGCAAGGCCGAGGGCTTAGCCGCCGACGGCACTTGGTCGGAATTGAAATTTGCGCTCTCCGATAAGGACAAAGTGTTGGGCAGCGCACTGACCATCGAAACCCCCACGCGCCCGGCCAAGGTGCGCGTCAGCTACGTCACATCACCTGAGGCCTCCGGCCTGCAATGGCTGGCACCCTCGATGACCGAGGGTGGCAAACAGCCCTTCATGTTCAGCCAGTCGCAACAAATCCATGCGCGTTCGTGGGTGCCGCTGCAAGACACCCCGCAGGTACGTTTCACTTACAGCGCGCACGTCACCGCGCCGAAAGACGCGATGGTGTTGATGAGCGCGGACAACGACCCGAATGCGGTGCGTGATGGCGATTACAGCTTCAAGATGCCGCAAAAAATCCCGTCGTATTTGCTGGCGATTGCCGCTGGTGATTTGGTGTTCAAGCCGATCTCCGCACGCAGCGGCGTGTGGGCAGAACCCACCATGGTGAACAAGGCCGAGCACGAGTTTGAAGACACCGAAAAAATGATCACCACCGCGGAAGGCCTATACGGGCCGTATCGCTGGGGCCGCTATGACTTGCTGGTGCTGCCCCCCACCTTCCCGTACGGCGGCATGGAAAACCCGCGCCTGACCTTCGCCACGCCCACTGTAATCGTGGGCGATAAATCCTTGGTGTCGCTGGTGGCGCACGAGTTGGCGCATAGCTGGTCGGGCAATCTGGTGACCTTTGCTACCGACAAGGACAGCTGGCTCAACGAAGGCACCACTACCTATGTGCAAAGCCGCATCACCGAAGCCTTGTATGGCCGCGACATGGCCGACATGGAAGAAGTGATCGACCGCGATGAGCTCAAGCAAGAATTCAAAACCCTCGACCCCAAATTGCAGCGGCTTTCGCTCAAGCCTGGCACCTTGGCCGATCCGGATGACCAATCCAGCGCCACCGTGTATGTGAAAGGGGCGTGGTTCCTGCAATTTCTGGAAAAACGCTTTGGCCGTGATGTCTTCGACCCGTGGCTGAAAAGTTACTTCGATCATTTCTCATTTCAGAGCATCACCACCCAGCAGTTCCGTGATTACCTGAAAACCAATTTGATCGACAAGCATCCCAACATCGTCAGCATGCAGGAAGTGGATCAGTGGCTGTACGCGCCAGGCATTCCTGCCGATGCGCCGAAAGTGGAGTCAGGCAAATTTGCCACCGTGAATGCCGCGCGTATCGCGTGGCAAGGCAGTGAGCAGCTACCCAATAAAGCCGTGACGGAAGCTTGGAGCACACAGGAATGGGTGCACTTCCTAGAGTCCATGCCGGCCACACTCAAGCCTGCGCAACTCACCCAGCTGGATGCGGCCTATCACTTTACCGGCACACCCAACGGCGAAATCGCGATGCGCTGGTACCCGCTGGCAGAACGCAGTGGCTATACCGCCGCGCGCGAAGAAATGGGCAAGTTCATCGAGCGTGTGGGCCGGCGCAAATTGATTCTGCCGATCTACAAGGCACTGGTGGCCACCCCGGACGGGCTGGCGTTTGCCGAGGCGGCGTTTGCCAAGGCCAAACCCAGTTCACACCCGATCACGGCCGGCTCGGTGCAGGCGATTTTGGATGCCGCCAAGGGCAAGCCCTCGACACCAGCTCCGGCCCCGACTGCCAGCCAACCCCGCGTGGTTGGCGGCCCGCTCAAAGCCCCACTGGTAGAAGACCCGGCCAGACCGCCGGCGCACCCGGCACCCGCCAGCAAGTAAGCGCAGGCGCACGATGCCGACTCTCGCTATCGGCATGCTTGTCCTCGGCGCGGTGGTGGCCATGGCCACCCTCGCGCTGTGGCGGCAGCGCGATGCATTGATCCGCGCGGAATTCAACCGTCAGCGCCATGCTGCTGGCTTGCAACGCTGCACCCTCGATGCCGCAGGGCATCGCTGGGTGCTGGCTTGCCGCGATGCCAGCAGCGCAGATGCGGCGACCATCGTCATGCTGCATGGCTACACCGGGAGCAAGGAAAATTGGTACCCCTTGGTGCGGGCATTGGCGCCGCAACATCGCCTGCTGATTCCCGACCTGCCGGGCTGGGGTGAAAGCGAACGCAAACCCGGGCAGGCCTATGGCTTTGTCGAACAAGCCGCGCACGTGGCCGCACTGATTCAAACCCTATCACCGGAGCGGCCGGTGGTGCTGTTGGGGCATTCGATGGGCGGCGGCATCGCTGCACTGGCTGCCGCGCGCTATCCGCAGTTGATCGCGCGCGTGGGCTTGCTCAATGCTGCGGGTGTGCGTTTTGCCGACAACGCATTCGGCCTGGCGGTACTGGCCGGTGAGAACCCATTTGCAGTCACCGATACGGCGTCGTTGCAGCGCTATGTCAACGCTGTGTTTCATCGCGATCAAGCCAAACCCTGGATCCCGTGGCCAGCATCCCGCGCGTTGATCGCACAGCGTCGCCGCGATGCCGCGTTCGAGCAATCGGTGCTGGACAGCATTGGTCGCAGCGATGACGCCATGCTGCCGGGTGATGCGGCTACCGCCATTGGGCAACCCACCCTGCTGTTATGGGGCCGTCAAGATGCCATCATCGACCCCAGTGCAATGGCACTTTATGCCGCCCGCATCCCGCAGGCGCAGCAAGTGTTGTTGGAGGACTGTGGGCATATGTCGCTGGTGGAGCACCCACGCGACGTGGCCGTGGCGGTGGCCGCGCTGATGGCGCCAGCATTCCCCTAACGGTGCACAGGCCGGTGCGTGCGCAGCGCCATCACCACCCCAAAGCCCAGCAAGATGGTGACCGCCGAGGTGCCACCGTAACTGAGCAGCGGCATTGGCACGCCAACCACGGGGAGCAAGCCAGAAATCATGCCGCCGTTGACCAAGACATACACAAACAGCGACAAGCCAATCGCCCCCGCCAGCAAGCGCGCATAGCCATCGCGCGAATCGGCGGCAACCCACAGACAGCGTCCGATCAAAAACAAATACAACAATAGCGCCACCATTACCCCAACCCAACCGAAGTCTTCCGACAGTACGGAGAACGCAAAGTCGGTGGTGTGCTCGGGCAGGTAGTTCAAATGCGATTGGGTGCCCTGACCCCAGCCTTTGCCGGTCATACCGCCACCGCCAATAGCGATTTGCGATTGCAAGATGTTCCAGCCCGCGCCCATCGGGTCATTGTCAGGATTGCGGAAGGTCAAAATACGGTCTTGCTGATAGGGCCGCAGGAACGATAGCCATTCGATCGGCGCCAGTTTGGCAAGCGCAAAGCCGCCGCCACCGAGAACGCCCGCAGCGCCCCACCACCACCACGAGGTACCGGCCAGAAACAGCACAAATACGCCGGTAGCCAGAATCAATACCGCTGTGCCCAAGTCACGTTGCAGCAGGGTCAAGCCCACCGGCAACGCAATGATCGCCACCCCACCCAGTAACACCAAAAAGCGCGGCGGCAGGCGGTAACGATCAAAATGCCACGCCAGCATCATCGGCAGGCTGAGCTTGCACAACTCGGCTGGCTGCACATTGAAAAACCCCAGCTTGATCCAATGATTGCCGTATTTGCCGCCGCCAATGAACAACACCAGCACCATCGGCACCAGCGAGAGCACAAACAAGGCCGGCGTGGCCTGTTTCAGCAAGTGCATCGGGATTCTGGATGTAACCCACAATGCACCCAAGCCCACCACGTAGAAACTGCCCTGCATCACCACACCACGCACCGATTCATTGCTGGCGCTGTATTGGGTCATCAGGCCAATGACCATCAGCACCAGTATTGCCGTCAACATCGGCAGGTCTAGGCTGCGGGTAAAACGCAGCAGCAAATCCAGCAGCCAGCGCAGCAAAAATTTCATCGGGCGGGGGCCTTGGCAGGCAGCGGCGATGCATCGGGGCTACCGCGGACATTGGAAAAATTGGGGGCTAGCAGTGTCGGTAGCACGCCGGTGTCTGGCGTTGCCGGCGCGGGCTTTTTGCCCAGCAGCCACGCATCAAACACTTTGCGGGCGATGGGTGCAGCGGTGGCCGCGCCGTAGCCACCGCCCTCGATCGCCACCGCAATCGCAATGGTGGGTGCGTCTGCCGGCGCGAACGCGATGAACAGCGCGCGGTGGCGTAAGTGCATGGGCAAGTTGCGCGGATTGATCGCGGCATCGCCACGGCGGCTGACCACTTGCGCGGTGCCGGTCTTGCCGGCGATCAGATAGGTCAAGCCAGGGCGAATATTGGTGGCAGTGCCGGGGCCATGCACGGTGCCGATCATGCCCTCGCGCACGGCTTGCAAATGGGCCGGATTTTCGGTGATGCGCACCGCCGGTTTCAGCGGTACCGGTTGCCACGGCGCATCGAAATCGGCACGCATGTCTTTGACCAGATGCGGCGGCCGCAGCCACCCGCTGGCCAGCCCACCGGTGGCCTGCACCAATTGCAAGGGCGTGACTTTCCAGAAGCCTTGGCCGATCCCGGTGATCACGGTGTCACCGGGGTACCACTTGCCTTGCTTGGCCGCGTTCTTGGCCTTCCATTCCGGCGAGGGCAAGATGCCACCGATTTCGCCTGCCAAATCCACCCCAGTGGGCCGACCGAAGCCGTAGCGGCCAAGGTATTCGTCCACACGGGCGATGCCCATGTCCAACGCCAGCTTGTAGTAGTAGGTGTTGACCGAGTCGTAGATCGACTTGCGCAAATCGGTCCAGCCGTGGCCGCCACGATGCGAGTCGCCATAGCCGCGTTTTTGCCCAGGCAAGTAGAACATGCCGGTGGACAAAATCTTGTCTTCGGGGCGACGCAAACCACTGTCCAGCCCCGCCAATCCCAGCAGGGGCTTAACGGTGGACCCGGGGGCCACGCCCCCCAATACCACCCGGTTGAACTGCGGTCGCGACGGATTGCTGTTGAGGGCCTCGAAATCAGCGTGACTGATGCCATTGACGAATAAATTGGGGTCGAAGGTGGGCAGACTGACCATCGCCAAAATCTCGCCCGTGCGCGGATCCACCGCCACCGCCGAGCCTTCCAGTTCACCAAAGGCATCGGTCATTGCCTGCTGCAAGTCGGCGTCAATCGATAGCCGTAGATCGGTGCCCGGGGTGGCTGGCACCGTGTCCAAACTGCGCACAGTGCGTCCGGCGACATTGGTTTCCAGCCGCCGGTAGCCGGGCTTGCCGCGCAACTGGGTTTCGTAATACCGCTCCAACCCGGATTTGCCCACATGGCTATAAGCCCCACCGGCATCACCCAACGCCGCCAGATCCTTTTCATCGGCGCGGCCCACATACCCCACCACATGCGAAAACAAAGCCCCATACGGGTACACCCGGCCCAGATACGGCACCAAATCCACCCCGGGAAACCGCCAGCGATTGACCGCAAACCGCGCCGCCTCATCATCGTCGATACGCAATTTCAAGCTGACCGGTTTGAACGGGCGCGCCGCCTTGTATTCCTTCAAAAACCGTGTCTGCTGCTCGGCATCCAGCGCCACCACACCTTGCAAGCTGCGCAGCAAGGCCACCCCATCGCCAGCCCGTTCTGGCACCGCATCCAACCGCCACGTGGCCACGTTGTCGGCCAAGATGCGACCCTTGCGGTCGTAAATCAGACCGCGTGCCGGCGCAACCGGCACCAGCCGCAGGCGGTTGTTTTCCGAACGGGTGGCATACAAGTCATGCTGCACCACCTGCATATTGAAATACCAAGCCGCCAACCCGGCCAGCCCGGCAAAAGCGGCAAAAAACCCAATCAGTGCACGCCAGCGAAACTGGCTGGCTTCGGCCGCATGGTCTTTGATGGGGCGAGCGCGGCGAATCATTGCCGGCGCAAGCGCAGGTGATCAAGCAGCAGGTGTAACGGCGGCCATAACAGCATGCCCAGCAACGGTGCCAGCCAATAGGTGGCCGGTGGCTGTGGCACGCCCATCACGACATGAATCACGCTGCTGATCACGCGGTCGTTGAGCAACAACACGCCCAGCGTCAACGCCTGCTGCGACATCGGGAAGAACCGCAGGCGTGCACGGAAGCGATCCAGAATAAACGCCAGTACCACCAGCCGCAGCGCCTGTTCACCCAGCAAGCCGCCATAGGCCAGATCGGCCACGACACCCACGCAAAATGCCACGCCCAGACCCACCCGCTCTGGTATTTCAATCAACCAGTAGGCCAGCACCAACGCCAGCCAATACGGCCGCAACGGCTGCACGCCATCAGGCAATGGCACCATCCCCAGCAGTAACGCCAGCAACAAGCTGACCGGTAGCACCCAGCCATTGCGTGGGCGGCTCATGGCTGCCCCCCGGTGCGCACCGGCGCGCTGCCCGCCGTGGGCTTGGTGGCCGTTGCCGCCGGTTTGGCGGCCGCTGCGGCAGGCACTTGCGCCGGCTTGTAACCACGCAGTAGCAATACATCACGGCCACGATCCAATTGCGCGGCAGGCCGGACATCGGCCTTGAGGAACGCGCGGCTGTCATCCGCGCGCAATGCCGCCACCGTGCCGACAGCAAACCCCTGCGGGAAGCGACCACCCAAACCCGAGGTCAGCAAGACATCGCCCGTGCGCACATCTGCCGATAGCGGCACATCCGCCAATTGCAGTGCATCGCTACGGCCGGTGCCATACACCATCAGGCGGACACCGGTGCGCGCCACCATCACCGGCACCGCATGGTCAGGATCGGTCAGCAACAGCACGGTGGCGGTGGTGGGGGTCAATGCAATCACCTGTCCCATCAAGCCGCCAGCATCGATCACGGTTTGTCCCAGCCGCACCCCGCTATTGCTGCCCGCATCCAAGATCAAGCGCTGGCGGGTGGGGTCTAGATCCAGATCCAGCACCCCGGCCAACTGCACATCCAAACGTGCACGTTCGGCACTGTCCAACAGACCGCGCAATCTGGCGTTTTCGGCAGCGGCCGTGCGTAGCCGCGCATTGCGTGCTTCGGTTAGGAGCAGGGCTTGCCGCAGCCGCGCATTGTCATCTGCCAATTGCGCGTGGGTCACCGCGTTTTCGCGCAGACTGGTGCCAATGCGCGCCGGCTGCCCGGCCAGCCACCACAATGGCTGCACCACCGCCTCGGCCTGGGTGCGTAGCGTGCGCAGCCAACCGCCGCGGTGATCTAGCACCATCAACATGGTGGATAAAATCAAAAACGCCAGCAACCGCAACACGCCGGCAACTTCACCGGGGCGGGCAGCGGGGGAACTGGCAGGTGTGGGCACGGTGGCAGCGTCAGTGAGGGCAGCAGTAGAAGTGGAACATCCGCCCACCGACGCGGGCAAGCTGGCACGCGCAAAGATGCGCGCACCCACACACACCAGCTTATTCGGGCGCGAAGAACTCGTTACCGTGCATATCCACCAATTCCAGCGCGCGACCACCGCCGCGGGCCACGCAGGTCAATGGATCGTCGGCGACTTGCACATGCAAGCCGGTTTCTTCGGAGATCAGCTTGTCCAGATCGCGCAGCAACGCACCACCACCGGTCAGCACGATGCCGCGCTCGGCCACATCGGCGCACAGCTCCGGCGGGGTCTGTTCCAGCGCCAAGCGAATCGCCGAAACAATCCCCGCGAGCGGCTCACGCAGCGCTTCCAACACTTCGTTGGAATTGATCGTGATGATCTTGGGCACGCCTTCCGCCAAATGGCGGCCAGAGATTTCCACCTCGCGTACCAGCTGTTGCTGGTAAGCATTGCCCAGTTCCATCTTGACCCGCTCGGCGGTGGCATCACCAATCAGCATGCCGTGATGGCGGCGCACGTAGGCGATGATGGATTCGTCGAAACGGTCGCCACCAATGCGCACCGACTGCGAATACACGATGCCATTCAGCGCGATCACCGCCACCTCGGTGGTGCCGCCGCCGATATCCACCACCATCGAGCCGCGCGCCTCGGTCACCGGCATGCCGGCACCAATCGCGGCGGCCATCGGCTCTTCGATCAGATACACCTCACGTGCGCCGGCTTCTTCCGCCGATTCCTTAATAGCGCGCCGTTCCACCTGGGTGCTACCGGCCGGCACGCACACCAACACGCGCGGGCTGGGGCGCAGGAAGCGGCTCTTGTGCACCTTGCGGATGAAGTGCTTGAGCATTTCTTCGGTATAGGTGAAGTCGGCAATCACGCCGTCTTTCATTGGCCGCACCGTGGTCATGTGGCCGGGCGTGCGGCCCAGCATCTGCTTGGCCTCACTGCCTACCGCCGCCACCGCGCGCGCGCCGCCACCACGGTCTTGGCGCACCGCCACCACCGAAGGTTCGTTGAGAACGATGCCCTGCCCTCGCACGTAAATCAGCGTGTTGGCAGTACCAAGGTCGATGGAAAGATCGCTGGAGAAATAGCCCCGAAGGAACTTGAACATGCGAATGTGTGCCGAAGTAGAGGGGGCCGCGAGGGGGGAACGCGGGGTCTGGCCGCCGGGGACTGCCCCCCTGCCGCCCAAAGATGGATAAAACCAGCCCTTTAGCGTAACAACGCCCATTGCCGGGGGCAAGAATGCGCTTGCGTGCCGTTCATCCCAGATATGCCCATCGCTGGCGCAGTATCATGTGCGGCCTTGTGACCAAACTTGCCCGAGGCATCCATGGCAGCCCTGATCTGCGGCTCACTGGCCTATGACACCATCATGGTGTTCCCCGACCAGTTCAAAAACCACATCCTGCCGGACAAAGTACACATCCTGAATGTGTCATTTTTGGTACCCCGGATGCGCCGCGAATTTGGCGGCTGCGCCGGCAATATCGCCTATAACCTAAAGCTGCTGGGTGGTGAACCGATCCCGATGGCCACCGTGGGTGGCGATTTTGGCCCCTACCGCGACTGGTTCACCGAACAAAACATCTCTCTGGATCACGTCAAGGTGATCGACGAATTGTTCACCCCGCAGGCCTTCATCACCACCGATCTGGACAACAACCAGATCACCGCCTTCCACCCCGGCGCGATGATGCGCAGCTACGAGAACCACGTCACCGACGTCCCAAACGTGAGCATCGGCATCGTCAGCCCCGATGGCTACGAAGGCATGCTGCAGAACGCCAAGGAATTTGCCGCCGCCGGCATTCCTTTCATTTTCGATCCCGGCCAGGCAATGCCGCTGTTCAATGGCGAAGAATTGCGCGCCTTCATTGAGCAAGCCAACTACGTCACCGTCAACGATTACGAATCCAATCTGCTGCAAGAACGCACCGGCTGGAGCGCCACCGACATCGCCGACAAGGTCAAGGCCTACATCGTCACCCGTGGCCCCAAAGGTGCGGAGATCCATGCCGATGGCCAGTTGCATAAAGTGCCGCCGGCACACGAACGCCGCGTCACCGACCCCACTGGCTGCGGCGATGCGTTCCGTGCCGGACTGATTTTTGGGATTGAAAAAGGCTACGACTGGATGACCATTGGCCGTCTGAGCAACCTGATGGGCGCACTCAAAGTGGAACACCCCGGCACCCAGAACCAGCGCTTTGATTACGCCGAATTTTCCGAACAATTCCGCCAGCAGTTCGGTTACGCACTGGGCTGACTTAGCGCGTCATGCGCAGATGAATGTCTGCGCATGACGGCAGCACGACTCAATTCCACTTCGGCAACTTGGTCGCGTTCAAGCCACCCACCTCAAACTGCACGCTACGCTTGCCCACCGCCTTGGTGGGAAACTCGATGGACAAATGCTTGCCGGTTTTGGCCAGCTTCCACAAAGTTTTGTAGTCGTCGATAAACATTGCGATGGCCTCATCGGTCTTGGGCCGTGACCCGGGCAAGGTCTGCACCTTGCCATCCAAGGTCACCTTCAATTTGCAGCCCTTGTAACAATCAAAATCGCCAGCTTGTAGCACCAAGTAAGCACTGCGCCCCCAGTCCGGATGATCTCGGAAAATCAAGCGTATCGGGTGGGTGCCGCCACCATCGGTGTCCACCGGCTCTTGTGAATAAATCGCTGCCGAAATTTGCCGCCCGCCGGTCTTTACTGGCTCATCACCGTAGTCCCATAACGCCGACAAACGTTGCTGCTGGGCCTCGGTTTCAGCCTGCGCACGCACTGCATCCAATTTGTCTTTGACCCGCGCCGCCGCATCGGTGGTGGGGTGATCGACTTGCAGGACTTCGCCATAGCCCTTGGCCAAGCGCCAGTTGTGTGCGGCCACCGCATCTTCAAACTGTTTTTCCATCACCCCTGCGGCCTGCTCTTGCGCGGCTTTCTGCGCGGCGGCGGCCTTGGCAGCGGCTTCCGGGTCTTCGCCTTTGCATGCACTCAGGACCAGACACAACGCAATGGCAATCGAAATCGAAATCGGTTTCATCGAAAATCCTATGCAACGGCAACGGCGAGCCGGCATTTCAACACGCCTGCGCGGCAGGCGCACCCCGCCATCAAATTATCAACCCAGTTGCTGGTTGCCCTGCCACTGCTCGCCTGCCTGCAACAGCACCGGTTGCACTACTTGCGCGGCCTCGACGCAGACAAAGTGCTGCCAGTCGCCGGCCTGCAAATCCGCAATCCCGGCGGCCAAACGCGCGCCCGGGTTCCATACCACCACATCGGCAAAGCCTTGTTGTTCGATGCCCAGCTGCTGCGCGCCATCGACCAAGGTGAGCGGTGCCACCACGTCGTTGTAGATGCGATCGGTTTCGCCAGTAAAAGCCACCGCGTAATCACTTTGCCGATGCAAGGTGCCGCCGCTGGTGCTGTCTTCAAAATCACAGCCTTGCAGGCCTTCCACACACGCCTGCGCGGCATCATCAACACGCAGATAGGTGTGCAGTGCGGCCGTGAACAGCATGGGTGCCGAGCCGGTGTTTTCGACCGTCAAGCTCACCACCAATTGCGTGGCAGTCAGCCCCACGCGCAAGCGCAGCGTGCACGGGTGCGGCCAGTCGCCGGCATGACAGACCAATAAAAATACGGCGGCATCTTGTTCGATGCCTGCAAACTGCCACGCCCGCAGCCGGGCAAACCCATGCCGCTGCAATGTGCCGCGTTCGGAAAATTGCGGAAAAATCACCGGAATGCCGCCCCGGATGGCCGCCTTGCCATCAAACTGGCTGCGCGCGCTCAAGAACAAGCGCTGCCGACCATCGGCTGGCTGCCACGACAGCACCTGTGCGCCATGTAGCGCAACCAAGGCGTTGGCACCGGCGTGGTGCAGGCGGAAACAAGGAAGACCGTGGGCGTGTTCGGGCTGTGCGTGCATGCGGGCAAGTGTGCCATGCCGGTGCGATAATCCCGCCATGAACACGCAGCAGACCCCGCCAGAGACCACCCACTTCGGTTTTCGCGACGTGCCGGTGGCCGACAAACAAAAATTGGTGGCCGAGGTGTTTTCCTCGGTGGCCGGTAACTACGACCTGATGAACGATGCCATGAGCTTGGGCATCCATCGCTTGTGGAAACGCTTTTTTGTGGCCACCTGCCAAGTGCGTAAAGGCGCGCGGGTGCTGGATCTGGCCGGTGGCACCGGCGATATCGCCGCGCTGCTGAAAGACCGTGTGGGCGATACCGGCGCGCTGGTGTTGGGCGATATCAACGGCGACATGCTGCGCGTGGGCCGCGACCGCATGACCAACCGTGGCAATGTGCGCGGGTTTGACTATGTGCAGTGCAACGCGCAAAGCCTGCCGTTTCCCGATGCCAGTTTCGATTTGGTGACGATGGCGTTTGGCCTGCGCAATGTCACCGACAAGGACGCCGCACTGCGCGAGATTCAGCGTGTGCTGAAAGTGGGTGGGCAGGCGCGGGTGTTGGAGTTTTCGGAAGTCAAAGCCGAGTGGTTCAAGCCGATCTACGACTTCCATTCGTTCAAGGTGTTGCCGCGCCTTGGCAAGCTATTTGCCGGCGATGCCGACAGCTACCAATATCTGGCTGAATCCATCCGCAAACACCCGCCGCAAGACACCCTCAAAACCATGATGGAAACCGCAGGCTTAGCGCGTTGCAGCTATCGCAACATGAGCGCGGGCATCGTGGCCATCCATACCGGCTATAAGGTGTAAGCTAATGACCGAGATGAAAAGTTTTCGCGAAAGCAAATGGCGCTATTCGCAATTTGTCATCTTGGGTTTGCTTTGCGCCGGCGTGGTAAAGGGCGTGAGCCCGTTGGGTTGGCTGCCGGCACTGGGCATCGGCGCGGCGCTGGGCGCGGCGTATTTTTTGTTTGAGAAAAAGCGCGGCGTGATTTGATGACCGCGTTGCATCTAGAGCCGAGCTGGAAAGCCCGCATCGGTAACTGGTTTGCACGCGAGGACATGCAGCAGTTGTCGGCATTTTTGCGCCAGCGCAAAGCCGCCGGTGCCACCGTGTATCCGCCGGGAAAGGATATCTTTGCGGCCTTTGATGCCACCCCGTTCGATGCGGTGAAGGTGGTCATTCTGGGCCAAGACCCGTACCACGGCCCGGGCCAAGCACATGGGCTGTGTTTCTCCGTGTTGCCCGGCGTGGCGGTACCGCCGTCGCTTTTGAACATCTACAAAGAACTGCAAGCCAGCACCGGCTTTGTGCGCCCCGATCACGGCTGCCTGCTACCGTGGGCGGCGCAAGGCGTATTGCTGCTCAATGCGGTGCTGACGGTGGAAGATGGCAAACCCGGCAGCCACCAAGGCCGTGGCTGGGAAGGCTTTACCGATCATGTGGTGGAGGTGTTGAACCGCGAACGCGAAGGCTTGGTGTTTTTGCTGTGGGGCAGCTATGCGCAGAAAAAAGGCGCGGTGATCGACAGCCGCCGCCATCGCGTATTGAAGGCCCCGCACCCCTCGCCACTCTCGGCACATCGCGGGTTTCTGGGCTGTGGGCATTTTTCTTCGACCAATCAATACCTTGCCAATACCGGCCAAAGCCCTATCGGGTGGTCGCTGCCGCCGGCTTCGGCACTGCTGGCGGGCTTGCCCCGCGCCTGATCGGCCCCATATCGAAAGAATGTGTACCAAACCCGAACAGCGTTCTATGAATAGAACGCTTGTGAACTTTTGACAGGGTTAACAGTCATAGATGGCGACTGCTAGAATTCAAGGTATGAGGGACACCACCATGACATCCACTGCACTTGTTGCCAACAACCTGCCGATCCCCAGCGCGATTGGCTCGCTGGAGGCCTATATCAGCGGCGTGCACGAAATTCCGGTGCTCACTGCCGAAGACGAACATGCCTTGGCCGTGCGCCTGCGCGACCACAACGACATTGGCGCTGCGCAGGATTTGATCCTCTCGCACCTGCGCTTCGTCGTGCATGTGGCGCGTGGCTACAACGGCTACGGCCTGCAATTGGGCGACCTGATTCAGGAAGGCAACATCGGCCTGATGAAGGCAGTGAAGCGCTTCGACCCGGCCGTCGGCGTGCGCCTGGTCAGCTTCGCGGTGCACTGGATCCGTGCCGAGATGCACGAGTTCATCATCAAGAACTGGCGCATCGTGAAAGTCGCCACCACCAAGGCGCAGCGCAAGCTGTTCTTCAACCTGCGCAAGAGCAAGACCCGCCTGGGCTGGCTCAACGCGGAGGAAGTGCGCGCGGTGGCGAAGGACCTGAACGTGTCCGAGCGCGAAGTGCTGGAAATGGAATCGCGCCTGTCCGGCCGCGACATCGGCTTCGACGCCCCCGACGATGCCGACGACGACCACGCCCCGCCGGCCCCGGCCAGCTTCTTAGTTGCGCACGAGGCCGACCCAGCCAGCGCCTACGAATCGGCCGATAGCGAAGCCGATCAACTGGACGTACTACGCGACGGCATGGCCAAACTCGACGCCCGCAGCCGCGACATCATCAAGCGCCGCTGGCTGGACGCCGACAGCAAAGTCACCTTGCAGGAATTGGCCGACGAATACGGCGTGTCCGCCGAACGCATCCGCCAGATCGAAGCCAATGCACTGAAGAAGATGAAGGCATTGTTTGCGGCGTAAGCCCGCACAACATCCCGCAACACCCAACAGCCCGGAGCGATCCGGGCTGTTTTTGTATTGACACTTGGCGCGCCCTCCCGCCAATATTCCTGAACGAAACTGGATTTTTCGTTCATGGAATCGACAACAGGGGGACAGGATGCATAGCACTACACGTTCGGTGGCTATCGCCATCGCCATGCTGGCCATGGCCGGCTGCGGAAAACAGAAAGCGGTTTGCTCGGGAACAGACGAACTCGATGTGGTCAAGAGCATCGTCATGGGCGAAGCTGAAAAAGCCATCACCAAAGAAAAGCATGATGACGGCAGTGCCGTATTCAATGCCGCCTCAGCACGTGCCACGCTCAGCAAGCTCACCGTTGCATTCGAAAACGTCCGCACCGCAAAAGAAGACCCCAACAGCACCAAAGTATTTTGTGAGGGCACGATCAAACTGGTTGTCCCGCCAGATTTGCTGCAATCTGCCGAAGAAGGTCGCAAATTGGCTGGTTTCGGAACGGTATCCGCACTGGCCAGCACCAGCTCGATGGAGCAAGCCGCGAACGCATTCACCAAGTCCATCGAATACAGCGCACAACCCACCGACGACGGCAAGAAGGTCTACGCCGAACTGACCGACGCCAAATCGATCGCTGATTTCATCAGCGAAATGGTGGGCTCTTCGCTACTGAAACCCATGATCGAAGCGAAGAAAGTCCAGGAAGCCAAAGCCGCCGAGGCAGCCAGCCAAGCAGCCGAAGCACAGCGTCTACAAAACGAGCAGCAACAAGCACAACTAAAAGCCGAACAAGGCGCTGCAAACCTGAGCGTAGCCCAAGAGCAAAATACCCTCGCCAATCAAGCGATCAATGAACTCTGGAAAGGCCTTTCAGAAGAAGATCGCGATCGCCTACAGGGGGCGCAGCGTGCTTGGATCAAGAAAAAGGACGTGGACTGCAAGGTGGAAGCCGCGGGGCGCAGCACGGATCCGACCGAGATTGAAATCTACCGCCTGAACTGTGACACCACAGCAACCAAGGCACGCATCGAGGAATTCAGACGCGCCATGTATTGATTCAGTACCCTCAAGCAACCCAACAGCCCGGAGCGATCCGGGCTGTTTTGTTGTGCGCTCTCGGGCATGCACAGCGCGCGTTTCTTGAACGATTAATGTATTTACAATGCAAATTGTAAGCGCGTAGTGTGACCACATGGACACGTGTTTTGAGCTCAACGGCACGCTCTTCATTTGGAATGCCAAAAAAGCGCGCCGGGGGTTTTTTACAGGTGCCCTGCAGTTGATGTATTCATTATTACCTAAATTCTATATTTCCAGCGATTTATTTAGTCGCGCATCAAGGATTAGGCGCTGTCAGCAATTGAATGTCCTGCCGCAGTGAGTACAGGCCGACCCCAGGCAATGCATCGGGGCTGCCAGCCGCTTGCAATTCTTCGCGCGCCCACGGAATATCGTGAACCTCCGGATCAACCACATAGGTTTCCCATCCATTCTCCACTGAGTGATAGGGGGCGGGTATTTTGAAGTCAACCTGAAACCTGCTTTTCCAGTTGGCATCATTCCTTTGGGTGCCGGTTGTCGGTGGTGTAAATTCCCATTGTCTGGCAAAGCTTGTGGCCGCCTTTGCAAATAGTTTACGCAACACGCGCATGGAATCATCTTTACGCATCATGAGCAGATTGACCTTTTCTACGTCTGCCGCAAGCACGCGCCCATCGCGCCCAACCAGCAGCACGAGATAAACAGTTCCTTGCCCCCCCAAAAGAATTGCTTCCTTTGGGTATTTCGGCGGCATTATTTTTTTGATACTCAAACGATCCGTTGCTGGCTCATCGGACTGCCCCCCAAACCATGTGCTTGCAATGCGCACACTCATGTTATTGCCACTAATCTCCGGCGTGGCAATCAAACGCAGGCTCATCGGCGCTTTGGCAGTCACCACCTTGCCATCCACCTCCACCGGCTTGAAGCGCCAATGGGTGATTTTGTTGTCCAGGAAATTTTCCAGACCCTCACCCAAGCCTTCCTTGCTCTCCAGCGTGTACGCCTGCACCGAGCCATCCGGTGCAATCACGATGTCGCCTTTCACCAACAAACTGGACTCCACCAATTTGCGGTTTTCTTTGCTGCTGCCAGCAACTGCGCCCGCGCTGACACCCACAAGCAGTAGCGCAAACACCAGCCCCTTGATTTGTGGCGACATCCCCTCTTCCCCAGCGAAATACGAGGTGGCGATTCTGGCATACGGCAACGGCATCACCTGAAAGTCAGGGCCGGCACTCCCTGCTAAAATACCGAGTCTTTGCTCGAACGCCGCCTTCGCTGCGGCGTTCTGTCGTTTTCTGGAGTCCGTTATGACCAGCACCGCCGAACTGTCCTCGCCCGAATCCGCCAAGTCGTTGCTCACCGCCGACGTGCTGGATGCCGATTACACCTTGGACGATAAATACCGCCGCATCCAAGGCCGGATTTATCTCTCCGGTGTGCAAGCCTTGGTGCGTCTGCCTTTGGTGCAAAAATTGCGCGATGAACGCGCGGGGCTGAACACGGCGGGGTTTATCAGTGGCTATCGCGGTAGCCCCTTGGGCGGTTTCGATCTGGAATTGTGGCGCGCCAAGAAACATCTGGAAGCGGCCAAGGTGAAGTTCACCCCCGGCTTGAATGAAGACCTCGGTGCGACGATGGTGTGGGGCACGCAGCAGCCGGGCTTGTTCCCGGGCGCGAAGCACGATGGCGTGTTTGGCATGTGGTACGGCAAAGGCCCCGGTGTGGACCGCTGTGGCGATGTGTTCAAACATGCCAACGCGGCGGGCACCTCCAAGCTGGGCGGCGTGCTGGCACTGGCCGCTGACGATCATGCTTGCCGCAGCTCCACCTTGCCGCACGGCAGCGAGGACGAATTTGTCAGCGCGATGATGCCGATCTTGAACCCCGCCGGCGTGCAAGACATCCTTGATATGGGCGTGCTGGGTTGGGCGATGAGCCGCTACACCGGCCGCTGGGTGGGCTTCAAAACGATTGCCGAAACGGTGGAATCCTCGGCTTCGGTACAGGTCGATCCACACGCGCTGCAAATTGTGTTGCCCGGCGATGATGCCTTCGAAATGCCCGTGGGCGGTCTGAATATCCGCTGGCCCGATCCGCCGATGGAGCAGGAAATGCGCCTGCATCGCTACGCGGTGAAAGCCGCGCAAGCCTTCGCGCGGGCCAACCGTATCGACCGCGTGGTGCAAGACTCACCCACGGCGCGGCTGGGCATCGTCACCACCGGCAAGAGCTATCTGGACGTACTGCAGGCGCTGGAATACTTGGGTTTGGATGCAGCCGCCTGCGCCGATATCGGCATTCGCGTCTATAAAGTGGGCATGACCTGGCCGCTGGAGCCGCGCGGCATTGAAGCGTTTGCGCGTGGGCTGGAAGACATTTTGGTGGTGGAGGAAAAGAAAGCCTTCATCGAGCGCCAGATCAAAGAACAGTTCTACAACTGGCCAGACAGCTGGGGCCCACGCCCGTCCATCGTCGGCAAATACGATGAGCAAGGCGAATGGATTTTGCCGTCCACTGGCGAGCTGACCCCAGCCACCATCGCCAATGTGATTGGCCGTCGCTTGCAACGCTTTCATCGCAGCGAACAAATCGACGCCGTATTGGGCTGGATCGAACGCAAGGAAGGCGAGCTGGCACTGCCGCGCGCCAACTTCCCACGGGTGCCGCATTACTGCTCCGGCTGCCCGCACAACACCAGCACCAAGGTGCCGGAAGGCAGCCGCGCGCAGGGCGGCATTGGCTGTCACTACATGGTGACGTGGATGAACCGCGACACCGACACCTTTACCCATATGGGCGGTGAAGGCGTGACATGGGCCGGGCAAGCACCATTCACCGACACCCCGCATATCTTCCAGAACTTGGGCGATGGCACCTACTTCCACAGTGGCTCGCTGGCCATTCGTCAGTCGATTGCCGCTGGCGTCAACATCACCTACAAAATCCTCTACAACGACGCGGTCGCGATGACCGGCGGCCAGCCTGTCGATGGCACCTTGACCGTGCCACAAATCGCCGCACAAATGCGTGCCGAAGGCGTGCAGACCATTGCGTTGGTCAGTGATGACATCGACAAGTGGACGGATCCTGCGCTCTTCCCGCAGGGCACCACCTTCCACGACCGTCGTGACCTCGATGCCGTGCAGAAAATGCTGCGTGAAGTGCAAGGCACTAGCATCCTGATTTACGACCAGACCTGCGCCACCGAAAAACGCCGCCGCCGCAAGCGCGGCAAGTTGGTGGATCCGCAAAAGCGCGTGCTGGTGAATTCGCTGGTCTGCGAAGGCTGCGGCGATTGCGGGGTGAAAAGTTTCTGCGTGTCGGTGTTGCCCAAAGAAACCGAATACGGCCGCAAGCGCAGTATCAACCAGAGCGATTGCAATAAAGATTTTTCTTGCGTGGAAGGCTTCTGCCCCAGCTTCGTCACCGTGCATGGCGGCAAGCTGCGCAAGGGCAAAAAAGTGGACACTGCCTCGTTGCTGGCCAATTTGCCCGCACCGCAGATGCGCAGTGATTTGTCGCAACCGTGGAATATTTTGATCACCGGCGTCGGCGGCACCGGCGTGGTCACGATTGGTGCGTTGCTGGGGATGGCCGGGCACTTGGAAGGCAAGGGCGCCAGCGTGCTTGACCAAACCGGTCTGGCGCAAAAGGGCGGCGCCGTCACCACCCATATCCGCATCGCCAAAACACCTTCCGACATCCATGCTGTGCGGATTGCCGCCGGTGAAGCCGACCTGGTGCTGGGTTGCGACATGGTGGTGGTGAACGATTATTGGGTGCTCTCCAAAATCCGTCCCGAGCGCAGCACCGTGGTGATGAACACCTACGAAGCGATGCCCGGCACCTTCACCACCCGCCCGGACATGCAGTTCCCCGCCGCCGATATCGTCAAGGCCATCAGTACTGCGCTGAACGGGCAGGCACCGCTGCAGATCGATGCCACCAAAATTGCGACAGCGCTGATCGGCGATGCCATCGCCGCCAATCTGTTTATCCTCGGCTATGCGTGGCAGCAGGGGCTGGTGCCGATTTCCTTGGATGCCTTGATGCGCGCGATTGAACTCAATGGCGCGGCGATCGAGATGAACAAAACCGCATTCGCGTGGGGCCGGCTGGCGGTGATCGACTTGCCGGCCGTGGTTGAAGCCGCCGGCATCGTGCGCAACACGCCCACCTCCGCCGAAGCGAAAGCACATGTGTTGCCGGTGTTGGGGGCGACCGCCAACGATGCGGGCGAGTCGGGACTCACCCCGTTCACTGCCGGCCTGCGCGATGGCGATGCGCTGCGCCATGTGCCTGCCACCGGCGCGGGCGAAGCCGCCTTTGCACCGCTCGACGATGCACACCTGTCGCGCTCACTGGATGAAGTCATCACGCGCCGCGCTGCTTTCCTTGCCGGCTATCAAAACGCCCGCTACGCCAAACGCTATACCGACTTCGTGGCCAAGGTGCGCGCTGCGGAGTCTGCCAAGGCACCGGGCAGCAGTGATCTGTCGGAAGCGGTGGCCCGCTACTTCTTCAAACTGATGGCGTACAAAGACGAATACGAAGTGGCGCGTCTGTACACCAGCGGCGAATTCAAAAAGCATGTGCAAGCGCAGTTTGAAGGCGACTACAAGCTGCACTTCCACCTCGCCCCACCGCTGCTGGCCAAGAAAAACGCACAAGGCCAACTGGTGAAGAAAGAATACGGCGCGTGGGTGTTCACCGCGTTCGCTGTGTTGGCGAAACTGCGCGGCCTGCGCGGCACCCCGCTGGATGTGTTCGGCTACACCGCCGAACGCCGCAGCGAACGCGCACTGATTGGCGAATACGAAACCACCATCACCGCACTGCTGAGCAAACTCGACGCCGGCAATGTGGACCTCGCCGCCGATATCGCCAGCGTGCCCGAACACATCCGCGGCTACGGTCACGTCAAAGAGGCGCACCTACACAAAGCCCGCACCCGGCAAGCGGAGTTGCTGCGCGAGTGGGACAACCCGTTGCGCTTGGTGCAGGTGGGGTGATACAGACATGAACGTGACTGACCGGCAGCGGGCAGCCGCAGTGCGTGAGGCCGTCTGAGGGCGGCGAATCTCCCCGCCTACCTACTCGCGCGGCCCCGCCACCGGCAGCCGCCAGCCACGGCGGATGCCCATGTAGCGCAGGCCGAAGCAGACCAGTGCGCCTAGCACCATGGCGGGGTGTTGTGGCAGCCCGAACGCGGCGGCCAACGCCACCACACCGCCGCCCGCCAGTGCCGCAATGGCATAGAGTTCGGCCTGTAGCACTACCGGCACCCGCGCCACCAGCACGTCGCGGGCGATGCCGCCGCCGATGCCGGTGACCATGCCCAGCAGCATCGCCGCGAACGGCGACAGCCCGAACGCCAGCGCCTTGCCAGTGCCCAGCACTGCGAACAGGGCGAGGCCGGCGGCATCGAACAATTGCACCGGGTTGCGCAGGCGCTCGATCACCCCGCACCAACGGAACGTCACCAACCCGGCCACCATCGCCGTGACCAGATAGCGCCAGTCGGCCAGCGAGGCCGGTGGGTGTGCGCCGATCAGCACATCGCGCACGATGCCACCGGACACCGCCGCCGCGCAGGACAGCACCAGCACACCGAACAAATCCAGCCGCTTGCGCACCGCCAGCACGCCGCCGCTGAGCGCGAACACGAAGGTGCCGATCAGATCGAACAGCAGCAACAGGGTGGAAATGACGTGGGTGTCATTCACCATCGCGCGCCTCCGCTGGCTCGCGACTGGCACCGAGGATGATCCGTGCCGCGCGTTGGTAGCTCCAGTACGCCCACCACCAGTTGAGTAGCACCACCAGCCGGTTGCGGAAGCCGATCAGGAAGAACACGTGCATCACCAGCCAGAACCACCACGCCAGCAAGCCGGAAACCTTCAGTTTGCCAAGATCGACCACCGCCGCCATGCGCCCGATGGTGGCCAGGTTGCCGTAGTCCTTGTAGGCAAACGCGGGCGGTGGCGCACGGCCGGCCAGCCGTGCACGCAGCACCTGCGTCACGTAGCGGCCCATCTGCTTGGCCGCCGGCGCAACGCCGGGCACCGGCCTGCCGTTGGCTTGCAGCAATGCAGCAAGATCGCCGGCAACGAAGATATCGGAATGCCCCGGCACGCTCAGGTCCGGCTGCACCTGCACGCGGCCGACGCGATCCAATGGCACACCCAGCATCGCGCCCAATGGTGATGCGGCCACGCCTGCCGCCCACACCACCGTTTTGGCCGGCATGAAGGTGTCGCCTAAGATGTAGCCATCGGCGCTGATGTCCTTCACCGGCGTGCCCAGCGAGATTTCGACGCCGAGTTTTTCCAGCTGCCGTTTCGCCTTTGCCGACAGGTCTTCCGGGAACGCCGCCAGCACGCGCGGCCCGGCTTCGACCAAGCGCACGCGCGCACTGGCAGGATTGATGTTGTGGAATTCGTCCTTCAGTGTGTGGCGGGCAATTTCCGCCAGCGTCCCGGCCAGCTCCACGCCGGTGGGGCCGCCGCCAACGATGGCGAAGCTCAACCAAGCGGCACGCTCGGCCGGATCGGTTGCCGCTTCCGCACGTTCGAACGCCAGCAGCAATTTGCGGCGCAGGTCCAGCGCATCGTCCAGCGACTTCAAGCCCGGCGCATGCGTCGCCCAGTGGTCGTTGCCGAAGTAGGCGTGGGTGGCACCGCTGGCCAACAACAGGACATCGAAATCGAGCGTGGCGCCATCGTCCAGCACGATGCGCTTGGACGCCGCGTCGATGCCGGTGACGGTGGCCATCCGCACTTCGACGTTGTTCTGCTTGCGCAGGATATGCCGCAAGGGCGCGGCGATATCGGGCGCGGACAGGCCGGCGGTGGCGACTTGATACAGCAGCGGCTGGAACAGGTGGTGGTTGCCGCGATCAATCAGCACGATCTCCACCTTGGCCGTCGCCAGCGCGCGCGCCGCCCACAGGCCGGCAAAGCCGCCGCCGACGATCACCACGCGCATGCGCTGGGCCGTCATCCCCGCAGTCTCAGCCCAGCTTCGCCGCCAGCAAGGCTTCCAGCTTGCCTTGATCCAGCGCGAATTTGCGAATGCCATCGGCCAGTTTTTCGGTGGCCATTGCGTCTTCGTTGTGTTGCCAACGGAAGTGGGTTTCATCCAGCGCTGCCGGTGGCGCGGCGCGCTTGCCATCGTCCACCAAGGCGGGCGCAATGCTGGCGTCGGTTGCGGCGAGTTCTGCCAGTAGTTCTGGCGAAATGGTCAGCCGGTCGCAGCCGGCCAGTGCCAGCACTTCACCGGTGTTGCGGAAGCTGGCGCCCATCACCACGGTTGGGTAACCGTGTTGTTTGTAGTGCTGCCAAATGCGCGTCACCGACTGCACGCCGGGATCGTCCTGTGGCGTTTGCGGCCTCGCCATGCCATTGGCCAGATGCCAGTCGAGGATGCGACCCACGAACGGCGAAATCAGGTACACGCCTGCTTCGGCGCAAGCCACCGCTTGTGCGAACGAGAACAGCAAGGTGAGGTTGCAATGGATGCCTTCGCGCTCCAGCACTTCGGCGGCGCGGATGCCTTCCCAGGTGGACGCAATTTTGATCAGTAAGCGATCAGCACCGATGCCCGCATCGGCATACAGGCCCACCAATTTGCGCGCCTTGGCCACCGTGGCCTGCGTATCGAAACTCAAGCGCGCATCCACTTCGGTGGACACCCGGCCCGGGATCAGCTTGAGGATCTCGCCGCCGATGGCGACGGCCAGACGGTCGCAGGCATCCCCCGCGCGATCTGCACCACCCGCCTGCGCGATGGCGGCATCGAGCAGCGGCGCATACGCCGGCAGCACCGCTGCCTTCAGCAGCAGCGAGGGGTTGGTGGTGGCATCCATCGGTGCGAAACGCGCAATCGCGTCGATATCGCCGGTATCGGCAACCACGATGGAATGCTGGCGGAGCTGGTCGAGTTGGGTGGTCATGGTGCACTTCGGCAGGACGTCAGGTGTCATTGTCACCGATGCTGCCATTCAATACAGATCCTGCGGATCCACATCCAGTGACCAGCGCAGTTTGCGCGCGACCGGCGCGGTGTATAGGGCGGGCATCATGTGGCCTAGCGCGGCGTGCAGTGCGCGGCGGCTGGGCGATGACAGGATCAATTGCTGGCGCTGGTAGCCGGCGCGGCGCGGCATCGGCGCGGGCAGCGGGCCGTGTGCGTCGATGGGGTGTGCGGCCAGCAGGGTTTTGGCGTGTTGCAAAAACTGCTGCGGCGGCTCGCTGTGCTTGTCCTCGGCACGCAGCAAGGCCAGATGCGCAAACGGTGGGAAGCCGGCGGCCTCACGCAAGGCCAGCTCGCCGTCGGCAAAGGCGTGGTAGCCGCCTTGAATCAAGGTGAGCAGCAGCGGGTGCTCGGGGTGATGGGTTTGCAGCAGCACCGTGCCGGGTTTGTCGGCACGGCCTGCACGGCCAGCCACTTGAATCAGCAACTGCGCCAATTTTTCACTGCTGCGGAAATCGGCAGAAAACAGGCCTTCGTCGATCCCGACCACGACCACCAAGGTGAGCTTGGGCAGGTCGTGGCCTTTGGCCAGCATTTGCGTGCCCACCAAAATGCCCGGTTGCGTGCCGAGGGTGTCAAAGTGGGTTTGCAAGGCATCGCGATGGCCGCTGCTGGCGCGGTCAATGCGGATCACCGGGACATCGGCAAAGCGCGCCTGTAATTCGGCTTCGATACGCTCGGTGCCATTGCCCTGCGGCTGCAAGCCCAAGCTGGCGCAATCGGGGCAGGCCGGCGGCGCGGGCTTGCGATACCCGCAATGGTGGCATTGCAGGCGCTTGCCATGCGCGTGCACGGTCATCGGCGTGGGTTTTTCCGGCGTGCTGCAGCGTGGGCAATGCGCGCTCCAGCCGCAGTCATGGCAGAGCAGCACCGGGGCATAGCCACGTCGGTTGCGAAACACCAGCACTTGCCCGCCGGCCTGAAGCGCTTCGCGGATTGCCAGCAAGGTTTGCTCCGACAGCCCTGCGTGCAGCGGCCGTTTGCGCACGTCCTGCACCCGCACCTGCGGTGGCTTGGCTGCGCCTGCACGCTGGCGCAAACGCAGCCCGGTGAACTTGCCAGTGCGGGCGTTGTGCAGGGTTTCCAGTGCTGGGGTGGCGCTGCCCAGCACAATGGGCACGCCCAGCGCACGCGCGCGCACCAGCGCGAAGTCGCGGGCGTGGTAGCGGATGCCATCAAACTGTTTGTAACTGCCGTCGTGTTCTTCATCGATCACGATCAAACCCGCCTCCGGCAGTGGCACGAACACCGCCGAGCGCGTGCCCACGATCACCCGCGCCTGCCCGCTGGCGGCTTGCAGCCACACCTTGGCACGCTCGCTATCGTTCAGCCCCGAATGCAGCGCATGCACCGGCACCCCCAACCGCGCCCGGAACCGCGCCAGTGCTTGCGGAGTCAGGCCAATTTCCGGCACCAGCACCAAGGCCTGTTGGCCACGCGCCAAACACGCGGCAATCGCCTGCAGATACACCTCGGTCTTACCGCTGCCGGTGACGCCGTCGAGCAAAAAGGGCGCGAAGCCTTCGGCCGCACGGATCGCGTCGATGGCGTTCTGCTGCTCGTCATTGGGCTGAATTGCGGCCTGTACCGGCATGACACGCGCCGCCGCATCCAGCACGACGTGATCGACCAACCCGCGTTCGCGCAGACCGCGCAGTGCTGTGCGCCAGCCGGGGAATGCCGCATCCAGCCCGTCTTCATCACGCAGCACCCGCAGCCATTCGGCCAATGCCTTTGGCTTGCCCGCGCGCATCGCCGGTAGCGCGGTCTGGCCGGCTTCGTTCAATTTCCAGCCGTAGCAGGTGGTGTCGGGTGCGGGCGCACCACGCCGCAGCAGCGCCGGCATGGCCGTGGCCAGCACTTCACCCAGTGGCGCGTGCAGATAGCTGGCCAGCCAGTGCAACGAAGCCAGTAGTTCACTGTGCAGCAACGGCTGGGCGTCCACCACGGCCAAGGCGGTTTTCAAGGCAAGCGCGTCGGTGGCCGGAACCTGCGCCACCACCACGCCGCACAGCTCCCGCCCGTGAAATGGCACCCGCAGACGCTGGCCCACCGCCACGGCGTTCGCCGCCACACCGGCGGGTGGCAGATAGTCGAACAGGCGCGGCAATGGCACCGGCAGCGCCACGCGCAGGGCGAGGGAGGGGGGCATCAGCCCAGTCTAGCCGGACGCACCTAGCGCACACCAAGCGCAAGCCAGGGCACGCAGGCCGAAGTTGCCAAGCATTGCTCATTTTTGTCTGACGTAAGCACGGCAAGTGTCTGTTATTCATAGGAAACACGGCTTATCCACACAGGCTGTGGATAACTCTGTGAACTTAGCCTTCCCAGTCGCGCGCAAGCGCCACCGGATGCGCTTGCTGTCATCTTGGTGAAAAAAACGCCAACTTAAAAGATTTCTTAAAAATCATATGGTTATCCGTGGAACATCGCCTTTGCTCGGGGTGAAGATCTTGTGAAACCCGCCCGGCGTGGCAAATTTTGCCGCTGTGCACAACTGCGATATCCACAGCCCGCATGGGCGCTAGCGGAGCCGCACCATGCGCGACTGTCAAGCCATCCAAATACCCTGCGGCAGGCTAAGATGCGGCACCGCAACCGGCCTGCTATGACCTCTCAATCCCCCGCCCCCCCACAGTCCCCGGCGATTGCCGCGTTTTTGCGCGGCGTGGAACGGCGTGCACGCCTTTTGGCGCATGTGCAGACGGGGCACGTAGCGACCGCGCAGCGGGCATTGGCGGTAACCGCGCAGGTGTTTGCGACGGAAGCCGAGCAGTGGCCGATTGCGCAATGGCCGCTGCAATACTGGCGGCTGTTGTTGTCGGTCCCGGCAATGGGACAGGCTGTCGTTGCCGACGGCTGCCCACTTCCGGCGATTGCACAGTTGCCTGCCGCGGCGCGCGCTGCGGTATTGCTGCATTTGGTGGTGTGCCTGGATGAGTCTGACGCCGCAGCCGCACTGGGCATTGCTATTCGCGATTACCAGCAGCGCATCCGCGATGCGCTGCCGCGCGACCGGCAAGGGCAGCCTGACCTCGCCGTCTGGCGGCACTGGCGCGACGCCGTGCAGCAGGCCTTGGAGGCCGCTGATGCCCCCTCCGATCCAGACATCGACGCCAGTGCCACCAGCACTGCAAGCAGCACGCCGCCGATGCCCACTGCGCGCGCGTCCACAGCACCCCCACCGCCGGCACCAACTGCGGCACCATTGCCGCCGCCACACCGGCATCTGTTGCGCTGGTTATGGCTGGGTGTGGCGGTCTGCTTGTTGGCGTTGTTGGCGACGTTTTTCTTGCACCCGCGCGGGCGCGCCCTGCTAAGCGCATGGCACAACCGTGTGCGGGTAGAGCCCTTGCCCGCGGCCGCCGCACCCAAGGCGACATTTGATCCCGCCGATCCAGCCAACGACCCCGACCGCGCCCTGTTTGCCGCGCCACAAGCATTACTGCTGGCGCGTGACCTGCCGCTGCTGGCATGGCTAAGTTCGCTGCCCGAGCCCTTGTCCAACGCCGCCCCGGCAACCGTCGCTCCCGCACCCGCACCCGCGCCACAGTGGAACCGCGCCGACCTACGCCAGACCGCCTGGCTACGCGGTGCGATGGCCGAATGGCAGGCATTGACTGAGGCCGAGCGCAGCACCTTGCGTGCCACCGCCGCCCAGTTCCACACACTGCCGCTGGCGCAACAACAACAGCTGCGTCAGCGCTATGCCCAGCAGACGTTTGATGCCCATCGCGGCTGGCATCTGGGCCCGCAGTTGGGCCGCCAATGGCCGCGCATCGCGCCGCTGTTTGCGTATGTCGATGCCGGTGAACGTGATGCGCTATTGCAGCTTTTGCGCAACGCCAGCGCAGACGACACCGACACCCTTGCGCGGCTGGCGCAAATCACCCCGCCTGAAGCCCGCGCCGACTTGCGCCGTGAGCTATTGGCGCTGCCTGCGGCGCAGCGCTCGGCATGGTTGCAGGCACGCTTGAACCGCTAACGCACCCCGCTGCATGGCACTCGCGTAATACCCGCCGGCTGGCACTGAAGTTGTCACCAAACCGGGTGATGCCATCTGCACGCATGCCTGCGGCATATTGCTCGAAATAGGCTTGCAATGCCTGCGCATCGCGCAGGTGGTAATGCACACACAACGCCACAAATCCGGGGGCCGGTGCGGGATCGAGCACATCGAAACAGTGCGCGCGCACAAACCCCGGCAAGGCCAACATGGCCGCGATATGCTCGACCAGCCACGCGCGATAGTCGGTCTCGATGGCCGCCGCCACACGGATGTTGACTTCGTAGATCACCGCGCTGCTCACATTTCCACCAGTCCAATCAAGGCAGCCGCGGTGACGGCGAAGGCCAGCAAAATCGAATAAACAAAGCCCAGCACCGTGAACTTCACCAGTGTCATCGGCCAGCCCTGTGCGTACACGCGCTTTTGCATCAACAGCAAATACACCGGCATCCACAGCAGCAAGCCAGCTATCACCCAATCAAATACTGTGTTCAGGCGCGTGCCGTCGGGGGCGAAGGTTTCTGCCGGCACTGCCGCCAGCAGGGTCAGCAACAGCGCCAAACACAAAAATGCGTGGCTGTGCAGGGCCACGATCAGATGCTCCATATACAGCCGGCGCTGCAACAAATAGGTCAGCTTCAACATCAAGGCAAAGACCGGTACCAACACAAACAAGGTTGTGGGAATGACGCTCAACACCGCATCTTTGAACGCGCCCGGGTCGCGTTTAAGGCGCGCCACGTTGTCGCTACCGCGCTTGACTTGATCGTTGATCCATTGGTTGGCGAATGCAGGTAGCCAACCGATCGCAACCGGGTGTTTTTCGGCATCCCAAGGTTGACCATGAATGACGAGGCCCACGTGTGCAGGATCGCTTGCAGGGGCACCTGCCGGGGTGCCTTGCAAGGCCCGAATACGCGCATCGGCAGCCTCTCGAATACGTGCCTCCCCGACTTCGACGCCAACGATCCCGGGAGCTGCTGGCGTTCCCGCCATGTCGCGCTTGGCCTGCGCCATTTGCGCCAATTGCGCGTCGCGAATTTTCTCCACCGCTGCCACCGTGGTGGCCTGCGCAAATGCGTCTTGCGTGCCCGCCATCGCGCCGGTGTTGTCCACCTGCACGGTCAGGCGGGCGATGAAAAACGCCAGCACCGCCAAAAAGAAAAACAACCGAAACGGCGTGACATACCGAATTTGGCGGCCCGCAAAATATTCCAGGGTCAAAAACCCGGGGCGCAAGAACAACGGCTTGAGCGTGCGTACGATGCGCGCATCGAAATCAAACACGCTGTCCAGCAAATCGCCAAATACGCTGCCAATGGGCCGCATCAAGCCTTTGACCGGCTGCCCGCAGGCATGGCAATGGGGGCCTTGCAAGGCCGTCCCACAATTGCGGCAAGGCGCTGGTGTCGCGGGCGGGCTGGGAGTATCGGTCGCGGGGTTCATCTGCATACCGATAAAATGACAGGCCGCGCGCATCCACGCTAGCGCGAACCTGATACTTCCTATGCACACGCCCCCCACACCCGCCCGCTTCCTGCACGAAGTGCGGCGTACCGCACGCTTGGCTGCGCCATTGGCCGCCGGACACTTGGCGTCTGGGCTGGTGAGTTTTGTCGATGCGCTGATCGCCGGTCATCACGGCACCGCCACCTTGGCCGCAATGTCGGTGGGCACCGCCTTGCTGTGGCTGCCCTTACTGGCCCCGATGGGGACCTTGATGGCGTTGCCGCCGGCGGTCTCGCAGTTGGATGGCGGTGGCCGCCGCGCCGAAATTGGACCCTTGTTTCGGCAGGCCTTATGGCTCGCGCTGGCACTGGGGCTGGGCTTGTTTGTGCTGCTTTCGCTCGCCCCGTTACTGCTGCGGCCAATGGGCATCACCGCCGACATCGTGCCCGGCGTCACCGCCTTTTTACATGCGGTGCGTTGGGGTATCCCGGCGTTCACGCTGTATCTGGCGATGCGCTATCTCAGCGATGGCCTGCATTGGTCGATGCCCACCATGCTGGTGGGGTTTGGCGGCTTGGCATTATTGGCTCCGGTGGCCTATGTGCTGACCAATGGCCGCTTGGGTTTGCCTGCGCTGGGGGTGGTTGGCATTGGCGTGGCCACCGCGCTGGTGTTTTGGGCACAGGCGCTGGCGTTTGCGTGGTATCTGGCACGCAGCCCACGCTTTCGTGACCTTGCGCTGTTTTCGCATTGGCAAGGGCCGCGCTGGGCGGCACTGCGGCCCTTGCTGCGCACCGGATTACCGATTGGGGTGATGGTGACCATGGAAGGCGGCCTGTTTGCGGTCACCGCATTGCTGATTGGGCGCTTGGGCGATGTGCCGGTGGCCGCCCACCAAGTGGCACTGAACGTGGCCACGCTGTGCTTCATGCTGCCATTTGGAATTGCCGAGGCCACCACGGTGCGGGTAGGGCATGCACTGGGGCGCAGCGACTTACCCGGCATTCGCAACGCCGCGTTTGCTGGGCTAGTGTTGGCGATGGTCACGCAGACCTGTTCGGCGCTGTTGATGTTGCTGGGCCACAACACCATCGCCGCGCTCTACAGCACCGACCCGGCGGTGATTGCGCTGGGCGGCAGCCTGTTGCTGTATGCCGCGTTGTTTCAGTTTCCCGATGGCGTGCAAGTGGTCTGCGCCGGCGCATTGCGTGGCCTGCAAGACACCCGCGTGCCAATGTGGCTGACCGCGCTGGCGTATTGGGGCATCGGCATGCCGGTGGGTGCCGGGCTGGGCCTGTGGCTGGGTTGGGGGCCCAAAGGCATGTGGCTGGGGCTGAGTGCCGGCCTGCTGGTGGCTGCCATCTTGCTAAGCCGGCGCTTCCTGCGCAGTAGCCAACAATTGCCCACGCGGCATACCCCCATGACCGACGGCGCATGAAGCCTGCGCCATCCTTGGTTAGCATGTCCCCCTGTACAACCGCTTGCGCTCACGTCTTCCCCCGGAGTTTTCAATGAATCAACCGCGCCGTCGCGGCCCCATCGCCAGTCTCGTGGTTGGCCTGTGGAATACCGTCAACTTCACCCGCAGGCTGGTGTTCAACCTGCTGTTCTTGCTCGTGCTGGTCATCCTGCTGATGGCGATGCTGGGCGGCGGCAAACTGACCCCACTGGAGGATCGCACCACTTTGGTGTTTGCACCGGAAGGGCGTCTGGTTGAGCAATACACTTGCGATGCACTCAGCCGCAGCTTGGCCCGTGCCACCAACAGCCGCGATTGCCGCGAGCTGCGCTTGCGCGATGCTCTGCGCGTGCTGGAGGCGGCGCGCACCGACAAGCGTATCGAGCGGCTGGCGGTAAATTTGGATGAGCTGCAACCCTCCGGGTTTGCTTCGCTGCGTGAAGTCGGCGCGGCGTTGGCCGCTGTGCGCACATCCGGCAAACAAGTGGTGGCATTTGGTCAGGGCTTCACGCAGGGGCAATACCAACTGGCAGCGCAAGCCAATGAAATTTACCTCGACCCGATGTCCTCGGCCGGGGTGATGCTGGATGGGCTGGCCTCGTACCGGCAGTTCTTCCATACCGCGCTACAAGACAAGCTGGGCGTGGATGTGCACTTGTTCAAAGTCGGCACCTTCAAATCCGCCGCCGAGCCTTATATTTTGGATGCCGCATCGCCAGCATCCAAGGAAGCCGATCTGTACTGGATGGGCGATATTTGGCAGCGCATGCTGGCCGATATCGGCAAAGCACGCGGCTTGGATCCGGCCACACTGTCCAATTTTGCTAACACCTTGCCAGAGCAAGTCAGCGCCGCCCACGGCGACTTGGCACAACTGGCCTTGCAGCAAAAATTGGTGACCGGACTGAAAACCCGTGAAGACGTTGAAACCCTGCTCACCCAGCGCGGCGTGGCCGACGACAACGCCGATGGTGGCTACCGTCAGGTCAGCTTCGACACCTATCTGCAACACCTGGACCGCAGCTTGCCGCAAACCGATAGCCGCCCGCAGGTGGCGGTGGTGGTGGCCGAAGGTGAAATCGCCGGCGGCAAACTGCCCAACGGCAAAGTGGGCGGCGACTCTACCTCGGCACTGCTGCGCCAAGCCCGCGACAACGACGACGTCAAAGCGGTAGTGCTGCGGGTGAACTCACCCGGCGGTGAAGTGTTTGCATCGGAACAAATCCGTCGCGAAGTAGCCGCCTTGAAGACCGCCGGCAAACCGGTGGTGGTGTCGATGGGCGATGTCGCCGCCTCCGGCGGGTACTGGATCAGCATGAATGCCGACCGCATCTATGCCGACCCGTCCACGATTACCGGCTCAATTGGCATCTTTGGCCTATTCCCCACCCTCGATCGCAGCCTCGACAAAATAGGCGTGCATACCGATGGCGTGGCCACCGCCAAATATGCCGGCGCGTTTGACCTGACCCGCGCACTGGACCCGGGTGTGGCCACCACCGTGCAAGCGGTGATCGAAAAGGGCTATCGCGACTTCACCGGCCGCGTGGCCAATGCGCGCGGCAAGACCGTGGAGCAGATCGACAGCATTGCCCAAGGCCGTGTGTGGAGTGGCGCGCAGGCCAAGGAGCGCGGCTTGGTGGATGCGTTTGGCAGCCTGAAAGATGCCGTGACCGATGCCGCCAACCGCGCCAAGTTGGGCAAGCCGGAGGCATGGCAAACGCGTTATATCGAAGATAGCACCACCCCATTCTCGCAACTGCTGGGCGGTATGTTGCAAAGCCGTGCCGGGCTGGCGCTACTGCAACACAGTGGCAGTGCCGAGTTGCTGCTGGCCCGCCGCGTGCAGGAACAGCCGGTATTCCGCTTCGTGCAGGACGCGCTGGACACACCCGGCCAACAGCGCGTCAAGGCGCTGGCGTATTGCCTGTGCTCGCCGCTGTAAGCATCCTCGCTTTGGGACGTGCGTCGATCAACGGCGCACGTCCAAGCGCTCGCCATTGACCACCGCCTGCACCGCATCCACATCTACATTCAATGCATCGCCCGGAAAGTAATGCTTGAGTGCTCCGGCGGCTTGGCCAAACGCTAAGCTCTCGGTGTCGGACATTCCGCTCAACATCCCATGTAAGACCCCTGCTGCAAACGCATCCCCAGTCCCAATGCGATCCACGATATTGCCAAGCTCAATTGGTGCGCATTGTTGTGTTCCACCATCGCGACTCGCCAACATTGCCCCCAGTTGATGATGATCTGCGCGTGGCTGAGTGCGCACCGTCGCCGCAAGTGTTTTTAAGTGCGGGAACGCCGCGAATGCAGCAGTGGCGGCACCGGCGAAACGCTGCAGCGGATCTGTGCCATCAACGTCCTTCCCCAGAACGAGTGCAATATCACGGTGGTCGGCAAACGCGATGTCAGCCAATGCCATCAAAGCATGCAATATCGACTGTGGTTGCCCATTCCATGCCTCCCACAGCTTGGCTCGGAAGTTGCCATCGAACGATACCCGTACCCGCACAGGGGCTCGCCGATGACACGCATCTGCAGGCCCGAGGTGCCGAAGTCGTCGCATGCTTGGTGGTGCGTCGCTGGCAGCAACTCGATCCAACGTTGGCTTCTGCAGTAATTCGCGATACCCACTGCGAAACACTGCCTTCGTCGTATTCCAGTACTCACCAGCCTTAGCCAAGTCACTGCGTCGCCGCATCCGCCTGCTTGGCCTGCTCCGCCGCCTGCGTTTGCACGGTGTCCGCGGCGGTGTGTGCCGCATCTTTGTAGGCATTGGCCGTTGCCGTAATGGGCGATGCCGGCGCCGCTGCCTTCGGCTCCGGCCGCTGCGCGGGGTCCGGCGGTGGCGGGGCCGAGCACGCGGCGAGTAGGCACAACATCGGCAACAACAGCGAATTCCAACGCATGATGCTTCCTCCAAGCAGGGCTTGGCCTATCCTACGCTGAACCTCATGATGGAGCCGCCCATGCCCTCACCCCGCTGGAGTCTTGATGGCCAACGCGCCCTTGTCACCGGCGCTAGCGCCGGCATTGGCTTGGCCATTTGTCGCGAGCTGCTGGGGTTGGGTGCGCAGGTGTTGATGGTGGCGCGTGACGCCGAATTATTGGAGTCCGCACGCGCCGAACTGGAAGACGAATTCCCCGGCCCTGAAGATGCCGTGTTGGCCCTGCCCGCCGATGTGACGGATGACGAGCAGCGCACGGAAATTCTCGACTGGGCGGCGGACTTGGGCGGTCTGCACATCCTCATCAACAACGCCGGTGGCAACCTCACCCGCCCCGCACTGGACTATGGCGAAGACCAGTGGCGCAACATCTTCGAAACCAATCTGTTCTCCGCGTTTGAACTGTGCCGGCTGGCGCACCCGTTGCTCAGCAAACACGCCGCCTCCGCCATCGTGAATATCGGCAGCGTGTCCGGCATCACCCACGTGCGCAGCGGCGCGCCCTATGGCATGAGCAAAGCCGCACTGCATCAGATGACCCGCAACCTTGCGGTGGAGTGGGCCGAAGACGGCATCCGCGTCAATGCGGTGGCCCCGTGGTACATCCGCACCCGTCGCACCAGCAACAAATTGGCCGATCCGGATTATTTGGATGAAGTTTTGCTGCGCACCCCGATGGGCCGCATCGGCGAACCCGAAGAAGTCGCCAGCGCCGCCGCCTTCCTGTGCCTGCCCGCCGCCAGCTACATCACCGGCGAATGTATTGCCGTCGATGGCGGGTTTTTGCGGTATGGGTTTTAGGGCAGGCACCGTCTCAGTCTGTGCGACAGAGACCCGCTACAAAAGACAAGGGCCGGCTAGGCCGGCCCTCAGATTTGGTGCATCTTTCAGCTTGTTGCCGGAAAGAGCGCAATTCCTGATCTACTTCATGGGAAAAACTAGCAGCGACGCACCGCCGCGTCAACAGGGGGCGAAATGAAATTCAAGAAACGCTATCGCTTGGGCTTGGATATCGGCACCAACTCGATTGGCTGGTGCGTACTTCAATTGAGTGATGATGATCAGCCCATTGGCATTATCCGTGCGGGTTCACGAATTTTTTCCGATGGCAGAAGCCCAAAAACGCTAGCGTCACTGGCAGCGGATCGCCGCGCAGCACGCCAAATGCGCCGCCGTCACGACCGCGTGCTGAAGCGACAAACGCGCTTCATGGATGGCTTGATTCGTTTTGGCTTGATGCCAAATGACGATGACGAAAGACTCGCGTTGTCTGCACTCGACCCGTACGAACTGCGCCACAAAGGTCTGGATGAGCCCCTGACAGCTTTCGAGTTAGGGCGCGCGTTGTATCACCTTGCCAAGCGGCGCGGCTTCAAGAGCAGCCGTAAGTCCAAGGGCGAGAATGAAAACGAGGCCGGCAAGATTGCGACGGCCATCGGCAAGACGCGCGAGCGCATCGCAGCCGCTGGCTGCCGGACGATGGGCGAATACCTCGCCAAACGCCACGAACAACGCGAAACCGTGCGCGCCCGCACGACGGCGGATGGCAAGGAATACCTGCTCTACACGCAGCGTGCGATGGTCGCCGAAGAGTTCGATGCGTTATGGGCCGCACAGGCTCCGCATCATCCGAATGTTTGCACGGAAGCAGCGCGCGCCTTTCTGCGCGACACGCTGCTGTTCCAGCGTCCTTTGCTACCCGTCCAGCCCGGCCGCTGCATTTTTGAGACCGAGGAGTTTCGCGAGCCGTTGTGGTCGCCCTTGCAGCAGCAATTCCGCGTATTGCAGGAACTGAACAACCTGCGCGTCATCGAAGGATTGGAAGAACGCCCGTTGACGCTGGACGAGCGCAACACCCTGCGCGATGCCCTTTATCGCAAGCGGGAAATGACGTTCGCCGCCATCGTTAGGGCGCTCAAGCTGCCGAAAGACACACGCTTCAATCTAGAGTCGGAAAAGCGCAAAGGATTGAAGGGCGATGTGGTTGCATCCCAACTCGGTGTAGAAAATTCGTTGGGAGATGCATGGTTCGCCATGTCGCGGCAGCAACAACGCGACTTAGCCGAATTGATCGACATCATCGACGATACCGAGGAATTGAAGAGCCGTCTGATGGACGGGCCATGGCGCTTCGATGCCGCCATTGCCGCGCAGTTGGCCAAAGCGCGACTGCCGGAAGACTACGGCAGCTTGAGTCGCAAAGCGTTGGAGAAGATCGTTCCGATTCTGGATGCCGACGTCATCACCTACGACAAGGCGGCGCAGAAGGCCGGCTACAACCACTCGGATTTTTATACGGGCGAGATCTTCGAGCGATTGCCGTACTACGGGGAAATCCTGCGCAGCTACACGTCCCCCACGCCGAAGGCGAAAGATCCGAACGAGAGGACGTTCGGCAAATTGGCGAACCCGACTGTACATATCGGCCTGAATCAGTTGCGGCAACTGGTCAACGAGATCATCCGGCGTTGGGGCCATCCGACCGAAATCATCGTGGAGCTTGCGCGCGATTTCGGTTTGTCCGGACAGAAGCGCCGAGACCTCGAAGGCGAGCAGGCCAAGAATCAGGGGCGCAATGAAAAACTGAACCAGCGGTTGAGCGCTTTGGGACAACGCGAAAATCGGGAGAACCGCCAACGCCTGATGCTGTGGGATGAACTGGGCCGCGAAGATGCAAACGACAGGCATTGCATCTACTCCGGCCAGCGCTTCAGCATGAGCCAGTTGTTCGACGGGACGGTAGAAATCGACCATATCTTGCCGTTCTCACGCTCACTGGACGATAGCTTGTCCAACAAGGTGCTTTGTCTTTCGCGCGCCAACCGGGATAAGAAGAATTCGACGCCGTTCGAGGCGTTCGGGCACTCCCCGTCGGGTTACGACTGGAAGGAAATCGAAGAACGCGCCGCCCGGTTGCACAAGAACAAGGCAAAGCGTTTCAAGGAAAACGCCTTGCAGAATTTCCTAGGAGAGAAGGATTTCCTTGATCGGCATCTCACGGATACGGCGTACCTGTCGCGCGTTGCCCGTCAATACCTCACGGCCGTTTGTCCGCCAAACAAGGTCTGGGTGGCGACGGGCCGCCTGACAGCCATGCTGCGGCAGAAGTACGGGCTGAATGAGATTCTCGATCCGGAACACAAGGGCAAGAACCGCGATGACCACCGCCATCACGCCGTGGATGCGGCTGTCATTGCGGTCTGTGACCGCTCGCTCATCCAGCGTATATCCACCGCCGCGAAGAAGGCCGAGGCCGACGGCGAAAATCGATTGCTGAAATCGCTGGACGTACCGTGGGTAGGCTTCCGGGAGGAGCTTGCCGAAGTGGTGCGCAGGATTGTCGTCTCCCACAAGCCCGACCATGGCCGTGAAGCGGGCCTGCACAACGACACCAATTACGGACAGCGCGGAGAACCCAATGCCAGCGGCGCGATGTTGGTATCGGTACGCAAGCCGTTGACTGCATTGACTCCGAAGAACGTGGATGCCGTTGCCGATCCTGCATTACGTGGTGAACTAAAGAAACTTTTGGATGGCCTGTCTGGTCAGGAGCTGAAAGCCGCACTGGATGCCTACACCATACGAACAGGTGTGCGCCGCATTCGTATGGAAGAACGCTTATCCGTCATTCCTATCCAAGACCGCGCAACCAAACAGCCCTACCGATACGTCAAGGGTGACGGCAATTATTGCTACGACATTTACCGTACAGAGAATGGCAAATGGAATGGCGATGTGGTGGATATCTACACCGCCAACCAGCCTGACTTTGATCCGAAGTCCAAGACTGCCTATAGCTCAGGTAAGTCTTTGGTGATGCGGCTGCGGAAGGGCGACATACTTAAACTAGAACATGATGGGCGGTTCAAGCTGATGCGGGTCGCTCTTTTTTCACGTAATGGTGTCGCTTTACATGAGCACAACGAATCTAATGTTGACGCTAGGGATCGAGATCGAGAGAACAGCTTTTCCTATATACGCAAGGGTGCCGATCCACTCCGCAAGCTAGGCGCGAGACTGGTTGGCGTGGACATTCTCGGCTACATCAACGACCCCGGCTTCAAGGAATAGCTGACTGCAATGGCAACGCATCACAGGATGCGCTAGCCTCTTACCCCATGAGACCGTCCACTGCCTTGAGCACGCACCGTGAGGCTATCCGTCGCATCGTGGCGGCGCACCGCGCCACCAATCCGCGAGTGTTTGGCTCTGTGCTTTATGGTGCAGACACCGAAGGCAGCGACCTTGACCTGCTGGTTGACCCACTAGAGGGCACAACACTGTTTGATCTTGGTGGCATCGTTTACGAGCTGGAGCAGCTGCTAGGTGTCCCCATCGACTTGTTGACACCCAAGGCCATCTCCAGGCACTTCCGCGATGACGTGATCGCGCAAGCGCAGCCTGTATGAAGCACCAGGATCGCCGCCTGCTGCACTACTTGCAGGATATTGTGGAAGCGCAAGAGCGCATCGCCGAGTACGTGGACCATTCGGATTTTGACGCATTCCTTGCAAACCGCATGATGCAAGATGCCGTCATTCGCAATTTTGAAGTCATCGGTGAGGCCAGTAAGCACCTGCTACAGCGCTTCAAGGCGTTTGTTGACGCGCACCCGGAATTACCACTTGCAAAGGCCTATGGGCTGCGCAACATCGTCGCACACGGCTATCACGATGTGGACTTTCAGGTGATTTGGGACACCACGCGCCATGATCTGCCTGAGCTTGCACAACAGTTACGAATTTGCCTGCAATCCTTTGCTAGCCCATCACAAGAGCTATGATTGGCCGCATTGTTGAGATTGCAGGGGATTCGCGCTACCTGCACAAGGAGCGCGGGTTTCTGGTGGTCTCGCACAAAAATGCAGAACAAGGCCGTGTCCCACTGGATGACGTGGCCGCACTCATCTGCAATGCGCATGGGTTGGTTTACAGCAACAATCTGCTGGTTGCATTGGCCGAGCGCGGTTGCCCCATCGTGCTGTGCGGGAAAAACCATATGCCCGTGGGCATTGTCTGCGCTGTAGACAGCCACTATCGCCAAGGCGCACGGTTGGATGCACAAGCTGCTGCATCAAGCCCAACCAAAAAGCGGCTGTGGCAAGAATTGGTGCGCAAAAAGTTGAGCATGCAGGCCGCAACACTGGGTGCATTTGGTTTACCTGAGGCCCCCCTGCGTGCACTGATTCCAAAGGTGACATCCGGTGATACGCGCAATATGGAGGGCGTGGGTGCGCGCCGCTATTGGCGCTTACTACTTGGCCCCAACTTTCGCCGGAACCAAGGTGCCGATGGCATCAATGCCCTGCTCAATTACGGCTATACCGTGTTGCGGGCAACCGTAGCGCGGCATTTGCTTGCCACAGGGCTGCATCCGGGTATGCCATTGCATCACGCCAATGATGCCAATGCCTTGCGGTTAGTAGACGATTTGATGGAACCATTTCGGCCCTTCGTGGATGCGCAGGTGCGGCAATTGGCTGATCTAGGCCGTTATGACGTAGATGCGCCCAACAAGCGGGAGCTGTCCTTGATGATGGCCCGTGGTATTCAGACAGAAGATGGACTTAGCCCGATTTCCGTGGCCATTGAACACTTGTGCACGTCATTGGCGCATGTGTTCGAAAAGAAGCGCAAACACCTCAATCTGCCTTATGATCGGGCCGAGAGCGTGTCTGCTTGGTTGGGAAACAAGGCCTTGTGCAAGACCCCATGGAGTAGTGATGGCGAGGACGAAACGCTACCGTCCATTGCCGAGGAAGACTGAAGGCCACAAGTCGCCTAACCAACCCTTGAGTGGGTATCGGCTAATGTGGGTATTGGTCATGTTTGACCTACCGGTGGATACGCAAGAGGCCGTCAAGGCAGCCAACGACTTTCGCCATGACCTGCTGGATCTTGGGTTTGAACGCTGCCAATATTCAGTGTACTTGCGCTTCGTAGAGGGGCGCGATCAAGCCGACACCACAACACGGCGTGTGCAAGCGGTATTGCCGAATGGAGGTAAGGTGTATGTGCTCTATTTCACGGACAAGCAATACGCCGGTATCGTCCGTTTTGAGAACAAAAAACGGCGTGAAAAACTTACCAATCCAGAGCAGTTTCAGCTTTTCTGACGTGTTAACGTCAAAATTTCTCGCAAATAGAAAACAAAAAGCCACTGAAATCAGTGGCTTATGTTGCTAACGAGGTTAGCAGATCAGGAATTGCGCTCTAGCCGGAACGGCCGCGTAGTCGTCGTCGGCACCGGTCGAAGGTTAGCAGATCAGGAATTGCGCTCTAGCCGGAACTGTAACCCTTGAGCTTGAGCAGCCGCGCGTAGGTTAGCAGATCAGGAATTGCGCTCTAGCCGGAACGGCCACGGCCGCGTGCTGGCCGCGGCGCGCAGGTTAGCAGATCAGGAATTGCGCTCTAGCCGGAACCCTGCTTCCCGACGGCAATTCGCCCTACCTAGGTTAGCAGATCAGGAATTGCGCTCTAGCCGGAACCGAGCAGAGTATCAGCACGCAGATGGAGGCAGGTTAGCAGATCAGGAATTGCGCTCTAGCCGGAACTGGATGACATTGCCTTTCACTACGGCAAGCAGGTTAGCAGATCAGGAATTGCGCTCTAGCCGGAACTCGGCAGCGTTTGGCCATTGGCCGCGCAGGAGGTTAGCAGATCAGGAATTGCGCTCTAGCCGGAACATGGGGTACGGTTGGGCCAGCGTTGCCACGAGGTTAGCAGATCAGGAATTGCGCTCTAGCCGGAACGTACACATGGGCCTGTGTCACGTCGCTCAGAGGTTAGCAGATCAGGAATTGCGCTCTAGCCGGAACTAGCGGCACATGCGGGTGATGCCGGTGCGCAGGTTAGCAGATCAGGAATTGCGCTCTAGCCGGAACTAGCGCCGCAGCGACTGCCATGCCGGCATAAGGTTAGCAGATCAGGAATTGCGCTCTAGCCGGAACTCTAGACACGATATGACAATCATGGGATGCAGGTTAGCAGATCAGGAATTGCGCTCTAGCCGGAACTTCGCCGAGTTCGCCCTCGGGGTCGGCCCCAGGTTAGCAGATCAGGAATTGCGCTCTAGCCGGAACGTATTCAAAGCTCAGGCCGGGGGTGAAGGTAGGTTAGCAGATCAGGAATTGCGCTCTAGCCGGAACCGATCCATATTACCACGGCGTTCAAGATGAAGGTTAGCAGATCAGGAATTGCGCTCTAGCCGGAACTTGAAGGGTAATCTCCTGATCGAGAATGTAAGGTTAGCAGATCAGGAATTGCGCTCTAGCCGGAACTGACGGATTACAAAGCAAGCGAAGTGATGGAGGTTAGCAGATCAGGAATTGCGCTCTAGCCGGAACCCAGCCGGGAATTTGCCGCACTGGGCGGCTAGGTTAGCAGATCAGGAATTGCGCTCTAGCCGGAACCGCGGCGCGGTGTTCCCGGCCATCGCCGCGAGGTTAGCAGATCAGGAATTGCGCTCTAGCCGGAACCGCGGCGCGGTGTTCCCGG